>DWWH01000007.1 GCA_019119815.1 Candidatus Eisenbergiella intestinipullorum | reverse complement strand
GGAGACCAGCCCAAGAAAACCGTTTTCCTTCACATAACAGCTTACCGGGAACCGGAGGTTCTGCTGCAGGGCGCTCCATCTCGTCTCCGGGCGTTCTCCGATATTGAAAAACTTGTTATAGGCTCTGGCGGCCACACGGTTCTGCGCGGTGTCCAGATACAGACCCCTCGCCTGAATGGTACGTTCATTCCAATCCCTCTCCCGAAAGGCTTCTCTGGTAAAGTTGAAAGAAGAGATATTCCCAAACCGTTTTTCTGCCACAGCCGGGTCCGTCCGGAGCTGGATCACCGCATCCTCTACCGCCTGCTTTTCCCGAAGTTTCGGCGTGAGCCAGACCGGATTTTTGATTTCCACCGGACGAATCCCATCGCCGTCCACCTGGACGCATCTCAGAAAGCCTCCTGTTCCCACGCCTCCTTCCAGGTTATAAACCCGATCATTCATGCGCACCGGCTGTCCGGATGGATTCCGATGTCCGAAGATCTGATAACAGGAAGCCGGTGCAGTCTTCTCAAAGGTTTCCGCCGTCCGGTCTGCGTCCGCGTATTCCCCGGTTCCGTTGATCATCTGTTCCGTCGCCACGAGAGTCAGATTCTCCGGCAGGATGCTCAGTCCTCCATGGGTGACCAGAAAATCCCTGTCCCCATAGCTGTAGTAAGCGCACTGTCCGAATTTCCGGTACAGGCAGCGAACTTCTTTAGGATCGATTTCCGCCTTCTCCAGCGCCCTGCGGGTGTGCAGCCGAAACTCCTTTGACCTGCCTTCTCCGCCGTCCGCCCAGTCCCGGAGGGATGCTTCATGGTTTCCCTCCAGCAGGAGCACATTTTTCCTTTCCGCTATGGTGAGCAGGAAGCGGATGACCTCCGCGTTTTCCATGCCTCTGTCGATATAATCTCCGAGGAAGATATAAAACTCATCCTCCTTCATCCCGCCCTGTCCGTCCAGATACTCCTGCAGGACGGTATAACAGCCATGCAGGTCCCCGATGTGATGGATTCTCCGGTATCCGGAGAGGTCGATCTTTTTCAGCCACACCCGTTCCAGTTCCTCGGGCCGAATGACAACGATTCCGGAAGGAATCTTCTGACCGGACAGACTGCGGTACATCCGCTCGATCACCTGCTCCGGGACTCTTTTCAACGGCTCGCGGCTTAGGTTCCTGCGCTTCACTTCTTCCAAAGGGACCTGGATAAAATCCACACAGTAGACCCGGTAACGGTATTCCCCGCACAGCTTTTTATAGCGCCGCAGTTCTTCTGTCCGGATGTTGGTGCTGTCTATTACGGTAAAAGCGCCGTGCCGCATCCGTTCCTTCAACAGCCGGAAAAAAACCTTCCAGACCGTATTTTCGCTGTTTCCTCCGATACATTCCGTCCCGTCCGCCTGCAAAAGCGGACTGCAGCACAGCAGGCGGATTTCATCCGGGCATAAGGCATAGGGCTTCAGCCCGTTTTCTTCTATCCATGTGGACTTGCCGCTTCCGGGAAGTCCACGCATGATAAGCAGTGTTCTCATTGCAATCTCCATTCCGGAGCGTAGCAAAGCTTTGCTTTGCCGCGACGGGGCGAAGAGAAATTGCGGATGCAATTTCTCTTCTGCCATCAGGGCTATTTGTGACGCTCCGGCACAAATAGCCGTGTAAAAAATAAGCCATCGGGCTTATTTTTTACACTAGTCTCCTCGTTGCAAACGATTATTCAAAATAAAAGATCTGTCCTCTGGGGCGGAAGGGAAGCCTGCTCCCTCTCGGTATCAAAAAGGCGTGTTCCCTGTGTATCCCCAGATGGTCTTCAATCATTCCGTCCGTAATGATCAGAATGGGGCTGTCCGGCGGGAAATCCTTCGCTTCCTCCAGAAGCCGGATGGCAGGCTGAAGGACAGTCCCTCCCCTTCCGGTCACTTCCACCCGTCCCGCGATTTCTCCCGGAGCAAGGTAGCCTGCGTCATAGGCTTCCGCGTCGCAGAAAACCACCCGTACCCAGGAAACTTCTCTCGCCTCCGCATAGCCCGCGATACTTCCCAGCGCCTTTCCGAGAAGCTCTTTCTCCATGGAGCCGGAGGTGTCCAGCACCACTCCGAAGGTGACAGTCCATCGGTCTTCCTCACGGATTACCTTTCCCGGCCTGGGAATATCCGGCGTACTGCTCTGTCTGCGGCTCGGCCTGGCATAGCTGTGATGGATCTGGACGGGAGGGAAATGTTCTTCAAACCATTCCGCCAGTTTTACATCCCAGGGAATGGGCGGCATGCTGAGGGCGCGGATTTCTTCCACCAGTCCCATCGGCAGAAAGCCGCGGCCATCCTGTTTCATATGCCAGTCCAGTCCCTGAGCGAGCGCTTCCCGAAGCCAGACATCCAGCCCCGGCGAAAGGGTTTTCCTGCCGCCCATTCCCGGCAGGAGATTCCCATCCGTCCCCGCCAGCACATCCCCTTTCCCATATCCCCGAAAGGTAATCTGTTTCATGGCGAATCGGATGTCGGTCAGCAGGCTGTCATAAATACTTTCTGCGGACAGGCCCTCATATTCCTTCGCATAAAGGGCGGACTGCGGCATAACGCCGACCTCCATTTCCTTCAGCCAGCCGTTGATCACAAAATCACAGGCAATATTCCATAAAAGCGGATCGCGCCCCCTGCCCCTGCTGTCATGCCGCAGTCCGGCGTGCAGGTACTCATGAGCCAGGACAAACTTCCTCTCTTCCGGCTCCAGCGGTGCGGCGGGATTCAGATAAATGACTGCCTTTCCCACATCCACCGCCGCAACCTGAATTTCCAGCTTCTGGCAGACCTGATAATCCTCAACAACAGAGAACCCTGCCGCCAGTCCTCCCAGCAATGGATAATGGCTCAGAAACCACTCCACCGCCATCCGGGTCTGGACGGATGCGCTTCCCGTTTTTTCCGGCCCGCCTGCCTCTTCCACCACCGACAGGACAGCGGTATTCAGCGCCCGGGAAAAGGTACGGGAATAGGGATTGATCCCGTTTTCCCAGTCCCGGATGGGCGATTCCAGCCCTTTCATATGGATCAGCTCCATCAGGGCATCCGCCGCGTGTCTTTCTTCCAGCATGTCTCCGGGATATAAAAGTCTTTGATAAATTTTTCCTTCGTCTCCCCCGGTTCTCCCATGCTCCGGAATCCGTACAGGACATCTTCCCACCTTCAGATCACTCAAAAATCCCATTATATACAGGTCGCAGGCCATGTGCCAGAGACAAATATCCACTTTTCCGGAAGATCCCGCTTCCTCTCCATAAGGCATTTTCGCCGCGTCAAAATGCCCGAAGGCAAGGTGCAGACGCTGATGAGCTATGAGATAAGCCCATTCCTCCGGTGAAAGGAGCAGATCCTCATTCACATAAATCCTCCCTCCCGCCGTCACCACGGAAGCGGTCTGCTTTCCCAGCACATCCCTTTTTACAGGGCAGATCCATCCGCCCAGCCTTCCGAACAGGCTATGGCAGTCAATGATCTCCATTCCCTCCTGCAGGTTGATAAGCGACTTTTTTTCCGCTTTCCGGTTTTCCTTCTTTCCCATCCGTATCCTCCATTCCGGGGCTTATCCCGCCTTTCTCACCAGCCGCGGCAGGTCCCTGACAATCTCCATCAGAAACCAGTCCGGCAGCTCGTGGCCGTCTTCCGGTGAAACCACCATCTGAGCGATCTCCAGATTCAGGGACGCCAGCTCCTTCATCAGCGCTTTGGCACGGTGCGCCAGATACTGCGCGTCCGCGTTCATTTTCTGTCTGCTCCGGGGAAGATCATGCCACAGCCTTGCCCGGAAGGACTGCGCCACAAAATAAAGCACATCCCTGTCCTCCGGTTTTGCAGGCCATTTTCTCGTCCCCTTGATGATTTCCTCCAGGAAGAATTTATTTTCTGTCTGCTTCGTAAACGCCAGGAACTGTCCGGCATGGGAAGGGGTCAGGCAGCCATATGCCAGCATTTTCAGCTCCTCCCGGGTCATTTTTTCTCCCCACTCCTTTATGGCGTCGCTGAGCATGTGCCAGGAACGGGGCGTGGAGTAGGGTTCCTCCGTTTTGGGCGGCAGGGAAAACAGATGATCGGGCCGCTGGGTAATGTATTCCAGCACCCAGGGATGGAGCCCGTTTTCATAGCCCCATTCCAGCCACTGGTTCACGTTCGGCTGAAGCTGGACATGGAACATCCGGTTGATCAGGGCGGTGGACATGGTTTTCACGATCGCCCCGTCCTGCGAACGGTTTCCCGCCCCGATGATCACGCTCCCCTGCGGCAGGTGGTATTCTCCGATTCTTTTCTCCAGGATCAGGGAATAAAACGCCTTCTGCACCTCCTGAGAACAGCCATTCAGCTCATCCAGAAACAGACAGTAAGGTTCTGTCCTCGCAATCATTCTGGGCGGCCGGAAGGTGCTCACCTCTCCCACGATCTGGGGAATACCGATGATATCCTCCGGGGCCAGCTGGCTTCCCAGCAGAGAAACACAGGGAAGCCCCACGCTGTCGGCAAACTTTTCCACCAGGGCCGATTTCCCGATTCCGGGCGCACCCCAGATAAAAACCGGCCTGGTGGGCGCAATATTTAAAAGAAGATTCAATAGCTCTTCTTGATTCACACTGACTGGTAAATTCATAATTCTTTCATTCCTCCTCTTAACGGTTCCCGCCTGCCTTGAAATTATAGACAGGCCGAAGCACCTTCCTGATCCATACGGTTTCTTCCGTCTGTTTCCTGATTTCCTCCGCGCTCCGATAGGCAAAGGGCGCTTCATCCAGCGTATCCCTGGAAATGCAGCTGGAATAAATCCCTTTCATCTCCCGTTTATAATCGGATACGGTAAAATGTTCCTTCACCTGATCCCTCCGGTACACGCGCCCGGCTCCGTGGGGCGCGGAAAAATTCCAGTCGGGATTTCCCTTCCCTTCGCAGAGAAGCATCCCCTCTTTCATATGGATGGGGATCAGAAGCCGTTCTCCCTGCTGTGCGGATACCGCCCCTTTTCTCAAAAGCGGCGTTCCGTCCGAAAGCTCCGCCACATAGTTATGCACCGTGTCAAGCCGGTCAATGGCCTTCCACTTCATCCCCTTGCAGATTTCGTCCAGAATGCACGCCCGGTTAAGGGCAGCAAACCTCTGAACGATCCCCACGTCATGCAGATAAGCCTCCAGCTGTTCTCCTTCCAGAAAGCTGATCGGATGGGGAATTCCCCTCTCCCGGCAGGCCTGATATGCCAGGTTCTGATAATACTCCGTAACCTCCACTCCCAGATGTCTGCTGCCGGAATGGACAGCCAGATAATGGTTGCCCTCTTCATCCCGGTCCACCTCGATGAAATGGTTTCCTCCGCCCAGCGTTCCAAGGCTCAGGAGCGCTTTTTTCTCCTGGACATGCCGGAAACAGAGAAGCTCTTCCAGATGTGCCTCTTCTCCATAGCGGTGGATTTCCTGGCGGATCGCGATTCCTGAGGGAACCCTCTCCCGGATCACCGCATCCAGCTGTTTTCCTTCGATTTTCTTCGTTTTGAATACCACACATGATACTCCGCAGCCGATGTCCCCGCCCAGCAGGTAAGGAATCAGCCTCTTTCCCACCGTCATGGTAAGTCCGACCGTTCCTACCTTTCCCGGATGCACATCCGGCATAACGCGGATAACGGCGTTCTCTGCCGTTTCATTGTCGCAAAGCATCTGAATCTGCGCAGCCGCGTAATCCTCACAGGTATCCGAATAGATCTTCGCTTCTGCGAATTTTCCCTGAATTGTTTTCATATCCTGATAAATCCTTTCTGTCTTAAAAAAGGACGAGCCGGGCTTATCGCGCAAAAAAGGCACCTCAACAAAGAGGTGCCTGGCATCTTGTCTGATCGTAATTGATGTAAATCTGATGGAGCCGCCCGTACCTGTGTCTGCGTCCATTCAGATCCACTTCCAAAGATAAGAAAGACTTCTGCGCCTTTTTGTCGTCCTGAATAAAATATAGTTTTTGTTATGATGTGTTTTTGTCATGGCAGTTGTCCTCCTTTCTTCGACAGTTGTACGGTTACGGTATAAAAATAGCATATCAGCAGACGGGTGGCAAGACCTTACCGTCTCTAATTATCTATGATACGGATCCGGATAGACAGAATCTGTCTATCTTAATTTTTTTTGACCTTCCAAAAACCTTTTTCATATCTGTTTCGAAACTCTGAAAATCTCCTGCTTTTTCTTCATACTGTAGTTCCACCTCCTGATAAAATCATAAAGCTTCTTCAACTGATCTTTAAACTGTTCTTTCATTCCAGTAGTCCAATCTTTCAATCACACACTGGTGCTCCCTGGTCTTTTTGTTATAGCTGAGGCCGACCAGCAGAATATCCCCCGTATAATCCCAAAGCGCCTGGGGATAATTTTTTTCTTTTATCTGACTGATAGCTGTCTTTACATTTTTGTTCCATTTCAGTTCGATCAGCAACGCCGGATAATCTTTGATATACTCCGGCTTCGGGATATAGATAAAATCCGCGAAACCTCTTCCGGTTGGCATTTCACGGACCGGTCGGAAATAATATTCCATCGTACTTAAATAGGCGATCGTTAATACGCTGCTAAGAGAATTTTCATTGTTATACTGAATCGTCGAAGCGTATTCCGTATGGATCCTGTCCATTTTCTCCGCAACGGTCTCTGTATCCATTTCCAGTGTCGCATCGAGAAGGATCTCTGATTCCTGCTGAAATTTCAGCATTTCGCTCCACTTCTTCCTCTTCGTGGCAGCCGTCAGCTCCTGGCGGATTTCTTCATTCGGTATAAATGCGGCCCGTTTTTTCTCATCATAGGCCAAATATCCCAAATGGATCAGACAGGTAAGCACATCGTCCCTGTTCGCGAAGCTGATCATATCATTCTGGAACGATCCCGTATCTACCTCCACAAAAGTTCCGGAAAGCATTTCGATCACAGCCGTTTTCAGTCCGTCAAAATCCATGTTGATCAGCGGAACGATTGCTTCATAGGTTCCTGTCTGCGACCAATAGCTCTGAAATTTTCCCCGCAGCATAACGGTTACAACCGCTTTAGGATTATAAACGTGGCAGTCCTCCAGGCGATATCCATCATACCAGCGCTTCACACTTTCAAAATCCCGTTGGTAGTCCGCGCACAGTTTTCTGACCTCATCCTCCGTGAAACCGACATAGGGCGCCAGAACACTGGCATCCAGCATGGTAAATTCATCAAAATTGTTCAATGCCGACTGTGTCTTCATTTTTTTGATCGGAAGGATTCCGGTCAGATAGGCGAGCCGGATAAACTTTGTCGGTTCACTTCCTTTGAATAATCCGCGAAGGAAATTGACATATTCCTCCTGCGCCGCACGATTCGCCGACTCATCACGGATCAGAACATCCCATTCGTCGATGATCACGATAAATTTCTTCCCCGTCTCAGCATTGATGCGGGATAAAGCCTCCGACAGAGAAACTACCGACTCAGGAAGCTGTTCCGGCCAGATTTCCCGAAGCTCCGCGATCACGTTTCTTTCGATATAGGAAACCACATGATCCGCCCCTCCTGCAGGGATCATACACCACTGTACGTCAAAATGAATCACTTCATACTGGTTCAAATGCTTTCGGAAAGATGGTTTTCTGCTGATCTCCAGCCCTTCAAACATCTCTTCCGACTGACATCCCCTGCTGTAATATGCCGTAAGCATGTTTGCCGTAACGGATTTCCCGAACCTCCGGGGGCGGCTGTTGCAGATAAACGCATTCTCCGTATCCAATACCTGGCTGGTATATTCCAGGAGGCCGGTTTTATCCACATATATCCGGGAATTCAGGGCTGTCTGAAAAGCGCTGTTGTCCGGATTCACAAATCTTCCCATCTGTTTCATCCCCCTTTCTGCGGCCTATCCCGCAAGCAGCCATTTCGTGATCTGATTGCCCTTCCCCGGCGTTTTTTCATAGATATTAATGAACTCCCATCCCGTAGTCCTCTCCCGGAAGGCAGGATAGAGGAAGCCATATTCCGGCGCTCCCGGCTCATAGCCGTCAAGGGCAGGGCCCATCACACAGATTACATATTCATAAACCTCTTCCGAGCCCTCCAGCCATTCTCCGTCCAGTCCCTTCACGGGGACATCGTAGCTTCCATGAAACAGAAAGCAGTAGGAAGGCGCGCCATTCAGAAAACGCTCTCCCAAAAGCTCATAGAAAAGATCCGCCAGCGCGTCATTTTTCAGGCCGGAACCCTTCATTCCATCCAGAAGCTGCCAGAGGCCGCCTGGCTTTCTCGAAGAGGCGCTGATCCTGTAATCCTTCAGCTGGTCGTTCGTTTTGGAAAACAGGACGGTTTTCGCCAGCTCCAGATTCTTTTTCAGCTCCGACAGCTTCAGATGGAGGATATTCTTATTAAAGGTTCCTTCCACATAGCCCTCTTCATCAAACCATGCCCCCGCGATCCTGTCCACGCTGGAACGCGCGGGAGTCAGTCGTCTTGTCAGTTCCAGCATATCATTTCTGTCGATCATATTTTTCTCCATCTCTGCAGCTATTCAAAAAGAGCCTGTCATACCTTTTTCAGCTCCACCCGGCACCACTTCCGGAAGCAGGCGATGCCATAGGCCAGAATGGTTTCCATCCCCTCTTCTCTCAGCCTGGCGGCATAATCCTTCTCTTCGATCTGCTCGATTGCAGCCTGACAGGCTTCCTCCAGTTTTCCTTTTTCCGCATATTTCATCTCGATCACAATGCCAATCTTCTCCGACAGGATTTCGATCAGAATGTCCGAATACCCGTCTCCGCTTTCCAGATTGGAAAAAACATTCCATTCCGTCTGATACCGCAGGATTCCCAGCAGGAAGCCGTGGTAAAAGTTTTCCTTTAAGTCCTTTCTGACCGCTGTGTCCCGGATGCTCACTGTCCGTTCCAGCCAGGAGGTAAAGACATTCTCCACAACGGACGGCTCTCCAGCTTTCAAAGCCTCGCAGAACCGATCAAGCTCCGTCGTGTCCTTTCTGACTACCGCCTGTATCCAGTCCTGAATCTGATTTATGAAAATCTCCCGGATTTCCTCATTAGGAATCGCCAGCCTGATCCAGTTTCTCCGTCTGGGATCCGGCCTTCCTGCCTGCGTCAGATAGCCGGTTGTGAAAAGCACGCTCCAGACGTTTTCTTCCGAAGCGTAAATATCCCGGTAGGTCAGTTCATTCCTGATTTTCTTCAAAACCGTTTCCCCGGCAATCAGCCGTTCGATCTCGTTACGGGTTCCCGCAGAGGCATTTTCCAACAAATGCCTGACAATATCGTTGCTGCTGGTATTCGACCAGTAGGATTCCGGATAGAGAGACGGATCGTTTCTGCGCTTCTGGACAAAATTGACCACATCCCAGGGACAATACACGTCCACATTTCCAAAACGGTATCCATCGTACCAGGACCTGACATCTTCACAAGCTTCTCCGATTTCGTAGTAGTTCAGGAGATCCTTCACTTCATCGTCGCTAAAGCCAAAGTATTCATCAAACTGTACATCCGTAATAGATTGGACGTTCAGATTATTCATCCCCGTAAAAATGCTCTCCTTTGAGATGCGCAGGCATCCGGTCAACACAGCAAAATACAGGCTGTCATTGGTTTTCAGCGCCTGCTCAAACAGATTTCGGATCAGCAGAACCATTTCGTCATAGTATCCCTGTTCGTTCGCCTTGGCCAGCGGTACATCATATTCGTCAATCAATATGACTGCCTTCCTGCCGTAATGCCTGTACAGCAGCGAGGAAAGGGTCTGCAGACTGTTCACCAGTACATCGTCCGCCATGGAAAAATTACTGAGACTTTCTGCTGGAACGTAGATCAGCTTTCGATACATCTCCTTTTCCTGCTCCAGCAGCTTTTCACTTTCAAGCAGAAAAGAGAATCGCAACGCTTCCTTCCCAATGACAGAACACAGTAAATTTCGGGCGGATGTGTAATCCGCACCGCTTATGCTCTTCAGGCTGATTGAAATAACCGGAAATTTTCCCATATATTCTTCACACAGCTCCGTCTGTCCTGAAATTTCCAGTCCATCGAACAAAGCTTTATTGCAGCCAATCTCCAAAAAAGATTTCAGCATGCTCATATTCAGTGATTTCCCGAATCTTCTCGGTCTGGTAAACAGATTCACTTCTCCCCAGTCAAGGAGCAGATCCCGGATCATTGCCGTCTTATCCACATAATAGAAACCTTCACTGCGGATTTTTTCAAAGCTCTCTATTCCGATGGGAAGTCTTTTCTTAAAATCATTCATCGTTTTATGCGCTCCTTTCCCCAGGCACTGCATAACGGACAGGCCGGACTTTATCCCGTAGACCGTTGCCTGTCCTTATATTTTTGATTTTACCATCTACCGTGTTGGATGGCAAACCATTAAAAAAAGCCGGCAGGATTTCTGTCGGCTATCCATTTTGCTCACCTGCGCGTCCCGCCTGTTTCAGCTGGATATGGTGATCACTTCTATTCTGATCCTCTGCGTCATCGCCATGGGGCTGTATCAGGTGATCCAGTGGGTGGAGAAACTTTACCGGAGGCGGGTGTGATGCCGGCCCTTCTGACAGGCGGTGCAGGGCTCAGCCCTCCGGCGGCCATTCCGTAATCTCCCGGCAGCTTCCGGGCTTTTCCTCCCGGATGTTGAAGCAGGCCCGGATCCTGCCCGAAAGCTGCCGCAGGCCGCCCGGCTTTCCTGCGGAGGGCCTTATCCCATCATTTTTTATCCGTTCTGATTCCAGAGCACACTCTTGACCCGCTGCCCGCCGGAATACCCCTTTCTGCGCAGCACCTCTCCCGCCGCCTCTCTGAATTCCTCCATGGAAAAGCTGACCCTTTCCCTGTTCTCCAGAATCAGCACACAGTCTCCGCACATGCTGCAGTTCTCTTCACAGCCGATCCGGTACATATTTTTGCGGCTGATCGCGCCGATGTCCTCCAGCGTCCTGACCATCCGGTATACCGTGGCGATCCCGATCGAAGGATCCCGTCTGACCGCCTGATAGTAGATCTCCTTGCAGCAGGAGCATCCCTCGGAAAGGATGATCTCGATCAGCAGCCTTCTCTGGCTGGTGATCCGAAATCCGTTTCTTCTCAGTTCCTTCAGGATCCGTTCTTTTCTTTCCTCCGTATTTTCTCTGCGTTCAGCGTTTGCCGTCATCTGCCTTCACTCCTGTCCGTTTTTCTGCCTCATCCGTTCTGCGCAGAGGGATCTTCCTTCCCCTGCGGCAGGCTTCCTCCTCTGCAGCAGGCGCTGCATGCACTACAGCTTCCCCCGCAGCAGCCCTTCCCCGCTTTTCTAGCACGGATCATGCTACGGACCACGAAGAAGATCACCGCAGCCAGAACCAGCGCCGTCACGATCGTTCCTGCATGACTGACCAAAAAAGACCACATATCGTCCGCTCCTTTCCCAATCGAAAATCGTTTTGATCTCCGTTATGTTCTGCTTTCATTTTCATGGTTAGTATATTCTAACTCAAAGGGATTGTCAAGCCTGAACTGGCCGCTTCCGGCAGTTTCGCTCCCAGCCCGCCCCTGTCCGCCGTCAGGCTGACGAGAGGGGAATCCGGCCGGCTATAAAAAGAGGCTCAGCTGCCCCAAAGGCTCCCGGTCCAGCTCCTCCGGCCGCTTTTTCAGAAGGGAAACAAAAGAGCCGTCCTCTGCCAGCCATTTTCTTCCTTCTTCAGCGGTCAGGATCAGGGGCATTCTCGGATGGATCTCTTTTATGGAATCGTTGGCCTGTGTGGTCAGGATCACGAACCGGTCCTGTCCATCCCATTTCCGGTAAAACCCTGCCATCAGCAGCAGTCCGCTCCTTCTGTTCTCCGCTCCCTTCCGGGTGAAAAAATAAGGATCCTTCTGCTGCGACCATTCGTAAAAACCCGACGCCGGGATCAGACAGCGCCGGTTCCGCACGCTTTCTGAAAACAGCTTTTTCTCCAGAACAGTCTCACATCTGGCATTGATGATCAGACCCTTTCCCTGTATGTCCGGAAATCCCCAGCTACACGATTTCATCTCCGGCATGCTCCGGCAGCTTTCTAAAGAAGCTGCCGGCTCAGAACGCTTTTGGACCAGAACCGGCGCTGACATGGACGGGCGGATGTCTCCGCGCAGGCTGAGAAAAGGACGGAAACGGTCCTCCCTTTCCTCAGCCGCGATCTCCGGAAAACCTTCCTCCAGAGCCTCCCAGATTCTGTCTTCCATTCTGTATCTGCTGCACATGCTCACGCCTTCCTGTTTTCTTTTTGATTCCGGTACTGCACAGGTGTCATCCCATATACCCTTTTGAACAAACGGCTGAAGTGTTCCACACTCTCATAGCCCACACTCTCCGCGATCGTTTCCACCGACTGTCCGGTCTTTGCCAGGGCGGAAGCCGCCTTTTTCAGACGCACACGGCGGACCGCCTCCTGAAAGGTCATCCCGGACTTATTCCTGATATATTTGGAAAGATACGGACCGGACAGATGACATTCCTCCGCCAGCGCTTCCAGCGTCACATCCCGGTAATGCTCTCTGATATACTGCATGATCCGGATCAGCCGCTCCTCCCGCTCCCGGCAGAGTCCTTCCGCCTCCAGAAGCCGATTGACCGCAGAGACCAGAGCGCAGACAGAGCTGCGGATGATGTCCTCATCCATTCCCACGCCCCAGTACATCCTGCCTTCATACAGCACGCCCACAAAGGCCGCAGCCCGGGAGGAAGAGCCCCGGGATACCGCATGCTCCTCATAGACCGCCAGCTGATAGCTGACGCCGAAGCACAGCTTCACCGCGCAGCTCACCGCGTCCAGGCGGCCGTTTCCCGGAGCCTCCACCACCTTTTTCTCCTTCTCCTGTCCGATGGTCACGCTGGCCAGGATGCCGTCCTCCTGCTGACGGAAATGGCACTCCGGAATGTCGAACACCGAACGAGGCGAGATATAGGTTGTCTCAAAAATATCGTAAATATCCGACGGAGAGAGCTCCTGATGCCGTTCGTCCGATACCCCCTTCATCAGATAGCCGACCTCCTCCTTCATGCCGTCCGGAAGGGAGATTCCGAAGTTTTCCTTCAGCACGAAGGCGATGCCGCCCTTACCGGACTGACTGTTGATCCGGATCACATCCGACTCGTATTCCCGGCCCACGTCCCTGGGATCGATGGGAAGATAGGGCACTTCCCAGCGTTTTCCGCTCTTTCCTTCCTTTCTCCAGGCCATACCCTTGGAAATGGCATCCTGGTGGGAGCCGGAAAAGGCGGTAAACACCAGATCGCCCGCATAGGGGGCGCGCTCATATACCCGCATCCTCGTCAGGCGCTCATAGGCTTCCCGGATCTCCATGATCCTGGAAAAATCCAGTCCCGGATCCACGCCGTGGCAGACCATGTTCAAAGCCAGCGTGACGATGTCCACGTTTCCGGTCCGTTCCCCGTTTCCGAACAGCGTGCCCTCCACTCGGTCCGCTCCGGCCAGCACGCCGAATTCCGCGTCGCTGATGCCGCAGCCCCGGTCATTATGAGGATGGACGCTTAAGACCACCGCATCCCGGTATTTCAGATGCTTATGCAGATATTCCACCTGGCAGGCAAATACATGGGGCATGGCCACCTGTACGGTGGTGGGAATATTGATGATCACCTTTTTCTCCGGCACAGGCTTCCAGACCTCCAGCACCGCGTTACAGACCTCCAGCGCGTAGTCCACCTCTGTCCCCGGAAAGCTCTCCGGACTGTACTCAAAGGTAAAGTTTCCGTCCGTCTCTTCCGCCAGCTCCTTCAAAAGCTTCGCGCCGTCCACCGCCAGCTGCTTCACCTCTTCTCTACTCTTATGAAAGACCTGTTCTCTCTGCGCCACGGAGGTGGAATTGTACAGATGCACCACCGCTGCAGGCGCTCCCTGCACGGCTTCAAAAGTCTTCCGGATGATGTGCTCCCTGGCCTGGGTCAGCACCTGGATGGTCACGTCCTCCGGGATCATATTCCGTTCGATCAGCTCCCTCACAAAACGATACTCCGTCTCCGAAGCCGCCGGAAAGCCCACCTCGATCTCCTTAAAGCCCACCTTCACCAGCATCCGGAAAAACTCCAGCTTCTCCTCCAGGCTCATGGGTTCGATCAGCGCCTGGTTCCCGTCCCGCAGGTCCACGCTGCACCAGACGGGCGGCTTTCCGATCGTATCCTTTCTCACCCAGTCGTAAGTGACCTCGGGCGGCATAAAATAAGACCTTCCATATTTTTCACTGATCGCTGCATCCATGCTTTTCTCTCCTTCTGAAAAAAAATGACCGGCGCGGACCTTCCGTCCGCTGGCGGGACTTCCACAAAAAACGCCTCTGTGAAAATCCCATCCTTAAGGATCTTCATAGAGACGCAAATTTCCTTCACGCGGTACCACTCTATTTCGGGACGGGCCGCACACTGCGCGCCGCTTCTCCCGCACTTAAACCGGACACTGCCATGCCCTTTCCCTTTCTACGGCGGAAACTCCGTCCTTTCCTACCCAGCCGCGTCCGCGGCCTTCAGAAAGGCTGCTCCAAGGTCAGTTCCCCTTCCGCTTCCGGCTGCCTCGCACCCTACGGCAGCTCTCTGCTTCCTCACATCCGGCTACTATTCCTCTTCCCAGCATTTGCCTTATTCCGTTTTCAAGATTGTAGCACAGCATTTTGTGAAAATACAAGGTGCATATTTAATCAATTTTCTTGATTTATTTTAATCTGATGATGCGATCCTGTTGTCAGGGAATCATTCCGCCGCAGCCGCCAGCCCCTTCCAGGCGCTCTGCAGGCTCCCTCCGTTTCCGCGTCCGGAGCGCCGTTCAGGAAGCCTCCTGTCCGCAGAGCTGATACAGTTCTTTCCCCTCCAGGACCTCCCGGACCGTTCTTTCCCTTGCGTCGTCGAAGGCCGCGAACAGTTTTCTCGCCCGCTGTTCATCGTGATATACCTTCCAGTAGCCGACAAAGAGAAAGCCCTTTCCTTCCAGACGGATATAATCCTCCACGTCCTCCGTAGGATAACCGAGCAGCACCCCGACTTCATGGGGAAACCCGTCCTCCCCGTCAAAATACCGCTTCATTCTGCGTGAAAGCTCACCCAGGATCCGGCAGGCCAGAAACGCCTCGCTTCCATCCTTTTCAAAATACCCCCGTTTCGCAAGAAACCGCTTCACATCCGGCCTTTTCAGGTATCGGAAAAACGCGTCCCTCCGATACAGGAAAACCATATCCTTCCCATCCTCATGAAGCAGGAAATACCAGTTCAGGCCTGCCTGCGCCGCCAGTTCTCCCAGCTCCACCGCCTGGTTTCTCGGAAGGGAGAGCATCGCGCTCTCCTTCATTCCCTTCAGAAACGGCGCGCAGTGGATCGCCAGCGTCATGTGCAGGCTTCTCCTTCCGGCCCTGGTATCCGTATGTAAATAGCGGGTGATCTCTTCGATCGGCATCGTCTTTTCCTCCCGTTCCGGCATGATATGTCCCGGGTCCTGTTTTTGAGTTAGTTCTATCTAACTACGAAAACAGATTATCACATCCTGCGGCTCCCATCAAGCTTTCCTGTTGATAAAAATTCGCGCTTAACAAAAACATTTCTTTGCTTCGCAGAAAAAACTAAAATCTGTATCTTTTTCGACAAAAGTATGCTATACTTTTAACGATTGTTCTGTTTCAATAAACCAAACCGCGCGCCCGATGCGGAACGCATCCCGCGCCATTCTTTCTTCACAGTCTGTTTCCGGAGAGGTCCTGCCATAGAGCGCCCTCCTCCTCTCCGTTTGTTCCCCACCTTCTGCGCTCCGAAACGGAGGCCACTATGAATACCAGAGAAACCCGTTCATTTCCCATCCCGCAGTCAGGCATGCTGCTGGAAAATATGGAAGACGGCGTATGTATCCTCGAAGCCGCGCAGACCATCCGGGTCGTTTACGCCAGCCCCGGCTTTTACCGGATGCTCGAAACCGACCCTTCCGCCCTTCCTCTGCCCTGCGGGCTGAAGGAGCTGGGGATCCAGCCGGATGCCGAAGAGGAATATGAACGGATCATCCGCGCGGGGATCCCGCAAAAGCAGACGTCGAAGCATCTCCACAGGCTCCGGACCCGGAAAGGGAACTGGCTGTGGCGGCATGTGCGGATCGCGGAAATCGCTTCCGCCGGGGAGTCCTGCCCTCTTTTTCTGGAAATCTCAAGGGACGTCTCCGAATCGGTTCATAACAGGCTGCAGCTTCAGGAAAATGCGGAGCGTTTTCAGATCGCCTTTGGCCAGAGCCGCTTCCGTCTCTGGGACGTGACTCTGCCCGACAGGGTTTTTCATGCGTTTTCCGCGGATCTTCCTTCCGACGGCTCCGGCAGCAGGATCCCCGATTTTCCGGAAGCCCTGCTTTCGGAGGGCGTGGTCCATCCGGATTCAGCCGGTCCTTTCCGCCGCTTCGCCGCAGCGCTTCTCGACGGCAAAAGCGCGGGCACCGGAAATTTCATCATGAAGGATCAGGAGGGCGTCTACAACTGGTTCGCTCTCTCCTACCGGCAGATCCACGATCAGGACGGAAAGCCTGTCAAGGCGGTGGGGATCCAG
Organism: Candidatus Eisenbergiella intestinipullorum; assembly: GCA_019119815.1. Classification (GTDB taxonomy): domain Bacteria; phylum Bacillota; class Clostridia; order Lachnospirales; family Lachnospiraceae; genus Eisenbergiella; species Eisenbergiella intestinipullorum. The sequence goes on along the minus strand of DWWH01000007.1, from coordinate 144,789 downwards.
GAGCGTCTTCCCGCCGTATCCGGCATGTTTTCCTTCGGCCTGCCCCGGCGTCCGATCCCGGAAGCGCTGCGCCACAGTCTGATCGCCAGGCTGCACGCGGATCTCACCGCGGATACTGTCGAAGAGCTGTGGATGGACGGCAGCGACCAGACCGCCCGCGTCAACGGCCTTTCCTATTCCTCGCTTCTGAAAAAGAAGGATATTTCCCTGTTCCATCAGGCGGATGAGAAGCAGCTTCTGGAACGGCTCAGCCGGGACAGCCTTCTTGGCGCATTTGCGGAGGGAAGCTGCTGGTCCTGCGAGGATTACGAACGGGTGGATTCCGGCGGAAATATCAGTTGGGTCACTGTCACCCTGAATCTGGCCCGCGATCCCGTAAGCGGCAGCGTCCATCTGTTCGCCTGCTTCTGCAGCGCGCAGAAACGGCATGAATGGGAAGCGCTTTCCGGCGCCGTCATATGCCGGGATTCCGTCACCGGCCTTTATGATGCCCGCACGTTCCGGACGATCTCCGGGTATCTCCTTCTGTCCGGCCCGGACCGGATTGTCCCGGATCAGGCGGACCGCTGTCCGGCCGCCGCCTTTCCGGGCGATACGGATTCCATGCACGCGCTCGCCCTGATCCATCTGGGAGGCCGCTTTTTCCATGACGGGGAGACGGAAAGCGAGGGATGCCGCAGGATCCGCTTTACTGCCGTCGCCCTGGCCTTTGCCCTGGGGCCTGACTGAGTCCTGTGCAGACAGGAAGAGACGGATTTTCTCGCTTTCTTCCCGGAAGCCCCTTCCCGGTTCGACGTCAAGAAACGGCTGGAGGACGCTTTTGCCTATCTGCGTACCGTCCTGAGAAATCAGGTGAAGCTTGACGACATCCGCTTCATCGCCTGCGCGGTCCTTGGGCAGAACGGAAACGCGGACTATGATCTGCTACTTTCCCGCGTCTCCTCCCTGCGCGGGATCTATGAAAACGCCGCGATGGACATGGTCGTTTTCCCGGACATGGACGAAGACTGGACCTGGAGCGGGATCAGCAAGGAAGACGGCGCGGACGGGATCTCCTTCTCCCGGCTGGAGGCGCTTCACTCCCTGACGCCGGAGGAGCATGCGGCCGTGTTCGACTGTCTCACCTTCATGCTCAACGCCCGCACCCTGAAGATCTCCATGGACGGCGTCCTGCGCAGGCTGGGCCGCTATTACCACGCTTCCCGGATCTATATCCTGGCGCTTTCCGAAAAGCGCAGGACGGTCACCATGCTCTATGAATGGACCAGCCGGAGGAAATACAGCATCCAGCACATCCTTTCCGGCATGACCCTGGACAAATTTCCGCTCCTGCAGAGGTGCATGAAGGAGAAGGCCCCCATCATCACCAGAAGCAGCGGAGAGAGCTTCGGCTTCCGGGAGGAGGGAAAATTCTGGCATTACGCCGCTTTTCCCCTGTTCTCCAAAACCGAGGTGAGAGGCTTTTTCTGTGTGGAAAACGCGCAGAAGCATTCGGACGAGCCCGCCCTGATCAACGCCATGCTCCCTTATCTGAAGCAGGAGCAGGAACGCTACCGGAACATGAGCGCTCCCCTTCCGCTGGTCCACGGCGTGCTCACCAGGCTCCCCAACCTGCGCGCCTATCTGGATATCGTGGACTCGCTGACCTCGGATACCTTCAGCTCCATGGGCGCCCTGTCCCTGGATGTCCCCAATTTTTCCGCGATCAACGGGAATCAGGGGTATGATTACGGCCGGGAGATGCTCAGCTACATCGCGGAAACGCTGTCCGACGTATTCGGAAAGGCCTATCTGTTCCGGACCTGGGACGCGGAGTTCGTCGTGCTCTACCTCAACACGATCATGGAGGTATTCGTCAGCCGCTGTACCAGGCTCCGCACCATGCTCCAGCGGCGTTATCCCGGACAGATCCGGATCGGCTATACCTGGGCGGACGGCATCTACAACGCCAGGAACCTGGTGAAGGAGGCCCGTTCCATCATGCGCTGCGAAACCGTCTGGAAGGACACGGGAGAGCGGCTCGCTTTCCTGGAGGAAAGCCGCTTCGACGTGCAGGAAGCCACCTCCAGGGGGGATTTCATCGTCTATTTCCAGCCGAAGGTCGATATGCGCGACGGAAGCCTCGCCGGAGCCGAGACGCTGGTGCGCGGCATCGACCGGGCGGGCCACATCGTCCCGCCGGGCCAGTTCATCGAGCTCATGGAAAAGGACGGCACCATCCGCGACCTGGATCTTCTGATGCTGGAAAAGGTGATGGAGCAGATGAGCGAATGGAAGCGGCTCGGCTTTCCGGATGTGAACGTTTCCGTGAACATTTCCCGTTTCACTCTGTTCAATCCGACCACGCTGGCGTCCATTCTGGCGATCCAGAGCCATTTCCCGGAGATCCCTCCGGAGCGGGTGGCGCTGGAGATCACGGAGACCGCGGGAGATGTGGAAAAAGCCACTCTCGCTTCCGTCGTGGACAGCTTCCGCGAGTACGGCCTGCGCTTCGACCTGGACGATTTTGGCTCCCATTACGCGAACATGTCCATTTTCAGCAACATCCGCTTCCACGCGATCAAGCTGGACCGCACCCTGATCAACGACCTTCCCGGCAACGAGATCAGCCGGATGCTGGTGGAAAATATCGTGCGCATCTGCCGGAATTTCAACATGAGCTGCATCGCGGAGGGCGTGGAAAACAGGCAGCAGGAAGCCGCCCTTCTGGCCGCGGGCTGCACCTACGCCCAGGGCTATTACTACGCGCGGCCTCTTCCGGTCAAACGGTTTGAGGACCAGTATCTGAGGCAGAACCGCGCATGAAGCTGAAGCAAAAATGATTTTACGCGTTTTGACAGATATGACAGAAAACAGATCCCATCTGAAAACTTTCAAAGGAGGTACCCTGATGACAGCGGACAATACCGTACAGACCAGGCAGGAAGGAGAGCAGCCTGATTCCCCGCTCATTATCGGCATCGGAGCGTCGGCCGGAGGGCTGGAGGCCCTTCAGCAGTTTTTCCAGCACATGCCCCCCAACAGCGGGCTGAGCTTTATCGTGGTCCAGCATCTGTCGCCCGATTACAAGAGCCTGATGGCCGACATTCTCGGCAAGCACACCCAGATGCGCGTCCTGCAGGCGGAAAATGAGATGCCGGTACGCCCGAACACTGTCTATCTCATTCCGCCCAAGAACAACCTGACCCTCCGCGGCGGACGGCTTTATCTGACCGAATTCAACCACGGCATGCTCAACCACCCCATCGATATCTTCTTCACCTCTCTGGCAGAGGAACAGCGGGAGCGCGCCATCGCCGTCGTCCTGTCCGGGACCGGCTCCGACGGGACCAGCGGCATCAAGATCGTCAAGGAGCACGGCGGCCTGGTGATCGTCCATAATCCGGACACGGCGAAATTTGACGGGATGCCAAGAAGCGCCATCAATACCGGCCTTGCCGATTTCATCCTTTCCCCGGACGGGATCGTGGATGAGATCCTGAATTTTTCCAGCTATCCCACCATCATCCGCCCGCAGGAAAAGGAGGAGCTGTTTTCCGACGACGAGACCTTCTCCCGGATCTACGCCATCCTGAAGAAGAACAGCGGCATCGACTTCACCAACTACAAACGCACCACGGTGCTTCGCCGCATCGAGCACCGGATGGTGGTCACGCACAGTGCGGGGCTTTCGGACTATGTGAAGCTGCTTTCCTCCAACGCGGAGGAGGCGGGCATCCTGGTAAAGGAGATCCTCATCGGCGTCACCAACTTCTTCCGCGATCCCTCCTTTTTTGAAAAACTGAAAATGAACATCATCTACAGCATCGTGGAGCACGCCGGAGAAAAGGATCCCATCCGCGTCTGGAGCGCGGGCTGCTCCACCGGCGAAGAGGCCTATTCCCTCGCCATCCTGTTCCGGGAAACCCTGGAGGAGCTGGGCGTGCAGAGGGACATCAAGATCTTCGCGACGGATGTGGACAGCCGCGCCATCGAGCAGGCCGGAAAGGGCGTCTATACGGAAAGCATCCTGGACGATGTGTCCACGGAGCGGCTCGCCCGTTTTTTCACCAAAAAGAACGAGCAGTACATCATCTCGAAGGAGATCCGGCGGATGATCATCTTCGCCCCCCACAACATGCTCTCCGACCCGCCCTTTGGGAAGCTGGACCTGATCTGCTGCCGGAACGTGATGATCTATTTCCAGCCCGTCCTGCAGAGATCCCTGTTCGCCATCTTCCACTCCGCCCTGAAAAACGGCGGCTACCTTTTCCTGGGAAAAAGCGAAACCGCAGGGGAATTCTCCAGCGTATTCCGTCCGGTCTGCAGCGCTGAAAAAATTTATGTCCACAAGAGCGAGGGCAAGGTGGATGAATTTACCCCGCCGACCTTCAACATCCCCGATATCCGCACCATCTCGCCCAAGGCGGTCAGCCCGCATGACCGGGGCGCCGGGGACTACGCGCTGGAAAGCTCCTATGTACATTTCCTGGAGTCCTACCTTCCCGCGTCCGTCGTGCTGAACGAATCCAATAATGTGATCCACTTCTTCGGGGACTATACGGAATATCTCTCCATCGCCCCCGGGAAGGCCACCTTCAATTTCTTCAGCATGCTCAACCGGGATCTGAGCCTGGTGGCCTCCACCGCGCTGAACCGCTGCCGGTCGGAGGGGATCTCCGTCACCTACACCGGGATCGCCGTGGACTGTCCCTCCGGGCGCAGGACCGTCAGCCTGACCGTCAGCCCCGTTCCCGGGCAGGACAGGGAGGACACCGGCCTGATCGCCGTCCTGTTCCAGGAGGATAAGAACGCTCCCGGCAATCTTCCGGGCGTGACCGAAAAATACGATGTGGATACGACCGCGGCCAGACGGATCGCCGATCTGGAGCAGGAGCTGCATGAATCCCAGAACGACCTGAAATCCACCATCGGGGAGCTGGAAACCGTCAATGAGGAGCTGCAGGCAGCCAATGAGGAGCTTCTGACCGCGAACGAAGAGCTGCAGAGCTCCAACGAGGAGCTGCAGTCCGTGAACGAGGAGCTGTATACCGTCAACACGGAATATCAGCAGAAGCTGGACGAGCTGACCATGCTCACCAACGACCTCTCCAACTTCCTCTCCTCCACCATGATCGGCATCCTCTTCGTTGACAGCAACCTGAACATCCGGAAATTCACGGAATATGTGGGCCGGGAATTCCAGCTCATGGAGCATGACGTGGGACGCTCCCTGCAGATCTTCGCGCACAGCTTCCCGGATGAGGACATCATTTCCGACGCCAACAAGGTGCTCAAGAACCTGGTGCCCATCGACCGGGAAGTGACCGCCATGAACGGCCGGTTCTATACCCTGCGCATCGCGCCCTACCGGACCACGGAAAACAACATCCGCGGCCTGGTCATCACCATCATCGACAGCCTGGGAGCCAAGCCGGAGGAAGAGGGGGCTTAAAAAGACCGGAAAAAAGCCCGGAACATCCGTTCCTGACTGCCCGATCCAGCCTTCCCTTATCCAAAACACCTTTGGATCGCCGAGACCGCCTCCTCATATGCCGCGCCGATCTGCGGCATCAGGGCGGCGGCGGCGTCCCAGCTTCCGCCCCGGATCAGATCCACCTGGGCGGAAAAAAGTCCGTACAGCCGGTCCATGGACAGGTTGCCGCACATTCCCTTCAGCGTATGGGACGCCGTAAGGGCCGCCTCCCGGTCGCCCTGTTCCACGCTGGCGGAAAGGGCGGCAAAGCTCTTGTCCTCCAGAAATTTCAAAAAGAGCCGCTTCATCAGGGCTTCGCTTCCCATCATCCGGTTTAACGCGCTCTCCGCGTCGATCCCCGCATCCATCAGTATCTGTCTGTCCATATTTTCCCTCCATTCCTTTCCGCGGCCGCGCTGGCCTTAGTCCATACCTTTTGCGGCCCGCCGGTCTCCGCCGCACGCCATGCAGCCTTGCCGCAGCCCGCCAGTCTCCGCCGCACGCCATGCAGCCCTGCCGCGGCCCGCCGGTCTCCGCCGCGCGCCGCGCGGCCGCGTCAGCCCTCATACATTTTCCGGATCTCCGGCTCCGCCTTCAGGAAGCAGTCCAGAAGTCTTGGGCTGAAGGTCCCGCATTCCCCGTTCCGGATCATCTCCAGCGCCCGTTCGGCGTCAAACGCCTTCTTGTACACCCGCTTGCTGGTCAGGGCGTCATAGACGTCCGCCAGGGAAACCACCTGGGCCCAGACGGAGATCTCATCCCCCTTCAGGCCGTCCGGATAGCCCTTCCCGTCCCAGCGCTCATGATGATGCCTCGCGATATCGCAGGCGTAAGCGTAGGCGCTGCTTCCGCGCAGTTGCGGGATCGTCTCCAGAAGCTGCGCGCCCTGGACGGTATGGGTCTTCATGATCTCATATTCCTCCGGCGTCAGCCTGCCGGGCTTGTTCAGGATGGCGTCCGGGATGGCGATCTTGCCCACATCGTGCATGACGGCCGCGAGCGCGATATTCTCGATCTCCTCCCGGGAAAGGCCTTCTCCCATATCCGTGTTCCCAAGGAGATACGCCGTGATGTCATGGATCCGTCTGACATGCTCTCCCGACTCCCCGTCCCTGAATTCAATGGCGGCCGCGAGCGCCTCGATCATCCCCTGGTTCAGCTCCACGATCCTGCGCGCCTTCTCCAGAAGCTCCCACTGCTGCAGCTCCACCACGCTGCTCAGCCGCGCCCTGGCGCGAAACAGCTCCACCACGGACTGCACACGCCGGAGCACCACATAGGGGATCACGGGTTTTTCGATCACGTCCATCACGCCAAGCTGATAGCCCTCTCGCATCACGCCGCCGCTGGCCTCCGCGGTGATCAGAAACACCGGGATCTTCTCCGTCAGCCCTCTGTCCTTCAGCGCTTTTAAGACCTGGATGCCGTCCATCTGCGGCATCACCACATCCAGGAGGACGGCGCAGAGCCGTTCCGGGTCACGGAGGATCCGTTCCAGCCCCTCTTTTCCGTCTTCCGCCTCCTCGATCTGATAATAGGGAGAAAAAATCTGTTCCAGAATGCTTCTGTTTATGAAATCGTCGTCCACGATCAGCATCGTCTGAGAAACCGCAAAGGCCGCATGCTTCCCGTTCTCCATCCGCTTCTCCTTTCTCTCGTCTCCGGACCTTTTTCATGCTCTCTGTTCGATCAGGCTTTCCAGCGTCCGGCACAATATGTTGAAATCAATGGGCTTGGAGATGTGCGCGTCCATCCCTGCCTTTGAGGTCGCCGCGATATCCTCGGTAAAGGCGTTCGCCGTGACCGCGATGATCGGGACCCCGGAATCCGGGCGGCGCAGGGCCCGGATCCGTTTCGCCGCCTCGCAGCCGTCCATGCGCGGCATCTGCATATCCATCAGGATGGCGTCGATGGAAAACGGCGCCGATTCCCGGAAGGCTTCCACCGCCTTCTCCCCGTCTTCCGCCGGGATCACCTCCACGCCGTGCATGGTGAGGATCTCCGTCGCGATCTCCATGTTGATCAGATTGTCCTCCGCCAGCAGCACTCTCCTGCCTTCCAGCGAGAAGGTCTCCTTCTCCTTCGCTTTGTCCTCCTTCTCGGCGGAAGCGGCCGTCTCCTCCCGTTCCGCCTGGAACGGGACGGTCAGGGTAAAGACAGTCCCCTTTCCCAGGCTGCTTTCCACATGGATCTCGCCGCTCATCTGCGTGACCAGGTTCTTCACGATCGGCATGCCAAGCCCCGTGCCGGTGATCTTCTGGGAGGAAAAACGGGTCTCTCTGGCATAGGGTTCAAACAGATGCGGAAGGAATTCCTCCGACATGCCAAGCCCCGTATCCCGGACGACGAACTGATATTTCGCGCTTCCCATGCTGTCAAACTGCTTCACCTGCAGCGCGATCTCATCCCCTTTGGACGTGAATTTGAACGCGTTGGAAAGAAGGTTGTTCAGGATCTGGCTGAGGCGGAAGCTGTCTCCCAGGATCCACATGTCCCGGACGTCCATCTCCACCGTAAACTGTTTTCCCTCCTGCTGCGCCTGCAGACGGAAGGCCGCCGTGATGTCCGCGATGCTTTTTTCCAGATTGAATTCCTGATGATCCAGCACCACCTTCCCCTGCTCCAGCCGGGACATCTCAAGGATATCGTTGACCAGCTCCAGAAGCTGCTTTCCGGAAAAGCGGATCTTCTCCAGATAATCCTTCGTTTTCTCCGGATCTTCGACATGCGAAAGCGCCAGGTCCGACAGGCTGATGACCGCGTTTAAGGGCGTGCGCATATCGTGGGACATATTGCTGAAAAAGGCCTGCTTCGTTTTTTCGCTGTTCCTGGAATTTTCCAGCGCGTTTTCCAGAAGCCTGCGCTCCTCAAACTGCCGCTTCTTTTCCTGGTCCACCTCCCGGAAGCACAGGACAGCCTCCTCCGGAAGGAGGGATTCGTCAAAAAGCACCCGCACGTTGATCCAGTGATAGGAATCCCCGAAGATCCTGCGGAAGTCCCCTCCGAAATCCTTCACCCGGTTCTTCACCAGCTTCCGGATGCTCTCCAGGGAAAAGCTCTCCATGAATTCCCTGTAAACGTCCTTTTCAATGACCTCTCCCATCACCTGCCTAAGCTGTTCATAGCTTCCCGTCTGCGGGATCCTGCTGCGCACATAGTCGGAGCCCTTGATCATTTCGTAGGTCTCCCTCTTACAGTCCACCCGGTAAAGGGCGTAGTAGGAATTCCCCAGTACACGGATGGTCTCATTGGTCCGTTCGATCTGCGCGTTCAGGCGGATATCCCTCCAGGCGGTCACGACGATCGCGGCCAGGCAGGCCGCCATCACGATGAAAAACACCAGGGTGAACTGCTTCAGTCCGCTTAACAGCGTCTCATAGGGAACGGTCAGGACCACCTGCCAGCCGTTGGACATTTCATGATAATAGACCGCCCTCCGGTCATTGTCGGGAGAGCGCACCGACGCGTCGTAGTCCTCCAACTCTCCCCGCTCCGCCATTCCCAGAAGCCTGCTCACATATTCCTGGATCTCCCCGTCGGAATGGCCGCTCAGATTGGTATCATACCAGATCAGCGTGCCGTGTTTGTCGCAGAGATAGAAGGAACCGTTTTCCGGCAGGGAAGGACTGTCGGACTCAAACTGAAAATTTTCCGGGAAAATATCGAAAGCGATGACCACATCGTCCGTCGTGCACTTCTGCGCCACCGTGAGGACCGGCCTGTTATGGATCTCGTCCGTATACACGTCCGTAAATACGACCCGGCCTTCCGCTTCGTCCGCCATCCGGTACCATTCCGTCTGCCTGTAATCATAATCCGCGTCTCCCTCCCAGGGATTCGCCGCGACGATTCTTCCATCCACCGCCGCATAGGGATCCACCCGGTTCTGCCCGACCACGGCCAGCACCCTTTGAAAATACTGCAGAAGCCAGCTCTCCTTGCGCTCCTGCGTCCAGTTTTCCTCCTCCATCAGCCGGTCCAGGTTCAGCGTGCCAAAGGAAAGCAGCGTCTCATATACGGTCAGATTGTTCCTCTCCTCCGCGGCATAGCTGGCCGCCAGGGAATCTCCCAACTGGCCGGCGTTTTTCAGAAGGGCCCTGCGCTGGATCGCGTAGCTGTTCAGCCCCAGGGCGAGAAGGAACAGATAAATGATCACATACAGCCGGATCTTCCGGTATACCCTCGCCGCCTTTCCCGGCGGTCCGTTTCTCTTCATACGCCGCTCTCCCTTCCTTTTTCTCCCGCCGCCTCTTCCATAAACGCAGCATCAAACGCCGCGGCGCTCACGGGCTTGCTGTAATAATAGCCCTGTCCCGTGTCGCAGCCAAGCTCCCGGACCAGCGCCTCATCCTCCCTCGTTTCCACGCCTTCGGCGACCATGGCGATCCGCAGGCGGCCCGCCAGCGCGATCACCATCTCCATGACCGTCCTTTGCCTCTGGTTCTCTCCTTTGGAAACCTCCATCAGGAACGCCCGGTCCAGCTTCAGCTCGTCGATATTCAGCGAGCCGAGCACGTTCAGGGAAGAATATCCGGTCCCGAAATCGTCCATGGATATCCGGAAGCCGTCCTTCTGAAGCACGGCGATCTTTTCATTCATCTCCTCCACGTTTCCGATTGCAAGCCCCTCCAGGATCTCCAGGGTGATCAGACCGGAGGGTACCCCATAGCGGGAAACCAGCTCCTTCAGCCTGTCCGGATAGTCCTTTTCATAAAACAGAAGGCGGGACTGGTTCACGGAAACGGGCACCGGCCGGATCCCCCGCGCCATCCAGCCATGGATATGCCTGCAGACGCATTCCATCATATACATGTCCAGCCTGGCACAGAAGCCGTTCTTCTCAAACAGGGGGATGAAATCGTTCGGGAAGATCATGGTTCCGTCCGCGGTCACCCAGCGGACCAGCGCTTCGGCCCCCTCCAGGCTTCCGTCCGCCAGGCTGACCTTCGGCTGCAGATACAGCCGGAATTCCCCGTCCGCCAGCGCCTGGTGCATATGGCTTTCCACATAGTTTTCCATCTTCTCCTTTTCATGGAGCTTCGTATCGTAAAACCATACGTTATCCTGATGGGTCTCGCCCGCCTTGTCCAGGGCGAACATCACCTGCGTCATCATACGGGAGGGAAGCTCCGCGTTTCTGTTCTGTCCCTCCGAGCCTGTCACGCCGCAGTAAAACAGAAGATGGTAGGTGCTCTTTCCCAGTTCGGGCGCTTCCTTGATCCTCTTCATGAGGCCGCGCAGCCGTTCTCCGACATCTTCCCGGTCCGTCCCGCGCAGGAACAGATAGAAGAAATCTCCGCTTTCCCTGCCGAAAAACTCCTCCTCTCCCAGCTCCGCCTCCAGGAACTTTCCGATATATTTCAGCAGGAAATCCGCCTGCTGCCTTCCGAAGATCTCATTCACGAACTTGAACTGATAAATGTTCAGGGAGGCCACCCAGAATTCTCCTTCACGGCCGCCCATCTCCCCCAGCTTTTTCACAAAGCCGGACAGATTGCAGCCGCCCGTCAGCGGATCCCCGTAAGCGGCCTGCAGCAGCTTCCGGCTGCTGCTCTGTAAAAGCCGGTAGCCGGACACGGCCAGCACGATGCAGAGCGCCAGGATGACGATGATGACCGCCTGGGTCCAGGCGATGACCCAGTAGACGGAACCGATCACCTCTTTCAGGGAATTCACACAGCACAGATACCAGCCGTTCAGCCCCACCGGCTCCAGAAATATCTTGTAGCGCGTCCCGTCGATGCGGGCCGTGAACATGCCGCTCTCGCCCGCCGTCAGGACGGCCTGCATCTCGTCCTTCAGCTCCTCCGGCAGGTGCGGATTATCAAAAACGAATTCCACATCCTCCGGCAGCCCCTCTTCCCCCGAACGGATCCGGAAGATGCCGTCGTCCCCGATCAGATGCACATAGCTGTAGCTGTTTTCCGGAAGCTGCCCCGCGATCAGCTCGCCGACCCGCTCCGCCAGATCGCAGGCCGCGAGCACGCCGAATACCTTCCCGTCCTCCATCACAGGCACACAGACGGCAAACAGCTTCTCTCCTTCCGCCTCTCTGTCATAAAAAATATCCGATACCGCCGTTTCCCCTTCCCAGGCCCGCTGCGCCGCCTCTCTCATCGGCTCCGGAAGGCTCTCCCCGGATACGCCCGTCTTCACGCCCTCCTCCGGCGTGAGCCGCAGCCCGATCCCCTCGCCCAGGCAAAAGATCTCCGGGAAGGGATTCTCCCCGCCGATCCGGGAAAGCTTCTCGGAAAGCGCGCCGCTGTCCGCGAAATCCTCCCGGTCAAGGAGCCCCCTCGCCGTCCGCAGGATCTGGATATCCCCGCGCACCAGCCGGAGCACATCGTTCCTGTAGCCCGCCGCGGCCATCCTGATCTGAGAATCCGTCGTGCTGTTCAGAATGTTCTGAAGCATCAGGTAGGTCAGGCCTCCGCCGGCAAGCAATATCGCCCCGACCAGCAGGGTCGCCGCCGCGATCCGCCTTGTTTTTCTCTGTATTGCCGATTCTTCCTTTTTATTCCGTCTGTCCTCATTCTGTCCGTTCATTCCGTCGTCCCATCGTATTCATATACGCAGTTTCTTCCTGCCCGCTTTGCCGCGTAAAGAGCCCTGTCGGCATTGTGATAAAGCTGCTCCCAGGAGGCTTCTTTCCGTCCCGCGGAGGCGACCCCGATGCTGCAGCCCGCTCCCACGTCCTCCCCGTTCCACCGGATCTGCCGGATCTCCTCCACCAGCTTCCTCGCGTACTCCATAAAGGACTGCCCGCCGTTCCTGGTGACGAGGGCCACGCCAAACTCGTCCCCGCCCAGCCTTCCCACTCTGGCGCCCTCCGGCGCGGAAGCGTTCATCAGCTCCGCCACCTTCTCCAGCACATGGTCGCCGCAGGGATGTCCGAAGCTGTCGTTGATCCGTTTAAAATGATCCATATCCAGGATCAGCATGTACAGCCGCTCCCTTTCCCGCAGCTCTCCCAGCCTCCTGCCCGCGTAGCTTTCCATCGCCGTCTTGTTCAGGAGCCGGGTAAAGTTGTCCATCTGCAGTTCCTTTTCCAGCTCCATGATGCGCTGCTTCTGGTCCATGATGTCAAACAGCATACCGATCCCGACCGCGGCTCCGTCCTCTCCTTCCGACTGCCGGATCAGGTGCAGCTCGTACCAGCGCTCCTCTCCTCCGGCCACGGGCAGAAGCAGATTCCTTTTCTGATAAAGCTCCCCCTTTTTCAGGTTTTCCATACATCCCAGAATCTCCGCCTTGTAGGGCGGCTTCAGCCTTCTTCCCATCCGGATGAACTCCTCCACGTCCGGGATCAGGCCTTCCTTGCCAAACACCCTTTCCCATTCCCCGGAGAACCGGACCTCTCCGCTCTCCAGATTCCACTCAAAGGTGATGAAATGACCTTTCTGAAGGATGAGCGCGTACTGCTCCCTGCTTAAGCTGAACTGCTTCCTAGATTCCTCCAACTGCCTGGTGATGTCGGAGATCTGCTCCTTCTGGCCCAGCTCCAGGCAGATGTTCCGGAACCGGACGATATAGATCACCAGGCAAAGCGCCGCCGCGATGGAATAGTTGATCAGCACGCCGGGATCCCTGCCGCTCACCAGGTAGATCCAGGGGATCAGCAGCGCGAAATTCAGCGCGAGATTGACCGCCGCGTACAGCGGCCGCATCATATACAGGGCGGAAAAGGCCACCAGCGTCGTGATCGCCATGATCTTTCCCGCGGACACCGACCGGTACATGTCATACATGTTAAAAAATGTGTGCCACAAAAGGAACACGCTCCCGCTTACCAGCGACAGCTTATATTTCGCCTGCTCCCCCATCTTCAGCAGACTTTCCAGGATCAGGTATCCCAGGCCCGCGAGGAACAGGACCAGATAAAAGCCAAAATAGATCCGGTTGTTTAACGTCCCCAGGCCGGCCCCGGAAAGCGCCAGGACCCGTACCATGTTAAAAAGCTCTACCCCTACCGCAAAAAAGCTCACCCCGGTCATCATAAGCCCGTTGATCTTTGCCGCCTCCTGCACAAAATCCCGCGCCAGCCTGTCCGGAATATGCCGTTCCTTCATTTTCCTTCTCCCGCAACGGACGGCAGCAAGCCCCCTTCTGCCGTCTTCTCTCCAGAGCGCTTTACCCCCCCTGGCGCTTCCGGGCTTCTCTTTCGCCTTCCGCATAACCGCTTTCCTTTCCGTTCTTTCAAAATGCGTTCCCGGACAGAGCCTTCCTGCCTGGCGGCGGATACGCCGCCCCGGCCCGTGCCGGATAGCACGGCCGCATACCTCTGTCCGCTAATACGATAATAACAAAATATGGGGGAGCTTTCAAGAATTTTAGGATGTGGTTCACAGATACAGCCGTTCGAATTCCTCCGCCGGGACCGGGCGTCCGAAATAATACCCCTGCATCACCTCGATGCCAAGCGGCTTTACGGCTTCGTATTCCTCCTTTGTTTCCACACCCTCCAGACAGACCTGGCAGCCGACGCTGTGGCAGAGCCGCGCAAGGGAAGGGACAAAGGCCGCCCGCGCGCCGCCCTGCGCCGCGCCCTTTATGAACGCTTTGTCGATCTTTACCAGATCGAAGGGAAATTTCTGGAGAGAAAGCAGGGAAGAATAGCCGCTTCCGAAATCGTCCATGGCGAGCTCCATTCCCGTCCGGCGCAGGCGCATGACGGTTTCCTCTTTTCCCCGGCTGTCGGGCACAGGCCAGGATTCCGTCAGCTCCAGCACCATGTTTTCTGCCGGAAGCCCCAGGCGGCGCAGGGTCGCCAGGGCGAACCGTTCCATATCCCCCTGCTCCAGGTCCCGGCAGGACAGGTTCACGCTCATCCGGAAATCGGGACGCTTCCTGCGCCACTGCGCGCACCGGGCCGCCGCCTCCCGGAAGACCCATTTCCCGAAGCCGGCAATCCTGCCGCTTTCTTCCAGTATGGGAATGAATTCGTCCGGCGCTACGCTTCCGTATCTCGCGCAGCGCCATCTGGCCAGGGCTTCCGCGCCGTAGAGCGCGCCGGAAGCCGTGCGGAACTGCGGCTGATAATGAAGAAAAAAACCGCGGAAGCCGTTGTCAGCGCTGTCCCGCAGCAGGAAATCAAGGTCGGGTCTGTCCGGTGACATCATATATTCCCCCCGTTCTGTCATAATGAAAGTGGAATGCCGGGAATGTTCTCTTCTCAGTATTTCTCTTTTCAGTATTTCCGCAAAGCTGTTTTTTAAACCGGGCCAAGTATATAATGTAATAAGGAAGCAAAGCAAATGGCCGGGCAACATCTGCAACGATCCGCTATCCTTTAATAAAAAGGATTCTGGACAGGAAGTCTTTCTTTTTCCTGATATGCCCGTATGCCATATTTTTCCTTTTGCTCCATTTTCAGGCATTTCACGAATAAAAACTTGACAAACCGGGTATGAAACTGTAAAATTTCTGTTAGTTAACGACTTTTCATTGTTTTTTCGCAGAATAAGATACTCTGCGAAAGCCGGATCTGATCCGGAAACGGTATTTCAAAGGCAAACCTGTAGAAATGCAGGGACGCAAAGTTTGGAACCTGACATGTGGTCTCTTCCGGCTGCATAAGGTCGTCCGGCCGCAATCATCCTCTTTGATTGTGGCCTTTTTTTCATCCGGAAACAGGCTGCGCCGCCAAAGCTACGGTCAGCCTGCCACAGCACTTCAAGGGACGGGCAAGATATATGACGGATTTTCTTATTACAGGCTATACAAATGCGATCAAGGACGATTTGCTGGACGCGCTCGACAGCGACCTTCGGGTCGTTGTCGCGGGGAAGGACTGCGTCCACAGTCCCGGGAAGCGGTTTTATCACACCCACCCCGGAGAGGAAGCCTTCAATCAGCTTTTTGACGTGTATTCTTTTCATACGGTCCTGTTCGTATCCGGTTTTTCCGATGGAGGAAACGGCTATCCGGATGAGCTTCGCGAGCTGGAACAGACGCTCCTTCAGGCCATCCGCTCCCATGCGGATAAGTTTATCCTGCTGTCCACGGAGGAAAGCCAGAATTATGTCCCGGTGGTCGGGACGGGAGGGATGGAGCTTGACCGGGATTACTGTCAGGCCTCCGGCCTGTGCGCGGGCCATCTGGAGGCGCTCTGCCGGTTCTATTCCGCCAAAACCTCCTTAAAGACCATCATCCTGCGCCTTCCCCATCTGGCGGATTCCGTCAACGCGGATAATTTCCTTGGCTCCGTTTTCCGGCAGGTACAGCAGAAGAAAAAGGTATTGCTGCCCTTCCGGGCGCAGGACCGGCTGGATTTTATCAGCCAGCGCGACCTGGCCGACCTCATCAGCCGGATCGCGGAGGAAGAGGACGACGCTTCCGATTCCTTTTCCGTTGTCAGCGGATATCTGCATACCTACGGAGACTTGGAAGCGCTTCTGAAAAATATCGATCCGCAGGTGAAGATCCTCTATGAAAACCGCGCGGATGTGATCAGCCGGGAGGAATACCCGCACAGGCTCCGCAGGGAATACGGCTGGATCCCCAGGGAGGATGTGATGGAGCAGATTCTTCGGCTGTACCGGGTTTTCACGGGAAATTCCGGGAAAAGGCGGCACACTGCGGGAGATCTTGCGGAAGCCCTCCTGAACCGCGGCGGCAGGCTCATCGGATACCTGGAAATGCTCGTCGGCTTTCTCCTTTCCGAGTTCCTGCACCATCTCATCGGAAACGACGTTTATTTCCGTTTCGTGGACGTGAGGCTGTTCTTCGTCGTCATCATGGGTACGGTCCACGGCATCCGTATCGGCGTGTTCTCCGCCGTCCTTTCCTGCGTTGCGCTGCTGCTTCAGTATCTGAGGCAGGGTACGGACTGGACGCTCCTGTTTTATAACGTGGAAAACTGGATCCCCTTCATGATCTACATCATGGCGGGCTCCGTGACCGGCTACGTCAAGAACAAGAAAACGGAGGAGATCCGCTTTTCCCAGGAGGAATACGCCCTGCTCCGGGACAAATACATCTTCCTGAACGAAGTCTACCAGAGCACGATGGAAAACAAGGGCGAATACAAGAAGCAGATCCTTGGCTTCAAGGACAGCTTCGGCCGTATCTTCGACGCGGTCCAGAAGCTGGATCATGTGGTCCCCCAGAGCATTTTCCTGGAAGCCCTCGTGACGATGGAGGACATCCTGGAAAACCACAGCATCGCCATCTACTCGGTGGATCAGTACGAGCGCTTCGGCAGGCTGGTCGCCTGCTCCAACCAGCTCCGTTCCAGGCTCCCCAAATCCGCCGTCCTGGAAGAGATCGGTGATCTGTTCCGTACCGTCAGGGCCGGGAATGTATATAAAAACACCCAGATGACAGAAAATATGCCCGTCTACGCGAACGGGATCTTCCGGGACGGAAAGCTGGTCCTGTTCATCGTCATTTATGACGTGAGCCCGGAGCAGTACGGGATGAATTATATGAACATGTTCCGCATCCTCTGCGGCCTGGTCCAGACCTCCTTCCTGCGGGCGCTGGAATATACGGAGCTGACGGAACGGCAGATCTATTACCCGGACACCAACGTCATGCGCCCGGAGCGCTTCATGGAGATCCTTTCCGTCCAGGAAGAGATGAAGGACCGCCAGATCGCCGAATATGTGCTGCTCCGGCTTGATGAAACCGATAAAAAGAAGGTCAGCGACAGGCTTTCCCGGATGATCCGCGCGGCGGATGTGATCGGGGAAGGGCCGGACGGACGGCTCTATCTTCTTCTGACCCAGGTGAACCAGGAAAGCTTCCGCTTCGTGGAAGGCCGTCTGGCTTCCACGGGATTGCGCTACTGTGTGACAGAGAAGGCAGGTGGATAAATGCTACTTTTTCTTATCATCATTCACTGTATCCTCTGCCTGGCGGCCTTCCTCCTGATCAAAGCCGGCATCCTGAAAAGCAGCTCCGCCGTCATGGTGATGGTCCTTCTGATCCCAATCTTTGGCTTCTGCTGTCTTCTGATCCTGGAATGGGAATCCCGCGGCGATCAGGAGGCCAAAAAGGAAGTCGGCATCGAAAAGCTCCGGATCAACGATGAGATCCACCGGAGCATCCTGATGGAAGAAGAACCGGCGAGGAATCTGATCGTTCCGCTCCAGGAGGCGCTTCTGATCAACGACGCGTCCACCAGGCGGGAGCTTATCATGGATATCCTGTATCATGATACGGGCCAGTACGTGGACGTCCTGAATAAGGCGCGCATGAACGACGACGTGGAGGTGGTCCACTATGCTACCACCGCCATGGTGGAGCTGCAGAAGGACTATGAAACCGAGCTGCAGAAGCGCAGGCAGGACTGGGAGGAGGACCGGACGTCCCGCAGCCGCCTGGCCGCTTATCTGCAGACGCTGGAAGCCTACGTGGACAGCGGGCTCCTGGAAGGAAATATGAAAAGGAACCGCCAGCTTGAGCTGCAGGAGCTTTTGGAAGATATGCTCCGGAGGGAATACAATTCCGAAGAGGAGGAGCTGTCCCTGTATCATCGGTATTTTGAAACCTCCCTTTCCCTGGAGGACGACGCGGTCGCAGTCTCCTGCGCGGACCATGTGCTGGAAAAATGGCCGCAGATGGAGGATGGCTACATGATGCACATCCGTCTGGGGATCGCGCGCAGGCAGAGGGAGCGGATCAGCCGGATGCTCGCGCTGATCCGGGAACGGAACATCTATCTGACGCCGGACGCAAGGAAAACGGTGGAATTCTGGAAGGACGACAATGGCAGGCAGAACGGAATGGCATAAAAAAAATACATCCTTAAAGGGCAGAAAACCTCACGGGATCCTGTTTGGCAGGATGCAGTGGGCCATGCTTCTCTTCTGCCTGATGATCGCCGCCCTTCTGTTCGAAAGGCGCAATATTGTCTATACGAGCAGCGGCCTGACGCTGGATGTCCTGGAGCAGAGCCTCTTTACGGCAGAATCTCCGGAAAAGGAGGCGGAATGCCTGCTGATCTGGGACAGCTCCGTCCCTCTTTCCGCCAGCGCCAGAAAGCAGATGAGCGACGTGCTGTCGGAAATGAAGGTTTCCTTCCGGGAGCAGGACATGCAGGAGAACGGCAGGCTTTCGCTTTCCGGCTATGAAAATGTGGTCATCGCAACGGACGATTATGATGTGTTCGGGGAACAGATCTTCGACATTTTCGACGCGGTAAAGAACGGGACGAATCTGCTGACGGTCTGTCCGCCCTCCAGCCTGACCTATTACAGCCTTGTCATGGGCTGGATGGGGATCCGGGAAATCGGTTACGAGCAGTATCGGGTGGCCGGGCTTCGCTTTGCCTCCGATTTTATGCTGGGAGGAGAAGGAAAGGATTTTGAGATCTCCGACCCCTATGATTCCTCCAGCACCGTTTCCCTCTATGAAGACTGCACCATCCATCTGGTCAGCGCGGACGACCGGGAGCTTCCCATCATCTGGGAATGCAGCTACGGCAAAGGGACGGTCGTCGTCAATAACCTGAACTATTTTGAGAAGGCTTACCGCGGTTTTTACGCCGCCTCCTACAGTCTTCTCTCCGACGTCTGCGTCTATCCGGTGATCAATGCCTCCGCTTTTTATCTGGACGATTTCCCCTCTCCCGTTCCCGTGGGAGAAGGAAAATATATCGAACAGGACTACCATATGGATATCGGGACCTTCTACACCAACGTCTGGTGGCCGGACGTGAAGGACCTGGCGGAAAAATACGGCGTCCGCTACACCGGGCTGGTCATTGAGAACTATTCCGATGAAAACAGTGCTCCGCTGGAGGGAAGCAGCGATATCCAGCGCTTCCGGTATTTCGGCAACGATCTTCTGGATATGGGCGGCGAGATCGGCTACCACGGCTATAACCACATGCCCCTGGTACTGGATAATTTTGACTATGGGGATGAATTCGACACCTATAAACCGTGGGAAAGCCCCGACGACATCCGGGCCGCGATGGCGGAGCTGGACCGTTTCTGCCGGGAGCTTTATCCCGACGAAGCCTTCCAGGTCTATGTCCCGCCCTCCAACATCCTCTCCAAAGAAGGACGGCAGATCCTGGCCGAGGATTTCCTGGATGTGAAGGCGATCGCCAGTATTTATTTTACCGGCGAGCAGGAATACGAGCAGGAATTTGAGGTCGCGGCGGACGGCATCGTGGAGACCCCGCGGGTGATCTCCGGCTATGTCCTGGATTCCTATATGCAGATCGCGGCGCTTTCCGAGCTGAACATGCACTTTGTCAGCTCCCATTTCCAGCACCCGGACGATACGCTGGACGAAGACCGCGGCGCGGCGCTGGGCTGGGAGACCATGAGAAATAACCTGGATCACTATATGGACTGGCTGTATACCTCCGCTCCCATGATCCGGAATCTCACCGGGACGGAAACGGCCGGAGCCGTACAGCGGTATTATTATCTGGATCCGCAGGTGGAACGGCTGGAAGACGAGATCCGCATCAGCCTTTCCAATTTTCAGGATGAAGCCTGGCTTTTCGTCCGGATCAACGAAGGCAGCCCCGCCGGCGTACAGGGCGGGGAGCTGACGGAGCTGGCCGGGGGACTGTATCTGTTAAGGGCGGATGCGGCTGAGATCTCGATCGGCCTTGCGTCCGGGGACTGAAGGCTGTCGGCTGTCTGTATCGGAAGGAAGGAGGATTTAAGTGGGAACCCACAAAAGATTTCGCTTTTTCCCTGTCATCATCATATGTCTGGCGTTCGTCCTGCTTTCCGTCGCCCTGATCGGCCAGCAGTTCTACGGGCGTTATGCGCAGGAGGAACCGCTGGTTTCGCTCCTTCCCGGGGAGACCTTTTCGGAGATCCAGAAGGAAACAGACGGGCGGGCGGAATGTCTGGTCCTCTGCAACAGCGCGGAGCCGGAATCCGTCCTTGCCGAAGAGGATGTCCGTTCCCTGTTCGGGCAGCTCCATGTGACCGCGGATTTCGTGGATCTGTCCAAACAGGCCATGCCCTCCCCCGGCCGGTATGAGAAGGTGGTGGCCGCCATCAAGGAATATGATATCCTTGGCGACCAGGCCTTTGCGCTCATGGACTGGGTGGCGGACGGCGGCGGCCTCATGATCTATATCCCGCCCCAGGGCGATAACTTCTTCCGTTCTCTCGGCGTCCAGATGGGGATTCAGGAATCCGGCTGGGAAATGTATGAGCTTCCCGGCTTCCGGTGCAGCTCCGACCTGCTGCTGGGAGGACAGGGAAAGGATTTTCTCATCGAAGAGCCCTTTGAATCCGCGCTGACCCTGAGCCTGTCCGGCGACTGCACCGTTCACCTCGTCAGCAGCGACGAACGGGAGCTTCCCATCCTCTGGGAACGGGAGCATGGGGACGGCAGGGTGGTGTTCATGAACTTCGGGATCACCGGGAAGGCCTACCGCGGCCTGTACGCCGCTGCGTACAGCCTTCTTTCCGACGCTTTTTCCTGGCCGGTGATCAACGCGAGCGCCTTTTACCTGGATGATTTCCCCTCTCCCGTCCCCTCCGGTACCAGCACCTATATTGAACGGGATTACGGGCTGAGCGTTTCCGATTTTTATACCAATATCTGGTGGCCGGATCTGCAGGAGCTTGCACAGGAATACGGCATCCGCTACAGCGGGATGGTCATCGAGGATTATTCGGACAATCTGGAAGGTCCCTTTTCCTCCAATATGAATACCCAGCGGTTCCAGTATTTCGGTTCCTCCCTTCTGCGTCTGGGAGGCGAGATCGGGCTGCACGGCTATAACCACATCCCACTGTGCAGGGAAGGCTTTGACGCCGGTTTCGGGGAAGATTATGTTCCGGGAACCTATGAACGTCTGTTTGACTATGATTACTGGGAGAGCCGGGAAGACATGCGCGCTTCCATCGAAGAGCTGATCTCCTTTACGGAAGACCTGTATCCCGGCGTCACGCCCCAGGTTTATGTTCCGCCCTCCAATATCCTGTCGGAGGAAGGAAGGCAGATCCTGTCGGAGGATTTTCCTCAAATCCGGGCCATCGCCAGCATCTACTTTGAAGGAGACGTGGAATATACCCAGGAATTCGAGGTGGCGCAGGACGGCATCGTGGAAACCCCCCGTGTGATCTCCGGCCTGATCATCGATCCGTTTATGGAGATTTCCGCCCTTTCCGAGCTGAACCTCCACTATGTCAACTCCCATTTCCAGCATCCGGACGATGTGCTGGACGTGGACCGCGGCGCCGAAGCCGGCTGGGAAGCGATGCGCGGCCGGCTGGAGGAATATCTGGACTGGCTGTATACGGCCGCCCCGGAGATCCGCAACCTGACCGCATCGGAAATGGCCGGCGCGGTACAGCGATATTACTATCTGGATGTGGACCAGATGGTCACGCAGGAGGAGATCATCCTGGATCTGGACAATTTCCAGGACGAGGCCTTTCTTTTCCTGCGCATCAACGGAAGGCTTCCGGAAGATCCTGAAACCTGCATCAGCGGAGGCACGCTGCAGGATATGGGCGGCGGCCTGTATCTGGTCTCCGCCGCCTCGTCCCATGTGGTCATCCGGCGGGGGACGCCGGAAACAGAAACCGACAATACGAACCACTGACGGCAACAAAAAACAGAGGGAAAACATGCGTATCTGTGTCATTCTTGAAGGGTGCTACCCTTATGTAACCGGCGGCGTGTCCACCTGGATGCACCAGTATATCAAGGCCATGCCGGAGCATGAATTCGTGCTCCTGACCATTGGCGCTTCCTCCGAGGACAGAGGGAAGTTCAAGTACGAACTGCCGGAAAACATCGTGGAAGTAAAGGAAATCTTCCTGCAGGACGCCCTGAAGCTTACCTCCGACGGAAAAAAATATAAATTTGCGGGAAAGGAGCTGCAGGCGCTGACAGATTTCGTACATTGTAAGAGCCCGGACTGGGAGGTGCTCTTTGAAATGTACAACGATAAGAAAATACCGCCCATGTCCTTTCTGACCAGTGAGGAATTCCTCAATATCCTGATCCGGATCTGCGAGAAGGACTATCCCTATACGGCGTTTTCCGACATGTTCCATACGCTGCGTTCCATGTTCCTTCCCGTGCTGTATACCATCAGCCAGGATATCCCGAAGGCGGATCTCTACCATGCCATTGCCACTGGCTACAGCGGCCTGATGGCCAGGCTGGGAAGCTATAAATACCACGCCCCGTTCATGCTGACGGAACACGGGATCTATACCAGGGAACGGGAAGAAGAGATCATCCGGGCCAGATGGGTTCCCGCCGCCTTCAAACGGTTCTGGGTGCGCTTTTTCTACATGCTCTCCGATGCCATATACAGCAAGGCATCCATGATCACCAGCCTGTTTGACAACGCCAGGAAGACCCAGATTGAGATCGGCTGCTCCCCGGAGCGCTGCCGCGTGGTCACAAACGGGATCCATTACGAACGCTTCTGCAACATCCCGCTGAAAAAGGCGGATGGCTGGGTTGATATCGGAGCCATCGTCCGGCTGGCTCCCATCAAGGATATCAAGACGCTGATCTATTCCTTCTACGAGCTGCGGTTCCGGATGACAAACGTCCGGCTCCATGTGATCGGGCCGGAGGACGATGAGCAGTACGCAAAGGAATGCTATGAACTGGCGGAACAGCTCGGTGTCCAGGAGATCTATTTTACCGGTATGGTAAACGTCCTGGAATATATGGAAAAGCTGGATTTTACCATCCTCACAAGCATCTCGGAGGGGCAGCCCCTCTCCGTCCTGGAATCCTTTGCCGCGGGCCGTCCCTGTGTGACCACGGACGTGGGCTGCTGCAGAGAGCTTCTGAACGGAATGGAGGGCGACGAGCTGGGCTGCGCCGGCTACTGCGTGCCCCCCATGGACCGGGAGGCGCTCTGTAACGCCATGGAACGCATGTGCACCCATACGGAGGAACGCTACCAGATGGGGCAGATCGGAAAGAAACGGGTGGAGCTTTATTTCCGCCACAATGACATGATACGAAACTACAAAAACGCTTATACAGAGGTGATGACAAATTGGCTGGGATCGGCTTCTCACTGAAAAAACTGTTTACAAAAAAAGGACTGTTCAGCCTGTGCCGCGCGTATGGCTATGCCGGCCTGATCTGCGCAGGGCCCATGATCCTGGGCGTGGTGCTCTTGGTCAGCGTGGCTTTCCTGTCCCAGCTTGCCGGTATGTCCCGGCACGACAGGGAGCTTTTAAACTGTATGCTCACCTACTGCCTGCTGGCCTCCCTGACCACCACCAGCGTTTTCAACATGCCGGTCACCCGTTACGTTTCCGACATGCTGTACGAGGAAAGGCCGGAACGGATCATCCCGAGCCTCTACGGCAGCACCTCCATCCTTCTGGTGGGAGGCGGACTGATCTGGGCCGTCTTCCTGCACTTTTCCGGGGTGCTCGTGATCTACCGTCTGCTCTGCCTGTGGTTCTATCTCATCCTGGTCATCGTATGGATGGAGATGAATTACCTGACGGCCCTGAAGGACTATCAGGTCCTGGTCCGGGACTTCGCCATTTCCCTGGCCTGCGGCCTGCTGCTCGCCCTGCTTCTGGTGCTGACCAGACAGGTCACGATCACCACCCTGTTCCTGTGCGTGATCCTGGCCTACGGGCTTCTGATGACCCTGTATTTCCGCCAGCTTCTGAAATATTTCCCCAGAAGCGAAGGAAGCCGTTTTTCCTTCCTGCGCTGGCTCGATAAATACCGGCTGCTGACCCTTGTCGGGATCTTCATCAACCTGGGACTGTTTGCGCACCTTGTGATCATGTATTTCGGCCCGCTCCAGGTTCAGGTGGAAGGCCTGTTCTGGGGGGCTCCCATGCACGATGTCCCGGCCCTGTGCGCCTTTTTCTCCATCCTGATCACCACCATCAATTTCGTGACCTCGGTGGAGGTCCGGTTCTATCCCCTGTACCGGAACTATTACAGCCTTTTCAACGATAACGGTTCCATCCGGGACATCGATCAGGCGGAAAACGAGATGCTCTCCGTGCTGCGCCAGGAGCTCGCCTTCAACGCGCACAAGCAGTTGATCACCACTCTCCTGTTCATCGTGATCGGCTCCCTCGTCCTGGAACAGCTCCCGCTGGGCTTCAACGATACCTCCATGGGGATCTACCGCCTGCTCTGCGCGGGCTACGGCCTGTATGCCGTCAGCAACACGATCATGCTGATCCTGCTGTACTACGAGGACTATGTGGGCGCCCTGTTTGCCACCTTTGCCTTTGCCGCCGTCAGCATCCTCGCCACCATCTGGCAGATCCTGTTCGGGCAGGTTAATTACTTCGGTTTCGGTTTTCTCCTCGGCGGCCTGGCCTTCTACCTGATCAGTTGGATCCGTCTGGAGTGGTACACCAGAAGGCTTCCCTACTATCTGCTGTGCAAGAGCGCCCTGGTAGAAAATAAAAAGCTTGGCGTTTTCTCCAGATTATGCAATTATCTGGAACGCAGGGAAGGAGCGGCCCGTGAAGAATAATCTGCAGATGTTTTTCCTGATCGGCGCTCTGCTCCTGCTGCTTGGCGGCAGCGCCCTGGTAAGCGTGCCCGCCGGCGGAGACGGCAGTCCGTCCTCAGAGGACGCCGCTTCCGGAGAGGAAGCTTCCGGCCCTCCCGCGTCGGAAAGCGTGGAAAAGGTGACGCTTTCCGTAGAGGATTATCGCCTGCGGGATAATAAGTCCGTTTATGAGGATGATGAGGAAGACAGTGTGGTCACCATGTATCTGACCGTCCGGGAAGGCAATCCGGCCGAACATACGGATCACACCTGGACGGAAGTCAATACCTATTCCAAATATTGGTATGAGGAGCGGGATCTGGAACAATACGCGGTGGAAGGGATCCTTCAGGTCGGCGATGAGAACGGGCCTCTGCCCGGAGAAGTCGGGTACGGGGAAAATGTCCCGAACGCCATTGTGAAGATCAGGGGACAGACTTCCACAAAGAGGGAACAGAAAAATTATAAGATTGAATTAAAGGAAGGAAAGGGAGAATGGCGTGATCAGAGAACGATCAATCTGAACAAGCATGGCGGAGAAGGGCTGCGCTTCCGCAATAAGCTGGCCTATGACCTGATGAAGGAGATCCCGCAGATGATGTCTGCCAGAACCCAGTTCGTCCATCTGTATGTAAAGGATGAAACGAAAGGCGGCAGCGGTGTTTTTGAAGATTACGGCCTGTATACCCAGGTGGAGCAGATCAACGGACGTTATCTGAAAACGCACGGACTGGACAACAACGGCCAGTTATATAAAAACGAGTTTTTTGAATTTCTGAGATATGAAGACGCCATAAAGCTTGCCACTGACCCCACTTTCGATCTGGATGCCTTTGAAACCTATCTGGAGGTCAAGGGCAATACGGATCATTCCAAGCTGATCGAAATGCTGGAGGACGTGAACGATTACTCGGTTCCGATCGAAGATACCGTAGAAAAATGGTTTGATACGGAGAACCTGTTCTACTGGATGGGGTTTCAGATCCTGATGGGAAATGAGGATACGAACGCAAGAAATTATTTCCTGTACAGCCCCTTGAATCTGGATAAGTTCTACATCATTTCCTGGGATAACGACGCTTCGCTTACTGCGCTGGAGGATCCAATCCATGGAATGAACGGATTCGCCGGAAGCTGGGAAGCGGGGATCAGCAATTACTGGGGAAATATCCTCTTTCAGAGGATGTACAAGGTCAAAGAGTACAGGGACGGCCTGACGCAGGCCATAGAAACCCTGCGTTCGCAGTATCTGACAAAGGAAAAGGTGAACCGCCTGGTCGATACCTATTGTGATGTGGTAAAGCCTTATGTATACAGCATGCCGGATCTCCTGTACGCCCCTCTCACGCCCGAACAGTATGAGCAGATAGCGGATCATCTGGCGGATGAGATCTGGGAAAATTATCAGGCGTATCTGGAATCTCTGGAAAAGCCGCTTCCCTTTTATATCGGCGTTCCGACGGTAGAAAACGGAAAACTGCGGTTTGTCTGGGACGCCTCCTATGATTTTGATAATGAGGAAATCACCTACAACGTTGAAGTTGCTTCTGACTACCTGTTCGAAAATATCCTGTTTTCTCAGCAGGACCTGCGCGTGCCGGAGACGGAAATGGACATTCTTCCGGAAGGCCAGTATTTCATCAGAGTACGGTCGACCAATGAATCCGGGAAAACGCAGGATGCGTTTGACTACTATGCCCTGGACAGCGGAAGCAAGGTCTATGCCACCAAATGCTTTTACATCCTGACCGACGGCACGATAGCGGAGGGTTGAGGGTGAATAACATTTTGTCCGAATAAAGGAAAGGAGCGATTCATGAAAAATAATCTGCAGATGTTCATCATTGTCGGTGCTCTGCTTCTGCTGCTGGCCGGCTGTGTCTTTCTCATAGGACCGGTTGACAGCCTGTCGCCGGACGGTTCCGTTTCGGAAACCGAAGCCCCGGAATCCTCGGCAGCAGAAGGCGTGGAGAAGGTTACCCAGTCCGTGGAGGATTATCATCTGCGGGATAATAAATCCGTATATGAAGATGATGACGAGGACAGCGTCGTCACCATGTATCTGACGGTCCGGGAGGGAAATTCCGCTGAAAATACGGATCATACCTGGACGGAGGTGAATACCTATTCCAAATACTGGTATGAAGACAATAATATCCCTCAGTACGCGGTGGAGGGAATCCTGCAGATCGGTGATGAAAACGGGCTGATCCCGGGCGAGCTCGGCTACGGGGAAACCGTTCCCAACGCGATCATAAAGATACGCGGCCAGTCCTCTTCCAGAAACGAACAGAAAAACTACAAAATCGAATTAAAGGAAGGAAAGGGCGAATGGAGAGACCAGCGGACCATCAACCTCAATAAGCATGTTTCTGACGGAACCCGTTTTACCAATAAACTGGCCTACGACCTGATGAAGGACATTCCGGAAATGATGTCCGCGCGTACGCAGTTTGTCCATCTGTACGTAAAGGATGAAACTGCGGGCGGAAGCGGCGTCTTTGAGGACTATGGCCTTTATACCCAGGTGGAGCAGATCAATAAGAAATATCTGCGGACGCACGGCCTGGATAACAACGGGCAGCTCTACAAAATTGAATTTTTTGAATTTTACAGATATGAGGACGCCATCATGCTGGAAACGGATCCGGCCTATGATCTGGATACGTTTGAAGATTACCTGGAAGTAAAGGGCGATACCGATCACAGCAAGCTGATCTCGATGCTGGAGGATGTGAATGATTATTCCATCCCCATTGAAGACACGGTTGAGAAATGGTTTGATACGGAAAACCTGTTCTACTGGATGGGCTTCCATATCCTGATGGGGAACGTTGATACGCAGTCGCGCAACTACTTCCTGTACAGCCCCAAAAACATTGACAAATTTTACATGATCTCATGGGACAATGACGGCTCTTTCAAATCGCTGCAGGATTCCATCCTGGGAGATCAGACCTACTCCGGCTGGTCCTTTGGGATCAGCAATTACTGGGGAAACGTCCTCTATCAGCGGATGTTTAAAAATGAGGAATACCGAAATCTCCTGACGCAGACGATCCAGACCCTGATGACGGAATATCTGACGGAGGACCGGATCAATGAGCTGATAAACACTTACACTCCCACGGTAAAGCCTTTCGTATATCGTATGCCTGATATTGTACATGAGCGCTTTACGGAAGAAGAATATGACCGGATGGCCTCTTCCATCGGCGCTCAGATCAGCGTGAATTATCAGAATTATATGGAATCCCTCGAAAAGCCGATGCCTTTTTACATCAACGTTCCTTCCGTATCGGATGGAAAGCTTTTTATCAGTTGGGAACCCTCCTATGATTTTGACAGCGAAAATATTACCTACAGCGTGGAGATCGCTTCCGATTATCTGTTCCGGAATGTCCTCTATTCCGAGCCTGCCCTGCGCGTTTCGCAGACGGAGATCGACCTTCTTCCGGAAGGGCAGTATTTTATCCGGATCTACGCGAAAAACGAATCCGGGAAAATACAGGAATCGTTTGACCATTACAGGACGGATGAGGAAGATATTCCCAGCACCAAATGCTTCTACGT
This sequence comes from Candidatus Eisenbergiella intestinipullorum, assembly GCA_019119815.1. Taxonomy (GTDB): domain Bacteria; phylum Bacillota; class Clostridia; order Lachnospirales; family Lachnospiraceae; genus Eisenbergiella; species Eisenbergiella intestinipullorum. The sequence continues at coordinate 116,320 of DWWH01000007.1, read as the reverse complement.
CCTTGCTGACGGCACGATCGAGGAGGATGTCTATGTGGAAGACGAATGATCCCGGCTCCAACAGAGGTTCCATCCGCGGTCCTTTCCGCAACGAATGGAAATACTATCTTTCCCTCTGGGACTGCCAGCCGCTGAAGGAAAGGTTCCAGGCCGTGATGCAGCGGGATCCCCATGCGGCGGGCGGCCTGTATTCCATCCGCAGCCTCTATTTTGACGATTACTGGAACAGCTCCTACAACGACAAGATGGCGGGCGTCAACTGCCGTAAGAAGTACCGGATCCGCATTTACAACTGCAGCGATTCCACCATCCGGCTGGAGCGCAAGCTCAAGATCGGCAACTACATCCACAAGGATTCCGCCCGCCTGACCAGACAGGAATACGATCGGATCATGGAGGGAAAGTACGATTTCCTTCTGGAACACCAGGAGCCGCTCTGCAGGGAGTTCTGGTTTGAATGCACCTCCAATCTGATGCGGCCGAAGGTGATCGTGGATTATGAAAGAGAGCCGTTTATCCTGCCGGAAGGGGATGTGCGGGTCACCTTTGATTCCAATGTGAGGGCCTGCGCCCCGGAAAACGACCTCTTCGATCCGGACATTCCTTCCTACGAGATGATCCCGCCCGGGAAGACCATCATGGAAGTCAAATTTACGGAATTCCTCCCCCTGGTCGTCAAGGAGGTCGTTCCGACGGGAGAACAGGAATTTTCCGCGATCTCCAAATACACGCTGTGCTATGAAAAGCTATATTACCGGACGGACGCTCTGTTCCTGGTCTCCAGATCAGAAAAGTCCTGGTAATCACCAGAAACGCCCGTTGCGGCAGAATGAGAGGAAAAATACAGACTATGAGACTACAGGATTACTTCAAAAACTCGGTATGGGAATCCTTTACCAGCAGCCAGGGGCTGACCATGGATACGGCCACGCAGATCCTCGTTTCCATGCTGATCGCGCTGCTGATGGGACTTTTCATCTACAAGATCTATCAGATCTATTTCGGAGGGGTGGTCTTCTCCCGCTCCTTTGCCACCACCCTGGTCGGCATGTCGGTGCTGACCTGTATGCTGACGCTGGCGATCAGCACCAATATCGTGATCTCCCTCGGTATGGTCGGCGCCCTTTCCATCGTGCGTTACCGCACCGCCATCAAGGATCCCATGGATCTTCTCTATCTCTTCTGGTCCATTTCCGTGGGGATCACGGCGGGAGCCGGCATGTACGTCCTGGTCATCACGGCGAGCATCATCATGGTGATCCTGATCCATATTTTATACCACAGGCAGAAACGGGGCATGATCTATATCATGGTGGTCCATTATGAGGGCGAGCTGACCGGCGACGCGGTGCTGCGCGCCATGAAAAAGCTTCGCTATCAGTTAAAATCCAAAACCTTCCGCGGGGATCTGACGGAAATGACGCTGGAAGTGTACTGCCGAAGCGACAATACCGTTTTCCTGGAGAATATCAAGACTCTGGAAGGTGTGAAGGATGTTACTCTGATTCAGTATAATGGAGAATATCATGGATAAAAGCATGAAATGGAAAATCGCGGCGGCTGTTGCCATCCTGCTTGGCGTTCTCTTTGCCGCCGTCGCCATTTACCTGATCCCAGGGATGTACGACCTTTCCGTGGAAGAGGATTTTTCCTACGATGATTCCGTCTCCGGCCTGCCTCTGACCGGCTATGCCCCTTCCGCCGAAGAGGATTACGCCCAAAAGGCCCAGCTTGTCTTCATCAACATGACCTGGGCGGAATGGGAGCCGGAGGAAGGGGAATACGATATCGAAGGGCTGGAAGAAAAATACCAGCTTGACCGCTGGAGGGAAGCGGGAAAACACGCGGTCCTGCGCTTTGTCTGCGACAGGCCTGGCGAAGAATCCCACATGGATATCCCCGAATGGCTGTATGAGCGGACCGGGGACGGCATTTTCTATGATACGGAGTATGGAAAAGGCTACTGCCCCGATTATTCCAATGAAGACTTCATCGCGGCCCACCAGGCTGCCATGCAGGCGCTCGGCTCGTATTTCAGCCAGGATACCTTCCTTGCCTATGTGGAGCTTGGAAGCCTCGGCCACTGGGGCGAATGGCACACGCTTCATGAGGAAGGCCTTCCGCCCATGCCCGATATTGAAACCTGCTGGCAGTACGCGAACCACTATTCCGATTCCTTCCTCAATGTCCGCTTTCTGATGCGGCGCAATTATGTGATCGCAGCAGACGGAAACATGGGACTGTACAACGACATGGTCGGCCATGCCGGAGATACGCAGGAATGGCTGGACTGGCAGAAGGACGGCGGATATTATGAACTGCCGGAGGGAGAGCTTCCCTACAAGCCCATGGAGGAGGTCTGGAACAGCGCGCCTGTGGGCGGGGAATTTACCGGCTCTCTTCCCATGGAACAGATGCTCGTCCAGGACCTGGACCAGACGCTCTCTCTCATCGAACAGTCGCACATGACGTTCCTTGGCCCCCATACCCCTCTGGAGGATGAGGGCGTGGAGGAAGGACGGGAAGCGGTGGAGGCTCTTCTTGGTTACCGCTACTGGATCTCCCACATGTCGGTGGATATCAACTATGTGCAGCAGACCTTTGAGATCTCGCTGACCTGGGAAAATTCGGGAAGCGCGCCCTCATATCTGGAATGGCCCGCCATGATGTACGTCTACGACAAAGACGGGAACCGGAAATACTGGGAAAGCGTCGACCTGTCCCTTCCCGACCTGCTTCCCGGCGCCTCGGTCACTACTGTAAATTCCATCCCCTTTAACGATCTGTTCCGGGCGGGCTACAGCATCGGGATCGGTATCCTGGATCCCCTGACGGAGCTGCCCGCAGTGGAACTGTGTATGAATAAGGACTATCGCGACGGCGTCAATATTATTTATACCTACGACGGAAAAGAAGGGGTAACATTTTAAATTTCAGATAAAGGAGGACGGATAAATGGAAGAAAAAGACATTTTCCGGACTGCGGTATTTGGCGGATACCAGAAGGACGATGTGACGGATTACATCCGGTCTCTGGAAAACGAGAACGAAACGATCCGCATCCTGGCGAACAAAGAAAAAAGCGATCTCAAAACACAGTTGGAAAAAGAGAAGGCCGTGAGCGAAGAACTGAAAGCCTCTCTTGCCGCCCTGCATAACAGGCTTTCTGATCTGGAAAAAGACCGGCCAGAGGAAGCGCCGCCCTCTCCTGCCCCATCCGGAGCCGCCCGCGGGGACGCCCTGAAATACAGCCTGGAAGAAGAGCGGAAGGCGATCCGGGAGGACAGACAGCAGTGGGCCGACAACCTGGCAAAGATGCAGCAGGATATGCAGTCCCTGTGGCAGAACGAATTGCAGCAGCTACGAAGCACGCTGGAAGCGATCCAGACCAACCTGAAACAGCCTGCCCGCGATCCGCAGGATACCAACACCGGCCCCGCGCCCGCTGCGGCATGTTGCCCGGAAACAGCGCCGACAGAGGAGAGCCCTGCACAGCCGGAGAACCGGCCTCCTGAAACCGCACAGCCCTCTCCCGCCTCCTCTGACGGGCCGCAGGATGGCGTTTCGGATGTGACAGAGGATACGGCCCGGGATGTGGTTCCTGATACGATGCAGGATGCGGTTCCGGATGTTGCTCCGGATACGATACTGGGTGCGGCCCCGGATGTGATGCAGGATGCGGTTCCGGATGTTGCTCCGGATGCAGCCCAGGACATCGTTCCGGCCGCCTCCTCTCCTGCCGCATCAGAGCTTTTCTTTTCTGAAAATGAGACGGCTCAGGAGGAGCCCGCCGCCCCCGCGCAGGACGAAGAAGAACCGCAGCAGGCGGAACCTATCCAGAAAGCTGAATATGTCCAGAAGGCTGACGCATCGATCAGCCAGACCCAGAAACGTGCCTCGGACCTGCTCCTGAAGCTGGATGATTTTTAACAGATACCTGAATCTATGGGAGGAAATCAGATGAAAAAATTTCGCACCGCTTTATTTAACGGCTACCGGAAAGACACCGTTGACGAATATGTGGAGGATCTGATGCGTGAGCTGGAAGATCTCCGGGAAGACGCCCTGAAGGCGCAGGCCGCAGGCCAACTGCGTACCCAACTGGAAGAGGTCAGACAGGAAAATGAGCGCCTCCAGGAAAGCCTGCAGGAAAAATCCCAAAGGCTGGAGGAGGAAACCGCGCAGAATCAGCGTCTGGCCGCGGAACACGAAAAGCAGCTTTCCGAGGGGAAGCAGCGCCTCGCTGACATTGACCGTGAACTGCAGGCCAGAGAGCAGCAGCTAAAAGAGAAGGAAGAAGAGCTGCAAAAGCTTCTCGAGCGGGAGAAAGCCCTGGAAGCAGAGCGTCAGCGCTTTGCCAGCCTGAACGACCAATATGAAGAAAATGAGGAAAAGCTGAAGCGTTATGAAAACGACTATTCGTCTTTTATGGATCTTATGGTCAATATGAAATCACAGGCCAGACAGATCGTTACCGACGCCCAGTCTGACGCGGAGGAAATCCTTCTCATGGCCAAAAAGGATGCGGACGACATTACCTCTACCGCTCACTCCGAAGCGGAAAAGATCACGGACCAGGCAAAGCTTGAGGCCCTGGATTACCGCCAGAATGTGGAAAAGGAGCTGAAGAAAAAGAAAGAAGACGAATCCCTGAAATTCCAGCTCGCCCGCTTCCGCATTTCCGAATATCTGGAGTCCCTGAACCGCTCCCAGAACAAACTGATCTCGGTGTATGAGGAGTTTGGCCACCTGGTAGGGCAGCTCCCCCTCAGACTGGGCGACGTTTTCTCTGACGAGCCTTTCGAACTGCTAGAGGATCCGGAGAAAAACGCCGGAAAATCTTCCGATCCCCAAAGCAAATGACCGGAATGGACAGCAGCCGCTTCCGCCATAACTTTTTTTGGCAGAAGCGGCTGTGCTTTGCGGAAGCGATACCTGAATCCATACAAAAAAATTTCGGACAGGGAAAATGTTTCCCTGTCCGATTCCATTTAAGGCTTATTTATAGTTGACGATCTTCCCAAAATCAGCCTTCAGGGACGCGCCGCCTACCAGGCCGCCGTCGATGTCGGGCTGAGCGAAAAGCTCGGGAGCCGTAGCCGCGTTCACAGATCCGCCGTACTGGATGCGGATGGCTTCTGCGGTCGCCTCATCATAGATCTCGCCGATGCACGCACGGATTGCCGCGCATACCTCCTGCGCCTGCTCCGTGGTAGCGGTCTTGCCGGTACCGATTGCCCAGATGGGCTCGTAAGCGATCACAGCGGTCTTTGCCTGATCTGCGGTCACATTCTGGAACGCGATCTTGATCTGCTGGCGGATCCAGTCGATGGTGATTCCCTGCTCTCTCTGAGTCAGCGTCTCACCGCAGCAGATGATGGGAGTAAGGCCGTGCTCGAAGGCCTTGAGAACCTTCTTATTTACGGTCTCATCGGTCTCAGCGAAATACTCTCTTCTCTCGGAATGTCCGATGATCACGTACTTCACGCCCGCATCGGTCAGCATATCGGGAGCGATCTCGCCCGTGTAGGCGCCCTTCTCCTCAAAATACATGTTCTCTGCGCCGATCTCGATATTGGTTCCCTTTGCAGCCTCCACAGCGGGAATGATGTCGATGGCAGGTACGCAGAATACCACGTCTGCCTCATCCGTAACCACGAGAGGCTTTAAGGTATTGATCAGTTCAACAGCCTGGCTGGGAGTCATGTTCATCTTCCAGTTGCCAGCGATAATTTTTCTTCTTGCCATGATATAATGGCCTCCTTCTTATTTATCGTTTGCCGCAGCTACGCCGGGAAGCTCCTTGCCCTCAAGGAATTCCAGGGAAGCGCCGCCGCCGGTGGAGATATGGGTCATCTTGTCGCCGAAGCCGAGCTGGTTCACAGCCGCCGCGGAATCGCCGCCGCCGATGATGGTGGTAGCATCCGTTTCAGCGAGAGCCTTCGCCACAGCGATGGTTCCTTTTGCCAGGATCGGGTTCTCAAATACGCCCATGGGTCCGTTCCACACTACGGTCTTGGCAGTCTTTACCGCCTCAGCAAACTCCTCTGCGGACTTGGGTCCGATGTCCAGGCCCAGCATATCAGCGGGAATGGCATCTGCCGCGCAGACAGTCACTTCGATCTCAGCGTCGATGGGGTTCGGGAAAGCCTTGGCGCAGACAGCATCAACCGGAAGCAGCAGCTTCTTGCCCAGCTTCTCCGCCTTCTCCATCATTTCCTTGCAGTAGCCGATCTTCTCATCGTCCACCAGGGAAGCGCCGATCTCATAGCCCTTCGCCTTCAGGAAGGTGAAAGCCATGCCGCCGCCGATGATCAGGGTATCGCACTTCTCAAGCAGGTTGGAGATTACGTTCAGCTTGTCCGCAACCTTTGCGCCGCCCAGGATGGCAACGAAGGGTCTCACCGGATTCTCAACCGCATTGCCCAGGAAGTTGATCTCCTTCTCCATCAGGTAGCCCACAACAGCGGTGTCAACCAGCTGCGCTACGCCGACATTGGAGCAGTGTGCTCTGTGAGCGGTTCCGAAAGCGTCGTTTACAAATACGTCGCACAGGGAAGCCAGCTCCTTGGAGAAAGCTTCTCCGTTCTTGGTCTCTTCCGCTCTGTAACGGGTGTTCTCCAGCAGGATCACATCTCCGTCCTTCATGGCGGCAACAGCAGCCTTTGCGTTGGGTCCTACCACTTCCGGATCAGCCGCGAACTTCACTTCCTGGCCGAGCAGCTCGGACAGGCGGGCGGCAACGGGAGCCAGAGACAGCTCGGGCTTCGGCTCTCCCTTGGGCTTTCCAAGATGAGAGCACAGGATCACCTTTCCGCCGTCAGCGATCAGCTTCTTAATGGTGGGAAGGGCTGCAACCAGACGGTTCTCATCGGTGATCTTTCCATCCTTCAGCGGAACGTTGAAGTCACATCTGCAGAGAACTCTTTTCCCCTTTACATTGATATCATCAATGGATTTCTTGTTTAATGACATGGTGAAAACCTCCTTGACTGCGGGGAAATCCCCGCAAAATAAAAGAACGGACGGCGCCGTGTGCGGCATCCGTTAAAAAAGGGTCCGGTCCTTTTCAGACCGGACCCTTAATGAGCCTATGCCTTTCGCATACGAACGGATTAAGCGTTCAGCAGCTTGCCGAAGTGCTTGATGGTGCGAACCATCTGGCTGGTATAGGAATTCTCGTTGTCGTACCAGGAAACAACCTGTACTTCAGCAGTGTTCTCGTCGATGGGCAGAACCATGGTCTGGGTAGCATCAAACAGGGAACCATATCTCATACCAACAATATCGCTGGATACGATCTCATCCTCGTTGTAGCCGAAGGACTCGTTGGAAGCAGCCTTCATGGCAGCGTTGATGGACTCCTTGGTGGGCTGTCCCTTAACAACAGCGGTCAGGATCGTGGTAGATCCGGTAGGGGTAGGAACACGCTGAGCGGAACCGATCAGCTTGCCGTTCAGTTCAGGGATAACCAGGCCGATTGCCTTTGCAGCGCCGGTGCTGTTGGGAACGATGTTCACAGCTGCAGCACGGCTTCTTCTCTTGTCACCCTTTCTCTGAGGGCCATCCAGAGTCATCTGATCTCCGGTGTAAGCGTGGATCGTGCACATGATACCGCTCTGGATCGGGAAAGCATCGTTCAGAGCCTTCGCCATAGGAGCCAGGCAGTTGGTGGTGCAGGAAGCAGCGGAGATGATGTGATCGTCCTTGCTCAGGGTCTCATGGTTAACATTGTAAACGATGGTAGGAAGATCGTTTCCGGCAGGTGCAGAAATCACAACATGCTTAGCGCCGGCATCGATATGAGCCTGTGCCTTAGCCTTGGAGGTGTAGAAGCCGGTGCACTCCAGAACTACGTCAACATCAAGAGCCTTCCAGGGAAGATTCTTGGCGTCAGCCTCCTTATAAATCTTGATCTCCTTTCCATCAACAGTGATGGAATCCTCACCGTAGGAAACCTTGTCAGCCAGTTCATATCTGCCCTGAGTAGAATCATACTTCAGCAGGTGAGCAAGCATCTCGGGAGAGGTAAGGTCGTTGATCGCAACGATTTCAAATCCCTCTGCACCGAACATCTGTCTGAATGCCAGACGTCCAATACGGCCAAAACCATTAATTGCTACTTTGACTGCCATTTTTAATTCCTCCTAAAAATGTTTTTTATATCATTCTGCCAGACATAACAAAGACTGCCGTGTCCGGCACGGCCTGTCCCATTCTGCTTGACAAAATTTTATCAGCAGAATCATTGTACCTAATTCACCTAAAAATATCAAGATGTAAATCGAAAAATATTGGAAAATGAACAAATTTTACAAAAATTTTAGACTTGTACCGGCCTGTCTTCTCCCTCATTGCCATTTCCTCTCACATGCGCTATACTTTGGACAAAGCCGCCCTGTTATCGTTCTTTTCCATCACAGACGGGCGGCAGAAGGGAGAATATTATGGCGATTCTTGCCGATTATCACCTGCATTCCTCTTTTTCCGGAGACTCGGACGCCCCGATGGAGACCATGATCCGGCGGGGCATCGAGCTGGGACTTGAACGGATGTGCTTTACGGAACATATGGACCCGGAATTTCCGGTATCGGATATTTCTCCGGCCGGATGCTATGAGGTCAATACGGATTCCTATCTTTACGACCTGCTGAAATACCGGGCGCTCTACGGGGACCGGATCCGGATCCTGTTCGGCGTGGAGCTGGGCCTTCAGCCGCACCTTGCCCCGCTGCAGGCCGCCTATGCAGCTTCCAGGCCCTTTGACTTCATCATCGGCTCCTCCCATCTGTGTGCGGGGAAGGATCCCTATCAGCCCAGTTTCTGGGAAGGGCGCAGCGAAGAGGAAGCGCTGCGGGAATATTTTTCTTCCATTATAGAGAATCTGGAGCATTTTTCGGATTTCGACATCTACGGGCATCTGGATTATATCGTCCGTTATGCGCCCCGGAAGGACAGAGACTATTCCTATGAAAAATATGCGGATCTGTTTGAGAAAATACTGGATCTTCTTCTGGAAAACGGCATCGGGCTGGAGGTCAATACGGGCAGCGTCGGCTACGGGCTGAAGGAGCTTCATCCCTGCACCGCCCTGCTTCAGCGTTACCGGAAAAAGGGCGGAGAAATCGTGACCGTCGGGTCTGACGCTCACCGTCCCGAAGATCTGTGCCGTTTCTTTGACCGGGCGCAGGAGGTCCTGAAGTCCTGTGGCTTCCGCTATTATACCGTATTTGAAAAACGGACGCCGCACTTTGTCAGACTCTGAACAAAGTGCGGCGCCGCCGCTTACTGTCCGCACAGGACGATGATCTTATCCGGCGTGGTCTGCGGCGGGATGCTCCTGGTGGTCTGACTGTAAAGGACCACCAGCGTATGGCCGCCGGGATTTCCCATAAAGGTCTGGTTATTCTGCGTCACCACAACGGTAGAGGGGGCGAGATTGAGCTTCAGCCCCTGGTCGCTGCTTAAAAATACATTGTTGAAGTAGCCCACATATACCATCTGCCCCTCCGTCTGCGGCGCGATAACCGCCGCCACGTACTGAGGCGGATAGATCAGGGGAGCCGCAGCGTTTCCATTGTAAAAAACGGTAACGGGCAGGCTTTCATACAGGGTCGTATAATCCACCACGAAGGTATCCGCATTCACGAAAAAATGGATCACATTTCCGGACTCGTTCTCCACTGTGACCACCTGGGAACAGCCGTCATATCTTCCCATATTTCCCGCCGTTTCAATGCCGGTGATCACGCCGGAAAAGCTCATATAAACGGGCCGCTGTGACATGCCGAACTGGTTGTAATGAAACTCCATTTTCGGGTTCCTTCCTTCTTCCTTTCTCTACCAGTATATGCGTGCCGTCCGGCTGCCGTTACCGGTTATTCCGGCTTCACCGCAAAGACAAAGCGGCAGTTGTCCTCCGCCTTGATGCGGAATTCCTCATGAGCCCTGGCATGCAGGCTCCAGGTATCGTCTCCGCCCACGCCGGTCTGTCTCCAGTTGATGCGCACCACGGTCTTATCGGAAGGAAGCAGATCCTTCTGATGCTGCGCAATCTCCATCTCCTCCGGCGTATAGGGAAGCACATTCGCCTCCACTGTGGGAAGTCCGGTAAAGGTCAGGCAGCCGCCCCATCTTCCGGCAATGGAAAGCCGTCTCACATCCAGCACGTTGCCGCATTCCTGAGGCACCAGATAGGGGACCATCCGGTCCGCCACCTTCGACTGCCAGGTTCCCACAAAAGCGGACTCCTTTCTGTCGATGTAATTTTCATGCTCCCCTCTTCCGAACCATTCAAAGCGGTCGAACTCTCCCGGCAGGGTAAACATCAGACCGATCTCCGGAATATCCGGCAGATTGGCAGCACCGTAATAGCTGTTGTCAAACAGGATCGTGCCGTCCGCATAAACGGAAAGCTTCGTTTCAATATAAGCTTCTGCCGGAAGCGGCGGAATGAATTTCATCATCACTTCCACATGGCCGTCCTTTTCGGAAGCGCCGTTCACCCATTTGGCAGCCTGTGCGCCGGCATATCTCCAGACCTGCGCCTTCCAGCTCTGTTTGCTTCCCCTGTCATTGTCCGTACTCGCTCTCCAGAAATTGCAGGCAACGGGCTCCTTCAGGTATTCCCTTCCGTTCTTTTTCATGCTGTAGAAATCCCCGGTCCTCTTCGAGAAGCGGTATTCAAAATCGGGGCCGGTCAGAATCAGAACGCCGAAGGTCTCCGAAACGGCAATGCTTCCTTCCGCTCTCTGCGCCTTCGCGATCACATCGGTTTCCCGCACACCGGTCTTCATCTGCCCCTTCGCAACCGCATAGCCCGCGTCAGCCCATTCGGTGTTTTCCTTCAGCACGGCCTCCAGGTTCAGGAAGGCTTCCTTTCCTTCTCCGAAACCGCCGTCAGCCAGCGCCTGGGACAGCGGCAGTGTCGCTTCGGCCCTTTCGCCGGGCGCACAGGTCAAAGAAAATTTCCCGCCCGCGCAGTATTTTTCATCCACATACAGCGTCCAGCAAAAATCGTAGTCGGCCAGGTCGGTAAACAGGCTTCTGTTAAGCACCGTCACCCTTCCGGTTCCCCAGTCCGCATTTTCAAACACGATATTCTGATAGCAGACGCGAACCTCCTTCATCTTGGGCGTTTCCGTCCTGTCTGCGAACATCAGGCCGTTTCCGCTGAAATTTCCGTCATGATAGCCCTCTCCGAAATCTCCGCCGTAGCCCAGGTATGGTTTTCCGTTTTCATCCTCCGTCCGGATCGCCTGGTCCACATAGTCCCAGATGAAGCCTCCCTGCAGCGCAGGATATTTTTCAAAAGCCTCCGTATATTTCACCAGGCTTCCGCAGGAATTTCCCATGGCATGGGCATATTCGCAGAGGATCGCCGGCTTGCCCGGATGCTCTCCGGGATAGTTTACCCAGTCCGCAGCGGGCGTGTACATGGAGGAATGCATGTCCGTCACATCTTCATAGCCCGGGCAGTGGGTCTCGCCTTCATAGTGCACCAGCCGGGTGGAATCATGGTCCCGGAGGAAATCCGCCATCTTTCTGAAATTTTCTCCGCAGTAGGATTCATTTCCCAAAGACCAGATCAGAATGCTGGGATGGTTCCGGTCGCGGTAGTACATATCGGACACTCTGGCCAGCACCGCTGCCGTCCAGTCCGGATTGCTTCCGGGAAGAGCGAACGGCTGCTCGCTTTCCGGCACGCCGTACATCCAGGTCCCATGGGTCTCCAGGTTGGTCTCATCTACCACATACAGACCGTATTCGTCGCACAGCTCGTACCAGTAGGGATGATTGGGATAGTGAGAGGTACGCACCGCATTGATGTTGTTTCGCTTCATGTCACGCACATCCCGCAGCATCGCCTCCTTCGTGATCGCCCGTCCGAACTCAGCTCCGAATTCATGCCGGTTCGCTCCCTTGAATACGATGCGCCTGTTATTCAGCATCATCAGGCCGTCCTTCAGCTCAAAGGTGCGGAAACCGCAGCGGCAGGCCAGGATCGTCTCTTCCTCTCCCGCCGTCAGAGTGAGGACCACCGTGTACAGGGCCGGAGATTCCGCGCTCCACTGCCAGGGCGTCTCCACTTCCTCCCGAAACGTCACTTTTCCGTCCGTTACCTGAGCCACATCCGTGGAAAGGATCCCCCGGCCCTTCGGGCTGTACAGATCCAGGCGCACCTCGCAGCCCTCGGCGGCTCCCTCCGTAAAGGCCTCCACCAGCAGGCGGCCGTCCTGATAATTTTCATCCAGAAGGGCGTCCACTTTGAAATCTCTGATATGCACCTCCGGCAGAGCATAAAGGGAGACATCACGGAAGATCCCGGACAGCCGGAAGAAATCCTGGTCCTCCAGCCAGCTTCCGTCGCACCAGCGAAGCACCTTCACCACAAGCTGGTTCTCTCCCTTTCTGACCAGCTCCGTTATATCGAACTCCGCAGGTGTGAAGGATCCCTCCGAATAGCCCGCAAAAACGCCGTTCACATAGACCTCTCCGCAGGATTCGATGCCGTCGAAGCGCAGGATCAGTCTCTGCCCTTCTTTTTTGTCCACCGTAAAGCTCCTGCAGTAAATCCCCACCGGATTGTACTTTTTCGGGATCTGCGGCGGCATGATGTCCTCGGTCTCTTCCCAGGGGTATTTCACGTTCACGTACTGCGGATAATCATACCCCTCCAGCTGCCAGTTCGCCGGAACCCGGATCTGCCCCCACGCATGCGCGTCCATGATCTGTTCAAGCCCTTCCGGAAACGCTGCGTCACAGGCATCCGGATTCTCAAACAGCCGGAATTTCCACGTCCCGTTCAGATTCAGGACCGCCCGCGCGTCCTTGTTCCACGCCAGCGCATCCTCCAGCGTGGGAAAGGGGATAATATCCGTATGAGGCGCTCTCTTATTGATCTGAACACACCCGGGATTCTGTTCCCACGGCATAAACCCGTTTTCCTGCACCAGTTTTTTATTCATTCCTTTCACTTTCCTCCATTCGGAATTATTTTTCATCCCATTCTACCCCGATTTTCCTGCCAAGGGAATGGAAAATCTTGTTTACTATGAAGCCATGCGCCTGAACGGAGAGGAAATCTGTCGCAAGCTTGCTTGCAGAAGATTTCCTCTCCGTTCAGGCATACGGCGAACAGCCGCAGGAAGATTTTTTCTTTCTTCTTTTCCCTTCCTCTTCTCCCTTATTTCGTATATAATAGGGAAAACGGGACTGTTGTTCCCACAAAAGACAAACACAATGCTGCAAGCAGAATGGAGGAAATATGCCAAAGAGAACCGACATCCACAAAGTTCTGATCATCGGCTCCGGTCCGATCATCATCGGCCAGGCCTGCGAATTTGACTATTCCGGCACCCAGGCCTGCAAGGCCTTAAAAAAACTGGGCTATGAGATCGTGCTGGTCAATTCCAACCCGGCCACCATCATGACAGACCCGGAAACAGCCGACGTTACCTACATTGAGCCGTTAAATGTGGCGCGTCTGGAGCAGATCATCGCCAAAGAGCGCCCCGATGCCCTGCTTCCCAACCTGGGCGGCCAGTCCGGTCTGAACCTGTGTTCGGAGCTGAGCAAGGCAGGCATTCTGGACAAATACAACGTGAAGGTCATCGGCGTTCAGGTAGACGCCATCGAGCGGGGAGAGGACCGGATCGAATTCAAAAAGGCCATGAATGCCCTCGGCATCGAAATGGCCAGGAGCGAAGTGGCCTACAGCGTGGAGGAAGCGCTGTCCATCGCGGACCGGCTGGGTTATCCGGTGGTGCTGCGTCCCGCCTATACCATGGGCGGCGCGGGCGGCGGCCTGGTCTACAATGTGGACGAGCTGAAAACCGTCTGCGCCAGAGGTCTTCAGGCCAGTCTGGTGGGCCAGGTCCTGGTGGAGGAATCCATCCTGGGCTGGGAGGAGCTGGAGCTGGAGGTGGTACGAGACGCAGACAATAATATGATCACCGTCTGCTTCATTGAAAATATCGATCCCCTGGGCGTACATACCGGCGATTCCTTCTGCGCCGCTCCCATGCTCACCATTTCCGAAGAATGCCAGAAGCGTCTGCAGGAGGCGGCCTACAAAATCGTGGAAAGCGTCCGGGTCATCGGCGGGACCAACGTGCAGTTCGCTCATGACCCGAAAACGGACCGCATCGTGGTCATCGAGATCAATCCCCGCACCTCCCGTTCCTCCGCGCTGGCGTCCAAGGCGACGGGCTTCCCCATCGCCCTCGTTTCCGCCATGCTGGCCTGCGGCCTGACCTTAAAGGACATCCCCTGCGGCAAATACGGAACACTGGACAAATATGTACCGGACGGAGACTACGTGGTCATCAAGTTCGCCCGCTGGGCCTTTGAAAAATTCAAGGGCGTAGAGGATAAGCTGGGCACCCAGATGCGCGCGGTGGGCGAGGTCATGAGCATCGGCAAAACCTATAAGGAAGCCTTCCAGAAGGCCATCCGCAGCCTGGAAACCGGCCGCTACGGCCTGGGCGGCCTGAAGCAGTTCCGCACCAAAACAAAGGAGCAGCTCCTTTCCATGCTGGCGACCCCTTCCAGCGAGCGGCATTTTCAGATGTATGAGGCTCTTCTGAAGGGAGCGACCGTGGATGAGATCCATGAGATCACCAGTGTGAAAAAGTGGTTTATCGAACAGATGAAGGAGCTGACAGAGGAAGAAACATCGCTGCTTTCCTTCCGCGGCAGCCTTCCTCCCGACGAGCTGCTTGTTTGCGCAAAGAAGGACGGTTTTTCCGATAAATATTTAAGCCAGCTTCTGGAGATCCCCGAAGCGGCAGTCCGTTCCCGCCGCCTGGCTCTCGGCGTCACAGAGGCCTGGGAGGGCGTTCATGTGAGCGGCACGCCGGACAGCGCCTACTATTATTCCACCTACAATGCCTCCGATAAAAATCCGGTGAGCACCGGCAAGCCGAAGGTGATGATCCTGGGCGGAGGGCCGAACCGCATCGGCCAGGGCATCGAGTTTGACTACTGCTGTGTGCACGCTTCCCTCGCTCTGAAAAAGCTGGGCTTTGAAACCATCATCGTCAACTGCAACCCGGAAACCGTTTCCACGGACTATGATACCTCCGATAAGCTCTATTTCGAGCCCCTCACCCTGGAGGATGTGCTCAGCATCTATGAAAAAGAAAAGCCCGTGGGCGTCATCGCTCAATTTGGCGGTCAGACTCCTTTGAACCTGGCTTCTGAGCTGGAGAAAAACGGTGTGAAGATCCTGGGAACCTCCCCTTCTGTCATCGACCTGGCGGAGGACCGTGATCTGTTCCGCGCCATGATGGATAAGCTCCACATTCCCATGCCGGAATCCGGTATGGCGACCACCGTGGAGGAAGCCCTTTCCATCGCGGAAAGCATCGGCTACCCTGTCATGGTGCGTCCTTCCTATGTGCTGGGCGGCCGGGGCATGGAGGTGGTCTATGATCCGGAAAGCATGGAAGGCTATATGAAGGCTGCCGTGGGCGTTACGCCGGACCGTCCGATCCTCATCGACCGTTTCCTGAACCACGCCACCGAGTGCGAGGCAGACGCCATCAGCGACGGCACCCACGCCTTTGTTCCCGCCGTCATGGAGCACATCGAGCTGGCCGGCATCCATTCCGGCGACTCCGCCTGCATCCTGCCTTCGGTTCATATTCCGCAGGACAACCTGGAGACCATCAAGGAATACACCAGGAAGATCGCGGAGGAGATGCACGTCCAGGGCCTGATGAACATGCAGTACGCCATCGAGAACGGAAAGGTTTACGTTCTGGAAGCCAACCCCCGCGCATCCCGTACGGTCCCCCTGGTTTCCAAGGTCTGCGACATCCGCATGGTGCCCCTTGCCATCGACGTGATCATGCAGGATTACACCCATAATCCTTCGCCCGTGCCCTCCCTTTCGGAAAAGCAGATTCCCTACTACGGGGTAAAAGAAGCGGTCTTCCCCTTCAATATGTTCCCGGAGGTGGACCCGGTGCTTGGACCTGAAATGCGTTCCACCGGCGAGGTGCTGGGCCTGGCTTCCTCCTTCGGAGAGGCCTTCTACAAGGCGCAGGAAGCTACCAAGTCCACTCTTCCGCTCTCCGGCACGGTTCTCATTTCCGTCAGCCGCAAGGACAAGCCCGAAGTGAAGGCGCTGGCTGAGGCTTTTCATAAAGCCGGCTTTTCCATTGTCGCCACCGCAGGCACCGCCGCCCTCATCCGGGAGGCCGGCATTCCGGTGGAGCAGGTGAAAAAGCTCTCCGAAGGCCGTCCGAACATTCTGGATCTGATCACCAATGGCAAGATCCAGCTCATCGTCAACACACCGGTGGGAAAGGACAGCGCCAATGACGACAGCTACCTGCGCAAGGCCGCCATTAAAAACAAGATCTCCTACATCACCACCATGGCCGCCGGCTTTGCCACCGCAGAGGGTATCCTCTATGTGCAGAAGCACGGCCGCGGCGAGGTACATTCCCTGCAGGCCCTTCACGGGATGATCCAGGATAAGCCGGAGGCGTAACCGGTCAGGACTTCTGTGGCATGTGTCAGGAAAAATCTGACAGGACTGCCGAATATATGATTTGATATGCTCCCTTCTGGGTAACCGGTTTTATATTTTGCTTGTCTGCCTGAAAGGGAGCCTGTCAATAACTGAAAATCAGCCATTTTCTATCTTATGGTTTGCATTCGGCAGCTTTCCTTTTTTATTGACAGGAGGGAGAAATGATATGAGAAAAATCAAAAAAGGATTTCTGGCACTTTTGGCGTCCATCGTCCTGCTGTCCTCGCTGCCATCTTCCAGCCTTCCGTACTCTGCGGCTGTCACCGCAGAGGCTCACAGCGGAAGAACGGATGCGAGAGGCGGGCATCGCGATAATAAGAACAAGAGCGGGCTGGGGAGCTATCATTACCACTGCGGCGGGCATCCTGCCCACCTGCATCCCAACGGAGTCTGCCCCTATTCCGGACAGTCTTCCGCCCCGCAGGCGGCTGTATCTCAGCCTTCCGTCTCCGCTTCCGCTCAGACAGCAAATCCCGGCAGCAGCAGCGCCCCATCTGCGCAGCTTCCGCAGCAGAATCAGGCGGCAGCGAACGCGGATCAGGCTCTTCCGGATAAATATCAGAGTGTGCTTGCAGATTTTGACGCAAAACAGAATGGCTATTTTACTCCGGAAATCAACCAGCTCGTCAACAGCTTTTTGGCCGAAGGAGGCGTATCCGACGCCTTTCTTGCAGGCTTTCTGACTCCGGAAGAGGCCGCGGATCTCTATCCGTCCGTCACTGCCGAGCAGGCAGAAATCGCTTCCAAAATCATCTATATGCGTCTGTATGAAACCTTTGCCGCCCAGGTACAGGCACAGGCGTCCGCCGCTTCCCCGCAGGCAGCTTTCGGCGCACCGGACGCTTCTGCGAATGGCACGCAGGCCGTATCCTCCGCCGATTCCCAGGCAAACTCCGGACAGGATGACCTGCTGTACCGTCTGGTGTTCCAGACTCAGACAAGGCTTACAGAGCTTGGCTTCTACGCCGGTGAGATCAACGGTGTTTTTGACACGGAAACCCGGCAGGCTCTGATTCAGTTCCAGACTGCCTGCGGTCTCACACCGGACGGCGTGATCAGTCAGCAGGTAATAACCGTTCTGGGAATCACAGTCTGAGGAAACGGACATGGGGCAATCAATCATGGGCCGGTAATTTCGGGAAGAAAAACCAGTGAAGGTTTTCCTTCACCAGTTTTTCCGCAGTCCCTTTGGATAATGGTTCTTCATGACCCCGCCGGCCAGCTTTCCCCAGCCAAGGCTGCAGCCGTCCGCGCAGATCAGATACCAGCCCTTTTCCCCGTCTGCGGGAAAGGTCAGGCCGTTCAGGTAATCCCTTACCTGGCGGCCTTCTGTGTCCAGGCTGACCGCATGGATCACATCCTCCGGTTTCAGGGTAAGAGCCAGCGCATGAGATGGCTCAAAACGATTCTTCTTTACGGTTCCCAGATGCAGGCCGGGACGCAGCACCTTCAGCCCCCGAAGGGCAGGCGTCTCTTCCGGTGCCAGATAAAGCTGCTCTCCAAAGCGCAGATAGATTCCGGGAAGCTGCGCGCGCAGATTCTCCTGGGCGAATGCGGAAAACTCCGCATACTCTTTTTCTCCCAGTCCTTTTTCCCCGTCTCTGCGGCGCGTCCGTTTTGCGGAAAGCTTCTCTGCCTCCTGTCCTGCCGTCCGCCCGTTCATCCCGGCCTCTTTTGTCTGTCCTTTCGTCCCGGCCATCCCTGCCTTTTCCAGCACTGCCACAAAATGCCCCTCTCCCCGGAGTCTATGCGGCCAGAGCCTCATGGTACGCTCCAGTTCAGAGGCGCAAATGGATGCTGTTTCGGACAACGGACAGGAATCCGGAGCGGGCGTTTCTTCGATCTCTTCCCTCTTCTCAGGATTTTCCCTAACCGCCCATTCCGGGCGTCCGGGCGCGAAGCCCTCCGGCATGGGGACGGAAAGCACATGCATATCCGGATGCTTTTTTACCAGCCAGCCCACGCTTCCCTCGTCCTCCGCCGGGGCGAAGGTGCAGGTGGAATAGCAGAGCCGTCCGCCCGGGCGGAGCATCTGATACGCATATTCCAGGATCTCTCTCTGCCGCTTTGCGCACATCCGCACATTTTCCGGGCTCCATTCCTCTCCCGCCGCTTCATTTTTGCGGAACATCCCTTCTCCGGAGCAGGGAGCATCCACCAGGATCCGGTCAAAGAAGCCGGGGAAGCGCTCTGCCAGCCGGTCCGGCGTCTCATTCAGGACCAGAGCGTTGCGCACTCCCATCCGTTCGATATTTTCCGAAAGGACCGCTGCTCTTGCCGGATGGATCTCATTGCAGACGAGCAGTCCCTCTCCCTGCATGGCTGCCGCGATCTGGGTGCTCTTGCCGCCCGGCGCCGCGCACAGATCCAGGATCCGCTCTCCCGGCTGTGCCTCCAGAAAGGGAACCGCAGCCATGGCGCTGGGCTCCTGGATGTAATACACGCCGGCTTCATGCCAGGGATGCTTGCCGGGCTGAACGCCTTCTGCGGATCTTTCGTAATAGAATCCGTTTTCCTCCCATGGAACCGGACTCAGGGAAAACGGCGCTTTCCGAAGGAACTCCTCCCGGTCCGTTTTCATGGGATTTATCCGAAGCGCCTGGTATCTTTCCTGCTCCAGCGCGCCCATAAATTCCTCATACTCTTCTCCCAGCAGCAGTTTCATTCTTTCCATGAATTTTTCCGGAATCATGCCTTTGTTCCTTTCCTGAATACCAAAGTAAAAAGCGAGATCATGATCAGGCTCTTCCGCTCCTCATAAGGAACCGGCGGCGGAAAAACAGCCGCCGGTTCCTTATGAGGAGCGGAAAAACAGCCGTCAACTACCGCAAATAGTTGACGGCCGAACCCTGCATACTGAATCTGATGTTTCTGCACAGGGGCCGCGATCATCCGGCCCTTTTTTTCAGTGCCACTATAGCATATTCCGGAAGGAGATTCAAGCCTTTTTCAGCCGCACCACATTCCAGCTGTGCTTGCCGAACACGGTATGGAAACGTCCGTCCTCCATGGCGGAAGCCCCGCTCCGCACGGGCGCTACCCGGTCCGGATCCTTTTCTGTGTTGACCGCTTTCATATCGTCATTTGTCAGCACGATATGCTCCACGACGGAATAATCCGCAAACTGCCTCAGATCACAGGTAACCTCCAGATCCTCCGCAAGATCCTTATTTACCGCGAAGATGGTCAGTTCCTCCTCTTCTTCGTTCCAGATGCACACGCTGTCCAGAACAGGAACCTCTCCATAGGTCCTGCTCTCATAGGAGGGCGCCTGGACCAGTGTATTGAGCACCGTGCCTCTGCCGTATACGCTGGCGTGCATATAAGGATAGAAAATGGTCTGTCTCCAGGCTCCGGTATCGGAGGTCATGATGGGGGCGATCACGTTCACCAGCTGGGCCAGGCAGGCGATCTTCACCCGGTCCGCATGGCGCAGCAGGGTGATGAGCATGCTTCCCACCAGAAGAGCGTCCTCAAAGTTGTAGACATCCTCCAGCTGATGCGGGGCCTGTACCCATTTTTCCAGCTTCTTGTCCGCCTCATTGCTGTGATACCACACATTCCACTCGTCAAAAGACAGATTGATCTGCTTTTTGCTGCGCTTTTTGGCCTTCACGCAGTCCGCAATGGAAAGGACGGAAGAGATGAATTCATCCATTCCTCTGGAATTTGCCAGAAATTCCGGCGTATCGTTGTCCTGGTTTCCGTAATACTGATGCAGGGACAGATAATCCACCTGCTCGTAGCATTCAGAAAGCACCTCTTCCTCCCAGTAGCCAAAGGTATCCATGGTGAGGGATGCGCTGCCGCAGGCCACGGTTTCAATGGAAGGATCCATGAACTTCATCAGGCGGCTGGTCTCCGCCGCAATGCGTCCATACTCCTGCGCGGTCTTGTGTCCCATCTGCCAGGGGCCGTCCATCTCATTTCCCAGGCACCAGAGCTTGATGTTATGGGGCTTCTCATAGCCATGCTTTCTTCTCAGATCACTGTAGAAGGTTCCCTTTTCAAAGTTGCAGTACTCCAGGACATCCTTGGCCTCCTCGGGCCCCCTGGTTCCCAGATTGACAGCCATCATCACGTCGCTTCCGGCCTTTTTGGACCAGTCCACGAATTCATTCAGACCGAACTGGTTGGTTTCAACCACCTGCCAGGCCAGATCCACCTTCGCAGGGCGTTTCTCCTTAGGACCCACACCGTCCTCCCAGTGATAACCGGAAACGAAGTTTCCGCCGGGATAACGCACGATGGGTACCTGCAGCTCGCGCACCAGAGCGAGCACATCCTTTCTCATGCCCTGCTCATCCGCAAAAGGGCTTCCTTCCTGATAGATCCCCTCATACACTGCCCGTCCCAGATGCTCGATGAAGGAACCGAAGATCCTCTTGTCCACTTTTCCGGTCAGATAGTATTTGTCCACGATCAGTTCCGCTTTTTTCATATCCGCTCCTTCCGCCGCCCTCCGCGGCCGCTTTTTGATACTTCTATCTTACCGGAATCCGGCGTGACTTTCCATCTCCTTTTTTCCGGTCTAATTGACTTTTCTTCCGGTGCTGTGCTATGCTGAAGCCGGGCGCAGCCTCCGGCAGGCCTCAAACGCTGCCGGAGGCTTTCCGTCCTCATATAAAAAAGGAGGCTTCCCTTGATCGAGCTGCATTTCTGTGAATATAACCGTTCCAATCATGATTATGATACCATCTTCCGCCCCTCCGGAAGCGGCGATTACCTTCTTCTCCTTCTGAAAACCCCCATGAAGGTTTATGGGAAGGAAGGGCTTTCCGTTACCAGGGAAAATGCCTGCATCCTCTATACACCCGGCTATCCCCAGCATTATCAGGCGGTCCGCCGGTTCTGCAACAGCTATCTTCATTTTTCTTCCGATGAAAATCCCGCTTCCCGGTTCTGTCTGCCGGAAAATCAGGTGTTTTATCCGGCCCGGCCCCAGGAGCTGGATCCTTATTTCTGCCGGCTCCAGCAGGAATTCTTTTCTGCCTCCCCCTACCGGGAGGAAGCTGCGCACTGTCTGGCAACAGAGCTTTTTATCGCTCTCTCCAGAAGTCTCGCGCACCCGGCGGGCCGGAAAGAGGAGATGGCCGCTCTGTATCCGTCCTTTCAGAAGCTGCGTCTGGAGATGCTTTCCAACTGTGAACAGGACTGGAGCCTGGAACGGCTCTGCAGAGCGGTCAGTCTGGAAAAGAGCCAGTTTTACAGCTACTATCACAGCTTTTTTTCCTCCACGCCGAAAAACGATCTGCTGCAGGTCCGGCTGGAAAAAGCAAAAAACCTGCTGAGCAATGAAGCTCTGCAGGTCAGCGAAGTAGCACGGCTGTGCGGTTTTGGCAATCTGGCTCATTTTTCCCGATACTTCAGGAAATACTGCGGCTATTCTCCCAGAGCCTACAGAGAGGTTTCCTCTTCTGTGTGCATGTACTCCGACAGCCGCTCATAAATCTCCGGATAATCCCGTTTCAGATGAACCGGCTTCATGCTCCGGTCCAGAAAGCAGTGGCCGGTATGTCCCGCTGCATGCAGAAGGCCGTCCTGAGCACCGTAAATTTCATACTTCATGCTCATCTTGATCCCGCTGAAACGGTCCGGAAGGACCCGAATGGAAAATGCCTCTCCAAAGCGGAAAGAAATACGGTATTCACAGGAAGCCTCGAGGACGGGGATCAGGATCCCGGCCGCTTCTATTTTGTCATAGGGAATTCCGATCTGCCTGAGCGTATCGATCCGCGCCTCCTCCATCCAGCGGATGTAGTTGGAATGATGCACGATCCCCATGCGGTCCGTTTCATAATACTGGATCTTGCGTCCGTAGTTTTCTATTTCGATCATTTTCCATCCTTTCCTTTTTTCATGCTTTCTTTTTTTCATCTTCTGTCAGAACGGGCGGACGTTTTCAGAAACGCCCGCCCGTTTACCGGCACAGATCCCTCATCAGGACGGCGGAGCCGATCCGCCGCCCGCGCCAAACGGCAGTTAAGCCGGATAGGCCGCATTCTTGGTATCTGCCTGGGTCATATCAACCTTTTCCTGCTGTGCCTGACGATATTTGAAGAAGTCCATGGCAACCTGCGGGAACAGGGCATAGGTAAGCACGTCCTCATCCTGCTGCTTCCATTCCTTCATCTCCGATTCGATCTTGTCCAGCTCGTTAGGGATCAGGTCCGCAGGACGGCAGGTGATCACTTTCCTGTCGCCGATGACCTTCTTCTGTACTTCCGGATTGAAGGGCTTAACGGTCTTTCCGTATCCGCCGGCAAGCAGATCCTTGGTCTGATCGGTGGCAACCTTGTATCTCTCTCCCATCAGTACGTTAAGCACAGCCTGCGTGCCGACGATCTGGGAAGAAGGCGTAACCAGCGGGGGCTCTCCGAGATCCTTTCTCACGCGGGGGATCTCCTGGAGCACATCGTCGTAGCGGTTGCTGGCGTTCTGCTCCTTTAACTGGCTCACCATGTTGGAAAGCATTCCTCCGGGTACCTGATACATCAGGGTCTTGATGTTTACGCCCAGCACCTTGGGATCCATCAGTCCGCTCTTTAAGCACTCTTCTCTGTAAGGCCGGAAATAATCTGCGATCTCCGCCAGCAGGTTCTGATCGTAGCCGCTGTCATAAGGCGTTCCGCGGAAGGTTTCCACCATAACCTCGGTCGCAGGCTGGGAGGTTCCCAGAGCGAACGGGGAGATCGCGCAGTCGATGATGTCTACGCCTGCTTCCACAGCCTTCAGATAGGTCATGCTGGCCACGCCGGAGGTATAGTGGGTGTGCAGCTGGATCGGCAGCTTCGTCGCGGATTTCAGAGCGCGGATCAGTCTGTCTGCCTCATAAGGAACCAGCAGTCCTGCCATATCCTTGATACAGATGGAATTGGCTCCCATGTTTTCGATCTCTTTTGCGATGTTCATCCAGTAATCCAGCGTATACGCATCGCCCAGCGTATAGGACAGGGCAACCTGCGCATGGCCGCCTTCCTTATTGCAGGCCTTTACTGCACACTCCAGGTTGCGCAGATCGTTCAGGCAGTCAAAGATACGGATAATATCGATTCCGTTCGCGATGGATTTCTGAACAAAATATTCTACCACATCGTCCGCATAGTGACGGTAGCCCAGGATGTTCTGGCCTCTGAAAAGCATCTGCAGCTTCGTGTTCTTGAAGGCCGCTCTCAGCTTTCTCAGTCTCTCCCAGGGATCCTCATGCAGGAAACGAAGGGATGCATCAAAGGTTGCGCCGCCCCAGCACTCCACTGCCGCATAGCCGACCTGATCCATCTTCTCCGCAATGGGAAGCATCATCTCGGTAGGCATTCTGGTCGCGATCAGGGACTGGTGTGCGTCACGCAGTACAGTTTCCATAATCTTAATGGGTTTCGGGTCTGACATTTCCATTTCCTCCTGATTTCTGCCGCCTGAGACGGCATTGGAATTTTTCACGGACAACGGTCCGTGTTATCCTCCTAAATTTCTGTATTCATCCTCCGCATTCTGAACGGCTGCATCAGAATACGCCAAAGATTGCCATAAAGGTTCCGGCCACAACAGCCGTACCGATCACGCCTGCCACGTTGGGTCCCATGGCGTGCATCAGCAGGAAGTTGGTCGGATCCGCTTCCGCGCCCACCTTCTGGGAAACTCTGGCGGCCATGGGAACTGCGGACACACCCGCCGAACCGATCAGAGGATTGACCTTTCCGTGCGTCAGGATGCACATCAGCTTGCCGAACAGAACGCCAGCCGCCGTGCCGAAGGCGAATGCGACCAGGCCCAGCGCAACGATGTACAGAGTCTCCTTGTTCAGGAAAGCTTCCGCACTGGTGGTAGCTCCTACGGAGGTACCCAGCAGGATAACAACGGAATACATCAGCGCATTGCCGGCCGTTTCCGTCAGCTGTCTCACCACGCCGGATTCCTTAAACAGGTTGCCCAGCATCAGCATACCGACCAGGGGAGCCGTAGTGGGAAGGATCAGAGATACGACAATGGTAACAATGATGGGGAACAGGATCTTCTCCAGCTTGGAAACCGGACGAAGCTGTTCCATCTTGATCTTTCTTTCCTTCTCCGTCGTGAACAGCCGCATGATCGGGGGCTGGATGATCGGAACCAGAGACATATAGGAGTAAGCCGCGACGGCGATGGGCCCCAGCAGTTCCGTCTGTCCCAGCTTGCCGCACAGGAAGATGGAGGTGGGTCCGTCCGCTCCGCCGATGATGGAGATGGCGGCCGCAGCCCTGTCGTTAAAGCCGAGGGCGATCGCGCCGAAGTAGGCGGCAAAAATACCGAACTGTGCGGCAGCTCCCAGCAGGAAGCTCTTCGGATTTGCAATCAGCGGGCCGAAATCCGTCATCGCGCCGACGCCCATGAAGATCAGCGACGGCAGGATCGACCATTCATCCAGCACATAGAAATAATAGAGCAGGCCGCCCGTACCGTTTGCAGCATCCTCCGGACGGAGCATGATGTCCGGATAGATATTCACCAGCAGCATTCCGAAGGCGATCGGAAGCAGAAGCAGGGGTTCAAAGCCTCTGGCAATCGCCAGATAAAGGAACACGCAGGCGATCAGGATCATCAGATAGTTTCCCCAGGTCAGATTGAAGAACGCCGTCTGATGGATCAGATTGTCCAGTGTAGTTACAATATAGTCCATTTATGTTGACCTCCCATTCCTTTTGCCAAACTCACAGGCCTGAGTGCCCGGCTGCGCCGTTTCCGCATGTGCGGTGTCAAAACGGTGCAGCCCTATGGGATTGGCAGGACATTCCTTCCGTGCTAGTTTAACGTTGCGAGCAGAGCGCCTGCTTCGATGGCATCGCCAACCGCTACGTCAATGCTGGCTACGGTACCGTCCTGAGGAGCGACCACGGGGATCTCCATCTTCATGGCTTCGATGGTCACAACGGAATCTCCGGCCTTAACAGCCTGTCCCACCTTCGCATCAATGCTGTAGACCTTTCCTGCTGCTCCGGCTTCCACGCGGATGCTTCCGGCCGCTCCGGCAGGTGCTGCCGCAGGGGCGGGAGCCGGTGCTGCCGGCGCGGGCGCAGGTGCCGCCGCAGGAGCGGGAGCGGGCGCTGCCGGTCTGGGAGCTGCCTTGGGCGCGTATGCGGGCGCTGCGCCCTGTGCACCCTCTTCCACTACAACATCGTACACATTTCCATTCACGGTAATCCTATAATTCTTCATGATACTGTTTCCTCCTGTATCGTCCTTTCCTTTATTTGTTCGCTTTCCATCTGCTTACCGGCACCCGTCTGATGCTTCTTACCACGAAGCCCTCCGGAGACGGCGCTCCCTCGCTTGCCGCGACCGCCGCTGCGATCACAGCCACAAGCTCACAGTCATCCATGGGATTTTCCTGCGCTGCAGGCGCTGCTGCAGATACCGCAGGGACGGGCGCTGCGGGCGCCGCTTCCTTCTTCTCCTCCGGCTCTTTTCCGCTTCCAGAGAAGGATGCCTGGATCTTCGGGATAAAATTAAAGCAGTAAATGATCAGGCAGATCAGAATCAGGATCACAAACACGGTACCCATGCCGAGGATCGTGTTCAGAGCCGCATTCTGCATCAGTTCCCCAAAAGAATACTCCACATTCGTCGTAACGCTGCTGAGGGCCAGTTCATCGTCCAGCGTGATCACGATGTCCGCGTCATGCTCGCTGCCGTCCACATGGACGTCGATGGTAACGCCGTCCTCATCCGCAGCTACCGTATGGCCGGACATGCCCTGCACCTCTCCGATGTCCTCAAGAGCGCTTTCCCAGCTGTCCAGTGCGGCGGAAATCACCGCATCAGACGCATACTGCTCCTGCATGTTCTGCGCCACGATGGTCTGAATGGAGCCGATCACCTGATCCGCATAGCTGATGGCGGAATCCTGCGTGATGCCGTACAGGCTCTCCGCATTTGCGGAGATATCCTCCGTCCCGCCGCAGGCCGTCATACTGAAAACGCAGATGAGAGCCATTCCTAATGTTAACAACTTCCTTTTCATATGAATCGACATGCTCCTTTCAAAGTCTGCGGCCATTTAAACCGTGCCGTGTTTTTTCGCAGGGCGGTCTTCCCTCTTTGTGAAGAGCATTTCGAACGCGCCGATCACATACTTTCTCGTATCGGCAGGCTCAATAATGGTGTCCACATATCCCCTTCTTGCAGCGCCAGTCGCGCTCGTCTGCAGGGCTTCATACTCCTTCGCACATTCGTTTACCGCATCCGCTCCCTGTCCGTCGCAGATGATCTTGGCCGCAAGACGGGCATCCATCGTGCCGATCTTCGCATCCGGCCAGCAATAGGTGATGTCCGCTCCGAGCGCCTTGGAGTTCATCACCACGTAAGCGCTTCCATAAGCCATTTTCGTGATCACGTTGACCTTCGGAACCGTCGCGCTGGCAAATGCATATGTAAGGCGCGCAGCAGCCTTTGCGATCTTTTTCTCGGAGCACTTGTCCGCCGTAAAGCCGTTCACGTTGGTCAGGGTGAGCACCGGGATGCTGAAGGCGTCGCAGAAATTCACGAAGTCCGCAGCCTTATCGCAGCCCGCGGGAGAAAGCGCAGCGTCGAAGGAGGCCGTCTTTTCCCCGTTTTCGTTATAGATCTCGCTGCGGTTGGCGATCGCGCCTACGGTCATGCCGTTCAGTTTCATAAAGCCGGTCACCATTTCCTTCGCGTATGCGGCCTTCACTTCAACAAAAAGACGGTCATCCGCGATCATGGAAAGCGCGATGGAACTGTCGAGCGCGCAGTCTGCCATCGAAGCATCCGCACGGTTCAGATCATCCGTGCACTCCACATAGGAGTTGTCGTCCTCATTATTGGAAGGAAGCATACATACCAGATTTCTGATCTGAGCCAGGATCTCGGATTCCTCTCCGACAAAATCCACCAGTCCCGCCTCTTCGCTCTGGAATGCAGCGTCCGAAGTATCACACTTGGAGATCTCGTTTCCTGCGAGCGCGTTGGGCGCGTTCACGAACAGCTTCGCCTTCTTTCCCTCCATGAAGGTGAAGTCGGTGAGCGCAGGAACCAGGGCGAGACCGCCGCCGCAGGTACCGAATACGGCCGTGATCTGAGGGATCACACCGGAAGCCAGCGTCTGCTTCATGTAGATCTCACCGAAAGCGTTCAGCGCGTCGGATGCTTCCTGAAGCCGCAGGCCCGCGGAATCGATCAGACCGATCACGGGAGCGCCCGTCTTCATCGCCAGGTCATAGAGTCCGGTGATCTTCTTCGCGTGCATTTCGCCGATGCTTCCCCCAAGCACGGAGGCGTCCTGGCTGTACACGTACACGAGATTGCCTTCGATCACTCCATAACCGGTGATGCACCCGTCGGATGGAGTTTCTGTCTGTTTCAGATTGAAGTCGGTCGCTCTGGCTGTCACCATCGCCCCGATCTCAACGAAACTGTTGTCGTCGAGCAAAGCGTTGATCCTTTGGCTCGCTTGTGAAGTAATACTCATTTTTCAGCCCTCCATTTTATCTTTACTTAAAATTGAACTTGAGCTACGGCCGCTCCGGGAGCACTGCAGGCTGAAATCTGCGGTTCAAAAACAGCTTGTCCGTTTCTGTCTGTTCCATAAGCACCCGTATTATAAAAGTATACCACGAAACCGAAAAATCTACCAGATGCAAAAACACATTTTTTTCACAGCCAGACCTGTTTCAGAAGCTCCTCCAGGCAGTAGCGGAAGGTCCGCTTCTCCACGCGCTCTGCGGTGCGTATGGGAAGGCTCGCATACAGCGTCCCGTTCACATAATAATTCTGCCATCCCACCGTCTGTCCCTCTTCCACGGGCGCTTCCAGGCTCTCTGTAAGCTGCAGCTGCGTGCACACCTCGTCGGAGGCTCCGAGCAGCAGCCGGATCTGCGCCTGCTCCTGGGAAATTTCTGCGTGGTCCTTCACCCCTTCCAGGACCGGGAGGGCAGGAAGCGTTTCCCTGCGGTAGATGTCCTGCTTTTCATAATGGGCCAGGCCATATTCGTACAGCAGACGGGCATCGTGCCATTTCCAGCTCCTGTTGCCCGGCCAGCCGCAGGCCAGCAGGGCGATGGAAAAGGTCTTTCCGTCCCGTCTGAGCGCCCCTACGTAGCAGTAGCCGGCTTTTGCGGTAAATCCCGTTTTCCCGGTGAGAGCGCCTTCCATCATGGACAGAAAGGCATTGTGATTGGTGCAGGAATAGCTGCTGCTTCCCGCCGTCCAGCCTCCGCCCTCTTCTTTTGCAGGGACATAGTCCGTAAAGGTGTAGGAGTCCGTCCGGGTGATCTCCAAAAACGCCTCCTTTTGGGGAGAATCCGTCACACAGTAGCTCATGATCCTTGCAAGGTCCGCAGCCGTGGTGGAATGCTGCTTTTCCACGGTGCGTCCCGTTTCGTCCGTGAGCGTCAGGATGGCATCCAGGCCGTTCGGTGTGACAAAGAAGGTGTCCGTGCAGCCGATCGCTTCCGCCTTTTCATTCATTTTTTCTGCAAAGCATAATACCGCGTCCCTGCTTTCCGTCTGCGTATTCCCGGAAAGCTTCCTCCCGATATGCTCTGCGATGATCACCGCAGAATCGTTATGGGATTCCAGCATCAGCGAATACAGAAGGTCCTTCAGCAGAAACACCTGTCCTTCCCTCGTCCCCAGATGCACCTTCGGCATGCCCGCCGCATAGGAGGACACAGTGACATATTCTTCCATATCCGCAAGCTCCAGGGCCAGGATACAGGTCATGATCTTGGTGGTACTGGCCATGGGAAGCACCTGAGTCTCGTTTTTCTGCAGCAAAATACGCCCGTTGTCCGCATCCATCAGGACTGCGGACAGGGCGTACAGCTCGTCTGCCGGATCCTTCCGTTCTTCTGAAACAACGGCCGTCTCCTGCCCCCCGCAGACCCTTCCTCCGGGAAGGACCGCAAGGCTGCAGGAGAACAGGAGGACGGAAAGGAAAACCGCCGCTTTTTTCTGATTCTGAGAAATCCTGCGGAAGCCGAAAAACCTCCGGGATTTTTTGAAACAATCGGGATCGTTCAGACGCATACCGTTACCTGACCACATCGAATTGTTACATTCTATGCCGTCCGTCCCGGTTTATGCTTCCGTTCTGCCGGCCTCTTCCTCCGTTTTTCCGGTTCTCTCCTCCCCCGGATTCGCCTCCCCGGCAGCGTCCTTCTCCTGATCGGGCGACGGCCCGGGAACATTGCTGATATTGATGTTCCTCGTCACGGCGGCATCATAGGTCCCCGCCTTCACCAGCTCACCCATGTCAATCCCCACCGTCTCCTTCATGGTCTCAAACAGCTTGGCCATGACCGCAGGGACGTGATCCGCCACGCTTTCCACACCCTTTTCGCTGCCGCCTCCGATGATCGTGATCTTATCGATCCGGGCAAGCGGCTCTGCGATCTTTCCGGCAATGTCCGGAAGCACGCCGATCAGCATCTCTGCCATGGCCGCCTTGTTGTATTTCTGATAGGCCATCGCCTTCTTTTCCATGGCTTCGGCTTCTGCGATTCCCTTCGCGCGGATGGCCTCCGCCTCCGCTTCTCCGACCATACGGATTCCGGCCGCCTCCTGTTCCTTGGCGAACTTCTGCGCTTCGGCCGTGGCCTTCATCGCGATGGCATTCTTTTCCGTTTCAAACGTTTCCGCTTCCGCCCGCTTCTGGCGCTCATACAGGTCGGCTTCAGACTGCTGCTGCCTCGCATATCTTTCCGCCTCGGCTTTCTTCTTCACCTGGGCGTCCAGCTCCTTTTCCTGGACCTCAGCCTCCCGTTCCTTCAGGATGACTTCCTTTTCCTGCTTGGCGATGCTGGCCTCAGCCGTTGCGATCTCGATGGTCTTTCTCTGCTGCTGCTCCTGGATGCTGTAGGCTGCGTCCGCTTCCGCTTTCTTGGTATCCTCCAGCTTCTTCAGCTCGGATTTCTGCAGAGACAGCTCATTGTTCTTCTTTGCGATCTCCCTCTCCGCATTGATCCTGGCGTCGTTGGCCTGACGGTCCGCTTCCGCCTTTGCCACCGCGATCTCCTTTTCCGCCTCCGCCTTGGCAATGGCGGCCTTTTTCTTGATCTGGGAAATATTGTCGATGCCCAGGTCCTCGATCACGCCGTTTCCATCGGAAAAATTCTGCACGTTGAAGCTGACGATGTCCAGACCCATGGCCGCCAGATCCGGCTCCGCATTCTCCTTGACCAGGTTGGCGAATTTCTGCCGGTCGCTGACCATTTCCTCCAGACGCATACGCCCCACGATCTCACGCATGTTTCCTTCCAGGACCTCTCTGGCAATGTTGGCGATATACTGAGTGTTCTGGTTCAGAAAGTTTTCCGCCGCAAGCGCCAGCTTGGCCGGCTCGCTGGAGATCTTCACATTGACCGCCGCGTCCACCTGGATATTGATGTAGTCCGCCGTGGGCACCGCGTTGGTGGTCTTTACGTCGATAGCGATCAGCTTCAGGCTCAGCTTGTCCATCCGCTCCAGGAAGGGGATCTTCACGCTGGCCTTCCCGATGATGATCTTCTTTCTCATGCCGGAAATGATGAAGGCCGTGTCCGGCGGAGCCTTCTTATACCCGGAAAACAGCACGGCGATGACCAGGATCACGACGATCCCAATGATGATAAAAAGCATACCCTCCTCCTTCTCCGCCTGCAGGCGGCCTTGTAAAATTGTCCTGTCTATGCAAACGCTTTTTGCCTCCGCAAAAAAACGCTTCCACCTTTTTCCGAAGGTTCTTTTCAAAATCCTTCTTCAGGAGCTTTCATTCAGCTGTTCTGCCTCTTTTTCCGCTTCAGCGCGGAATTCCTCCAGCTTCATCTCGTTCAGCCGGGGAAGCTCCTCCAGGGATTTCACCCCGAAGGTACGCAGGAACTGTTCCGTGGTGCCAAACAGAAGCGGCCTTCCCGGAGCGTCCAGCCTTCCCAGCTCTGTCACCAGCCCGTACTCCACCAGGCGGCTGATGGCATGATCGCTGTTCACCCCGCGGATCTTCTCCACATCCAGTCTGGTGACCGGCTGCTTATAAGCGACAATGGACAGCGTTTCCAGAAGCGTGTCCGTCAGCGCATACTTTTTCGGCGCCTTCGCCACGCGGATCAGGTATTCATACAGGTCCCCTCTGGTACACATCTGAAAAGAGCCCTCATATTCCACCAGGCAGACGCCCCTTCCCTCCGCTTCCCAGCTTTCCTTCATCTGAGACAGCAGCCGCCCGGTCTCCTCCGGCGTCTCTCCGACAGCGGCCGCAAGCCTGTCCAGCTCCACGGAATCTCCCATGGCGAACAGGATCGCCTCAAGCGCCGCCTTCTTCTGTCCTTCTTCCATCCTCCGCTTCCTTTCTTCCGGCCTTTCCTTCCTCTCCCAGGGAGGTCAGCCGCAGATTTTCCAGTCCCTCTGCCGTGTCATTGACCGTAAGGATGATGTCCTCCTCGATCCCCTCCTGGCTTGCGCTGACCGCTCCTGTCTTCATCAGCTCCAGCACCACCAGGAAGGTCACGATCACGTCCATCCGGCTTTTCCGGTTCTCCAGAAGCTCCCGGAAATTCAGCCTCCGGTGGCTTCTGATATAGGCAGCCACATAGCCCGCCTTATGCTCGATGCTCACCTCGTCCTTTTCGATCCGTCCGAAATGGCTGCGGACCGGATCCTGCCTGTCCTCCTGCCGCTTCAGACAGGCCTCAAACACCTCATGCAGCAGGGTCAGGGTCACGCCGCCGAGGAGCTCCTCATAGTCCACAGGCTGCCTGTAGTCTGCCACCTCCGGCGGCAGGGAGGGCTCTCTGTAAAAGGCCCTCTGGGCATCCTCCTCCATGTCCGCAAGCTCCATCGCCATATACTTGTACGCCTTGTATTCCAGAAGCTTCTCCACCAGCTCTGAACGGGGATCCTGCTCCTGTCCCTCCTCGTCCGCCTCCCGCGGCAGGAGCATCCGGCATTTGATGTCAAGAAGAGTGGCTGCCATCACCAAAAACTCGCTCATCACGTTCATATCCGCCTCTTCCATCCGGCGGATGGTCTCCAGATACTGATCCGTGATCTCTGCGATGGGAATGTCATAAATATCCACCTTGTTTTTTTCGATCAGATGCAGCAGAAGGTCCAGAGGGCCTTCAAACACCTGCAGCTTTACCTCAAGCGCCATTCACGGGCCCTCCTTTCTTTTTTCCCGCCGCACGCTCATTCCGGCTCCAGGCTGACCACGATCAGCTCGCCCGGATTGAAAATACGGATGGGGACCGTATGGCTTCCCAGCCCTCTTCCCAGGATCATGGTGCTTTCCCCTTCCCGGAAACAGCCGCCGTCATATTTGGGAAAGAGCCGCAGAGAAGGGGAGATCACTCCTCCCAGCACGGGCAGGCGCATGATGCCGCCGTGCACATGCCCGGAAAGCACCAGATCGGCTCCCCACCCGGCGTAGACAGGAAAATAATCCGGATTATGAGCGATGAGAATGTTGTATGCCCCTTTTTCGGGTCTTCCGATCAGACTCTCCAGATAGGAAACGGTCATCCTTCCCTGTTTCATTTTCTGGTAATATTCCTTTCCGATCTCCGCCCCATACAGACGGATCCCGGCCTCCGAAAGGCACACGCTGTCATTTTCCAGAAAAACGACGCCCTTTTTCACAAGCTCATCATGATAACGGACATAGCCGGTCCCATAGCACTCCTCGTCCGTTTTCATCCGGTATTCGTGATTTCCGTTGGCATAATATACCGGAAAGCGCTCTGCCAGCCTTTCCGTCAGTTCCAGCGCCGGGCCGAAGCGCTCCGGCAGCCTGGAAGTGAGCATATCTCCCGCGATCAGGACGCTTTCCGGCTTCTGTGCGCAGATCGCCGCAAAGAGCCTTTCATTGTGCTTTCCGTAGCATTTATTATGAAGGTCGGAAAGCATGACAAACCGATATTTTCTTTTCAGGCCTCTGCAGCGGATCCGATATTCCACCGTAACAAACCGGTTGGAATCATACAGCATCACCCCGAACAGGATCAACGCCGCCGCGCACAGAAGGCCAATGAAAAAACAGATCACTCGTTTACTCCTTTTTTCCTGAAATGCGGTCCGGCCGCAAAAGCCGGAACCGTAGTTCAGTATACCATATTCCGGTCCGTTATAAAAGAAAATCTGTGAGAACTTTTTTCAGATAATCCCCAAAGCCCGCGCTGGCAACGGATTCTGCATAGACCACGCTGACGGTCCCCAGCGTTTCCCCGTTCAGCCGGTAGACCGCCTCTCCCGCCTTCTGTCCGGCCTCCACCGGGGCCTGCACCGATTCCGGGAGATTCAGCGTTTTCTCCACGCCGCTCAGATCGCTTCCCTTTGTATCCAGCCAGACGAAGGGCTTTTCATAGGAAAGAGCCGCCGTCTCCTTCACCCCGCCCGCAACCCTGATGTCCGGGATTCTGTCGCTGTTTTCATCCCGGTAAAGGGAACTGACGCTGTAGCCGTAGTTCAGAAGCGTTACCGCATCGTCAAAGCGGGCCTTGTAATCCGGAGCGGCCATGATCACCGCGATCAGCTCGATGTCGTTCTTTCTGGCCGTCGCCGAAACGCAGTATTTCGCCTTGCTGGTGGAGCCGGTTTTCAGCCCGGTGGTCCACTGATACTGCTTCAGCAGCTTATTGGTGCTGGAAAGCGTAAAGGTACTGCTTCCTCTGCCGGTATTGTGGGTGATGTCCTCCATCCAGATCGTGGTATAGTCGAAGACCTGCGGATATTTTGTGATCAGCTCTCTTGACATCACCGCCACATCCCTGGCGGACGTATGATGGTCATCCGAATCCGACAGGCCGCAGCAGTCCACGAAATGCGTGTTTTCCATTCCCAGCTTCTGCGCCTTCTCATTCATGCGGGAAACAAATTCTTCCTCGCTGCCGGCGATGAATTCTGCCATGGCGACCGCCGCGTCATTGCCGCTGGCGACAGTGATGCACTTGATCAGCGTATCCACCGTCTGCATTTCTCCCTCTTCCAGGAAAACCTGACTTCCGCCCATGGACTGGGCGTGTTCGCTGGTCATCACTTCCTCCTCCAGGCTGATGTCACCCCTCTCCAGCGCCTCAAAGATCAGAAGCAGAGTCATGATCTTGGTGATGCTCGCCGGCGAACAGAGCACATCCGCATTCTGCTCGAAGATCACGGTCCCTGTGGATGCCTCCATCAGGATAGCCGATGGCGCGGAAAGCTGCACCGGCGTACTGCCGGATGTCTCTGCCTCCTGCTCCTCCCGGCTTTGCAGCTCTTCATAGGCCGTTGTCCGTCCCTCCTGCGCACAAAGCTGCGCCGCCGGTGCTACCGCCAGGAGAGAGATGACAAGAATCAGAGAAAGCAGCCGCTTTCCTGTCCCGTTTCCACCGCTTCGTCCGTTCCGGTCCAACATAAGGGAATCTCCCCTCTATCCAGTCTATGGAATATTCTATGACTCTTCCTGCGGATTCATGAAAAAAGCCCCATTTCTCATTGTTGAGAAATGGGGCAGAACAGTCATGCTGCGGGTCCCGGAACTTACTGTGCGGCCGCGGCTGCCGCCTGGGCCTGAGCGATCACCGCCGCCGCAATGGCAGGATCGACCGCCTGCCCGGTGGCGGAATCAATCATATTTCCGGTAGCCGGATCGAGAACCCAGGTAGAGGGATCCACTCCGGTCAGATCGATCTCGGGAGCCACATATTCCGTACCGATGCCGTTTGCATCAAACACATAGGTCTTTCCATCCAGCACCAGCGTCTTGTTCACAGCCATGCTTCCATCCTCCTGGAAGTAGCGCAGGCCCTGAGCATCCGTATACCAGCCGAACTGCATGGAGCCGTCCGCGCCGAACAGATAGGTCAGGCCGCCGATGTTGACCAGGCCGGTCTGCATCAGGCCGTTCGCATCGAAATAATAATTCTTTCCCGCAATCGTCACCAGATCGCGCAGCATATGGCCGTCCGAAGTGTCCATATACCAGGTGTTCACACCGTCTGTCAGCCAGCCGTTCTTATACAGGGTTCCGTCCGTGTTCATAAAATAGCGGTTTTCTTCATAATCCACCCAGCCGCGCTGCATCCTGTAGTTATTGTAAAAATAGGTATTCCCGTTCCTGGTGGTAAAGCCGTAGGGAATGATAATGCCGGAGTAATCCTTAAACTGATAGTTCAGATCCACCCTTCCGCTGATGCCGCTCACGGCGCCGCTGCTGGTGAACTGCCAGAACGCCGGGTTCGGATACTCGCAGACATCGGAATACTGTGCCACCCATATGTCGTAAGGCAGCACTCCGATCTGTGTTGCCAGCATATTCTTGTTGGAATAGACCATCGGATAATAGCCCGCGCTTTCAATGACGGAGCAGAACGCGACCACCAGCGATACCAGCTCCTGCGTGGACATGGACTTATGGACCGTATCCTCCAGATCAAAGACAACCGGCATATTCACCGTAAAGGGAGCGATCGCCGCCAGCGTAAACTGCGCTTCCGCCATGGCCGCCTCCACTGTGGTGGCATAGGAATACAGATATACGCCGGTCTTCAGTCCCGCAGCAGCAGCGCCGACCATGTTCTGGGCAAAATAAGGATCCAGTCCGCTCTTTGCGCTTCCCACGCGGATGAAGGCAAAGCTATAGCCCTCCGCAGCCACGGCGCTCCAGTTGATCGCTTCCTGATATTTGGAAACGTCAATGCCCTTTGCGAGCACTCCGGCCGCCTTTGCATCCACTCCGGTCCCCAGCAGCGTTCCCAGGCCGATGAACGCGGCGAGCACAAGACCGGCAAGTCTCCTCTTCCAGTTTCTTTCCATTTCCTCCCATACCTTTCCGAAGCGGGCCTTCGGCCGCCGCTTCTGTTCTTTTGTCAGTTTCTCTTCTCTGTCAGTACCGGCGGTTCAGAAAACCGCGGCATCTTTCCATCAGCCTGTCCCTTTTTTCGGCCACATCCACGTGCAGAGCCGCAAGCAGATGCCAGAAAAAATCGATCAGGACTACCAGAAGGACCACCCGCAGAACCAGCCGTCCCCTGCCATATGTATACCAGCCCGCATATTTCATCACGGCTCCGTGCAGAAAGCCGATGATGATCACCGCATAAAAACCCCATGCAATGGTGCTCTCCAGGCAGATCAGGCCCTGATAGTTAAAAGGCTTCTCGTGATAGTCCCACCAGACTTCTCCAAACAGTCTCAGCATCAGTCTTCCGACCAGATACTCAAAAGCCGTCGCGCAGAATGCTCCCGCAAAATACAGAAGAAACAGATTTCCGGCAAAGCCCCTCAAAAGAAAATATCCGGCGAGCGCTCCTACCCCGTAAATCGGACAGAACGGGCCCTTCATAAAGCCCCTGTTCGTCAGCCTTCTGTTGCAGAACGACATATAGGCGGATTCCATACACCATCCCAGGACGCTGTAAATGCAGAAGGCCGCGGTCAGGCGCACCGGCTGCATGTCAGTGAAAAAAGATATGATGTGCAACAATTTTTATCCCCTCGTTCCAAAGACGTGCCTCCGGAGAGGAAAGGATCCTCCCGGGAAGCAGAATCCGTCCGGCAAATTTTTCCTGCTGATAAAACACAAGTCCCTGACAGTGCCTGCCAAGGACTTCCGTTCGCTTAATTATATTTACGCTTTCTTGCCGCTTCGGACTTCTTCTTGCGCCTTACGCTGGGCTTCTCGTAATGCTCTCTCTTGCGGATCTCCTGCTGAATCCCCGCCTTTGCACAGCTTCTTTTAAAACGACGAAGCGCGCTGTCCAAAGTCTCATTCTCTTTTACGATGATATTAGACATAGCTCACACCTGACCTCCCTTCAGTCCCTTCAAGTTCTTGACTGATTGGGTTTTTAGCGCACATCAATGCACATCCATTATTATACCAAAAAATGATCTCACGTCAAGAGTTTTTTTATCAGCAGCCGATCTGTCGTTACTGCTCAGCCAGGTCTGCGCATTCCCTGCGCAGACCGTACGAAAACAGACCGGCCGGAAGCATCCGGCCTGGCGCGAAGCGCTTGGAATGGCCGGATGCCGTTACAGCTCTGCCGAAGACTAAGCTGTAACGATCTGTCCTTCCAGAACGCCGGATACCGCTTTCAGCGCATCCTCGATCCCCTCCGGCTTCTTTCCGCCGGCCTGCGCCATATTCGGCCTTCCGCCGCCGCCGCCGCCCACAAGAGCCGCGATTCCCTTGATCAGGTTGCCCGCATGGGCGCCCTTCTTCATCGCAGCATCCGTCGCCATGGCAACCAGGTTCACCCTGCCATCCTGTGCGGATGCGAGCACGATCACGCCTTCGCCCAGCTTCTCCTTCAGCTGGTCTCCCAGCTCGCGCAGTCCGTTCATGTCCACGCCATCCGCCCGGGCAGCGATCAGCTTCACGCCCTTCACTTCCTGTACCTGATCCGTCACATCGCCCAGGGCTTCCTTCGCGGCTTTGCTCTTTAAGGACTCATTTTCCGCGGTCAGGCGCTTCACTTCCGCCATCAGATGCTCCAGCTTTTCCGTCAGGGTCGCGGGCGTCGCCTTCACGATCTTCGCCGCTTCCTCCAGACGGCTCTCCTGCTCTCTGTAATAGGAGAACACGCCGGGGCCGGTGAGCGCTTCGATCCTTCTGACGCCGGCTGCCACGCCGCTTTCGGAAAGGATCTTGAAAACGGAAATGTCTCCCGTATTCGCCACATGGGTTCCGCCGCACAGCTCCGTGGAGAAATCTCCCATCTGCACCACGCGGACCCTGTCGCCGTATTTTTCACCGAACAAAGCCATCGCTCCGGTCTTCTTGGCCTCCTCCAGAGTCATGACGCTGGTCTTCACCGGAAGATGGGCGGAAATCTCTTCGTTGACAATCTGCTCCACCCTGGCAAGCTCCTCTTCGGTCATGGCGGAGAAGTGGCTGAAGTCAAAGCGCAGACGATAAGGGTCCACATAGGAACCGGCCTGCTCCACATGAGTTCCCAGCACCGTGCGCAGCGCCTTCTGCAGAAGGTGGGTGGCGCTGTGGTTTTTACAGATGTCGGCACGCTTTCCGGCATCCACCGTCAGCTCCGCCTGATCTCCCATGCGCAGCATGCCCTTCGTCATCTTTCCCACATGACCGATCTTGCCGCCCATCAGATGGATGGTATCCTGTACCTCAAATTCTCCTTCTGCGGTACGGATCACGCCCGTATCTCCGCACTGGCCGCCCATGGTCCCGTAGAAGGGGGTCTGCTCCACGATGATGGTGCCGCTCTCTCCGTCGGTCAGGGCCTCCACCACCTCATCCTCTGTGGTCATGGCTACGATGGGGGACGTCCAGGTCAGCTTATCATATCCCACGAATTCGGAAGTGATCGCGGGATCGATCTGCTCGTAAACCGTCGCGTCAGCTCCCATATAATTGGTCACCTTTCTGGCGGCACGGGCCTTGTCCTTCTGTTCCTTCATGCAGGCGGCAAAGCCGTCCTCATCCACGGAAAAGCCCTTTTCCTGCAGGATCTCCGTGGTCAGGTCCAGCGGGAAGCCATAGGTATCGTACAGACGGAAGGCATCCTGGCCGGAAAGCTGCGTCTTTCCCTCCTTCGCCATCTGCTCGGACAGCTCGGAAAGGATGCTCAGTCCCTGGTCGATGGTGCGGTTGAACTTGTCCTCCTCCTGGGAGAGCACCTTGAAGATGAACTCCTTCTTCTCTTCCAGCTCCGGATAGCCGTCCCTGCTTCCTTCGATCACGGTATGGCTCAGGTTGGAGAGGAATTCCCCTTCGATACCCAGCAGCCTGCCGTGGCGCGCGGCGCGGCGGATGATGCGGCGAAGCACATAGCCCCTTCCCTCGTTGGAGGGCATGATGCCGTCGGAAATCATGAAGGTGGCAGAACGGATATGATCCGTCACGATGCGGATGGAAACATCCCACTCGTGCTTTTCCTTATAGGTCTTGCCGGCCAGCTCGCAGACCCGGTTTCTCAGCGCCTGGATGGTATCCACATCAAAGATGGAATCCACGTCCTGTACCACAGTTGCAAGACGCTCCAGGCCCATGCCTGTATCAATGTTTTTCTGGATCAGGTCCGTATAATGGCCGTGGCCGTCGTTGTCGAACTGGGAGAACACGTTGTTCCATACCTCAATATAGCGGTCGCAGTCACAGCCCACCGTACAGGTCGGCTTTCCGCAGCCGTACTTCTCTCCGCGGTCATAGTAGACCTCGGAACAGGGGCCGCAGGGGCCGGAGCCGTGCTCCCAGAAATTATCCTCTTTTCCAAAACGGAAGATCCGCTCCGGCGCGATGCCGATCTCCTTATTCCAGATGTCGAAGGCCTCGTCATCATCCAAATAGACGGAAGGATAGAGCCTGTCCGGATCCAGTCCGACCACTTCGGTCAAAAACTCCCAGCACCAGGCGATCGCCTCATGCTTGAAATAATCCCCGAAGGAAAAATTCCCCAGCATTTCAAAAAAGGTACCGTGCCTGTCCGTCTTTCCGATATTCTCAATGTCTCCCGTACGGATACACTTCTGGCAGGTGGTCACCCTTCTCCTGGGCGGGATCTCCTGTCCCGTGAAGTAGGGCTTTAAGGGAGCCATGCCGGAATTGATCAGAAGCAGGCTGTTGTCGTTGTGCGGCACCAGGGAAAAGCTCTTCATCACCAGATGTCCCTTGCTCTCAAAGAAATCCAGGAACATCTTTCTCAATTCATTTACACCGTATTTTTCCACGTCAGTTTCCTCCAAAATTGCCTGAATCTATCCCATTATAAATACAATTTTTCCCCTTGTCAACGTTCCCGGGAAGCCGTCTTTCCTCCTTGCCCAAAAGACGTACGGCCTCTCCTCCGGGGAGCCGGCCTTCCTCAGCACAGCGGCGCGAATACCCGCAGGACGGAATCCACCAGCCCGCCGATGAGCCCCTTCTTGCAGTCGTCCAATGTGATCTGCCTGCTCTGCCGGATGGTCCGCAAGCTGTCCTCCTTCAGCTCCTTCAGTCCTTCGGTCCGGTACAGAAGCGTGGCGCATTCAAAATGTAGGTACAGACTGCGGAAATCCATGTTCACGCTGCCCACCACGCCGAAAATATCGTCGCTGATATAGCTTTTGGCGTGAATGAAGCCGGGCGTGTATTCGTAGATCCTGATCCCCGCCCGCAGCAGCGGCGGAAAATTGGATCGGGTCAGCCGGAAGATGGTAGGCTTATCCGGGATCCCCGGCGTCACGATCCGCACGTCTACGCCTCTCTTCGCCGCCTGGCAGAGCGCATTTCTCATCACATCGTCCACGATGAGATAGGGCGTAAAAATGTAGACATAGTCCCTGGCCTGGTTCAGGATGTCCAGATAAACATTTTCCGCGATCGTTTCACTGTCCAGAGGGGAATCCGTATAGGGCTGGACAAGTCCGGTCCCGCCGAAGGGTTCCGGATGCCATACATGGGGCCGGAACCGCTCGATGTCCGTATCCTCTCTGCGAAATGCGTTCCACATTTCCAGGAACATCACCGTAAAGCTCCAAACCGCCTCTCCCTTCAGACGTACCCCCGTGTCCTTCCAGTAGCCGAAGCGCACGATCTCATTGATGTATTCGTCCGCCAGATTGATGCCTCCGGTATAGCCCGTATGTCCGTCAATGACCAGGATCTTTCTGTGATCCCGGTTGTTCATGACCAGAGAAAAGAAGGGGATGACCGGATTGAAGGCCATACATTTGATGCCGTATTTTTCCAGCCAGCTGTCATAGCCTCCGGGCAGTCT
Organism: Candidatus Eisenbergiella intestinipullorum; assembly: GCA_019119815.1. Taxonomy (GTDB): domain Bacteria; phylum Bacillota; class Clostridia; order Lachnospirales; family Lachnospiraceae; genus Eisenbergiella; species Eisenbergiella intestinipullorum. The sequence goes on along the minus strand of DWWH01000007.1, from coordinate 75,102 downwards.
GGCGACACAGCCCATATCGTCATAGATCATGCGGACTTCCACGCCCTCTGCCGCCTTCTGTCTGAGCACCTCCAGGATGCTCTCCCACATCTTCCCCTCCGAAACGATAAAATACTCCAGAAAGATGTAATGCTGCGCGCTCTTCAGATCCTCCATCATATCCACGAACATTTCCTCGCCCGTCGGATAATACTTCACTTCCGTATCCGTATAGGCGGGAAAGTCACTCACATTTTTCACATACCGAAAGGTCTCCGCCGCCCGGGCGCACTGCTCTCTCATTTCAGGAGGCAGCTCCTGCAGCCCTTCCTTCTTGGTCAGACATCCCCGATACTGCTCATGCTGGGCATGCAGCCTGTTTCTCATCCTGCGCGCAGGCTTTTTGTCTCCGGAGAACAGATAGAACAATCCGCCGAACAGCGGCAGCGCCATGATCAGCACGATCCAGCCGATCTTATAGGCGGAATTGTCGTCCTTTCCGATGATGTACAAAACGATCAGTATGCTTAAAATGGTGAAGACCGTGGTGATCCAGCTTACATATTCCGTCAGCTTTTCCAGCATGAAAACGATCCAGACGATTTGGATCAGGATGAGCACTACCGTTATGATGATGCGGTTCATCGCAAGTCTTTTGTATTTGTCCTTCATCCGCTATCTTTCCTTCCCGTTGTTCTTCCTTCTGTCTGCGGACATTTCCCTTCCCGCTTCCGTTCGTCTGCGCCTGTCAGAAGCGGCGGACCTTTCCGGAGAGGGTTTTCCGGCCGCAGCCTTTCCTTCCTCCCGGGAGCCATTCCCCGGCGGAGGGAGTTTGCTTTCCGGCGCACGCTCCTTCCACCTGTCCTTCTTTTCGTTCCTCCTATTCACATCGCTTCGGAAAAGCTTGTAGAGGGTAGCCGTGAGCGGAACGCCGAACAGCATGCCGCCGATCCCCATCAGCCCTCCGCCCACCGTCACGGCCGCCAGCACCCACATGCCGGGAAGACCGATCGAGGATCCCACCACTCTGGGGTAGATCAGATTGCCTTCCAGCTGCTGCAGGACCACGATGAAGATGAGAAAAAGGACCGCCTTCAAAGGATCCACGGTCAGGATCATAAAGGCTCCCACGCCAGCTCCCAGATAAGCGCCGACAACGGGGATCAGAGCGGTCACGCCGATAAAGGAGCCTATCATCACCGCATACGGGAAATCGAAGATCAGCATCCCCACGGAACAGAGCGTGCCCAGGATCACCGCCTCCGTGCACTGTCCGATGATGAAGCTGGAAAAGGTTTCGTCCGCCGTCCGGATGATGCGGGCGATCCGCTTCACGGTGCGCTCCTTCAGGTAGGCACTAAGGATCCGCTTCGCCTGAGAACTCAGCCGTTCTTTATTTACCAGGATATAAATGCCGAAGATCAGTCCGATAAAAAAGTTGATCACGGTGCCGACCACGCTCCCCACCACGCTGATGGTGGAATTCAGGATGCCGCTGATCCCGGACTGCGCCACAGCCATAATCTTATCCATCATGCTGTTCCAATCGACATCCCGCAGGTATTCCGAAGCGTTGAAGGTGCCGCTCTTTTCCAGCCAGTCGGCCGCCTGCTCCAGAAACGGAGGGATGCTCCGTCCGATCACGCCGAAGGCCTTTCCCAGCTCGGGAATGACCAGCCGTCCCACCAGGGTAAACAGGGCGAGCACCAGAAGCATGGAAATCACGATCCCCGCTCCGCGCCGCGTGGACCGGATCAGACGGTTCCGGGAACGCGGGAAATACAGCCGCTCCACTCTGACCAGCACGATGTTCAGCACGTAAGCGATCCCCATGCCGAGAACCAGCGGCAGGATCACATTCCAGAGCTTCCCTGCTCCTGCCGCGATCGCATCAATTTTTACGATGCATAGGATCAGGAACGCGGCAAGACAGATATAAATGAGGACCGCTTTTTCTGTCCCTCTTTTCTGCATGTTGCTTTTCTCCTTTCCCAATCATTCAATGTGTCTATCTTACCATAAGAAGACAGAAAAGGAAAGTGGCCCCGTCTTTTCCGCAAAAAGGGAAAAGACGGGGCCTGTCCGTTTCCTGTCCCCGGCATTGCCGGGCGCTCTCTCACACCTTTTAGACGATGCCCTGTGCGGCCATGGCGTTTGCCACTTTCTCAAAGCCTGCGATATTGGCTCCTGCCACATAGTTGCCTTCCATACCATAACGCTTTGCAGCATCATCCAGGTTATGGAAAATGTTGATCATGATATTCTGAAGCTTCTCGTCCACTTCTTCAAAGGTCCAGCTCAAGCGCTCGCTGTTCTGGCTCATCTCCAGCGCAGAGGTAGCTACGCCGCCCGCGTTCGCCGCCTTTCCGGGAACAAAGAGCACGCCGTTCTTCTGCAGATACTCCGTAGCCTCCAGCGTGGTAGGCATGTTCGCGCCTTCGCAGACAGCGGTAACACCGTTGGCAACCAGGCCCTCCGCATCGGACAGGGTGAGCTCATTCTGCGTTGCGCAGGGAAGAGCGATGTCAACCTTCACGCTCCAGACGCCCTTTCCGCTGTGATATTCCGCCTGCGGCCTGTAGTTCAGATATTCGGACACTCTGCCGCGCTTCACTTCCTTGATCTCCTTTAAGGCTGCCAGGTCGATGCCTTCCGGATCATATACCCATCCGGTGGAATCGGAGCAGGTCACCACCTTCGCTCCCATCTGCTGCGCTTTCTGAATCGCATAGATGGCAACGTTTCCGGAACCGGAAACGGAGATGGTCTTTCCGGCGATGTCGATGCCGTTACATTTAAGCATTTCCTTCGTCATGTACAGAAGGCCGTAGCCGGTGGCTTCGGTCCGTGCCAGGGAACCGCCGTAGGTCAGACCCTTTCCGGTCAGAACGCCTTCGTATACGTTGCGGATCCTCTTATACTGTCCGAACAGGTATCCGATCTCTCTGGCTCCCGTTCCGATGTCTCCGGCAGGGACATCCGTATCCGCTCCGATATGTCTGTACAGCTCCGTCATGAAGCTCTGGCAGAAAGCCATCACCTCTCTGTCGGACTTTCCCTTGGGATCGAAATCAGAACCGCCCTTGCCGCCGCCGATGGGAAGGCCGGTCAGGGAATTCTTGAATACCTGTTCAAAGCCCAGGAACTTGATGATCCCCAGATTCACGGAAGGATGCAGGCGAAGACCGCCCTTGTAGGGGCCGATGGCGCTGTTGAACTGCACACGGTAGCCGGTGTTCACCTGAACCTGTCCGTTATCGTCCACCCACGGCACGCGGAAGATCACCTGACGTTCCGGATTCACCAGTCTCTCCAGCAAAGCATCCTTTCTGTAAGCTTCTTCGTTCGCTTCGATCACAACTCTGAGGGATTCCAGAACCTCTTTTACAGCCTGATGAAATTCCGGCTGAGCAGGGTTCTTTTCGATCACCTGAGCAATAACCTCGTCTACATAAGACATACTTGTTTCCTCCTTTTTGCCGCCCGAGCGGCGCCTGAATCGTGCATATAAAATCCTGCCTGTACTATTATATACTGGCAGAAGCGGGGATGCAAGCATTTCTTTACATAAACAGCGTATCAACGCTGTACTGCGTTGCTGTATAGATGTGTTCGATGCAGCCCCCCGATCCGCTCTTCCATTCCCGGCAGACCTCAAAGGGCCCTCAAAGAAATTTTTTCAGTTCGGTAATGCTTTTCTGTTCCAGGATCAGAAGCTCCTCTGCCAGCTCCCTGCTTTCCCCGGCCGCATTTTCATGATGGTTCATGGCTTTCCATAGCTCCGAGATCCCCCTGCCGCTTCCGCGGATCATGAGCTCCGCGATATGGCTGATGCTGGTGTCAAGCAGGGTCCTCGCATGAATGCTTCCTCTGAGCGTCAGTTCAGAAGCCGCGCTGATCCTGCCTCCCTCCTCCTTTTCCTTCAGCATTTCCCTTCTCGCCCTGTCTCTGATCTGGGAATACTGCAGCTCCTTCCGGTTCAGATACAGGCTGAAGGGATCATCCTCCACCTTGGGAAGCAGAGTTTCAATGGCCATCATCCCCAGCTCCGTATTTTTCCGGATCTGCCTGAAAAGAGCCATATCATCGCTTTTTGTCGTCATTCTTCTCGCTCCTTCCCGGCATTCCCCTTCTGCCCGGCCGCTGCTTTTCTAAAAAGTATGCGTCTTGATGCGGTGCGCATCATGCGCATCAACGTCTTTTTTTCTTCAATAGGAAATGAAATTTCCTATTGAAGAAAAAAAACCGGAGGAATGCCTTTTTGCATAGCATTCCCCCGGCTTTCGTTCTTATACAGGCCGTTTCCTATCTGAGCACATCCGTTCTGATGTATCCTACCTCTCCGTCGAACCGGACCTTTGTCCAGCCGTCCGCCTGCTTCATCAGGATCTCCACTTCGTCTCCCGAATAGCCGACCGCGATCCGGTCTGCGCTTTCGCTGGCACTGCTTCTGATGTTCACGGTAGTGGTCAGCCGGTAGGTTCCGCTGTTCGGCACATCAGCCAGGTCTGCTCCCTCGGAGGCCTCGCCTGCCGCAGGTGCATCATCCTGCCCATCGTCCCCGGCAGCTTCCGCTTCCTCCTCAGAAGCCTCTCCTGCCGGCGATTCCTCCTGCCCGGAGGAATCGGAAGCATCCCCTGCGCTTTCCTCTGCCGCAGCAAGGTACTCGGATTTGATAAACGCCTCTCCGCCGTCATATTCTACCTTCGACCAGCCGTTTTCTCTGTTTTCCAGCAGCGGGAAAGTATCTCCCGGCTGGGCCTTTCCCAGCACGTCCGCCGTCTCGCTGTCAGAGCTTCGGATGTTCACCACATCTACGGCTTCCACCAGAGAGCCTTCTCCGGCATTTTCCGTTTCCGTGCTTTCCTCCTGTGCGGTCTCCTCCGCCGGCGCCGTCTCGGAAGCGCCTTCCGTTTCCGTCTCAGTCTGGCCCTCCGTCTGCGTTTCCGTTTCCAGTTCGGCAAGCGCATCGCCCACCGAAGCCTTCAGATCCTCGGAAAGGCTGGTCAGAAAGGCGGCAAGCTCTTCATCCTCCGTCACTGCCTCGTTGTATTCCACCTGTACTTTGTTGAAAAGCTCGACCACATCGTCCTGCTTCGTAACGCTGATGCGGTATTCCCGCATGGTCTCATCATTGGTGCAGTCGTGGATGTAGTATTCTCCTTCCCCGTTCCGGCAGACCACAAAGGTATTCAGTCCGCACACCGGCCGGTCTATATCCTTAAACTTCGCGTAATAGCTGGCGTAAACCACATAGGAATCTTCCTGCGGGCCCGGTTTGGTATAACAGTTGATGTCCTCATATCCCTCCAGGTATTTACTCTTTTCCTTGATCTGGAGCAGCTCCGTCTGTTCGGAATAATCCTTGATGGAATTGATCGTGTCAATATCCCCGGCTGCCGCCGCCTGATAATATTTCTCGATCAGAGCGTTGATCTCCGGATAGGCATTCTCCTCCAGAGGAGCATAAGCCGCCTCCGTCCCGGAGGTCTGCGATTCGGCCTGCGCCGTCTGCGTCTCCGTCAGAGCGGTCTGACCGGCCGTATCATGCCTTCCGATCATGGCCCCGAGAAAAACGCCGGCCCCAAGGAGCACGACCGCAGCAGCGATCACAGACGCCAGGCTTTTCTTGTTCTTTCCCAGGATCTGTGCCAGTTCCTTCCACCAGGGAAGGCTGTGCTTCTGTCTGCCCGGCCCGGGCTGAACGCGGAAATCCTGCATCTCCTGCTCCTGCCGTACAGATCTTCCCTCTTCGTCTTTCTTCCGTTCTTCGCTCAATACTGACACCTTCTTTTCTTCTGATACATATGAAAGGTTTCTTAAAAATAACAAAAATGCACCCGACAGGAATCGAACCTGCATTAAAGGCGTCGGAGGCCTCCGTTCTATCCATTAGACTACGGGTGCAAAGCTGTAAAGCTTAATATGATTTTGCCGTGCATGTGCATTTCTTATTTCATGCGCATCACAGTTTCATATGATAGCACAACCTTCTCCCGATGTCCAGCGCCTTTTTTCAATTTAAGAAAAAGTTCATTTTTTGGTTCCTTTTACAGGATCCGGACCCTTCCCGTTTCCCTGTCAAAATAATACACGCTGTCCGAAAGGAATTCCTCCTGGGGCACGTTTTTCGCATTCACTTCATTTACCATCCGGTACAGCTCAAACCGGCTTTCCTTTCCCGTGTCCGCAAGGAGCAGCACCTCATGGACGGAGCTGGGAAGGACGAAAAATCCCCTCCTCTTTCCGGCCACAGAGCTGAGAAGGTCCGGATAAAGGAGCGCGGACGCCCCGTAAAAATGCTGGGTGTTGGAAAGGATGAACAGCTCCCTTTCCCGCGCTCTGCGGCAGCCCGACAGAAGGGAGGCGATCTGTTCCATGATCTGCTCCTTCTGCTCCGCCTCTCCCGGATCCGGCAGCCCGTCCATCTCGGCATGATACATCATTTCATACAGGAAGTCCGTCATCGGCGTGCATTCCGGCCGGAGGATCTGACGCATGTTGCGCCGCGCGTCCTCCATCAGGCTTTCTTCTCCGATGCCCCACCGCTTCATATGCGCATACCGGATCAGGACGCAGGCACAGCCCAGCTCGTCTCCCATCAGGATGCAGCAGGGCACCACCGCCAAATCCAGCCATACCTGATGCGGGACCTGCTCCAGCAGCTCCCGGTTCCTTTCCAGGTTGATCAGCCTGCAGGCAAGCCGGCCGCGCACCTGCTCATAATCCCGGAAGAAGTCAAGCCTCAGCCGTTCCGACGGCCTGTGTTCCTCGTAGGCGCGGATGAGCCTTCCGACGATCTCGCCTAACGGCGTTCCCTCTTCATATTCTTCATAATAGCTGTCCAGATAGATGGTGGCTGCGATGTCGCTCCCGTTTTCCATGAAGATCAGTCCTGTCATCTCCACACTGTTATTCTTCATGATCTTCTGCACCGTGACCCCGGGGCCTTCTCCGAAGTAGGCGCTGACTGCATTTCTCACTTTATTCGCAAACTGTTCCAGTGTCATAAACTTCCTCTCTTTTCTTTTTTCAGATGTGATAACAGAATCAGGTTTTATCCTGCATGTATGACCGGAGGTCCCCTCGCTCCGGGAGCCTCCCATTCGATATGTACTGCTGATGTGACCGTCCGGACCGTGCGCATCCGTCCGGGCCGCCGGACGCGGATGTACGGATGGACGGATCTGCAGAGCACGGAAGGATATGTGCGCAGAAGGCTGCGGGCGGTTCTTTCTGCCGGCAATAAAAAAGACAACAAAACTCCCTTTCTTCCATCTGATGGTAACAAGGAAATTTTATTGTCTTATAGGCTGCTTGAGAAAATGCCTGTATGACACCGCAGGTAGCGGACCGCTTTTCTTTCCGGGCGGAAGGCCCGGCTTCATCCCGGCTTATACCCTGGAAAGATACTCTCCCGTTCTGGTGTCGATCTTGATCTTGTCTCCCTGGTTGACGAACAGCGGAACAGAAACAGTCGCTCCGGTTTCAACGGTAGCGGGCTTGGAAGCGCCGGTCGCCGTATCACCCTTGAAGCCGGGTTCGGTTTCGGTGATCTCCAGCTCTACAAACAGGGGAGGCTCCACTGCGAATACGCTGCCGTTATGGGAGCAGACCTTGCAGACCTCATTCTCCTTCACAAACTTGAGGGCATCACCCACCGTATCCTTATTCAGGGAAATCTGGTCATAGGTCTCCGTATCCATGAACGTGAACAGGTCGCCGTCCGCATAGAGATACTGCATATCCTTTCTATCAATACGTGCCTGCGGGAATTTTTCAGTGGGGCGGAACGTCTTCTCCACCACGCCGCCGTTAATGATGTTCTTCAGCTTGGTTCTGACGAACGCGGCGCCCTTGCCGGGCTTCACATGCTGAAACTCAATGATCTGAAAAATATTGCCATCTACTTCGATCGTAACGCCATTTCTGAAATCGCCTGCAGAAATCATAAAAAATCTTCCTCCTGAAATTTTTCGTTTAATTCTTTACCAGTTTATAATAAAAACTCTCATATTTCAACTCTTTTTTTGAAGAAGAACAAGTTACTTACTGTTACAGCTCAGCCTTCGGCAGAGTTGTAACAGCATCCGGCCATTCCAGGCGCTTCGCGCCAGGCCGGATGCTTCCAGCCGGTCTGTTTTCGTACGGTCTGCACAGGGAATGCGCAGACCTGGCTGAGTAGCAACTACTTACTGCCCATCCTCCGGACAAACCGCGGCAAGAATAAAGTCCACGGCCTCCAGATAGCCGTCCAGCCCGTGTCCGTAGATCTGCCTGTCACAGGCCGGAGCCGTAACGGACACTTTGCGGAACTCTTCTCTCGCCGTGATGTCCGATATATGGATCTCCACCTTTGGCATCTGTACGCTGGCCAGAGCATCCCGAATGGCATAGCTGTAATGGGTATAGGCTCCGGGATTGATAACGATGCCGTCCGTGCCGTCAAAATAGGCCTCCTGGATCCGGTCGATGATGGCTCCCTCATGATTGCTCTGAAAGGTGTCGATCTGACAGCCCGTCTCTTCTCCCTTCTTTTTTAAAAGGGACAGAAGCCAGGCATAATCCTGCGTTCCATAGACCGCCTTTTCCCGGATTCCCAGAAAATTCAGGTTCGGCCCGTTGATGACCAGTATCTTCATGCTTTTTTCTTCCTTTCTTCCATGCTGATCGCTGCAGGCCCGTCCGGAAAGCCCGGGAAAAGTGCCGCTGCGACCGCCTCCGCCAGTTCCTCCGGCGTTTTATCGTCCGCATCCACGATCAGATCCGCAGCCTCCTCATACAGGGGCGTCCGTTCCGCAAGAAGCCTGCGGATCTCCGCCTCCGGATCCTCCTTCTGCAGAAGAGGGCGGGTGGTATCTCCCCGCAGCCTCTGATAAACCGTTTCCGGACGCACCCGCAAAAATACCACCGTTCCGGCCTCCTTCATAAGCCTGCGGTTTTCTTCCCGCAGGGGAAGTCCGCCGCCGGTGGAGACCACCTGGCGCAGTCCCTTCCTCTTTAAAGCGGAAAGGCTCTCCGTCTCCAGCCTCCGGAACGCTTCCTCCCCCTCCTGTGCGAAAATATCAGAAATGCTTTTCTTCTGTTCCTGCTCGATCCGGATGTCCGTATCCATAAAGGGAAGGGACAGCCGGCGGGCAAGACACCTTCCCACCGTGCTTTTCCCGCAGCCCATAAAGCCCGTCAGAAAAACCGTTCTCCCCTTTTGCGCCCCGCAGCGCGCTCCTGTTCCGTCCTGTCTCTCAGCCATCCTGCCCCAGCTCCTTTTTCATCCGTTCATAGCAGAGCCCGGCCTGCGCTTCCGTCACTGCCGCCCCGGTCCACAGCTCATATGCCTCCACTCCCTGATACAGCAGCATCTTCAGCCCGTTAAAGGCCCGGCCGCCCGCCTTCTCCACCAGACGCATGAATTTCGTGCGCGCGGGGCGGTAGATGAGGTCGCAGCCCGTATGGATCAGGCGGTAAAAGGCTTCCTCTTCGATGGGGGCACATTCCGTATCGGGGAAAAGCCCCACCTTTGTGCCCTGAATAGCGAGGTAACGGCCCTCCGGAATCTTCCTCCAGTCGGAAAGCGCGAGGGGTCTGATGCAGTCACGCCCCGTCCCCCGGCAGACCTCCTGTGCAAGCGCCTGTGCCCGGGAAAGCGTGCGGTTTAACAGCCATACCTCCTTTGCTCCCCGCAGGACACACAGGAAGGCGGCCGCCCGCGCCGCTCCGCCCGCACCCAGCAGGATCACCCGTTCTCCGGCAAGCTGCACGCCGTCTGAGGCGAGCGCCCGTCCCAGCCCTGTCAGATCCGTGTTGTAGCCGCGAAAGCCGTCTCCTTCCGGAACGAGGGTATTCACTGCTCCGATCAGCGCGGCTTCCCGTTCCACGCTGTGAAGATAAGGGATCACCGCGCTCTTATGCGGGACGGTCACGTTCAGCCCGCAGAGGGACAGAGCGCGTGCTCCCTTTACGGCATTTTCCACCTGCTCCGCCTTCACGGGGAACGGAACGTAGACCAGATTTTTCCCTGTCTCCTGCGCCAGCGTATTATGGATCACCGGAGAGAGCGTATGCTCCACCGGATCGCCGATCAGGCCGCAGACCGCTGTCTTTCCGTCAATCATGCTCCGCCTTCCTTTCTTCCTTCCGGTAAAAATAAAGAACGATCCGTTCCAGATACCGCTTAAAGACGATCTGGATCTCTTCCTTCGGATGAATGGGTCTTACCAGGATGCTGTGGATCCCCGCCTTTTTCGCTCCCCATACATCGGTAAAAAGCTGATCGCCCACAAACAGCGTGTTCTCCGGCACCGTTCTCATCCGCTCCATGGCCCTGCGGTAATTTGCCGCGGCAGGCTTGTTGGCCTTATGGATATACATGGCGCCCACCGCCTGCGCAAAGGGCTTCACCCGCATCTCCTTATTGTTGGACAGAAGGACGCAGGAATAACCGATCCCTCTGAGCCGGCCGAACAGAGCGATACTCCTTTCGTCCGCGGCAGCGCCGTGCGGCACCAGGGTATTGTCAATGTCGAATATGATGCCCCGGTAGCCCTTTTCATACAGCCCTTCATAATCCAGCCCGTAAGCGCTTTCCCGGTATTCATCCGGATAAAATCTCTGAAGCATCCTCCGTCTCCTTTTGTCTGTCTATTCCTCTTCTCCGATCCCCGCAGCCTCCAGAAGCTCCTTCGTATACGGGTGCTTCGGGCTGAAATATACCTCGTCCACATCTCCGCTTTCCACGATACGGCCTTCCTTCATGACCATCACTCTCTGACAGAGCTGGTATACCACCCGCATGTCATGGGAAATGAAGAGCACGGCCAGCCCCAGCTCCTTCTGCAGCCGGCCGAGAAGCTCGATGATCTGTGCCTGGATGGTCACATCCAGAGCGGAAACCGGCTCATCCGCGATCAGGAGGGAGGGCTCCAGCATCAGGCTCTCCGCAATGCAGACCCGCTGGCGCTGTCCTCCGGAAAGCTGGCGGGGATAGCGGTCTGCGATCCTTTCCTCCAGCCCCACCCTCTCCAGCATGGAAAGCACCTTCTGCCGGCGCGCTTCCTTTACACTGCACGTTTTTTTGCAGGAGCTCCCTGCTTCCTGCGCTCCCGCGCTGCGCCGGCTTCTTCCGTCCGTTTTCCGCAGCAGGCCGGCGTTCAGCTTCAGGGGCTCCTCCAGGATCCAGCCCACCTTTCTGGCAGGGTTTAAGGAGCTATAGGGATCCTGAAACACCATCTGCGGCCGGCTGGCCGCACAGCGGATGGTCCCTTCATAACCGGGAAGCAGGCCAAGGATCGCCCGGGAAAGCGTGGATTTTCCGCAGCCGCTCTCGCCCACCAGGCCCAGCATCTCTCCCTTTTGGATAAAAAAAGAAACATCATGCAGAACCTGCATCTTCTCTTTTTTTTCAAAGAGTCCGTTTTTCTGGCGTTCGTAGGAAACGCTCAGGTTTTCCACCTCCAGAATATGATCCTGTGAAAGGACCGTCTGGAAGGGGCCTTTTCCTTTCTGCCTCATTCTGCGCCTCCCTTTATCTGCGGAATGTTCTTCCTTCTTTCGATCCGGGGGATCGATGCGATCAGCTTTTTCGTGTATTCCGCCTGGGGACAGGTATAGATCTGCTCCGTCTCTCCCTGCTCCACCACTCTCCCATCCTTCATCACCACGATCCGTCCGCACAGCCTCCGCACCAGGCTCAGATCATGAGAAATGAACAGGATGGCCGTCTTCTGCTCCCGGGACAGCCTGCCCAGGAGCTTCACAATGGAAAGCTGGACCGTCACATCCAGAGCCGTGGTGGGCTCGTCCGCGATCAGGAGGGAAGGGGTGCAGATCATGGCCGCCGCGATCATGACGCGCTGGCGCTGTCCCCCGGAAAGCTGATGGGGGTAGGAAACATAAATGCGCTCCGGATCGGAGAGCTCCACCTCGGAAAGCATCTGCAGCGCCCGCTTTCTTCTCTCCTCCGGACTCATCCCGGGCCGGTGGATGCGCAGGCTCTCCTCCACCTGCCAGCCCACCGGGTACACCGGATTCAGGGAGGTCTGCGGCTCCTGAAAGACGATCCCGATCCCGTCTCCCTGGATGGAACGCAGCTGTTTTCTCGGACAGGTCAGAAGGTCCGTTCCGCGAAACAGGATCTGTCCCGTCTTTTTCATATCATGCCGGGCAAGAAGCCCCGCGATCGCCAGGGCCGTCATGGATTTTCCGGAACCGGATTCTCCCACCAGCCCTACCAGATCGCCCTCGTCCATATGCAGATTCAGATGATGTACCACCGTTTCCGGGACCAGATGATCGGAAAATACCAGGTTCAGATCGATCACGTCCAGCATATCCCAAGCCTCCTTTTTTCAGACGGGCTGCGCGCCCTTTTCCTTCAGCCCGTCCGCCAGAAGGCTGAAGCCCAGAACCATGAGGACCAGAAACAGTCCCGGAAACAGGGCGGAGCCGGGCGAGGTGAACAGATAGCTCTGGGATTCCGAAAGCATCCGCCCCAGGCTGGAATCCGGCGGCTGCACGCCGATCCCCAGATAGCTCATGCCCGCCTCCGCCAGCACCGCATTATTAAAGCCGATCATCACCGCCGGAAGCAGCACCTGCATGGTATTCGGCAGAATATGGACGAACATGATGCGCAGGTCCTTCGCCCCGGCGAGCCTGGCCAGCTTCACGTAATCCATCGTTTTGCAGCGAATGAATTCTCCCCGCACGATCCTGGCAAAGCTGGGGATGAAGGCCACGCCCAAAGCCAGGATCACATTTCCCTTTCCCGAACCGAGCAGGCTGATGAACACCAGCGCAAGCAAAATGCTGGGAAAGGCGAAAAGCACATCGTTGATGCGCATCAGCACCTCATCCAGCCAGCCGCCGAAATATCCGGTAACGGCGCCGAGCAGCACGCCGAAAAAGGTGCCGAAGGCCACCGTGGCCGCCGCGATGAGAAGCGTCATCCCGCCGCCCTTCATTACCCGGCTCAGGATGTCCCTGCCGAAATTGTCACAGCCGAAGGGATGGGAAAGGCTCATCCCGGCGAAGCGCGCCGTTTCATCCATGGCGTTGGGATCCCAGGGCGTCCAGACAGCCCCGGCCGCCACCACCAGAAGCACGAACAGAGTGATCGCTCCTCCGCACAGCAGATTGAAATTTTTCTTCTTTTTCATAGCAAATCTCCCTCCGGGCGGCCGCCGTCTCATGTCCGTCCGGGGCGCAGGAGCCGCAGGCAGAAACGCCGCGCTCTACTGCACCCGCACCCTGGGGTCCACTCTTCTGTAGATGCAGTCCACCAGGAAATTGATGAAAATGATCAAAAACGCCAGCAGAACGATGACAGCCTCCACCACCGGATAATCCCGGTTGGAAATGGAGGTCAAAAGGATCCGGCCCAGTCCCGGAATGTTGAAGACCTGCTCGATGACGATGCTTCCTGCTACCATATCGGACAGCGTCATCCCCAGGAAGGTGATCACCGGGATCATGGCGTTTTTCAGAAGATGATGGTACAGGACCTGCTTCGTGCTGTTTCCCCTGCTGTAGGCGGTCCTGGCGTAATCCAGGCGCTTTTCTCCGATCAGGCAGCTTCGCAGCAGCTTCACGGTCATGGCCGCCCTGGGCAGGGCGATCGCCAGGGACGGGAAAAACAGATACCCCAAAAATCCCGGTATGCTCTGCGTATAGGAAACATAGCCCCCCGGTGTGAACAGGTGAAGAAGCAGGCCGAACGCCAGCGTGATCAGGATGCCGGAAAAGAAAGGGGGCACCGCCATGATCACCTGGTTTACGGCCATGACCGCATGGTCCGCCGCCCCTCCCTCATGACCTGCGGTGTACAGGCCGAGAGGCACGGCGATGATCAGCATGATGACAAAGGCCATCAGTGTCAGAGTCAGGGTGATGGGAAGCTTGTCTCCCACCAGCTCGGAAACCGGCGTTCCGTAGCTGTAGGAAGTTCCCATATCGCCGTGCAGCATGCCGAACGCCCATTCTGCGAACCGCACCGGAAAGGGCCGGTTCAGCCCCATCTCTTCCCGCAGGGCCTCCACCCGTTCCGGCGTGGCCTGCGTCCCCAGCTGCGCCGTGGCCGGATCTCCCGGGATCACGGCGAAGGCAAGAAACACCAGGAAAGCCACCGCCAGGACGGTGATGAGCATGGATATGAATTTCCGGACAAAAAGCTTCATGCCGATCCTCCTGCAATCTGCGCGCTCCGGGCCGCCGGCTGTCTGCCGGGCAGCGCGCAGCGCGGATGGTGTACAGCGCACACCCTTTATTCTTCCACGATATAGAGTTTGGAAATATCCTGCACATACAGCGGGTAAAATTCATATCCCGCATATTTTTTATTCAGAGCCACCAGGCACGGAAGATCCTGGATATAAACGTTTGCGGCATGCTCCGCCAGCAGGCGTTCGCATTCCTTATAGTTTTCCGTCTTTTCCGCATCATCCACGGAAGCCTCCGCACGGGCAAAGGCCGCATCATAGTCCGCGTTGTCAAAATTGATAAAATTGTCCGGAGCATCCGATACGAATCGGGAAAGCAGGGCGGAGGCGGTCAGATTGGAAGCGTCCACTCCCACCACTGTGGCCTGGAAATTCCGGTTGGTATAGGCCTCGGAAACCCAGGTTTCCCACTCCACCAGCTCGATCTTTGCCGTCACACCGATATTTTTCAGCTGCTCCGCCAGCACCTGCGCCGTATCAATATGCTGCTGGTAGTTGGAGGGCACCGTGATCGTGAAGGTGAAGCCGTCGGGATAGCCCGCCTCGGAAAGCAGCTCCCTGGCACGGTCAAAATCCTGGCTGTACATATCGCTCAGTTCCGGCATGTAATACTTTTCAAAGGCCGGAAACATGCTGCTTCCGATCCGCGTCCCCTTTCCGTCGGAGATCAGATCCATGATCCCCTGCGGGTCCACCGCATAGCAGAGCGCCTTCCGCACCCGCTCATCGTTAAAGGGCTCCGCCGCATTGTTCAGATAAAGGGCCTGCACCAGGTTCATGGTTCCTTCCAGGACCTCGAACTGATCCCCGAGCTGGGATGCCTGGGTGGTGGTCAGCCGGGCGAACATGTCGATGGATCCGCCCTGAAGATCCATCACGATGGAATCCGCATTGGCGCATACCTTAAAGGTAACATTCTCGATATTGGCCGGTGTCCCCCAGTAGTCTTCAAACTTCTTCAGCACGAAATTTTCCTGCGGGGAACGGGACACATACTGATAAGGTCCGGTCCCGATGGGATTGGTATCCGGGCTTTCATTGGAGGCCGGAATGATGGCCGTGGTCATATTGGCGAGGAAATCGGAGTCCGGCGTCTTTAAGACCACCTCCACCGTGTCCTCATCCACGATGTTGACGCTCTGAATATTGGAATACGCCGCTACCAGGGGTTCCCCGTTCGTGGTATCGGCGCATCTGTCTATGGAATACTTCACGTCTTCGGCCGTTACCGTACTGCCGTCATGGAATTTTACCCCGTCCCTCAGGGTAAAGGTATAGGTGACCGCATCCTCCGATACCGAATAATCACTGGCAAGAGCCGGCTGCAGTTCTCCGCTGCTGTCGGGCTTGACAAGACCTTCGTACAGATTGAACAATACCTCCTTGGTTCCTGCCGCCACCGCTTTGTGGGGGTCAAGACTGTCCTCAATGTCCTGAGGTATCCCAATCGTGATCTGAGAAGAGCTCTCCCCTGCCTTATCACCTGAGCATGCGCCCAGTGCAACAGTCAGCGCACTGCACACCAAAGTCAAAAGAATCCTTTTTGCCGCTTTTGTCTTCATGTGTTTTCCTTTCTCTCTCAGCACTTTTACGTCCTGCGTGAAAGTACCTGATCTTTATTTAGTTTTTTAAACTTACTGGCCTATTGTATACGCAAAGCACGGAAAAAGCAAGAAAAATTTCCCCTTCGTCACTGCTCCTTGCCGCCCATCACCTTCTTCAGTTCATCCATAAAGGTGTTGATGTCCTTGAATTCCCGGTAGACCGAGGCGAAACGCACATAGGCGACCGCATCCAGGCTCTTGAGCCTGTCCATGACCAGCTCGCCGATGATCCGGCTGGGGATCTCCTTCTCTCCCCGGTTGAAGATCTCCGTTTCCACATCGTCCACCAGCCTCGTGATCTGGTTCGCGCTCACCGGACGCTTATGGCAGGCGCGCAGAACCCCTGCCTCGATCTTGGAGCGATCGTAGGTCTCCCGGTTGTCATCCTTTTTGATCACGATCAGAGGGATGGTCTCCACCTTTTCATAGGTGGTGAACCGCCGGCTGCACTCGTCGCAGACACGGCGGCGGCGGATGGAGTTATTCTCATCCGCAGGTCTGGAATCGATCACGCGGGTATTGTCGTGACCGCAGAATGGACACTTCATGTTTCCTCTCCTTCCGCCGCCGGAGGCGGCATCTGTGCGGCACAGGCCGCCGGTTCCCGCCGGCCTTCCAAAAAACGCCTTTTTTCGCTTTTCTCAATTATAGCGGAGGGCTTTGGGGGTGTCAACCGGAGAAGAAGAACCGTCCATGAAGGGCCGATTTTCAAAAGGAGCCTTCCGCTTTCAGCAGTCCGGCAGGTCCACGATGATGATGTCCGGCCCGATCCTTTTTATGTCCTTATAGCAGATCTCCCGTCCTTCCTCGCAGCCGAAAAGGGATTTCCATTTCGCGCCTCCCGGCACGATCACCTTGCCGATGCAGCCTGTGCATTCGTCAAATTCCAGATCCGCGATGTTTCCCAGCTTTCTGCAGTCTCTCAGATTGATCACATCCTTGCATTTCAGTTCGGAAAACAGCATGTTGTCCCCGTTTCCGGAGCGTCCGCGGCCGGGCTCCTTTTTCTTTCTCTCTATTTTACGCAGAAAGGGGCGGGAACGTTCCTCCGCCCGTTCCCGCTCCTTTATGCGGTCAGATAATTTTTCATCACCTTCAGCGCGTTTTTTTCCAGTCTGGAGACCTGCGCCTGGGAAATGCCGATGATCTGCGCCACCTCCATCTGGGTCTTCCCCTCGAAAAAGCGCAGGGAAATGATCTCGTACTCCCGCTCGTTCAGCCGCTTCATGGCCTCGCTCAGAGAAAGGCTCTCCACCCATGCCTCCTCCCGGTTCTTCTTGTCACTGATCTGATCCATCACGTAGAGAGTATCTCCGCCGTCGGTATAGACCGGCTCGTAAAGGCTCATCGGATTCTGGATGGCGTCCAGGGCATATACCACATCCTGTCTGGAGATACCGATCTCCGTGGCCACCTCCGCGATGGTGGGCTCCTTCTGATTCTGCTTCATCAGGCTTTCCCTGGCATAGATCGCCTTGTAGGCCGTATCCTTCAGGGAACGGCTCACCCGGATGGCGCTGTTGTCCCGAAGGAATCTCCGGATCTCTCCGATGATCATGGGAACGGCATAGGTACTGAACTTCACGTTCAGGGTCGGGTCAAAGTTGTCGATGGCCTTGATCAGACCGATGCAGCCGATCTGAAACAGATCGTCCACGTTCTCGCTGCTTGCGGAAAAACGCTTGATCACGCTCAGGACCAGACGGAGGTTGCCCTTGATGTACTGCTGCCTGGCCTCCTTATCTCCCTTCCGGATGCGCTCAAAAAGCTCTTCCTTCTCCTCATTGGAAAGCACCGTCAGCTTTGAAGTATTTACCCCGCAGATTTCCACCTTGTTCAGTGCCATTGACGAATCCTCCATCTCATTTTCTATGATTAGAGAATTCTCACAATTTCTCCCAAATATACCGTTTCGGCAAAAGTAAAATCTGGAAACTTCATTCCCGCTATTCGCGCGCCATCTCCCGCCTGAGCCGTTTCATGATCTTCTTTTCCAGTCTGGAGATATAGGACTGGGAAATCCCCAGAAGCGAAGCCACCTCCTTCTGGGTCATCTCCTGTCCGTCCGGACTGTTCAGACCGAATCTCAGATTCACGATCGTTCTCTCCCGTTCCGTCAGCCGGTCGATGGCCTTCATCAGAAGGCTTTTTTCCACTTCCGTCTCAATATCCCTGTAGATCACATCTTCATCCGTTCCCAGGATGTCGGAAAGCAGGAGCTCATTTCCGTCCCAGTCCACGTTCAGCGGCTCGTCGATGGATACCTCCATGCGCGTTTTGCTGTTGCGGCGCAGGTACATGAGGATCTCATTCTCGATGCACCGGGAGGCATAGGTAGCCAGCTTGATGTTCTTATCCGGCTTGAAGGTGTTGATGGACTTGATCAGTCCGATGGTCCCGATGGAGATCAGATCCTCCACGCCCACCCCGGTATTATCGAATTTTTTTGCTATGTAGACGACCAGCCGCAGATTGTGTTCGATAAGGACAGATTTCGCCTCGTCTTCATATTCCGTTCCCAGATCTCCTATGATCTCGCTTTCCTTGTCAGCCTCCAGTGGGGGAGGAAGGACCTCCACCCCTCCGATATAATGAATATCTCCCTGCCCCGGCAGCAGGAAAGCAGGGTCCCTTCGGATGATCTTAAACTGTATTTTCCCCGGCATCGCCACTTTCAGTATCATGTCTTCCTCCATTTCCGCCGCCTTCGGCGGCATTCGTATCCCGGACCTCAGGCAGCTTTTTTCGTCTCCTCTTTCCGCTCCCCTTCCGGTGCACGGCCTGCTGCCGGAAAAGGGCGGGATGCAGGATCAGACGGTAGCTTCCGCTCTGCGTCACCTCTCCGTTGTAAAGGCCGAGGAGCACATGCTCGAAAAGAAATTCCTGATCTTCTTTTTTCACCTTCAGCCTCTCGATCTCGATCGCCTGCATCAGTCCTCTGCCTCCCAGGGTATGATACGGTACCAGGCGGAAGCGCTCCGGCCTTTCCAGATCGATCCTTCCCTCCAGAACGCTGCGCTCCACCACATTTACCGGCCTCTCGCTGATCGGATCGTACAGCGTGTTCCCGCTGTCGATCAAAGCTTCGGTAACGATCCTCACTCTTCCCTCGATCAGCTCCGCCGTCACCACCATCTGCTCCCGCCGCCTTTTCTCCCGCTTCCAGACCAGGGAAGCTGTCCCCGCCAGGATCAGCGCCAGAGCGGAAAGCACCGCCGCGCTTTCCCGCCAAAAAGCGGGAAACGCATACAGAAAACCGGCCAGCAGGAAGCCGGCCATACAGTAAATACAGACGGCCCGGAGCAGAAGGCCCGGCGACCGGATGCGAAAGATAAAAAGGAGCCCCGCCAGGGTCCCTGCGGTCAGCAGAAGCCGCTTCAAAAGCGCCCCGGCTCCGGGCAGCAAAAATACCGCACAGAAAAAAAGCGCCTCCGCGCCTGACCCCAGGATCAGCCGGAATGCGGACGCAGCCGCTGAGGGCGCACGCCGGTTCAGAATGGTCCCGGTCAGAAGGAGAAGCGCCAGCGTCTGTGCGGCCTGCATCAAAAACAGACGGTCTATGCAGACAATATACTTCACCTCTCACCTCCTGTAGGTATGGGACCATTATACGGACAGACCGGCGCGTTTTTTGTCAGAATCCCGCAGATCGGCCGCGGAAGCCGTCTGCTTTTTTCGACAGCTTTTTCTCCCCATCCATCACGTTTCTCAGCGCCTCTCCCAGATAATGCCGCATGCCAAGGAGCGTTCCCTTTTCCTCCTGCCAGACAAGCCGCCACACGGAGCCCTTCAGAAAGGCTTCCATCCGCTTTCCGGAGCAGAGCGCCTCCTTGTGCACCGACTCCGCCCTGCTCCCTTCTCCGGCCGCGGCCCTGTCTTGCGGGAACGCGGCCGGTCCGAGTGCGGCTGCCAAAGACATCAGAACGGCAAGGAGGACTGCCGCAGAAAGCACCGGCCACCTCCTTTTGTTCCTGCCGTCTCCCCCTTCCTTCTGTTCCAGCAGCTCTTCCAGCGCCCGCTTCATTTCACCAGCATCCGCAAAGCGTTCCCGCCGGTCCTGCTTCAGAGCCCGCCTGAGGATTTCCCACAGAGCGTCCGGGATCCCTTCCGGCCGTTCCCCCGGCTCCCCTCCTTTCTCCCTTTTCTTTCCTGTCAGCATCACCCACAGCACCGCTCCCAGGCCGTAAATATCACTCCTCACATCCGCGCGCCGCTCCTCCTCCAGCTCCGGAGCCGCAAACCCCGGCGTTCCGGAAAAGATCCGCTCCGTCTCTTCTTCTCCTGTCTTTGCCAGAACAGCGCTTCCGAAGTCGATCAGCCTGGGGCCGTCCTGCGTCAGGATGATATTTGAAGGCTTCAGATCCAGGTGAAGGATGGCCGGCTCTCCCCCGTGCAGCACCTCCAGCGCCCCGCAGAGCCGCAGCGCATAAGAGGCGGCCGTCCGCCACGCCAGAGGTCCGTCCTGCATCAGCCTTTCCTCCAGCGTCATCCCTCTGATCCAGTCCATGATCAGATACTGCCTGCCATTCTCCTGAAAGCACTCCACGATGCGGGGAAAACAGGGGCTGTCCAGCTCCCGCAGGATCGTAAATTCCTCCTGCGCGCCGCATTCCTCGGTCCATTCCTTCATCGCCCAGAGTTTTCCCAGCTTCCTGTCCCGCACCAGATAGGTCCGTCCCCGCCCTCCTTCTCCAAGCTTTTTTACGATCCGGTACCGTTCTGCCGTCATGCCTCCTCCTTTCCGCGCAGCCAGTCCGCCTGTACACGTTCCCCGGCGTCCGCGCGCATTTTTCCACATACGGGCAGCACTTCATTCCAGCCGCCTTTCCGGCGCCTGCTTTGAGCTTCGTGATTTTCTGAAAAGAATTGAAAAGATGAAAAAATTTGAAAAATTAGAAAAGATGAAAAGAAATATTTTCCGGCCGGGAAAATATTTTCAGTCATAATTAAGAAAAAACAAGAAAGCCGGGCGGCGCAGATTTTCAGGAAATCGGGACGCGCCGCCGCAGATATTTCGTTCAGGAGAATGCCGGAAGCCTTCCGGCCTGTGCCACCGCAATATAGGTCTTTCCCTGGTTCAGCTGGATCTCATTGCCCGCATCGTCAAAGTACTGGGTGGGGCTGTAGTCCGCCGTTTTCTGCCAGGTGATGTGGATTCCCCTTCCTCTTGTGAAGTACCAGCCGTCCTGTGTGGTGTCGTAACTGGCAAAAGCCAGATAACCGCTATCATCCAGCGTCACCCAGGATGCGTTCTGCACGATCACATTGGCAAAGGAAAGCTGCGTGCCGTCGGCATCCTTGTGGGCTCCTCCATGGATGGTCTTGTCATACAGCCCGGTGGAGGGATTGTAGGTGAAACCGGTCCGGGTATAGGGAAAAATATCCGACAGATCGATCGTTCCCGCGGGCGCTGCCGCCGCCCCATACTGTTCCAGCGTATTCTCCACCTCCGCAAAGTGAAAATGCCGGGGGCTGTAATATTCCGGCCGTATGGTCAGGGAATAACCCAGCTGGGCACAGGCCTCCGTAATGCCCTCCGCGCTGATATAGGCATTGTGCGGAGCCTTCCTGTCCGAGCTTCTGAAAAATTTGTCCGCTCCCGGCGCGCTTCCTCCGGTCCCGTATTCATAGGTACCGGACAGGTTATTGATGTCCGGCAGGCTGATCCGGTCACGCATGTACCACACGCCTCCGAAATGGATCAGGATCGGATCCCATTCCGTGGCGATGGGAAGGTAGTAGGCCCGGCAGCTTCTGATATTCCCGATCCGGGAAAGGCTCTGCCAGTCGTCGATGATGGCAAGCTGCCTGGAGATGTTCCCTTCCTCCATGATCTCATAGAGCACTTTGGCATGGCCGATCCCATAAGAAGGCTGCGCCGCCCTGTCCGTGGGCATCATCACCGCAATGGGGCGCAGTCCCGCCTGGGCCGCGCTCACCGGCTCGTTGGTATAAACGCTCCTCACGTATCCGGCCGGAAGCTCCTGCGCCCGCACGCCTGCGGCCGGAAGCGCAGCCGCCAGAAAAGCCGCGCAAAGTCCCGCCACAAAGCGCCTTCCCGCCCGCAGGCAGCGGTCTTTTTTCACGGGGCAAAGGGCTGTTTCGTTTTTCTCTCTCCTCTTCATCCGTATCCCCCTTTTCTCTGTCCGTTCCCGGCCGTCATCCTATCCGATCAGCCGGGAAATGTCGTTGAACATCACAAATACCATCAGGACCATCAGAAGGACAAAGCCTGCGAAATGCACCATCCCCTCCTTTTCCGGAGGAACAGGCTTTCCGCGCACAGCCTCCACCAGAAGAAACACCAGCCGTCCTCCGTCCAGGGCGGGCAGCGGCAGCAGGTTGATCACACCCAGATTGACGCTTAAGAGCATGGCCAGGTTGACCATGTTGATGGCAACCACCAGCGGGCCGTAGGGCGCTGCCTGCTCTTTCACTTCCCCGATGATCTGTGCCATTCCCACAGGACCGGCCATATCGTCCACGCCTGCCTTTCCGGTCAGGAGCATTCCCAGGCTCTTGACGGTCATCTTCAGGCCGTAGCGCACCTCATAATAGGCATATTTGAAAATCCCGGCATTCCGGCAGTCCACATATTCCGCATACCCCTGAAATCCCAGAAGGTAGCTGCCTTCCTCCTCATCATACTTCGGGACCAGCGTCGCCGTATGCTTCTGCCCGTCCCGCAGGTACTCCACCGTTACGGTCTTCCCGGGGCTTGCCATGGTATACAGGGAAATTTCCCGGCCCAGGAAGATCCGCTCTCCGTTCATCCTCAGGATCACATCCCCGCTCTGCATGCCGGCCTCCTGGGCCGGATAGCCGTCGATCACGTCCTGGATCACCGGCCTGTCGCTTCCCGCATAGGCCACCACGAACATGGCGAACACATAAGCCAGAAGGAAGTTGAAGAAAGGCCCTGCAAACACTGTGGAGATCCTGGCCCACACCTTCGCGTTGGGAAAGGCTCCGGCAGAAAGCGATCCCTTCTCCTCCTCCAGGCCGTTTTCTCCCTCAAACATACAGGCTCCGCCTATGGGAAGCAGGCGCAGCGAATATTCGGTCCCCCCTCTGTCAAAGTGGAGCAGCTTCGGTCCCATGCCGACGGAAAACTCCACCACGGTGATGCCGTTCGCCTTCGCCAGGAGAAAATGTCCCAGTTCATGAGCGATGACGATCACGCTGAAAACGATGATGAACAGAAGTACAGTTGTCAATGGATCTCAGTCTCCTTTATGCGTTCAATATAATCACAGGTTTCCGCTTCCGCCTGCAGGATCTGCTCCACGGAAGGGTTTTCGGTCCTGACGTGATGCTCCATGCACCGCTCGATCAGCTCCGCAATCTCCAGGAAGCCGATCCTGCGGTCCAGAAACAGTGCTACCGCCTTTTCATTCGCCGCATTGAATACGGTGGGCATGCTTCCGCCCTCTTTCGCCGCACGCAGGCCCAGAGCCAGACCGCGGAAGGTCTCCGTATCCGGTCTTTCAAAGGTAAGGCTCCCCACCCGGAACAGATCCAGCCTCTCCCCTCTCATGGGACGTCTGTCCGGATAGAACAGGGCGTACTGGATCGGAAGCTTCATGTCCGGAAGTCCCATCTGGGCGATCACCGCGCCGTCCACATATTCCACCGCGGAATGGATGATGCTCTGGGGATGGACCACCACCTGGATCTGATCCAGGCTGACATCGAACAGCCAGCGGGCCTCCATCACTTCCAGCGCCTTGTTCACCAGAGTGGAGGAATCCACGGTGATCTTCTTTCCCATGGACCAGTTGGGATGCTTCAGCGCATCCTCCACCGTCATCCCGGCAAGCTCCTGTCTGCTTTTTCCCCGGAAGGGTCCGCCGGAAGCGGTGAGAAGGATCCTGGACAGGCGGCTTTTGTCCTCTCCGTTCAGAGACTGGAAAATGGCGCTGTGCTCGCTGTCCACCGGAAGGATGGACACACCGCATTTTTTTGCCAGAGGCATGATCAGATGTCCCGCCGTCACCAGTGTTTCCTTGTTGGCAAGAGCGATGGTCTTCCTGCTTTCGATCGCCGCGATGGTGGGGCGGATGCCGATCATACCGACCACGGCTGTCACCAACACCTCATACCCGTCCATGGAGGCCAGCTCCAGCAGGCCCTCCATGCCGCACAGCACCCGGACAGGAAGGTCCTTCACCCTGTCCTTTAGCTCCTTTGCCGCCTCCTCGTTCCACATCACTGCGGTTTCCGGCGAAAACTCCCGGATCTGCTTTTCCATCAGAACGGCATTTCTTCCCGCCGCAAGACCTTTCACCCGCAGGTCCGGGTTCTCTCTTACGATCTCCAGTGTCTGGGTCCCGATGGAGCCGGTGGAACCCAGGATTGCAATATTCTTCATCCGTATTCTCCCTTCTATTCAAACCGGATCAGAAGGATCGCCAAATAATAAATGATGGGCGCTGTAAACAGCACGCTGTCGAACCGGTCCATCACCCCGCCGTGTCCGGGGATCAGCTTCCCGTAGTCCTTGATGCCATGGTTTCTTTTGATGCCGGAAGCAGCCAGATCCCCAATCTGAGAGATTACCGCTCCGGCCGCACAGATCACCGCACTGATGAGCGCCATCTCCTGTCCTTCAAAGATGCCGTTTAAAAGCAGATGGCCGAACAGCGCTCCCACCAGCGCGGAGCCAAGCACGCCGCCCACAGCGCCCTCCACCGACTTCTTCGGGCTCAGCACCGGAGTCAGCCTGTGCTTTCCGAAAGCCATTCCGGACAGATAGGCGCAGGTATCGCAGATCCAGGAACTGATGAAGATCAGCCATACCATGCAGATGCCGCCCGGAAGCTGCCTGGTCAGCCACACGAAGGAAAACAGGACCGGCCCGTAAAAGAAGCAGAAGAACGCGGTCATCACCGATCCGGCCTGCAGAGCGGGAAAGGTGATCACATAGACCGCCATCATCCCCAGAAAGGTAAGCCCCAGAATCCCCAGCCAGTAAACCGGCTCCGTTCCCAGAAGAAGCGCCGCATAATAGGCAGCCGCTCCCAGAAGCCCGACGGTGAAAAGCCCCCCGAAGCGTCCCTTTTTCTTCTTTCCGGCATCCGTTTCTTCCTCCGCCGTCCGACATGTCTGCGCCGCGCACAGCAGCTCCCGATATGCGATCAGAGACAGGACGAGCAGTCCGGCCGCCAGCACCCATCCTCCCGTCAGGAGCAGAACAAGTGCGGCGATCACCAGTATTACGCTGCTCCTCAGTCTTATCCAGAACATATTTTTCCTCCTCGTCTGTCCTTTATCCGTGTTCCTCCGGTTTTTTCTGCGCTTTTTTCCGGCCTTCCGTTTTCCCGGAGGGGAAGCCTACGCATCCTTTACCAGACCGTATCTTCTGTCTCTGTGATTATATGCCTCCACGGCCTTCTCCAATTCTTCCTTCGTAAAATCCGGCCATGCCACGGATGTAAAATAGAATTCCGTATAGGCCAGCTGCCACAGCAGGAAATTGGAAATGCGCTGCTCTCCGCAGGTCCGGATCAGCAGATCCGGCTCCGGCAGGCCCGCCGTATCCAGCGTATCGCTGATCAGCTCCTCGCTGATCATTTCCGGCTCCAGGCTTCCTTCCTTCACCCGCTCTGCCAGCGTGCGCACCGCCCGGCGGATCTCATCCCTCCCGCCGTAGTTCAGCGCGATCTGAAAATGCAGGCCGCTGTTGGCTCTGGTGGACTTTTCCAGCTGATCGATCCGGCTCCTGATGT
Source organism: Candidatus Eisenbergiella intestinipullorum (assembly GCA_019119815.1). Classification (GTDB taxonomy): domain Bacteria; phylum Bacillota; class Clostridia; order Lachnospirales; family Lachnospiraceae; genus Eisenbergiella; species Eisenbergiella intestinipullorum. Next base: position 49,578 of record DWWH01000007.1, on the reverse strand, counting down.
CCTCGTCCAGCCGGGTCTTGTCCCCCAGCACTCTGACGCACATGTTGTTCCTGGAGGCGGTGCGCAGACAGGTCTTCATATAGTTGCGCAGAAGCCCCATCAGCGCATCCACCTCATCCTTCGGCCGGTTCCAGTTTTCCGTGGAAAAGGCGTATACCGTCAGATAATGGATCCCCATCCGGTATGCCTCCTCACAGATCTCTTCCACCCGCTTTGCCCCCTGAACATGCCCGTAGTTTCTCGGCATTCCCTTTGCCTTCGCCCACCGGCCGTTCCCGTCCAGGATGATCGCCACATGATTTGGTATTTTCCGTTCTGCCATTTTCTCCTCCATGCCGAAGCCTTCTCACGCTGAGGCCGCGAGGAGAGCATGTGCTTTCTCCTCAGCGATCACAGCAGTTTTGTGCTTCGGCGCAAAACCGCCGATTGAAAAACTAAGCTGTCAGGCTTATTTCCCAATCTTTCCTCGCAAAAAGGGACAAGCGCCTGCCTGCCCCTCCTGTCACCGCTGCCTACACGGTCATGATCTCCTTGGACTTCTCCTCCACCAGCTTGTCCACTTCCTTGATGTACTTGTCTGTCAGCTTCTGAAGCTCGCTTTCCAGCTCCTTGATCTCGTCCTCAGAGACATCCTCCTTTGCCAGCTTCTTGAAAGCGTCGTTTCCGTCCCTGCGGATGTTGCGGACGGCCACCTTGCCTTCCTCGCCCTTCTTCTTTACATCCTTTACCAGAGCCTTTCTGCGTTCCTCCGTCACCTCCGGGAAAACCAGACGGATCACATTTCCGTCATTGGAGGGCGTGATTCCCACATCGGAGGCCATGATCGCCTTCTCGATCTCCCGGATCAGCGACTTCTCCCAGGGAGCGATCTGGATCATCCGGGGTTCGGGAACCGTGATGTTTCCCACCTGCTGGATAGGCGTGGGAGAACCATAATAATTCACCTTGATCCTGTCGAGCACATGGGGATTGGCCCTTCCGGCACGGATGGTCGCGAATTCCGCCGCCAGGTGATCGCAGGTTTTCCTCATCTTACTGTCAAACTGCTGTAACTTCTCGTTCATGCTCTATCCTCTCATTCTGCCGCTCAGGCGGCTTTTTTATCCTTTATCCTTAAGGGAGGTCCGTCATCAGACGGATTCTGAGATCCCAAAACAGCCGGAAGGCATATCTTTCCGGCACAGGTTCCGCTCTTTCCGGTCAGACGGTGACTCTGGTTCCGTGAAAATTTCCATTCATCGTATTGACGATGCTGTTCTCCTCTCCCAGACCGAAGACCCACATGGGCATATGGTTGTCCCTTGCCAGGATGGAGGCAGTCATATCCACCACCTGGAGATTCTTTTCGATCACCTCGTCGATGGAAACCTCATCGTATTTCTTCGCAGCCGGATTTTTTGCCGGATCATCATCATAGACACCGTCGATGGACTTGGCGAGCAGGATCACATCCGCTTCCACCTCGATGGCGCGCAGCAGCACTCCCGTATCCGTGGAAAAATAGGGATGTCCGGTCCCTCCTGCAAAAAAGGCGACGCCGCCCGCTTCCATGCAGGCCACCGCTTCATCCTTGGAAAACAGCTTTGTGAAGGAGCCGCAGGCAAAAGGCGTATAAACGCAGGTAGCAAGCCCCTCCGCCCGGCACATCTCAGACACATAGATACAGTTCATGACGGTGGCCAGCATGCCGATCTGATCCGCCTTCGTGCGGTCCATATTCTCGCTGGTCCTCCCTCTCCAGAAGTTTCCGCCGCCGATCACCACGCCCACCTGTACGCCATCCTTTACGACCTGCGCGATCTGAGCGGCCACCTTTCTCACCGTCGCCTCATCGAAGCCATGCTTTTTATCGCCTGCGAGGGCCTCCCCGCTCAGCTTCAGCAAAATTCTTTGCATAACAGCCTCCATTTCTTCTTTTTTCTGTAAAAGCCCGCCCGTCTGCGGAACTCTCCTGCCGGCCCCAAAGGGCAAAACGCCTCTTCCGGCTCTGTCTGGCAAAATTATAGCATCCCACCCGGCGGATGCGCAATCATTTTTTCCAGGTATAGGGCACGAATAAGAGCAGCAGCGGGAAGATCTCCAGCCGCCCTGCCAGCATGTCGAACATCAGCACAAATTTAGACAGGTCAGAAAAAAAGGCAAAATTCCCCATGGGACCCACCAGGGAAAGGCCGGGGCCCACGTTGTTGAGAGCCGTGATCACAGCGGTCACCGTGGTGGTAAAATCGCTCCCGTCCAGACTGACCACCAGGATGGACGCCGCCAGGATGCCCAGGTAGGTGATAAGGAAGATATTCGCCGCACGCACCACCGTGTGTTCCATCTTCTTGCCGTCCATCAGGACCACCTTCACGCTCCTGGGATGGACCAGAAACGCCAGCTTCTTTTTGATGGTCTTCAGATACATCAGGACTCTGGAAACCTTGATCCCGCCGCCGGTGCTGCCCGCACAGGCGCCGATGAACATCAGCAGCACCAGAAGGGTCCGGGAAAATTCCGGCCACTGGTTGAAGTCCGTGGTGGCGAAGCCGGTGGTGGTCATGATGGAGGAAACCTGGAAGGCCGCATGCCGGAAGCTGTCCGCCAGATCGCCCACCTGAGAAAGGATGTTGAAGGCGATCAGTATGGTAGCCGCCGCGAAGATCCCGAAGTAGGCCCTCACCTCCTCGATCCGGAATGCCTCCTTCGCCCGCTTTGTCAGGAGCAGATAATAAAAGCTGAAGTTCACGCCGAACAGGAACATAAATATGGTGACCACAACCTGCAGATAGGGGCTGTACCTGGCCATGCTGTCCGACCAGATGGCAAAGCCTCCGGTTCCCGCGGATCCGAAGGTGGTGCAGAGCGTGTCAAACAAAGGCATACCTCCGATCAGCAGAAAGAAGATCTCCAAAACCGACATGGCAAGATAGATGCCGTACAGCACAAACGCGGTCTGACGCATTCTGGGGACCAGCTTACTGACTGTGGGGCCCGGGCTTTCCGCCCGCATCAGATACATGGTCTGCCCGCTGGAAAGAGGGATGATCTGAAGAAGGAATACCAGAACCCCCATGCCCCCGATCCAGTGAGAAAAGCAGCGCCAGAACATGCCGCCGCGGGAAAGGGCCTCCACGTTCACCAGGATGCTGGAGCCGGTGGTGGTAAAGCCGGAAATGATCTCAAAGAGCGCATCCACAAAATGAGGGATGTCTCCGGTGGCCCACAGCGGGACCGCCCCGATCAGGCTCATCACCACCCAGCCAAGAGCCACCGCCACATATCCCTCTCTGGCAAACAGCTGAAAATTTCCGCTCCGCTTCCAGGAGAGCAGGAGCCCTGCGGCCAGGGTCAGCACGGCGCAGATCAGGTAAACGCTCCAGACATCTTCACCATAGATCAGGGCGACGATCACCGGAAGGAACAGAAAGACTCCTTCCACCCGCATGATCCAGCCGAGAATGTAGCCAATGCTTTTGTAATTCATGAAAATATTCCTCGATTCCGCATATTGTTTTCACCCGGAGGCCCGGTTCAGGCGAGAATGTCCTCGATCTCATCCAGCCCCTTGTGCGTGGTGACGACGATCACCGTATCTCCCGCCTGGATCCGGTCCTGGCCGGAAGGGAGGATCATCTTTCCTCTTCTTACGATGCTGCACAAGAGCAGATTGTCCTTCAGCTTCATCTCCGCAAGAGGGATGTCCAGAACCTTCGCGCCCTTTTTCACAGAAAATTCCAGCGCTTCCACCTTGTTGTCCACCATGCGGTAGACCGCTTCCACCGCGCTTCCCAGGGAGTTCTGCATGCAGCGGACATACTGGCTGATCAGCTCTGTGGTCAGATGCCTGGGGCTGATGACGCTGCCCACGTCGAAGCTGTCGATGATACCGCCGTAGCTGATCTTGGTGATCTTGGTGATGATCTTGGCCTTTGACACCCTTCCCGCATAGCAGGAAAGCATCACATTTTCCTCATCCAGGCCCGTAAGGGAGACAAAGGCATCCGCATTTTCCAGCCCTTCCTCCTTCAGAAGAGCCGTGTCCGTCGCGTCGCCGTAGATGATCATGGCCTTCGGAAGGAGCTCGCTCAGTTCATCGCATCTGGCCCGGTTGTTTTCAATGATGCGCACCTGGATCCTGGACTGCAGAAGCTTGCTCGCCAGATAGTAGGCCAGCTTGCCGCCGCCGGCGATGATCACGTCGTGGATCATCCTGCTTTCGATCCCGATGCTGGAAAAAAGCGCTTTCATCCGGTCCGGCGGCACGATCACGGAAATGTAGTCCCCTTCATGCAGCACCACGTTTCCATCCGGGATCAGGACCTGGTGGTTCTCCCGTTCGATCACGCAGATCAGAAGATTTCCGCCCACCTTTCTGCTGGCATCGATGATCTTTTTCCCGCCCCAGGCGGAACCCTTCGGGATCCGGAAGCGCACCAGGTCCACTTTTCCCTTGGCAAAGGTATCCACCTCCATGGCGGACGGGATCTGGATCAGCCTGGCGATGTCCGCCGCCGCAGCCAGCTCCGGATTGATTGCCATGGACAGACCCAGCTCCTCCTTGATGAAACCGATCTCCGCATAGTAGCCGGGATCGCGCACCCTGGCGATGGTCTGGCAATGCCCTGCCTTCCTGGCGATCAGGCAGCAGAGGAGATTCACCTCATCCTTGTTCGTGACTGCGATCAGCAGATCGGCTTCCTTCACGCCGGCTTCCTCCTGCACCCGGTAGCTGGTGGCATTTCCCTGGATGCACATCACATCCAGAAGATTGCCCACCATATTGATCTTTTCCTCATTGGTATCAATGATCGTGATCTCATGTCCTTCTTCATTGAGCTGCTCCGCCAGGATATAGCCAACCTTGCCGCAGCCTGCGATAATGATCTTCATCGTTTCCCTTCTTCCGTTTTCTTGAATTCCTGTCATTTGAGAGCAGGCCTCTTCCGTTTGCCCGGAAACTATTCCAGACTGGACAGGTAAAATGCGTACAGCCTTTCGCTGGTCTCCTCTGAAAAATGCAGACCGTCTGTCAGCGTATAGCCCTCCTCCTTCAGCCAGGAAAAGCTGTCGATCCACTCCACGGACGGATCCAGATCCTCCTGCAGGCTGCGGTTGAAGCTTTCCACTTTCTCTTCCGTGACGTAGCGGCCGTCCTCGACCGGGTTGACGGAGGAATAATAGACCTCTGCTCCCTTTTCCTCCCACTCTGCCGCCTTGCGGTTCACCAGTCCTGCATATGCCTTTTCGTTGGCCACATCATTGACCCCCAGGTTGATCAGGATCTTCGTCCCGCTTTGTGCCGCCTCGTCGATCTCAGGCACAGCCACCTCGGAAAACCAGTCATATCCCTGCGAGACTTTGGCGATCCAGCGGTAAGGATTTTCTCCCGCCGCGTCCTCCATCTGCACGAACCGGGAATCCCCCACAAAGATGATGTCCTGTTCTTCTTCCGCCTTCTCTCCGGCTTCTTCTGCTCCTGCCTCCGCTTTCCCAGCGGCCTGCGGAGCCTGTCCGCGCGCCTCCTCCTGTCCGGCCTCCGCAGCAGCTCCCTGCGCATGTGCCGACAGAGGCGGAAAAACCAGCAGACCGGCCGCAAAAGCTGCCGCCGCGAGACCGAGGCCATATCTTTTGCCCTTATGTACGTCTTTCCTGTTCTTCACCCTTACCTCCATTCTGAAGCGTTGCAAATTCTGACCGGGCATGCGACCGACCACACATGGTCCGGTCTGCCCTCCATATCGGAATCTTGCAGGCTCCGACCGGTAAATCCCTCTGAAACAGCATCCCTATTATACGTTGGGTTTCTGAAAAAGGCAATCCCTTCCTGGCGATCCCGTCAAAAGCTGAAAAACCGGGCAAAAACGGATGCGCCGCAGAAGCCTTTTTCCTTCTGCGGCGCACCCCTTCCGGCATTTCGCCCTTTTCCTTATATTCCTGATTCCGGACTGCCTGTCCTTATTTTGCTCTCACAAATACCTGCATCTCTCCCTCTCCCCGGTTTGCCCAGGTAAAATAGGGAATAAAGGTGAGCTTTGCCGCATCATATCCTGCCCTGCGGTGTACCCGGTAGAGTTCTCCCTCTGCCTTCTCCTCCGGCTTCTGTCTGAGCCCCTCTGCCGTCACCTTCACCACCGGAACGCCCAGTATGTCGCCCTGCTCTTCTGTCAGCTCCGCCTCATCAGGAAGCACGCACAGATGCAGATCTCTGCCGTTGTCCGCCTCTTCCATGCAATAGACCACAGGGCCTCTGGTCACGGCCACGCGGCCGATGTCCTCGCGCACTCTGCTGTCCGCTTCCATAACCCGGACGGTCATGGGGAAATCCAGTTCCAGCCTGTCCGCATCCTTCCAGTTTCTGTGCAGATAGAGATAGCCATCCTTTACGGTCCCGCCTTCCGGCACGCCGGCCTTTCCGTTCACCGTCCAGCCTTCGCACCAGCCCGGGAGGCGCAGGGCCAGGGTGAATTCCGCCTCCTCATCCAGTCTCATCTCCACCGTCACCCTGCCGTTCCAGGGGAAGCCGGATTCCATGCGGATGTCTGCCTTCTTTCCGCCGAATTCACACTCCAGGGTGCTTCCCATATACAGATGCACGTAGAGCGCATCCTCCGACTGGGTATAAGCATAAGAAGCGATGGAGCTGACAAGCCTTGCGATATTGGGCGGACAGCAGGCACAGCCGAACCATTTCTGGCGCACAGGCTTCACATGGAATTTCCTCTCATCCTTGTGACAGGCCTCCGGAAGGCTTTCCAGCGGATTCACATAGAAAAAGCTCTTTCCGTCCAGCGCCATGCCGCTTAAAATGCCGTTGTAAAGCGCCCGCTCCATCACGTCCGCATAACGGCTGTCCGCTTTGATCTGCAGCATTCTTCTGGCAAAGAACACCAGACCGATGGAGGCGCAGGTCTCCGCATAGGCGGTGTCATTGGGAAGATCATAGTTAAAGGAAAATGCCTCTCCGATATGCGTGGCTCCGATGCCGCCCGTAATGTACATTTTCTTCTGCGTCATGTTCTCCCAAAGCCTTTCACAGGCCGCATACAGGCTCTCGTCTCCGGTCAGGCGCGCCACATCCGCCATGCCGGAATACAGATAGACCGCGCGCACCGCATGTCCCACCGCCTCGTCCTGCTGACGGACCGGCCGGTGAGCCTGATTGTAGGCGTAACGCTCCTCGTTCTCATGTCCCTTCTTTACCCGGTCCGGCTGCTCCAGATCGAAGTAATAGGGCCTGGTCCCTCTCTGGTCTACGAAAAACCGGCTCAGCTCCAGATACTTCTTTTCCCCGGTCTGCTCATACAGGCGCACCAGCGCCATCTCCGCGATCTCATGGCCGGGATAGCCCTTTTTCTTTCCTTCTTCCGGTCCGAAGCAGGAAGAAATATAATCCGCGTACCGCTCCGCGGCCTTCAGGAGCTTATCCTTTCCCGTGGCCTGATAATAGGCCACCGCGCCCTCGGTCAGATGACCGAAGCAGTACAGCTCATGGTTGTCCTTCAGATTGGTGAAGATTTTGTCCTGATCGCTGATGATATAATAGGTATCCAGATAACCGTTTTCCAGCTGGGCGGCGCAGACGATGTCGATGGCCTCATCCGCCGTCTTCTCCAGCTCCGGGTCCGGATGCTGGGTCAGGGAATAGCCCACCGCCTCGATCCACTTGGAAAAATCGCTGTCCTGGAACAGGCACCCGTAAAACCGCTCCTCCAGATGATCCATATCCTCCGGCAGCGGCTGGAATTCCAGCGGCCACTTCACCGGGCGGTAGGCGTCTCCCTCTTTCCTTCTCTTTTCATTCAGCCTTCCCGCCACCTTGAAATTGCGCATGGAAAAGCTGGGATCCGCGTCCGGAATCCGGTCGTTTAACGCCTCCCACTGATAAGGGATGACCTCCTTTCTCACCAGCTCCATCTCATTTTTCCAGAACTCGTCCGTCACCTGCACCTTTCTCAAAGAAAGGGGGTTGCTGTATTCTTTCTGATCCATCCTTACCTCGCTTTCTGCCGCCGCAGGCGGCATTTTAATCTCGCGCGAACTCTTGCCCGATCTTTTTTTATCTTAGCAAAAAGCGCCTCCCGTTTCCATTGCCATTTTGGAAAGCAGCATGTATAATATGGAAAAGTCACTGTGAAAGGGAGACACAAATGAGCGTTTTTCTGCAGCTGGCGGGAGATCGTCAGATCATCTCCGCCAATCACATCACCATGATCCATCCGACGCTGCATCCGGACCGGGTGCTGAAAGAGCACGATTTTCTGTATATGCTGGATGGTACCTGGGAAATCGGGGAAGAGCTTTCCTGCGGAAGCAAAAGAGAAATCTTTTCCATGCGCACGGACGATCTTCTCATCCTTCCCGCCGGACGCCATCACTATGGCATCTCTCCCTGCTCTTCCAACAACAGGCACATGTATATTCACGCAAAACCGCTGTCCGGAGAAACGGCCTGCGACCCCCTTTCCGTAAAATCCGCTCCTGCCGGACTGTCCGTTTTTTCCAGCCTGATCCACTGTCAGGATGCTCCCCGCATCCGTTCCCTGTTTGAGGAAATCATCTCGGAATGCTGGGGCAGCTCCCCCTTAAAGGACCAGAAGCTGTCCCTGCTTTTTAACCTGCTGCTGTGCACCCTTCTGGAACAGCAGGAAAAGGAAGGCGTTCCCTCCGGCGCCGCCACGCTGGTGGAGGAGGTATCCCGCCTGATCCGCAGCACGCCTCAGACCTTTTTCACGGGGAAGGAGCTGGCTGAGCGGTTCTATGTCTGCGAACGGACGCTGAGCAATCATTTCAAAAGAGCCTTCGGAAAAACTCTCTACGCCTATCAAATGGACGTAAAGCTGGAGATGGTGCGCCAGTTTCTCCTCACTCAGCCCGGCGTCAAGCTGCACGAGACCGCCCTCAACTTCGGCTTCTGCGACGAATTTCACTTAAGCAGGGCATTTCGGAGAAAATACGGCCTCTCCCCGGACCAGTACCGGAAGCATCCGGAAGCGCTGTCCCGGCTGACAGCCGGGCAGAGGTAAATGAGAAAGGAGGACCTGCGGATTGCCGCCGGTCTTACCGCAAATAGCCGCAAGGTTACTGCCGGTTACTACTCAGCCAGGTCTGCGCATTCCCTGCGCAGACCGTACGAAAACAGACCGGCCGGAAGCATCCGGCCTGGCGCGAAGCGCTTGGAATGGCCGGATGCCGTTACAGCGCTGCCGAAGGCTGAGCTGTAACCTTGACAGGTTATCATCTGATCTTTCCGCTGGCGCTGCTGTTCATAATGATTTATGACTTTATGTATATACTTCCGCTTATCCTGCTCTATATTGGTTACAACAAACTGCAGGGAACGGCCGCGATCAGAAAATTGGAACGTGTACTGGATAAAGTATCCTCGTACATTGTACCGGTCGTGGTAAGTCTGGTTGGCATCCTTTTGGGATATTATGGCGTGACATCGCTCATGTAAAAGATAAAATCATTTTCAGGGAGGATTCTTATGAATAAAATTATTACAATCAGCCGGGAATTTGGAAGCGGCGGCCGGGAAATAGGACGGCGTCTGGCAGAAGCAATGAAGGCTGCATATTATGACCAGGAAATTGTAGCCGCTCTGATAGAGCGTACAAAAAAGGCAGAGGAATATGTCCGATATATGGAAAGGGAACGCCCGCTCCCGCTGCTCCCAATCACAACCGCACGCACATTTGGTCTGTCCACCAATTATGCCGTTACAGAAAATCTGAACTTTTATATGCAGGAGAGCAAAATCATACAGGAAGCTGCGGAAAAATCGAATTCTATACCAATCAGGCCTGGGGGAAAAAGGAACACTATGATTTCTGTATTAACACATCACGCCATGCTCAAATCAGGGAAATCATTCCTGCTCTGACGTCTTTGGTTACCCTGTGATTTCCGTATGTCTCCGGGGGGACTTCAAGGTTCCTGCTCACTGGCAAGCCAGCGAACAGGAACACTTCGAGTCCTTTCCCGGCGGCACTTTCCCACAAATGGTTGACTTCTCCTCCGTGACCCTTTAGAATAGGGATGTTTTGTGAAATTTACCTGTTCAGGAGGCTTACGGATGATAACCATATGTGTGATGTGCGCCGGAATTCTCGTGGGAAAATTCCTTTTTTCAGAGCGGTTCAAAAAGGGAAATGAACTCCTTCAAACTCTCTGCACCGCGCTTCTGATCTTCGCCATGGGGGTAACACTGGGACAGAAGGAGGATCTGTTCGATGACCTTGCTTCTCTGGGACTGGACAGCCTTCTGTTCTTCGCCCTGCCCACCGCAGCGTCCATTCTGATCGTCATTTTCCTCACCCGGAACTTTCCGGGCGCAAAGGGAAGCAAAAAGGATCCGGAAGGAAAGGAGGATCAGGCGTCATGATCATCATCGCTCTTCTCGCCCTTTTCGCCGGACTTGCGTGCGGCATCGGCGGACTGGATAACCCTCTTCTTTCCTTTCTGCTTGCCCACAAGGACCTGATCCTGTATGTGCTCATGTTTTCCGTCGGCATCAGCATCGGCCTGCATCACGGGCTGCTGCGCAGCATCCGGCAGTACCATGTGAAGATTTTCATCATTCCCATCGGCGTGATCGCGGGCTCCCTCCTCGGCGGAGCGCTCTGCGGCCTGCTGACCGGACAGGGTGTTTTTGACGGGGCGGCAATAGCCAGCGGCCTCGGCTGGTACAGTCTGGCGGGCATCACCCTGGAAAATCTGATCGGCGTGCAGGCAGGAAGCATCGCCTTCTTAAGCAACCTGATGCGGGAGCTGTTTTCCTTTTTCAGCATTCCTCTCCTGTCCAGGCTGAACCACTATGCCTGCATCGCCGCGGCCGGCGCGACCAGCGAGGACACCACCCTGCCGCTGATGATCAAATACACCACTGAGGAAACGGTGATCCTGTCCGTCTTAAACGGGGCGATCTGCTCGGCCTTTGTGCCGGTGCTCATTTCTCTCTGCTTCGGGCTGTCGGGAATGTGAGCGCTAATATATGATATTATAGAATATGATTGTGCGACATTAACCTCTATACTATGATATTGTAAAAATAATCAAAAATGTACTTGCATTATCGTGGAGGAAACGCGATGGGAAAGCTCGAAGGTATTAAAATTGAAAACTATGGTTCTCTGAAATCCATAACGATGGGGAAACTGCTCAGCCATCAGCATGGCCGTCCATTGGGAAATATGGTCACAATCATCGGTCCAAGCGGCACGGGCAAAAGCACTATTGCCGATGCGTTTGGCTTTCTTGCGGATTGTCTGGAGAAGGGGGTTGAGGAGGCCTGTGATCTGGGGAACCGGGGTGGTTTTCAGCATCTTGTATCTCAGAACTGCAATGCTCCCATTCATTTTGAATTGTATTATCGTGAGACCAGTAAATCTAAACCTATCACATATGAGCTTTCCATTGCTCTCGACAGAAGTGGCCGCCCTTATGTACTGTCGGAGCGATTAAGGCAGCGTATCGAAAAATATGGACAACCCAAGTCTTTTTTATATCTCCAGAACGGAATTGGATATGCCTATGCCGGAACAGAAGGCGGACAGGATGATGCAGGGAATATCTCCAGGCCTGATAACAAAGTAGACGTACATTTGTCTGACAACCGTAAACTCGGAATTGCAACGTATGGAGCCATGGCCCAGTATAATCGGATCGTTGATTTTATGAACTTTCTGAAAAGCTGGTATTTATGCTATTTCGCTCCTGATTCCGCCCGGCAGGTTCCGTACTCAGCCCCGCAGCCTTATCTGAACCGGACTGGAAGCAATCTGAATAATGTTGCACAATATATGTGCCGGGAAGATCCGAAAGCCTTCAACCGGATTCTTCGGGAGATTCAGGATAAACTGCCCGGCATTGCAAAAATAGAACCCAAAGCTCTGGAAAACGGCCAGTTGGTTCTCCGTTTTTATGAAGAAGGATTCTCTGAACCTTTTTATTCTTCCCGTATGTCTGACGGTACCTTAAAGCTGTTTGCTTATTATCTGTTGTTGCATGAGCGGATTCCCCGCCAGCTTGTTTTTATAGAGGAGCCGGAAAACGGACTGTATCATCACTATCTTACAAATCTTGCATCCGAGATGAAAGACAATGTTAGCTTCGGATCCCGCAAACAGCTGTTTGTCACAACGCATAGCCCTTTCTTTGTGAATGCCCTGGCACCACAGGATGTCTGGGTTCTGGAAAAAGATAAATCTGGATTTTCAACCATAAAGTGTGCTGCAGATTACGATTTTGTAAAGGAAATGTCCGCAGAAAATATTCTTCTGGGAGATCTCTGGTACAGCAAATATTTTGGTTAACAGATGAAGCATATAGATGGAAGTACATTTTCTTGTCGAAGATGTTTCCGGCGCAAAGTTTCTGGAAGCTTTTCTTCAAAAATATATTGCAGAAAAACCGGAAGTTACATTCAATTATACCATTCGTCCGTATAAAGGAATCGGTGGGCTTAAAAAGGGAGCAGATGCCGGCAATATTAAATCTCAACAGCTTCTGACCGATCTGCCCAAACGTCTGAGAGCATTAAATGTAGCGTTGTCGGGCAATCCGGATTCCAGGGTCTTTATCGTGTTAGATAACGACACCCGAAATACAGAAGCCTTCCGTGCGCAGCTGGAGGGACTGCTTTCTGCAAATCAGATCACCGTAGACAGTGTTTTCTGTATCGCTGTCGAAGAAATGGAGGCATGGCTGTTAGGTGATATAGAGGCAATGCAGCAGGCATATCCAAAGCTGGCAGACAGAATTGCTTCAAAGATCTCATCTTATCAGCAGGACAGCATCTGCGGAACGTGGGAATTTCTTGCAGATATTCTGACAAAAGGCGGCATTGCAAAGTTTCGAAAAATGAATCCGTCTCCACAGGATGTCGGGATGAAAAAATCAGAATGGGCTGAAAATATCGGGTGTCATATGAATATCCGGAACAACTGCTCTCCCAGCTTCCGCTATATGATAGACGCCCTTGATCGCAGGCGCAATACCATCTCATCGCAACTGGTTGGATCCGGCGAAAAATAAATACATAAATAAGTGTCAACTGGGAGGTTTGGATGCGCAGCATCCAAACCTCCCAGTTTTTTCAGATCAGGTATTTTCAGATCAGTCCCACCAGTTCAGACAGCTTCCCGTCTCTCATGAATACGGGGATCACATCCAGCGGGGCATCCACCGCAACGTTCTGTCCTCCCTCGTAAACCTTTCCATCGTGCGCGTTCGTCCACTTCGCTCCCGCGGGCAGATAAACCTCCCGCTTCGTCTGTCCTTCGTAGAGGACGGGAGCCACCAGCATATCGCTTCCGAACATGTACTGCTCCTTCATGTCCCAGCAGCACTCCTGCTCCGGGAATTCATAGAACATGGGACGCATCACCGGACGGCCCATGGTATGGGCTTCCTCCATCACCCTTGCGGTATAGGGACGCATCGCCTCACGGAAGCGGATGTATTTGACCAGGGTATCGGTGTTCTCTTCCCCAAAGCTCCATACCTCGTTCGCCGCTCCGGTGGGATTGAGCACTTCTCCCGCTTTATTCTTCAGCGGAGTGGAAGGCACCCGGTCTCCGTGCAGGCGCATCACCGGGCAGAAGCAGCCCCACTCAAACCAGCGCACCAGGAGCTGGCGGAAAGCAGGATCGTCCGGATTGCCGCCGGAAAAGCCGCCGATGTCCGTGGTCCACCAGGAGATTCCGGCGATTCCCATATTCAGGCCCGCGCAGACCTGGCGGCGCAGGGTCTCCCAGTCGGAGTGAATATCCCCGCTCCAGACCAGAGCGCCATAGCGCTGGCTGCCCGCCCAGGCGCAGCGCAGCAGGCTGACCACACGATCCTCGCCCGCCTGCTTCAGTCCTTCATAGAAGGTTTTCGCATAGGACTGAGGGTAGATGTTTCCCACCTGGGCCGCTGGTCCCTGGAAGTAGCGGTAGTTGTCGAAATCATAGCCCGTAAATTCCGGCTCCGCCTCGTCCAGCCAGAACACGCGGATGCCCTTGTCATAATAATTCTGCTTGCATTTATTCCAGACATATGCTCTGGAACGGGGATTGGTGGCATCGAAGAAGGTGCTGTTGCCATTGTAAAGCATGGCCACGTCCACGCCCTTGTCCGCCTTCACCAGAAGGCCCTGCTGCTTCATTTCCTGATAATTTTCGCTGCGCAGATCCACCTGGGGCCAGACGGAAACCATCAGCTCCATTCCCATTTCCTTCAGTTCCTTCACCATGGCATCCGGATCCGGGAAAAATTCCTCGTCAAACCGGTAGTCGCCCATCCGGGGCCAGTGGAAGAAGTCGCAGACGATCACGTCTACCGGAATGCCTCTTCTGTGATATTCTCTCGCCACGGAAAGAAGGTCCTCCTGATTCCAGTAGCGCAGCTTGCACTGCCAGAAGCCAAGGCCGTATTCCGGCATCTCAGGCGAAGTTCCCACGGCTTTTCCATAGGCCTGTTCGATCTCATCCGGCGTATCCCCCGCCGTGATCCAGTAATCCATCTGCTTCGTACTTTCCGCGTACCATTCCGTGGTATTGGAAGCGAAACTCACCCGACCGATGGCAGGATTGTGCCACAGGAAACCGTAGCCCAGGTCGGAGAGCACGAAGGGAACGCTGGCCTGGGAATTGCGGTGGGCAAGCTCCAGATTGCAGTTCTTCACATTCAGGATGTCCTGCTGGTACTGCCCCATGCCGTACAGCTTCTCCTTCGGGTTGGAAGCGAAGGTTACGGTCAGCCGGTAGTCGCCGCCGATAATAGGCTTAAAGAAGCGGTTCTTCTTATCCAGCGCGCCGCCCTTTCCCGCCTCCTTTAAAAGGAGCTCTCCCTTCTGATTGTAAAAGGCAATATCGCAGTAGTGGCTCCAGGAATCCACGGTGAGCTCCGCCGTGATTTTCCCGTTGGTGATCCGAGCGGTATATTCCTCCACATGGATTTCAGCCGTTGTTTCCTCCGGGGGAAGCAACGCCCAATCCGTATCCTCCACCTCGCCCAGCACGGTGGAGCGCACCCGGAAGCTGTTCCTTCCCCAGGGCATGATGGAAAGCACTTCCCCGTCCCAGCGGTAGACCAGCGCATTTCCTTCCTGACTCATCGTATGCATCTTTACCTCCTTCTCCGGCCGAAACTGCAGGCTTTCCGCCGCCTGCGGCCTCACCGGTGCCGCGGAAAAATGGCCGCGGCCGTTTTTGTTTTCATGCCCTCATTATATTCATTTTTTCCGCCGGTTTCTTTCCCGATTTTAACGTATTTCTTCCGGATCCTGACCTTTCCGGTATTTCTGCGGGGTGGTATGATAATATTTCCCGAATTCCGTGGTGAAATAATTGGCGCTGCCGAATCCCACGTCCAGAGCGATCTTTCCCACCGGATCGTCCGTCTCCAGCAGCAGGCGGCTCGCCTTCTGCAGGCGGACCCGCTGCACGTATTCCACGAAGGTCATATGAAAATTGCTCCGGAAAAAGCGGCAGAGATACCCCTCGCTCATGGAAAGGCAGGCCGCAAGCTCCCCCAGCCGGATTTTTTCCGTATGATGCTCCTCCACGAACTCCACGATGCTGCGGATCAGGCGACTTTTTCCCCCGCCGGAGCAGACCTTTCCCGGCTCCCTGCCGCTGCAGCAAAGCATCCGGTAGACCGCTTCCAGAAGCCAGGCCCGCGTCAGAAGCTCATAGCCCCTCTCTTTTTTCTGAAAGACCTCAAAAAGACGGTTCAGCAGGTCAAACAGCGCGGAAAGCTCCGCTCCCTTTTCCCTGTCCCCGTCTCTGTGCGTCAGCAGCAGGAATCTGCTCCCCTCTCCCAGAAACAGGGGGCGCAGATACTCCTGCTCGATCCTGTCGTTTCCGATGCCGGAAAGAAAGCCGTAGTCAAAGACCGCAGCCCGAAATTCCAGCCTGCTCCCAAAGCAGTCGTGGGAGCCGTGCAGGGCGTTGGGCTTGATCAGAAGCACATCTCCCGCTTCCAGGAGAAGCTGCTCCCCCTCCACCCGGAAGTCCGCTTTTCCGGCGGTCACGAAAAAAAGCTCCGATTCCGGATGCCAGTGGTAAAAAAGGGGCATCTGCGCCCCTTCCTCCAGCTTCGTTTCATAAAGGTTCACCGGAAACAGGAGATCTCCGTGCTGTGCCTTTTCCCTTAAGGGCCTCGCCTCTGTCATGGCCTGCGTTCCTTTCCCGCTCATCCTTCCTCTTACCGGTAGTCCTCCACATCGAACTCCCGGTTTTTGAAGTAAAATTTCCGATCTTCCTCCGTAATGCTGCGGATCACCCGGCAGGGATTGCCCGCCGCGATCACATTGTCGGGAAGATCCTTCGTCACCACGCTTCCGGAGCCGATCACCACGTTGTTCCCGATGGTCACACCCGGATTGATCACGCTGCTTCCGCCGATCCACACATTATCCCCGATGGTGATGTCGATCCCGTATTCATAGCCGGAATTCCGGGAATCCGGATGCACCGGATGGCCCGCCGTATAGATGGACACATTGGGGGCGATCTGCGCGTTCTTCCCGATCTTCACCTTTCCCACATCCAGAATGGTGAGATTATAGTTGGCGAAAAAATTTTCCCCCACCTCGATGTTGCTGCCGTAATCGCAGTGAAACGGCGGTTCGATGACCAGGTTCTCCCCGTGCTTTCCGATGATCTGACGGATCAGCTCTGCCTGCTCCTTTTCCTTTTCCGGCGGAAGATTGTTATACCGGTAAATTCTCTTTTTATTTTCCAGCCGTTCCTCCGAAAGCCCGTCCAGCCATGCCTTGTAGGGCAGATTTGCAAGCATTCTTTCCTTCTGATTCATTTTCTCTCCTTCTGGCTGCCTGTCCGGCCGCTCTTTCCTTTCTCCGGACAGCAGCCCGATTTCCATTTTATATTCGCCGTCGATCAGGGTATAAGGAAGTCCCTTCTCTTCGCACATTTTCAGATACCGCGCGTTGTCCTTCACGGCCATTTCCATGGTAAAGCCCGCATCATCCATCCGGCATTCGATCACACCGGCATGCTCTTTGATGTCGTCGAAATGCTGTTCGATATATCTGCGGCTCATCACCAGACAGCAGAAACGGATCTCTTTCAGATAGCGCTCCGAAAAGTCCTCCTTCCAGTCCGGCGGGATGTAGCAGCCCTCAACGATAAGATTCTGCCTGTTTTCCACGGCGGTTTTTATCATTTCCCGGACAATCGGCCACAGATAAGAGACCAGCTCCTCATCATCTTCCGGCGTAAGGCTGGTATTTCCGCTTCGTATGAGCCCCATTTTCAGATGGTCCATCGACATACATGGATATTGATATTTTTCCAGAAGCCTCTGCGCCAGCAGCGTTTTTCCGGTATGGGAAGCGCCGGTAATCAGAATGATCATTGCAGCGCCTTCCTTTCCTTTTCCAGAAGCTCCATCAGCGCCTCGTCGCTGTCATCAATCCACACGTCCTCCTCTTTTGCCGTCAGTCCCAGATACTCCCGGAGCGTGCGCGTATCCTCGCTGTTGTTCCACTCCTCCACATAATCGTCGATCTTCTCAAAGGGGATCTCTCCCGCCAGGTATCGTTCTCTGAATGTCATTGCCGCCTTTTTACCTCCCTGCGGGAACGCTCTTTTCCGCTTCCTCCCGCCTTTTTTCCCAGAATTTTCTTACCCGCTCTGCTTCCGTTTTATCATAGGGAAAGCCCAGACCGGCCGCTACCGCTTCAGCCAGTTCTTCAAAATATTCGTACATGACCTCCATGCCTTCCCACATGTGCGCCGTCTCCCCATCGGGAAAGGCTGACCGCACCCGCGCCATCTCTTCCTCTGACAGATACCGGTTCAGATACTTCCCGTGCGATCCCGTGGAAACACGGAAATCGTGGGAAAGGCCGATCCTCCAGTCCAGCATCCGGAAGAACATGCCCCCCATCCCTTCCGAAAGATGGAAGCGCGCATAGCCGAACTGATCCCGGCACAGCCCCTTCGCCACGTAGAGGCTCAGCCACCGGAACTCATTGACACAGTCCAGATATTCCTTTTTCTCCGGCCTTCTGATGAAAAAAGCCTCATCCGTTTCCATCGGCTTCATCCAGTCGTAGCCGTCCTTGTCCAAAAGAACCCTTCTCGGCTCTCTGTTATGTTCTTCCGCCCCGCGGCTGACGTCGCGGATCGTAAAATCAATCCGGTTTCCGTCCGCATACTGTACCAAGCAGTGAAAGGGCTCCTTCCCTTCATAGTCGTACGGATGATCATGCCAGTCATCGGGGAACTGGGCGATCAGCACCTCTCCATAGTCTTCGATCCAGCCGGTGTCCCGGGTAAATTCCCGGCTGTCCCGCACGAACAGAACCACGTCAAAATCGCTGTACCTATCGTGCAGCGCATCCCGGCTGGCGCGCGAACCGTCCAGCGCCGCAGCCCGGACCCGTTCGTCCTCCTCCGCCTTTTTTTGAATCCGTAAAAACAGCTCCTCCGGTGTCAGTGTCTCTCTCATCATACTTTTACAGCCCTCATCCGCAGCCGGACATAATCCGCGTCCCACTCGATGTTCCTTCGCTGCTCCTTTCCGGTCTTGCGGCCACAAATGTGATTACATTCATCCTGGCGCCACAGAGGGTTCCCTTTGTCTTAACCAGACTGAACCTTCAGGCTCTCCGGATGGCCTCATATTTTCACCCTCGTCCACTTCCCTGACCGGAACCGCCAGTTTGTGAAAAGAAACCGCGCCAGCTGATCCGCGCAGACGCCGAACCAGATGCCGATGATGCCGAGCCCTGCCGCATAGCAGAACAGGTAACTGGCGATGGGGCGGATGAGGGTGACGCTGATGGTGGAAGCGACGGTCGTGAAGAACACGTCGCCCGCCCCGCGCAGACAGCCCATGTAGATCACCTGCGCGATCTGCAGAAGGACGACCACCACGATCACGCGCATGATCTGAACCCCGATGGCAATGATCTCCGGTTCCGTAAAAAAGATGCCGTACAGGTAACGGCCGAAAAACAGATAGATGACGGCGAGTATCACGGCGATCGCGCGGCCGATCCACTGGCAGAGATGCCCGTAGGTTTTCGCCATCTCCACATCCTTCCTGCCCAGGCTCTGACCGATGAGAGCCACCGCCGCCACCTGCATGCCGTCTCCGAAGGAAAAGGAAAGGCTCATCACGTTCATGCCCACCTGATGGGCGGCAAAGGCGGCAGTTCCCATTTTGGCCGCCATGACCGCGACCGACAGAAAGCCCACCCGCATCAGAAGCTGCTCCGCCAGAACATTGGACCCCAGCTTCACCATGCTTTTTGCCACATCCAGCGTGGGGCGGAGCCGTTCCTTCCAGATCAATACCAGACTGATAAAGCTGTTCTTTCTGCAGGCCGCCCCGATGCTCATGGCACAGCCCACCGCGCTTCCGATCACGGTGGCGATGGCCGCTCCTTTCACGCCCAGCTCCGGGAAGCCGAAATTGCCGCCGATCAGCAGATAGTTAAAGACCACGTTGACCAGATTCGCCGTTACGTTGGTGGTCATGGAAATTTTGGTATTTCCCGCGCCTCTCTGCGCCGCGTTCACCGTCAGGGATACCACCGTAAAGCCAATATATCCCATGATGATGCGGAAATAGTCCACCGCCTCCTGGTGAGAATCCGGCGAAGAACCGCAGAGAGCGATGATCGGGTCCGCAAAGGCCACGCAGACCGCGCTCACCGCCACGGTCATGCAGACGGTAAAGAGAAGAGAGGCCGCAAGCACCTGATTGGCTTCCTTCTGCTTTCCTTCTCCCTTCCGCCTCGCCACCAGAGCGGAAACCGCCACGTTTGCCGCGGTAAAGGCAGCAAGCCCGATGAATTTGGGCTGGGTGGTCAGCCCCACCGCCGCCACCGCATGGGCTCCGACCCGGCTCACCATCAGCGAATCCACCATGCCGATCAGCGCCACAAAAAAGGATTCCAGCACGGACGGCCATGCCATCTGCAGCACCGTGCGCACCGTTTCCCTGCTGTACCTTCTGATTCCAATTTTCCCCGTTAAGCTCCTGTCCCCCGTTTTTTCCATTTCCCCTTCTGCGGCCTGTTCCCCTGTTTTTCAGACCGTCCTTCTCCTCTCTTCCGCCCCGCGGTATTTTTCCCTTCACTTTGCCCGGATACCTGTTTTTTTCGTATGCTTCTATTTCCCTTCTTTCCAGGCTATTACCTGTGAGCGCAGCCAATCTGCCCAGCGGTCGATCCCCTCTCCGGTTTTTGCGCAGATCGGGATCACCGTAATGTCCGGATTCTGCTGCTTTGCCCTTTTGATGCACTCCTCCATATTGAAATCAAAATACGGCAGAACATCCATTTTATTGATCAGAAGCACCTGGCAGACGGAAAACATCAGCGGATATTTTAACGGCTTGTCGTCTCCCTCCGGCACGCTCAAAATCATGGCGTTTGCCGACGCCCCGGTATCAAATTCTGCCGGACAGACCAGATTTCCCACATTTTCCAGGATCGCCAGATCCAGGCCTTCCGTTCCCAGCGCCTCCAGGCCCTGCCTGGTCATATCCGCATCCAGATGGCACATGCCGCCCGTATGAAGCTGCACCGTTTTTACCTTCGTCTGCGAGATCCGCAGCGCGTCCACATCCGAATCAATGTCCGCTTCCATCACGCCGATCTTCATCTCATCCCGCAGAAGCTCCATGGTTTTTTCCAGCGTGGTGGTCTTGCCCGCTCCCGGCGAGGACATCAGATTCAGAAGAAAAGTCCCCTTCTTTCTCAATTCCTGCCGCAGCTCGTCCGCCTGACGGTCATTATCGGCAAAAACGCTCTGCTTGATCTCATATACCTTTACCATTGTTTTGTTCCTCCCGATTCTGTCTTATGGCAAATCCGCTCTGCCCGCGCCCGATGGCCCGGGCTGGGCCGCTGTCCCAATTATAGCATCAGCCTGAGGGAAGGGTCAACCGGATGGTTCGCCCTCTTGAAAAGCGTTGCGTAAACCTTTCTCTTAACATAAATGAAGGGAAGGCTATGGCATACAGGGCAGCCGTCTGCGACGACAGCGCCGCGGACTGTGAATTGATGGCAAAACATTTTCTTGCAATTCTCCTTCCCGGTGGTACAATGGAGAAGCGGTTTCGCAATCCCGCTCACTTTTTCGCCCCATATCTGTCGCCCGCTGCTTTTTCATACGGGCCTTATTGATAGAAAGAAAGGATACCACCGATGAAACTGAAACCTGCCCTTGCCTCCCTGAAAAAAGATCCCGTTCTCTTTATTTCCGGCGTGCTCGCCGTCCTGTCCATGTTTTTTGTGCATCCGGGCGCGGCGTACCTCTCCTATATTGATTACCGGGTTCTGGCTCTGCTGTTTTCTCTGATGTGTGTCATGAACGGCTTTCAGGAGCAGGGGCTGTTCCGGAAGATGGCCGTGTTCGTTCTCAGCCGTATGGCGAATACCAGGCAGCTTTCCGCTGTCCTGATATTCCTCTGTTTCTTTCTGAGCATGTTCATCACCAACGATGTGGCGCTCATCACCTTCGTGCCCTTCACGGTCCTGGTTCTGTCCATCACCGGCCAGCAGAAACGGCTGATCCCCGTCATCGTCCTGCAGACCGTTGCCGCCAACCTGGGAAGCATGCTTACCCCCATCGGCAACCCGCAGAATCTTTATCTGTACAATCTGTCCGGCATGGGACTGGGAGAATTTCTTTTCGTCATGCTCCCTTATACCGCCATTTCCTTCGCTCTGCTGATCCTGTCCCTTTTCCCGGGAAAAAGTGAGCCGGTACGGCTTGCCTCGGTCTTTACGGATCTTCCTCCCGTGGACAGGAAAAAGCTGGGCTGTTATGTCATCCTGTTCCTTCTGTGCATGTGCGCCGTCCTGCGGCTGCTGCCCTGGCAGCTCATCCTGGCGGCCGTCCTTCTCTCCCTGTTTTTCGTGAACCGGCCGCTGCTTTTAAAGGCTGACTTCGGTCTTCTTGCAACCTTTGTCTTTTTCTTCCTTTTCATCGGAAACATGGGCCGCCTGCCCGCCGTGTCCGGTCTGCTCTCCCGCATCCTGTCCGGCCATGAGCTCCTCATCGGCGTGCTGTCAAGCCAGATCATCAGCAACGTCCCTTCTGCCCTGCTGCTTTCCGGCTTCACTGCCGAGCTCCGTCCGCTTCTTGTCGGCGTCAATCTGGGCGGTCTGGGCACACTGATCGCTTCGCTTGCGAGCCTGATCTCCTATAAGCAGTACGCGCAGACGGAAAACTGCCGCAAAGGCGCTTACCTTCTGGCTTTCACGGCGGTAAATGCGGTCTTTCTGGCCGTGCTGCTGGCGACGGCCTTCCTGCTGGGGGATCTGTAAACGGGCTGTTTTCCGGACCGTTTTCTGAACACCGGACCGTTCCCGGACTGCCTTCCGGACTGTCTTCCGTCCGGCCTTGCGGAAACGGTCCGTATTCTGTCCTGCTTTCGGCCTGCATATTGAAATCCCCGCGGACATATAGTGATAAAAAAAGACGGAGGCAGCCATGCTCTCCATCCTAGAACAGATCGATCAGTTTCTCTGGGGGCTTCCCCTTCTCATTCTGCTGGGGGGCGCCCATCTGTTTTTCACCGTAAAATTAAGATTCCCACAGAAATACACGCTGAAGGCCATCCGCCTCTCTGTTACGCCGGAAAAGGGAAGGGACTCCGGCCTATCCGGATTTGCAGCTCTCGCCACCACTCTGGCCGCCACGCTCGGAACCGGAAATATCATCGGTGTTTCCGCCGCCATCGCCATTGGCGGACCAGGCGCTCTGTTCTGGTGCTGGATCACCGGCATCCTGGGCATGGCCACCTGCTATGCGGAATGCTATCTTTCCGTCCTGTTTCAGGTGAGAAAAAAGGACGGCGTCTGCGCAGGCGGTCCCATGTACGTGCTGGAAAAGGGACTTCACAGCCGCCCGCTGGGCGCGGTGTACGCCGTCTGCGTGATCCTCGCTGCCATCGGCGCAGGCTGCACCACCCAGTCCTCCGCCATCACAGAAGCGGTGCGCACAATGTTTCCTGTTTCCCCTCACATCATCGGCATTCTGGCCGCTGTTGCCGCCGGTCTCGTCATCCTGGGAGGAGTCCGTTCCATCGGCACCTTCTGCTCCCGGATGGTTCCCGCTCTCGGCTTTTTTTATATCGGCTGCTGTCTGTACCTGCTCTTTCTCAACCGGGACGCTCTGCTTCCCGCCTGCCGCCTGATCGCGGAGAGTGCCTTTTCTTCCCGGGCTGCTGCGGGGGGCTTTGTCGGAAGCACCGTGCAGAGCGCCGCCCGCTTTGGGATTGCAAGAGGACTGTTTACCAACGAGGCCGGCATCGGCACTGCGGCCATCGCCGCAGCCTCCTCCGGTTCCAAGGATCCGCGCAGGCAGGGGCTGATCTCCATGACGGCAGTATTCTGGGACACGGTGATCATGTGTGCTGTCACCGGTCTGGTGATTATCAGCAATCTCCTGCTCCACCCGGATTCCGCCGCCGGCTACAGTTCCGCCAGCCTGACCACGGCAGCCTTCACTCTTCTGCCCGGCGGCGCGGCCATCCTCTCCTTTTCTCTGGTAGCCTTCGCTCTCACCACCCTGATCGGCTGGTGCTATTACGGAGAAAAAGCCGCCGAATATCTCATCGGCGGCCAGGGAGTCAGCTCCTACCATCTCTGCTACATCGTCATGATCTACATCGGAGCTGTTCTGCCCATGGACCTTGTCTGGAATGTAACAGACCTGATCAACGCCCTCATGGTCTTCCCGAATTGTCTTGCACTCTTCGCCCTGCAGAAAAAAATCCGGATATAGACCTTTTTCTCCTTCCTGCGGACTTTTTACAGCGGCTTAAGCCCGCTCCAGAATTCCGAGCCCCAAGGGGTACGGGCCGGTGTGCACGCCGATCGTGGCCCCGATCTGATACAGCGGAAGCTCCTCCAGACAGACCTGCCCGTCCGTTCGCTCCACTACCATCCTCCGGTATTCTTCCGCCTCATCTCTGTCATATCCGAAGCCGGCCGCAAGGGAATATTTTCTGATCGGCCCTCCCCATTTCTGCAGGCAGTCCTTTAACAGATCCACCGTTCTTTCCAGTGTCTTCTTTCTGGAACGGGCGATCCCGGAGGGAAAGATCTCTCCCTCCTTCATGGTAATCACAGGCCGGATGCCCAGAAGGGATCCGGCGATCCCCGCCACCCGGCCGATCCGGCCGCCTGCCTGGAGATATTCCAGATTTCCCACCGTGAAAAAAATGCGCCCGGTGCTCTTGATCGTCTCGATCCGTTCCGCCGTTTCCTCAAAGCCGGCGCCTCTGTCCCGCATGGCCGCAGCCTCCAGCACCAGAAGCCCCTGGAGCACTGTACAGAGCGTGGTATCGATCACCCGGATCTTCGCTTCCGGATAGGCCTCCAGGATCAGCTCCCTGGCGGAAAGCGCCGACTGCATGGAGCCGCTCAGCCTGGTGGAAATGCACAGCACCAGCATTGGGATCCCCGCCTTTGCAAACGGCAGGAAGGCGTCCATATAGTCCTGCACGGACGGCAGGGAGGATCTGGGATATACCCCTTTTTTGTCCACCATTTCCCGGTAAAAATCCCGGATGCCGATCTCCTCCAGCTCCTTCCTGTAAACCGCCCCGTCAAAAGAAACATAAAAAGGAATCACTCGGATCCGCTTTTGCGCCGTAAGCTCAGGCGGAAGGTCGCAGGATCCGTCACTTATGATCTGAAACTGTTCGCTCATCATACTCTCCCTTCCGGCCGCGGCCTGGTATGCCGCAAAGGCCGCACGGCCTCTACACTGCGTCCGCCTCAGGCAGAAAGAGCGGAAGCGGGAACCACTCCGCCGGCGCTCCCGCAGAACGTCTGATACAGGAAGAAGGACCGAACAGGAAGCGGACCAGCTCTCCCTTTTCCCATTCTTCTGCCGCCTGCCACCGGTCTTCCCCCGCTTCCTGCCTGGTCAGACAGGAAACCCGGATCTGCTCTCCCTTCACGCTGCAGCCAAAAAGCCTCTCCTCTTCCGTCTCCTCTTCCCGGATACGAAAAGACCATTCTCCGTCCGCAAGGCCGGAAAGCCTCTGCTCCGCCCGCAGGAAAAAGGACAGCATCTCCCGGAGATCCGCTATGTAGTACTGATACCCTGTCCCCAGCTGGTATCTGCCGCAGACCTTTTCCAGGAAGGCAAATTCCCGGGTACGGTACGGCGCCAGACTGACGGAAAAGCCCTGCGGTGCCCGCTTTTCCCAGTAAGCCTTTATCACGGCCGGGTACAGCTTTGGATCGGAAAGCTCCAGCTCCGTTATCCTGGGCTCTCCGCTGCGTACAGACTCGCACAGATAGCCCACAAAAGCCCCGCCGGACCGGATCGCCAGCGGACGGCGGCAGCCTGCCTTCAGATGCCTTGCGAAGCCTTCCTTCCTGCGCAGCGTATGCAGAGGGAGTCCGTCGAACAGCGCAGACGCCATGCTCTCTTCCCTGCTTCCCTCTTCCAGCTCTGCAAAGGAGACCGCTGCATCCGCCCCGTCCGCACAGGCACGGGTCAGGCCATGCTTTCCGTTCCCCGGCTCCAGCTGCAGGCTGACGCGCACCTCCATAGGTTCATAGCCCCAGTAGGCATACCGCTGGCGCTGTCCGGAAAGAACTGCAAAAGCGTAGCCTTCTTCCTTCATCCATTCCCGCACTGTTTTCAGGAGCAGCTGCATATAGCCCCTCCCCCGCGCACTTGCCGCCACACTCACCGTTCCCACGCCGATCCCTCTTAAAACTTCGTTCCCGCACACAAAGGACGTCGGCTCCGTCAGCAGAAGAGCCTGGATCTTTCCTTCCTCCAGCACGAGAAGATGATTTTTGTCGCAGGGCGCATCCGGCCCGTATACGTCCGGGATCAGCTCTGCAAAGCCGCCCTCCGGCAGTCCGTCAAACACCTCGTCCGCAAAGCGCAGGATCTTTTCCTTCCACTGCGCTCCCGCTCTGATCACTTCCATCTTTACCTCCGTTCCGAAGCGTTTCTTTCTGATCCCGCTCCTTCTTTTTTCTTCTGCGCCTCCTCCGCCTCTTTCCGCATGCGCTCTCCGGACGGCGTTACGGCCAGGCCGCCTCTTGCGGTCTCGCGCACGGAAGAGGGCATGGCTTTTCCGATGGCATACATGGCGTCCACCACTTCGTCGAAGGGAATATAGCTCTGTACACCGGCAAGTGCCAGGTCCGCCGAAAGCAGCGCATTCACCGCTCCTGACGCATTCCGCTTGATACAGGGGATCTCCACCAGCCCTGCCACCGGATCACAGGTCAGGCCCAGTACGTTCTTCAGTGCCATGGCTGCAGCATGAAAAGCCATTTCCGGCGTCCCGCCCAGCATCTGGACCGCCGCTGCCGCCCCCATGGCGGCAGCGGAGCCGCATTCCGCCTGACAGCCGCCCTCTGCCCCCGCCAGCGTAGCCCGTCCTCCGATGATGATCCCCACCGCGGAAGCCGCAAACAGTCCGTCGATCACCTGCTCCCGCTCCATCCCCCGCGTCTGCGCACAGGAAAGGACCACTGCCGGAACAATACCGCAGGAGCCCGCCGTAGGACAGGCTACGATGCACTGCATGGAAGCGTTCAGCTCACTGCAGGAAAGCGCCATCGCGGCAGCCAGAGACACGGTGTCCCCGAGAATGCTGTTTCCCGAGCTCCGGTATTTTTCATACAGACAGGCATTTCCTCCGGTCAGTCCGCTGACCGACTGCACCGGCTCCCTGCGCGCCTTCTGCACAGAGCGCTCCATCACTGCAAGGGTCTGAGCCATTCTCTCCCTCAGCTCCTGTCTGGTGCCCGTCCCGGCCTCTATCTCCTGCGCCAGCGCATAATCGCACAGCCGCATATTTTCCTGCCGCAGATACGCGGTCAGCTTTTCCGCTTCCATAATAAACATGAGACTTCGCTTCTCCTTTTCCTAAAGCAATCAACCTTCCTCAGGCCTTCTATCCGCACCGGTCAGCAGATGGTCATGCCCCCTGACATGGGGTCAGTTCATATCCGCCGGGTCCAGAAGCAGTGCCCGCTGTACGCCGTAGACCCGCTCCAGCGCGCCCTTCAGCGTCTCCGGCAGTTCTCCGTCCAGCTCCATATACATGCAGGCCGTGTGACTGTCCGCAGAGCGGTTTACCTGCATGTTCCCGATGTTGATCCGGTACGCATACAGGATTGCCGTGATCCCGGCGATCACTCCCGGTTCATCCATATGGCGAGTCGCCAGGATCGGCCGTTCTCCCGAAAACTGTACGGCCACCCCGTCGATTTCCGTAATGCACACACTGCCGCCTCCTATACTGCTTCCTGTCATGGTGAAGCTCCGCCCGCTTTCCGTCGTCAGCTCCATACGTACCGTATTGGGATGCACCTCTCCCAGATCAGCAGGAAGGAAGCTCACCTCTATCCCATTTTTTTCCGCCAGCTCATAGGCCTGCTTCAGCTGCTCGTCGTCATAGCGGATCCCCTGGATGCCGGCCAAAAGTGCCTTGTCCGTCCCATGCCCCGCATAGGTTTCCGCGAAGGAGCCGTGCATGTAGAAAACGGCCTTCTTCACGTTCTCCCCGCACAGGTGTCTTGCAAAGAGTCCCAGTCTGGCCGCTCCTGCCGTATGACTGCTGGAAGGTCCCACCATGATGGGACCAATGATGTCAAAAACGCCGTAATGCTTCACCGCATTTCCTCCCTGGAAAAAAGTTTCCTTCTTTATTATTTCCAGAAAAGCCTCCGAAAACCATCTCTGGTTTCCGGAGGCTTTCCTAAAACGAAACAGACCACTGGATCCGGCTGGCCGCCCGCCTTTTCTTTTTCTGGATTACAGTCCTGCCTGAGCAGCAACCTCTGCCGCGAAATCGTCAACCTTCTTTTCGATGCCTTCGCCGGTCTCAAAGCGGACAAAGCTCTTGATGGAAAGATTTGCTCCATTCTCCTTGCCGACCTGCTCTACATACTTGCCGACCGTCAGATCTCCGTCTTTTACATAAGCCTGCTCCAGAAGGCATACTTCCTTCAGCTCCTTGGCAAGACGTCCGGTGATCATCTTCTCGATGATATTGGCAGGCTTGTTCGCATTCTTAGGATCGTTCTGAGCCTGCGCGATCAGAATCTGCTTCTCATGCTCCTTATACTCTTCCGGAACATCCGCAACAGCAACATACTTGGGAGCCAGAGCCGCAACCTGCATGGCAACGTTGGTCAGGCACTCCTTAATGGCATCGTTTACCACATCGGTATCCGCTTCCACGATAACGCCGATCCTTCCGCCGCCATGAGTGTAGGAAACCACACAGCCGTGCTCTGCAACCACCTTCTGGAATCTTCTGATGTTCAGATTTTCTCCGATGTTGGCAATCTTCTCAACCAGAGCTTCCTTCACGGTCTTGGAGGGATCCGCATTCCAGCTTTCAGCCAGCAGAGCGTCCACATCAGCCGCATCGGATTCCATCGCCTGCTTTGCAACGCCTTCCACGAACTCCTGGAAGGTCTCGTTCTTTGCGACGAAGTCGGTCTCGGAATTCACTTCCACAACCGCAGCCGTGGTATCATCCTTCACTGCGATCCGGCAAAGTCCCTCTGCCGCGATCCTTCCCGCCTTCTTCTCAGCCTTGGCCTGACCGTTCTTTCTCAGGTACTCCATGGCTGCTTCCATATCGCCGTTGGTCTCATTCAGCGCCTTCTTGCAGTCCATCATGCCGGCGCCGGAAATCTCTCTTAATTCCTTTACCATTGCTGCTGTAATAGCCATTGTATTTTCCTCCGTCCAAATATAAGATTAAGCTTCTGCTTCCGCTTCCTGAGCCGCAACCTCTTCAATATCGGTTGCTTCCGTCTCAAGAGCCTGCTCGTCATAAACCGCTTCGCCCTGGTTTGCCTCGATCACAGCGTCAGCCATCTTGGAGGTGATCAGCTTGACCGCTCTGATGGCATCGTCATTTCCGGGGATGATGAAATCAAGCTCTTCCGGATCGCAGTTGGTGTCGCCGATTCCGATCAGGGTGATGCCCAGGATATGCGCTTCCTGCACGCAGATTCTTTCCTTCTTGGGGTCAACAACGAAGATCGCGTCAGGGATCCTGGTCATGTTCTTGATGCCGCCCAGGTTCTTCTCCAGCTTCTCCCATTCCTTCTTGATCTGGATGACTTCCTTCTTGGGAAGTACGTCGAAGGTTCCATCCTCAGCCATGGTCTCGATCTGCTTCAGTCTGTCGATCCTGCTTCTGATGGTCTTAAAGTTGGTGAGCATGCCGCCCAGCCATCTCTCATTTACATAATACATGCCGCAGCGTTCCGCTTCGGTCTTCACCGCATCCTGCGCCTGCTTCTTGGTTCCCACGAACAGGATCGTTCCGCCCTGAGCGGCGATCTCGGAAACCGCGTTGTAAGCCTCGTCGATCTTTCCTACAGACTTCTGCAGGTCGATGATGTGGATGCCGTTTCTCTCGGTGAAGATATAGGGAGCCATCTTGGGGTTCCATCTTCTCGTCTGATGTCCGAAATGAACACCTGCTTCCAGTAACTGCTTCATAGAAATAACGCTCATTGTCTTTACCTCCGTCTGGTTTGATCCTTCCGCATGCCTTACGCGCCGCTGGGCGCCCTCCCGGGGAAAATCCCCGTCTGCCACCTCCCGCGTCAAGGAAGCACCGGCTGGAACCCGGCATGCGTGATTTTTTGTCACAACAAAGTGGATTGTAACATAAAAAAGCCCCCTGCGCAAGGGGGCTTTCAAACATTTCAGGAAATTCCTGCCTGTCCGGAAAGCTTTTTTACTTCGTCGAAGACCAGATCATTCTTTACCTTGATATAAGTTCCCTTCATTCCGGAAGAGCGGGACTCGATGATCCCTGCGCTCTCAAACTTCCGCAGGGCATTTACGATCACCGAGCGGGTGATCCCCGCACGGTCGGCGATCTTACTCGCCACAAGGACGCCTTCCATGCCGCCCAGCTCGTCAAAGATATGGACGATAGCCTGCGTCTCCGAATAGGAAAGCGTGCCGATCGCGGACTCGACCACGGCCAGCTTCCTGCTCTCCTCCGCGCTTTCCTCGCTGACGGACCGGAGCATCTCCAGTCCCACAACGGTAGATCCGTACTCGCAGAGGATGATGTCGTCAATGCCGTAGCCTTCCGTCACCCGATAGATAAAAAGGGTCCCGAGACGCTCGCCGGCGATCTCGATCGGGGTAACAACAGCGGCAAACCGCTTCACATCTGCGCTCTCAAAACCCAGCGTGGCAAGGTTCACGTTCTCTTTCGTGGAAAGCACGGAAAGAAGACGCTCATTGAGCAGCGGATCGACAAAACTCCCCACCTCATTGCGGATCAGCTCCTCCAGAAGCTCCCCCGCCATCGCCGCTCCCGGCAGGTTTCCCACGCCGAGGA
This sequence comes from Candidatus Eisenbergiella intestinipullorum, assembly GCA_019119815.1. Taxonomy (GTDB): domain Bacteria; phylum Bacillota; class Clostridia; order Lachnospirales; family Lachnospiraceae; genus Eisenbergiella; species Eisenbergiella intestinipullorum. The sequence continues at coordinate 19,254 of DWWH01000007.1, read as the reverse complement.
CCTTTCCCTTGCGGCTGATCACCAGCACGTTGGAAGCGAGGATCTCCCGCAGCACACTGCAGATGTCATTAAATACAACCTTACCGGAATTATTGTTGTGAAGCAGTTTCCCGATTTTCCGTGTTTTATCCAGCAGTTGAACGCTACTCATCTCTCTTCCCTCCGCCAGGACGCCTCTTCCTGTAATGAACCTATTTTAGCACAGGCCTATCTTGGGTGCAATGTAAAACGGATCAGTTTTCCTTCTTCTCCACCACGGCGCCGCAGTCAGCGTTCCAGCAGACCAGTTTGTTCCCCTTTTCCAGCATCAGGGAACCGCATTTGGGACACTTTTCTGCAGAAGGCTTCTGCCATACCATGAAATCACACTCCGGATTGCCGATGCATCCATAATATTTGCGCCCTTTTTTCGTTTTTTTCAGGACGATGTCCTTCCCGCATTTGGGACAGGGCACGCCGATCTTTTCAAAATAAGGCTTGGTGTTGCGGCACTCCGGGAACCCCGGGCATGCCAGGAACCGTCCGTGCGGGCCGTACTTGATCACCATGTTCCTGCCGCACAGTTCGCATTTTTCATCGGAAACCTCATCCGCGATCTTCACCTGATCCAGCTCCTTCTGCGCCTGTTCCACCGCGCTGTCCAGATCGGGATAGAAATTCTCGATGATGGTCTTCCACTTCACATTTCCTTCTTCCACGCCGTCCAGAAGAGCCTCCATATTGGCAGTGAAATTCACATCCACGATGGTCGGAAAGGCCTCCTTCATCATGTTGTTGACCACCTCTCCCAACTCGGTCACGTAAAGGTTCTTGTTTTCCTTTACAATGTATCTCCTGGCCAGGATCGTGGTGATCGTGGGCGCATAGGTGCTGGGACGGCCGATCCCCTGCTCCTCCAGAGCGCGCACCAGGCTTGCCTCCGTATAATGCGCCGGCGGCTGAGTGAAGTGCTGCGCCTGGGAAAAGCCTCCAAAGGAAAGCTTCGTATCCATGCCGATGCTTCCGGCGAGCATATTGTCCTCAGCCTTGTCCTCCTCATCCTGCGTATAGACGCTCATGAAGCCGTCAAAGGCGATCTTGCTCGCGGACACCGTAAAGCGGTGGCCGGCGGCGTCGATCTTCACCGAGGTCGTCTCATACCTGGCCGGCGTCATGCGGCTCGCCGTAAAACGCTTCCAGATGAGCTGATACAGCCGGAACTGATCCCGGGAAAGGGAGTCCTTCAGCTCCGCAGGCGTCCGCTCAATATCCGTGGGACGGATGGCCTCATGGGCATCCTGAATCTTCTGTCCGCTCTGCTTCGCCTGAGTCTTCTCTCCCGCGTACTGCGAACCGTAGGTTTTCTCGATATAAGCTGCTGCCTGCTGCTCCGCCTCCTCCGATACGCGGGTGGAGTCGGTACGCAGGTAGGTGATCACACCCACGGTACCGCTTCCCTTAATATCGATCCCTTCATAGAGCTGCTGAGCCAGACGCATGGTCTTCTGCGTGGAAAAATTCAGCACCTTGCTGGCTTCCTGCTGCAGGGTAGACGTGGTAAAGGGCAGCGGAGCCTTCCTGACGCGCTCCCCTCTCTTGACCTCGCTCACCCGGTATTTTGCTCCGTCCAGTTCTTTTATGACCCGCTCCACATCCGCCTGGCAGGTCAGGTTGACCTTTTCCTTCGGAGTCCCATAATATTTCGCGCTTAACAGCTTCCTTTCTCCGGGAATCCTGAAGGAAGCATCCAGCGTCCAATATTCCTCCGGAATAAAGGCTGCGATCTCGTCCTCCCTGTCACAGATCATGCGCAGGGCTACGGACTGCACACGGCCGGCGGAAAGGCCCCTCTTTACCTTGGACCACAGAAGCGGAGAAATACGGTAGCCCACCATGCGGTCCAGCGCCCGTCTCGCCTGCTGGGCGTCCACCAGATCCATATTGATCTCACGGGGATGCTTCAGAGACTCCTTCACCGCGTTTTTGGTGATCTCGTTAAAGGTGATCCGATACACCTTCTTCCCGCTTTTCTTTAAATTCAGCGCTTCCATCAGGTGCCAGGAAATCGCTTCTCCCTCCCGGTCAGGGTCCGTAGCCAGATAGATCTTCTCCGCCTTCTTCACTTCCTTGCGCAGATTGGCCAGGATGTCCCCCTTGCCCCGGATCGTGATATATTTGGGCTCGTAATCGTGTTCCACATCAATTCCCAGCTTACTTTTCGGCAGATCGCGCACATGTCCGTTGCTCGCGGCCACCTCATAGTTCGGTCCCAGAAATTTTTTGATCGTCTTCACTTTTGCAGGTGATTCCACTATTACAAGATATTTTGCCATAATTACCTCTTATATCGCCTGCCTGCTTCTTTGCTGCAGGCGGCACTGTTTGGAAAGGTTCTTCCTTTGCCGCACGAAAACGCCAAAGGACCAGCAATCGTGAACCACTATACACCATATTTTGGGCCGTTGCAAGAAATTTTATAAAAAAGAATCCCGCTTGCGGGATTCTCCGCCAGCGGCGGGGCGCGTAAGCGACATCTTCCTTTCCGCCGCAGTGCGATCCACCGGAGGTTTTTATACGATAGGAAATAGAATTTCCTATCGTATAAAAAAGAGGTACAGCCCGATCCGGATTACGATCCGCAGCCGCTCCGGCCATTCACCATTTCAGAGTCTCCTGCGTCATTTTTCTGCAAAAGCGGTTCCCCTCCTGCACGCAGCTTCCTTCCAGAGTCAGCTCCATCAGAAGCCGGATCAGGCCGGGCAGGCTGCAGGATATGCCGGATGCTCTCAGCTCCTCCTGCAGCCGCTCCGGCGTCACGGCAGAAAAGTCAAGCGCATTCAGGATGGCCGTGCGCAGCCTCTCCTCTTCCGCCGTAGCTTTTTCCGTCAGAAGGCCTTCTCCGCATGCCCCTGCCCGCGTTCCGTTTTCTGCCGGCTGTCCGCAGCGGCCTTCTGCTTCCTTCTGCGCCGGCCTCTTCCAGGACAGAGCGGAAAGCCTGCGCAGCTCCTCCAGGAGGGCGGACGGAGACAGGGCAGGAGAAGCTCCCTGCCAGATCAGACGGTTGCAGCCGCGGCTCAGCTCATCCGTGATCCTTCCCGGCACGGCCCATACCTCCTTTCCCTGCTCCAGCGCCATATCCACCGTGATCAGGGTCCCGCTTTTCTCCCTTGCCTCAATGACCAGGATCAGATCCGCAAGGCCGCTGATGATCCGGTTTCTCTGGGGAAACAGTCCCGCCCTGGGAGGCGTCCCGGGCGGGTACTCTGAAACCACGGCTCCCCTCTGTATCATGCTGTCATAAAGCTGCCTGTTCTCCGGAGGATAGCAGAGATCCGGGCCGCAGCCCAGCACCGCACAGGCCGTTCCTCCCGCCCGCAGAGCGGCCCGCTGACCGATCCCGTCGATTCCGCGCGCCAGCCCGCTGATGATGCAGACGCCCGCAGATGCCAGAGAAGCACAAAACTGCTCTGCCATATAGGCGCCGTAGGCGGAACAGATCCTGGCTCCGATCACAGCCACCGCCGGGACCCGTTCCTCCGGAAGCCTTCCCTTCACATAAACGGCCTCCGGCCTGTCCGGAAGCGGAAGCAGCCGTTTCGGATAAAGCGGATCCGACGCCGGGTACAGATCGATCCCCCTGCGTCTTATCGCCTCATATTCCTGCCGGATCTTTGCCCGCCCTCTTGCTTCCAGCAGCTTTCTCTTCTGGGAGTCGGAAAGCAGCAGATCCAGCTTTTCTTCCTCCAGATTAAAAATGCGTTCTGCGCTTCCCACCGCATCCATCAGCCTTCGGATGGTCTTGCGTCCTATTCCTTCTATATTATATAACCAGTGAAAAAATGCCCTCTCCCGTAGAATTTCCTGACTGCTTCTTTCCGCTTTTTCCATCTCTTTTTCTCTCCCTTTCATGCCTTTCCCGGATAGCCTCCGGCGGGAAGACGCAGACAGGCCGCTTCACTGAGCTGATCCATTCCAATCCGTTCCTCCCCGTCCAGATCCGCCAGAGTCCGCGCCACCCGCAGCAGGCGGTGGCAGGAACGTGCCGTCAGGCCCAGCTTTTCAAACATCCGCTCCAGAAACTGCTGTTCCGAAAATCCCAACGTGCAGAAACGGCTCAGCTCTTTCTGTCCCATCTGAGAATTACAGCGAATCCTCCCCTGCAGCATGGGATCGTGCAGGAAGCGGCGTTCCTGACGTTCCCTGGCCCCTTCCACCAGGCTCCTCAGCGTGGAGCTGTCCATCTCCGCCCTGCCCTTTCGCCCCATCAGCGCATCGAATTCCACCCGTTCCACCTCCATACACAGGTCCATCCGGTCCAGGATGGGCCCCGAAATTCCGGACAGATACCGGGCCACCTGTCCGGGTGAGCAGCGGCAGCGGTTCCGGTCCGGATAATATCCGCAGGGGCAGGGATTCATGGCTGCCACCAGCATGAAGTCTGCAGGATAGCAGTAGGCTCCGCTGCTTCTTATGATCCTGACCTGCTTTTCTTCCAGAGGCTGGCGCAGCAGATCCAGTGTAGCCCTCCTGAATTCCGCCAGCTCGTCCAGGAACAGGACTCCTCTGTGTGCCAGGCTGACAGCTCCCGGTCTCGGCACCTGACCGCCCCCGGTCAGCGCCCTTCCCGTCACCGTATGGTGCGGCGCCACAAAGGGACGGCTTCCCGTGCGCAAAAGCTCTCCCACGGGAAGACCCGCCACGCTGTAGATCGAAGCCGTCTCCAGGCGCTCCTCCTCCGACAAAGGCGGGAGGATGGAGGGCAGACAGCGGGCGAGCATGGTCTTTCCCGCTCCCGGCGGCCCGATCAGGAGCATATGATGGAAGCCCGCGGCCGCAGCGGCGGCAGCTCTCTTCGCTCCTTCCTGTCCTCTGATCTCACCGAAATCCGGCCCCTGCACTGAAACGCCCTGCTGCCGTTTCTTCCGGTCCGCCGGCTTTTCCCCTTCTTCTTTTCGCAGCACATCGGACAGCTCTGTCAGGCTGCGGATCCCGCTCAGCCGGATCCCTTCCACCAGACGTGCTTCCTCCAGATTCTCCGCCGGAATCACGCAGCGTTTTATCCCCTGCCTTCTGGCCTCCAATACCATTGGCAAAATGCCCCTCACCGGCCTGACGGCTCCGCTCAGCCCCAGCTCTCCCGCGATCATGACCTGCCGTGTCTCCTCGGCAGGAAGCAGCCCCTGAGCCGCCAGAATGCCGGCCGCTACGGGAAGATCATAAAAGGTCCCTGCCTTGTGCAGGCTTGCGGGGGAAATATTCACGGTGATCCGCATGGGCGGAAGCTCCATGTCCGCATTCCGGAACGCAACCCGGATCCTCTCTCTCGCCTCCTTCACCTCGCTTCCGAGGAGCCCCACCATTTCAAAGCCGGGCAGTCCCCTTGAACAGTCCACCTCCACACGGGCCAGATAGCAGTCCAGCCCGTGCAGCCCTCCGGTTATGATCGTGCTGTACATCCTTTCCTCCTTTGTCACCTGTTTTCTTGCTTCGGATTTTTTCTGAAAGATGATTTCGATGATTTTTTTCTAAAAGAACTTTTCAGAGATTTGCCTGAGATTTTGCAGCGCCTTCCGCTTTCAGCGGGCTTTTTCGGTGTCCGGGCTTTCAAAGCCCTCCCGCAGCTTCAGAAGTGCTCTTTTTTCAATTCTGGAGACATAACTGCGGGAAATGTTCAGCTTCTTCCCGATCTCTCTCTGGGTCACTTCCTCGCCGCCCGCGAGTCCGTAGCGCAGGCAGATGATCTCCTTCTCCCTCTCTGTCAGGAGGGCGTCAATCATGCCGGAAAGCCTGCCGAGGCTCTGCTGCAGCTCCAGACGTTCCACGATGTCCGGCATTTCCTGCGCTGTCACGTCCAGAAGGCTGATCTCATTCCCCTCCCGGTCCGTGCCGATGGGTTCGTAAAGGGAGACCTCCCGGGAAGTCTTTTTCTTGCTGCGCAGCATCATCAGCAGCTCGTTGTCGATACATCTGGCCGCATAAGTGGCAAGCCTGCTGTTCTTGGCGGCATCAAAGGAATCCACTGCCTTGATCAGACCGATGGTGCCGATGGAGATCAGATCCTCCATGTCCTCGTCCACATTCTGATACTTCTTTGCGATATGGGCTACCAGCCGCAGATTTCGTTCTATCAGCTTCTGCTTGGCCTCCCTGGCTTTTGCGCCGTCACTCCCCTGAAGTGCCTCAAGGCACTCTCTTTCCTCTTCTTTGGACAATGGTTTCAGAAAGGTTTTCAAAAGGAGCCCCCATAGTCAGTTTAATACTATTCTATGAGGTCCCGGGCTTCAAAGTGCCAGTACCCCGGCCGGATCTGCTTGCCCGGCCAGATCTGCATCGCGTCCGAACGGATCTGCATCGCGTCCGAACGGACGGTATCCGGATGCCGGAAGGAAAACAGAGGGCAGACAGAAGCAACAGGCAGGCGCAGGATGCGCGCTCTGTCAGAACAGAAACATGGCAAGAGCATAATTGCTCACATCGATCCCCCTGTCACTCAGCCGGAAACAGACGGATCCCTCCGGACGGCAGTACCGGATCAACAGGCCCTCCCGGATCAGGCGGCTGACAGGCTGTGCGTACACCTCTTCCAGAGGCTTTCCATAAAGCTGTGCAAAGGTGTCAGCACTCACTCCCGCTGTCTTTCGCAGCCCCAAAAACATGAATTCCTCCATCTGCTCCTGCTGAGAAAGAGACATCAGCTCCTTTTTGATCCCGTTTCTTTCCCCCGTCTCAGCAGCATGTGCCAGATATTCCGAAAGCTCCTCCGTATTTTTCCAGCGTACGTTTTCTCTCAGAGACGCCGCCCCCAGTCCGAAGCCCGCATAGTCCGTTCTCTCCCAATAGGAGAGATTGTGACGGCAGGCAAAGCCCGGCAGCGCATAGTTGGAAATCTCGTAGCGCCCATACCCCCTCGCAGCCAGAAATGTTCCGGTCTGCTCATACATACGCCTCTCCTCATCCTCCGAGGGAAGGGGCTTTCTCGTTTCCGGCCGGAAATGTCCCGAAGCCGCCTCTCCGTTTTCCTCCGGACGGCCATACCAGTCATAGAAGGGCGTGCCTTCCTCGATGATCAGGCTGTAGGCGGAGATATGCTCCGGCTTCAGATCAGCCGTTCTTTCCAGCGTATCCATCCAGCTTTCCACGCTCTGTCCGGGCAAGGCCGACATCAGATCGATGTTGATGTTTGAAAAGCCCTCCTGCCTCGCCGCTTCGTAGCCCTGCAGAAATTCTTCCCAGGTGTGGATTCTTCCAAGCGCCTCCAGCTCATCATTATGGGCGGACTGCAGCCCGATGCTCAGCCGGTTGATCCCGGCCATCTTCCAGGAATGCAGCTTTTTTCGCGTCAGCGTTCCCGGGTTCGCCTCCAGCGTGATCTCCTGCTCCTTTTCCGGAACAAAAGAGAAGCGGCGCTGCAGCCGTTCCAGAATGGCCGCGGTCTGCTCCGGCGCAAGCAGGGACGGTGTCCCGCCGCCGAAGAAAACGGTATGCACCTCAAAGCCCTCGTACAGCGGCGCCTGAGCGTCGATCTCTGTTAGCAGGGCGTTCACATAGGTCTCTCTTGCAGCTTCATCGAAAGGGGCGGAAAGGAAATCACAGTACAGACATTTCCGGATGCAGAAGGGGATGTGAAGATAAATGCCGAGGGGCTTCTTCCCTTTGGCAGGAAGTGTGTCGTTTGAAATGAGATGATCCATTGCTTTTCATTTCTCCTTTTTACCATACCAGAAACGGGGAGGGATTGCAACCGCTTTCTGTTCTCTCACAGCCGTCGTTTCCTGTTCCGGATCGCCTGCGGCGATGGACGGGCCGGATTCGGGCCGTAACGCTTTTCTTACGTGCCGGTCAGCAAGTGACCGGCACTGGCGGGACAGTTACTGTTCCGGCGCATCCAAACGGGAACGGCAGGCATCCATCAGGCACTGCAGCAGCCTGCCGGGACGCGTCTGCTTCCGCCAGACGAACCAGCTTCTGTTTTCCAGCGGAAGCTCCGGAAGAAACACCTCCTCCAGCTTTTTCTGACGTATCTTCTTTTCAATCATCATTTTCGGAAGAAAGGCAACACCAAAGCCCTCTACGGCAGCTTTCAGAAGAACGCTTGAATTCACAGAGGTCCAAGCGGGAACGGGATTCTGGTCGTGAAGCAGAAACAGGCTGTCCAGCTTATCCCGCAAAGCGCTTCCCTGCTCCCGCAGAAGAAGCGGCAGGTCGGCCAGTTCCTTCAGTGACCGGACCGGATGACGTGCGGCGAATTCCGGCGAACAGACCGCATGGATGGTATAGGATGAAAAGGGAATGCATGCCGCCCATTCTTCGGAAACGCTTCCCTCCACAAAAGCCGCATCCAGCTCGTTTTCCCGCAGCTTTTCCAGCACCGCCGAGCTGCTCGCCACCTCGATCGTGACCGTCGCGTCAGGAAAGTGCTCCTGCAGCCTGTGCAGGATGGCCGGCAGCCCGCCGTTTGCCACCGTAATGCTGGAACCGATGTGCACAGCCGCCCTTTCCTCCAGCTCCCCCAGTTCCTTCTCCACTTCCCGGTACAGCGAAAGGAGTTCTCCGCTGCGCTTCAGCAGGCGCCTTCCCGCAGGCGTGAGCGATACCCTGTTGGGAAGCCGGACAAACAACGCGGTTCCCGCCTCCTGCTCCAGCTCCAGAATGGCTCTGGATACGGCAGGCTGGGTCATAAACAGCTCCCCCGCAGCTTCTGTAAAGTTTTCCTTTTGCGCTGCCGCCTGGAAAATGCGAAGCTTCCGAATGTCCATGTTTTCCTCCGTTCCGTCAGTCATAACCGCCCGGTTATCCATTCCATAAAAGAATATGATTTTATTTATCGCCCGTTAAGTGATAAGATAGCCCGGTGATAAGATAACCCGCGGCCAAAAATCCGGGAATGCAAAAGAAAGGTCCTTCCGAACATGAAAAAAGCAAGAAATCTGCTCTGGCTGTTTGCCATCAATCTTTTTATCAGTGCCTTTACCTTTGGCGGAGGCTATGTGGTCATCCCCATGATCCGGAAATACTATGTGCAAAAAAGGAAGTGCTTTGATGAGGAAGACTTGATGCGGATCGCCGCCATCTCCCAGTCCTCCCCCGGCGCCATCGCCATCAATATGAGTGCCCTGGCAGGCTACCGCACAGCGGGAACGGCAGGGCTCTTTCTCAGCTGCATTGCCGCCGTCCTTCCGCCGCTTATAATCCTCTCCGCCGTTTCCTCCGTCTACTCCCTCATCCGGGACAATGCAGCGGTGAACGCGGTATTAAACGGCATGGAAGCCGGAGTTGCCGCTCTGATCGTCGATCTGATCTATGACATGTACCTGATAATCGTAAAAGAAAAGAATCTGTTTTTCACCCTCATGGCCCCGGCGGTCTTTATCCTGAATTATGTGTTTCAGATCAATGTGGCGATTCTGATCCTTTCCTGCGCGTTCCTCTGTGCGGCGGGAGTAGGGCTGAAGAAGAGCAGAAAGGAGTAAAATGTGAAAATTCTTGGAACCCTGTTTTTTACTTTCTGGAAGATCGGTCTGTTCAGCATCGGAGGAGGCTATGCCATCATCCCGATGATCCATGACGAGGTAGTCTCCTCCTCTCACTGGCTGACCGCACAGGAATTTACCGATATTATCACCATCTCTCAGATGACGCCCGGACCTCTGGCAGTCAACACCTCCACTTTTGTAGGCATGCGGGTAGCCGGACTTTCCGGAGCAGTCTGTGCCACTGCAGGCTGCATCTGCATGGGCGTGCTCATTTCCTTGGGGCTCTACCGGCTTTTTTCCCGTTTTTCCTCCTCCCCCTGCTTTGCCCGGATCCTGCGCGGCCTGAAATCCGCCTCTCTGGGCCTGATCGCATCTGCGGCGGCCATCATCCTGACCCTGGCCTTTTTCGGAGAAGGGCAGATCTGCCTTTCCTGTCTGGATGTCCGGGCCGTTTTCATCTTTCTGGCCGTTTTCGTCCTTTCCCGCTGGAAAAAGCCCGGCCCCATCCTGCTGATGCTTCTTTCCGGAGTTCTGGGCGCCGTGCTGTATCTGTGAGAGGTCTTCCGGCAGAAGCCTTCTATTTTCTGTCGTCCAGCTTCAGAACGCTCATGAATGCCTCCTGCGGGATCTCCACATTTCCCACCTGGCGCATGCGCTTCTTGCCTTCCTTCTGCTTTTCCAGCAGCTTCTTCTTTCTGGTAATATCGCCGCCGTAGCACTTGGCCAGCACGTCCTTTCTGAGCGCCTTCACCGTCTCCCTGGCGATGATCTTGCTGCCGATGGCCGCCTGGATGGGAATCTCAAACAGATGTCTCGGAATCTCATCCTTCAGCTTCTCACACATCCTGCGGCCCCGCTCATAGGCGCTGTCCTTATGCACGATGAAGGAAAGGGCGTCCACCTCTTCCCGATTGATCAGAATATCCAGCTTCACCAGCTCTGCCTGCTCATAGCCCTTCATATCATAATCGAAGGACGCATAGCCGCGGGAACGGGATTTGAGCGCGTCAAAGAAATCATAGATGATCTCGTTGAGCGGCAGCTCATATTTCAGAAGCGCCCGCTTTTCTTCCATGTATTCCATGCTCAGATAACGGCCTCTCCTCTCCTGGCACAGCTCCATAATGGAACCGATATAATCGCTGGTCACCATGATCTCCGCGCTCACGATGGGCTCTTCCATATATTCGATCGTGGACGGATCCGGCAGGTTCGAGGGATTGGTCAGCTCGATCACCTCTCCGTCCGTCTTATGCACCTTGTACACAACGCCGGGCGCGGTGGTCACCAGATCCAGGTTGTATTCCCGCTCCAGCCGCTCCTGAATCACCTCCAGATGCAGAAGGCCGAGGAAGCCGCAGCGGAAGCCGAAGCCCAGAGCCACGGAGGTTTCCGGCTCATAGAAAAGGGAAGCGTCGTTTAACTGCAGCTTTTCCAGCGCGTCCCGCAGATCCGGATATTTGGCGCCGTCCGCCGGATACATGCCGCAGTAGACCATGGGCTGCACCTTCTTGTAGCCGGGAAGGGGCTGTTCGCAGGGCCTGTCCGCATCCGTCACGGTATCGCCCACCTGGGTATCCTTCACATTCTTGATGGAAGCGGTGATATAACCCACCATGCCGGCGGACAGTTCGTCGCAGGGAATGAACTGTCCTGCGCCGAAATAGCCCACCTCCACCACCTCTTCTTCCGCGCCGGTGGCCATCATGCGGATTCTGGTTCCCTTTGCCACACGTCCTTCCATGATGCGGCAGAAAATGATCACTCCCTTATAGGAATCATAGAGAGAGTCAAAAATCAGCGCCTGCAGCGGGTTGTCCGCGCTTCCCTTGGGAGCCGGAATTTTGTGTACGATGGCCTCCAGGACCTCGTCGATGCCGATGCCGTTCTTGGCGGAAATCAGCGGAGCGTCATGGGCCTCCAGCCCGATCACGTCCTCGATTTCTTCCTTCACCCGTTCCGGCTCCGCGCTCGGCAGGTCGATTTTGTTGATGACAGGAAACACGTCCAGATCATGATCCAGCGCCAGGTACACGTTCGCCAGCGTCTGCGCCTCGATTCCCTGCGCCGCATCCACCACCAGCACCGCGCCGTCGCAGGCCGCCAGCGCGCGGCTCACCTCATAATTAAAATCCACATGGCCGGGCGTATCGATCAGGTTCAGGATATACTCCTCCCCATCCTTCGCCTTATAAACGGTGCGCACCGCCTGGGACTTGATGGTAATCCCTCTCTCCCGCTCCAGGTCCATGTTGTCCAGCACCTGCTCCTGCATTTCCCTGCTGGTGAGCAGCCCGGTTTTCTCAATGATCCGGTCCGCCAGCGTGGATTTGCCGTGGTCGATATGGGCGATGATACAAAAGTTTCTGATTTTGCTCTGATCTATGGACATTCTTTTCCTCGTTTCTGTGCGGACCTCCTTTGGCAGGAGTTCCGAAAGTCTTTCGTTGCTCTTCTCCAATGTCATACTCTGTACGAATATGCCAAGTATAGCAAAATCAGCGGTTTCGGTCAATACAAACGCTCTATCCGTCTGATTCGGATCCCGTTTCCTCCGTCTGCTCCTTCCAGGACGCTCCGCTTCCGGACAGTTCCATATCCAGGATATGCGCGATGGGCGCGCAGGCATTTCTGATCTCCTCCACCGTATTGGTCTGTGCACCCAGCTCGATCAGAAGGCTTCTCGGCTTTAAGTGCATGTTATAGCGGTAGCCCTTCAGATAGATCCGCCTGGTCAGCCCCGGGTAATACTCATTGGCGATCACCTGCATCTGGAAGGAAAAGGCCAGATTTTCTTCTATGTAGGGATTTTCCAGATATTCGATGTTTCCCGCCGCCTTCGTATAGGAAAGGCCGTTAAAAAACATGAAGGTGGCCGTGGGCTTTCCGTTCAGCTCCGTCACCAGCTTCCCTTCCAGCACCGCGTCCCGGTGCAGGTCAATCACCACCTCAATGGTGGGATTCTGCGCAAGGATCTGCTCGATCGCCGGCAGGGAAACAGAATAGGCGTTGTCCCGGCTTTCCACATCATATTCTCCTGTGTCATGGATCACGTTGTAGCCGTATTCTTCCCGCAGGATCTGGGCCAGCAGTTCCCCCGCTCCCACGATGCTGGTGGATGCATCCCCAGGCACCGAATCCGCAAAGGTTTCCTGGGAATGGGTATGATAGATCAAAATCTGGGGCACATCCGGATTTTTTTCAATGGTCAGATCCGTTCCCAGGAGCTGATCCAGCTGCATCTGATCCGGACTCGCCTCCGTGGTGGCGTCCACCGCATAAAAGCCCTTGATCAGCGCGTCAAAATCCTGATAATAGCTCCAGTCATACTGCTGGGATCGCGTCTGAGCCTTCACGAAGCCGAAGGCGTCCTCCTGCGCCCGGACCATGCCGTCCGTTCCGTTTCCGGCATCGCCCTCCTTTTCCGGTCCGTCCTGCTCCCCGTCCTCCTGTTCCGCCTTTTCTTCCTTCGTCCCGCTTTCTGAGCCCGCCTGATTTTCCTCCTGAAGCCGCCGTCTCGTCTCCTCGTCCAGCAGAAGCTTTCCCTCCTCTCCCTGAGGCATTTCCAGAGCGGCCCCCATTTCGCTTTCCTCGTCCTCGCTGAGCCCCTCCTGCAGCAGAAATTTCTCCCGCAGACTGCCGCTCTCCGTCTGCAGCCCGTCCGCATCGTTCCCATGCTCCAGTCCGTAAGCCAGAAGGGGAGACTGCTGCCCCAGGATCTCCTGCCAGAAGCCGCGCCCCCCTTTGTCTTCCCCAGCAAAGGAAAAAGCGGGAAGCCACACATCAAGGACCTCCTGTCCAAGCTTTTCTCCCAAAACCGCCTTCCAGGAAAGCGGACTTTCTTCCCCCTTTTTCTCTCCGCCGTCCCTGTGCAGAAACAGAAGATCCGCCAGAGCGATCCCTGCAAGGGCCAGCACGAAAATATGAAAAACCCTTTTCCCGTTCCACTTTCCGCTCATAGGGAAATATATGCGGCTTCCGGTCCATGATATGCCCCCGTCTGCCTTCCGATCTGCGCTCTGTCCCGGCCGACTGTTCCTGCATCCGGTCAGCCCGCCTCTTCATGCGATCTGCAGCGCGATATTGATGGCCTCTGAGATGGTATAGCTCAGCCGCTTCACCGTCTCGTCAATATCCTTGCTCGTCACATACATGTTGTTCAGTTCGGAGATCGCCTTGGGGTGGTCCCGGTGAAGCAGCGTGCTCTGTTCCCCGCTCTCCCGGATCATGCTCTCGATCGCATCCCCCACGATCGTGGCCGCATCCACCACGGTGGGAACGCCGATAGCGATGACCGGGATCCCCAGGCTTTCCTTTGTGATGGCATTCCGGTGATTTCCCACGCCGGAGCCGGGATGGATTCCCGTGTCCGAGATCTGGATGGTCCGGTTCAGCCGCTTCGTGCTCCTCGCTGCCAGAGCATCCACCACCAGCACCACATCCGGCGCTGTCTGTTCCACTACGCCTCTGATGATCTCAGCGGTCTCCATCCCTGTCATCGCCGTCACGCCGGGGACCAGGCTGCTGACGAGATTCATTTTTTCCTTTCCGTAAGCAGCCTTTCCGTATTCCAGGACCACATGCCTGTTGATGAACAGATTATCCACCACCTCCGGCCCCAGCGCATCCGCCGTCACATCCCGGTTCCCCAGCCCCACCACCAGAACGGATTTTTCCTCCTTTTCTTCGGGGAGGATAGAACGGATCTGTTTTGCCAGCTCTTCGGAAACCTCCCTGTGATAATCCTCATCCGGCTCATTCAGGCCGGGAGCTTCCAGAGTAATGTAAGTGCCCATAGGCTTTCCCATCGCCCTGGCGCCATTTCTGGTATCGATGATGACCTTCGTGATATTCACTTCGCTCTTTTCGTTCCGATATTCCTCCACCCGGACCCCTCTCAGCTCCCCGTCTGCATCCGCAATGCCTTCCCTGGCCTCCAGAGCCAGGTCGGTTCTCACCTGAAAACAACTCATCTGTACTCTCCCGCTCTTTTCTTTACTTTACATTATGCAGTCCCGTTCCGGCGGCGCCAGTTCCCTTTCCCGGCCGTCCTTCTCCGCCTGCTCTTCCCCGGGAAGCGGACCACATTCGGACCGGCCCGTTCCTCCTTCGCACCGGTTGGCCTATCCCCCGGCGCCGTTCTGAACCAGAACCGTCAACGCTTCTTATTTTTTGCAAAATCAAGTAAATTATGTATTGACAGAAACCAATGCGTCCTATAGAATACATATGTATGTTTCCATTAGAACGACCGTGTCCGGGTTTAATGAAACATTTTCAAAGAATGGAAAAATCCAGTTGAAAATGGAGGTGAGTATCTTGGCTAACATCAAATCTGCGAAGAAGAGAATTCTGGTTAACAGAACCAAGGCTGAAAGAAACAAGTCTATCAAGTCTGGTGCAAAGACCGCTGTGAAGAAGGTTTATGCAGCGATTGAGTCCGGTGACAAGGCTGCAGCGCAGAGCGCGCTTACCGCCGCTACCGCTACGATCGACAAGGCCTGCACGAAGGGCGTATTCCATAAGAATACGGCATCCAGAAAGGTTTCCCGCCTCGCCAAGGCTGTGAACCAGATGGCTTAATCCATACAGAATAAAGAACCCGTTCCTGTACCGTCATGCAGGAACGGGTTTTTTATACGACAGGAAATTTTATTACCTATTCAATCCTTTGATTCCGTTCATTTCGTCCACGAATTCCCGGCGTTTCACGGTCAGCTCCACCCACGCGGGCCTGAAGCCGCACCGGATGGCGGTCCGGACGGACCGGATATTTGACCAGGCCGCACAATAGAAGGGAACCTTTCCCCGCTCCATGGCCGCAAGCGCCAGTCCTGATACCAGAGCCGAGGCAATCCCCTTCCTTCTTGAGCCTTCCAGCACATCGATTCCGATCTGCCACATGTCCTCACAGTCAGCCGAACAGCCCGCCAGTCCCACCAGCCTGCCGTTCTCATAGGCGCCAAGCCCCAGCACATCCAGCTCCTTCCTCTTTTCACACAGCGCATTGCTCCACTGCCCGGTATAAAGTCCCTCAAAATCCTTCTGCTCCAGAAGCCTGAGCGTAAAATCACAGGACAGCTTCTTCAGAGCGTTCACATCCGGCAGAAAATATTCCGCCATGAAGCAGACACGCATTCCCTTCTTCTCCACCGCGTCGTTCAGCACATGGAGGTTGGGCGTTTCAAAGCAGTGCACCGCGGGGAACCGGCTGATATACCCGCGCACTTCCTCCTCCAGTTCACCGCTCACGGACGCCACGATGCCATTGCCGTAGGATACCAGATCGCAGGCAAACGGTAGGTCCAGATACCTTCTCGCGGCGGGATTTCTCTCCGAACGGACGATTCTGTTTTCCGGACTCAGGAAGTCCTCGGGACGGCAGCCGCAGTCAATGGCGGACTGCCGGAGCGCCGTATCCCAAATCTCCTGATTTGTCATCCCGTTTTCTCCTCTTCCTTTTTCAGCTTCTGACTCATCCCTTCAGGCCGTTCGCCTGCCGTTCCATGTTTTCGATGACCACATCATAGATCTCACCGAGGGAAGCGCAGTATTCCAGCACCTTCCAGGGAGTATTCGTATGAAAATGAATCTTGATCAGCTCCTCGTCGCCAACGGCCAGAAGGCAGTCCCCTTCAATATGATTGGTGATATATTCATTGATGTCGTCCTCTGAAAGATTTTCTCCCTCGATCAGAAGCTGCGTATCAAATTTATACTCCAGCATTTTTTGTTCTCCTCACTCTTTTCTTTTTTCCCGGTCTCTTCCAATCAGGATGCGCAGCGCCTCCACCCCGCAGCGCACCGCCGCGTCCGTATCGTGCTCCACCGGATTGTACAGCCCCGCTTTTTCCCGTTCCTGGTTCGCGACCACCAGAAATACCGAGCCGCAGCGCACCTTCAGATAATCCGCCACCACAAACAGCGCGGCCGACTCCATCTCTGACGCCTTGCAGCCCAGCTTCAGCCAGGCCTGCCACTTCTGCTCCAGCTCAAAGCTCACCGGCATCAGCTCCGGCTCATGCTGTCCATAGAAGGAATCCTTGCACTGTACGATCCCTCTGTGCCAGTCATGGCCGCTTTTTGCGGCAGCCTCGCTCAGCGCGCTCACCACGTCAAAATCCGCGACGGCCGGAAACTCAATGGGCGCGTATTCCCGGCTGGTTCCCTCATTTCTCACCGCTCCCGTAGCAACGACCAGATCGCCGCTCTTCACGTCAATATCCATCCCCCCGCAGGTTCCTACGCGCACAAAGGTGTCCGCGCCGCAGCGCACCAGTTCCTCCATCGCAATGGATGCCGACGGGCCGCCGATTCCGGTGGAGGTCACGCTCACTTTCTCCCCCTCCAGCATTCCTGTCCAGGTAACAAATTCCCGGCTGTCCGCGATCAGCTCCGGCGCTTCAAAATACGCGGCTATCTTTGCACAGCGTTTGGGATCGCCGGGCAGGATCACATACCTGCCCACGTCTCCTTCTCTGATCTGAAGGTGATACTGTACCCCATTTTCCGAATACTTCATTTTCCTCCCTCCTCAGTCCCGGTCAGCTCTTTCCGCCCTCCGGCGTTTATTTCACCTTCCAAAGCCCCTTCTTATTCATAAACGTCTTCCACTCTTCCAGCGTTCCTCTGGTAAAGGAGTCCTTCAGCACAAGCAGGGAAAGCTTTTTCTGGACAACCAGCACATACAGGGATCTGGATGAAATGATCTTCGTGACATCTCCGTAGCGAAATACGGAATGAGCACCATTATTGGAATAAATCTCAAACCCGCTCATATAGAATGCAACTCTGCGTTCCAGAGGCTTCCCTCCGTTTTTCTCCATCATCTGAGCATATTTTTTCTTCTTGGAGGAACGGTAGGTCTTTACCGGCAGAACAATACACAGCGCCGTAATGACAAAAAACAGCAGCGCAGAAGGGCCGGCTCCTCCCCTCCAGCTGAAGATCCCCAGAATCAGGCTGACGCCTCCCATCAGATAATACAGCTTCCGGTATCTCCCCATAAATGCTTTCAGAAACTCCTGATAGATCTCCGGAGTGATCGTGAAACTGTTTTCATAGAGCATCGGCCCGCTGATCCGGACTCTTTTTCCGCTTCCTGCATACAGAGGCACAGAAGGCGCTTCTGCGTCCTCCTCTGCCTTACCCGTCATTTCCGATCCCTCTGGTTCCCCTTCCTTCGCTTCCTCCTTTTTTCTTTCCTCCGGGCTGCCTTCCTCTGCGGTCTCTTCCAGCTCCAGTTCCTTTTCTTCCATTCGCCTGTATATCCTTTCCTTGTCTTTTCCGGTCCGTCCTTTTTGAGCTTACAGCTTCAGATTTTTCAGCAGATCACCGAGAGAAGTGGTCGCTTCTTCTCTGGAACTGTACTGTGCTGCCGATACCCGTTCTTCTTCGCCTCCGTCCCCGGTCTCCTCCACAGCCTTCATGCTCAGGCTGATCTTATTGTTATTGGTATTCAGAAGCTTCACTTTTACCTTATCCCCTACCTTGAGCACTTCAGAAGGCTTTTTGATCCTCCTCTGACTGATCTGAGAAATATGGACCAGGCCGCTTAAGCCATCCGGAAGGCTGATGAACGCTCCATACGGCATCAGGCTTTCCACAACGCCCTCCATGACCGTCCCCGGAACGAGCATCGCGATCTTATGGTTGGTATCCTCTTCCCTGCGTTCCTTCTCCACTTCCTTTGCCGAAAGAACAAGGCGTTTCTTTTCCTCATCCACGGTGATCACCCGGACATCAATCTGTCTTCCGACCCATTCCTCCAGGTTCTCCACATAGGACAGCGAAAGCTGGGACGCAGGAATAAAACCGCGGATTCCCTCTACATATGCGACCACACCTGCCTTCACCGCCTCACTGATCTTCACGGAAAGGACTGTTTTTTCTTCAAGCGCCTTTTTCAGAACATCCCACGCCAGAAGCTGAGCCGCCTCTTTTCCGGACAGGAGAATATTTCCTTCCCCGTCATCCGTCTTTACCACGACGGCCTCCAGAACATCACCGGGCTTTACCTCATCTGCAACACGGAAAGCGGGATCTTCACTCATATCCGCCGCTTTGATCACACCCTGTGCATAATATTGCAGATCAAGGATCACTTCCTCCTCATTTACAGAGATCACGGTTCCCTTCACAACATCCCCTTCCCGGATCGTCCGGAAAGAGGCTTCCAGCTCCCTGGCATAATCCGCCATGCTCTCCTTTTCCGTTTCTTCTTCCCGTACTTCCTTTCCTTCCAGTTCCTTCTCTTCCATCCTGTTTTCTTCCTTTCCGGCACTGCCGCTGAAATCATCGCTTTTTCCGGGAGATTTCCCGTATTCATCGCTTCTCCGGGGGATTTCCCATATTTCCTGAAACAGCCGCATGCGCGTTTTTTCTGCAACTATTCTAGCACGACTTCCTCCGGGTTGCAAACCCAAACAGCTCCTAACCTGATCGGCTCCTGCATACAGCACCCTGGCAGGACAATAAAAAAGGAATGATAACGCCCTTCTGCAACGTTTTCATTCCTGCATTCTTTCTAAAAAAAGAAATCTCATACCCTCAAAACCGAACACTGAATTCCAATCTCTTCCGCGGATCTTAGCTCTCTCAAGCTCTCCGCTCCATCCTATCCTTGGTTAAGCCCTCGACCGATTAGTACTCATCAGCTACACGCATTACTGCGCTTCCACCTTAAGCCTATCTACCTCATACTCTCTAAGGGGTCTTACTTACTGGGATATCTCATCTTGAGGGGGGCTTCACGCTTAGATGCCTTCAGCGTTTATCCCTGCCGGACTTGGCTACTCTGCCC
>DWWH01000038.1 GCA_019119815.1 Candidatus Eisenbergiella intestinipullorum | reverse complement strand
GACCGGTACCGCTATCCCATTTATCAGCCGCAGTAAACTGTTACAGCTCTTTTTTCTCATAAAAGACAATGGACAGCTTCCAGGAAACCGCGTAAATCAGGAGTGCAAGAACCGCCATAAGAAGGGAAACGCTTGCCTGCGGCATGAAGGCTCCGGCTCCGGGGATATTTTCTCCGCCGGGTACCTGGATGCTGCCGAATGCGGCGCTCCCGCCACAGAGCAGAATGATGACGGCAAAATAGGCGATCCGCCCTTTTTCCGCGCCGAACCGGAACATGAACGGCAGAGTCGTGGCCGGACCGATCAGTCCCAGAAGAAGGAACACGGCAGCCATGCCAGGAACCGCATGCGGATTAAAAGCGCCCACCCGGAACAGCCCCAGAGCATACAGAACGGTTGTGATGCAGATCACCGGAAGCTCCCCCAGGAGGCCGATCAGATATTTGCTGGATACGAGCTGTGAGCGGCTGCAGGGAAGGGTTCCGCTGTAAACGTCCCATTTTTCCCGCTCATCGTAGGAAACCAGCGATGACGGGATCAGTCCCACCAGAATGCAGGGATAGGCCAGCAGAAAAAAGCTGGAGCCGCTCATCAGAGACATCCCGAAAAATATCACTACAATCAGAAGAAATGCTCTGCAGTATTTCTCCGACATATACAGATCCTTTAAAAGCAGGCCTTTCATGACGCCATACCTCCTTTGCCCTTAACCATGAAAATGAACAGTTCCTCAATGCTTACCGCGCCGAGGGTAAAGCCCGCTGGGACCGCGTCCCTCCGCACGATGGCTTCCACGCCGTAGGGAGATTCCCGTTTTCCCAGAACGGCCGAGGGATTCAGCTCCGAGAGCTGTCCCGCCGTGCAGCGCAGGATTCCGTATTCCTCCAGCAGCACATCCTTTTCCTCGCAGAGCAGAAGTCTGCCCTGATGAAGGAAGGCGATATAGTCACAGATTTTCTCCAGGTCGCTGACGATATGGGAAGAAATCAGCACCGCATGGCTTTCCTCCCTGGTAAATTCACCGAACAGCTCCACCACCTCGTCGCGGACCACCGGGTCCAGTCCATTGGTGGCCTCATCCAGAAGCAGCAGCTTCGGATGATGGGACAGCGCCACGGCGATTCCCAGCTTCATTTTCATTCCTCTGGAAAATTCTTTGAATTTCCGGTCCGTGGGAATGGAGAGGCGGCGCAGATATTTTTCATATTCTACATCGTCCCAGCTCTTGAAAATCCCCTTCATCACTTTCCCGATCTGCCCTGCCTTCAGGCATTCCGGAAGGCCCACATCATCCAGCACAACACCGATCTCTTCCTTGAGAAGAGACAGATCGTTCCGATTATCCCGTCCCAGGATGGTGATGGTTCCGCCGTCTCTGTGGATCATGTTCAGAAGCAGCTTGATGGTGGTGCTTTTTCCCGCGCCGTTCTCTCCCACCAGCCCCATGATGCAGCCGCCCGGCAGCGTCAGGTTCAGACGATCCAGCCTGAAATGGGGATATTCCTTCGACAGGTTTTTGATTTCCAGTGCGTTATATTCATTCATCTTATTTTCCATTGTTTCATGAATCCTCCATGATGCAGTTCAGCATGTCGATCAGATCCTGTTTACTCAAATTACAGGTTGCGGCAAGCTGTGTGATCTTTTCCAGGTACTCTTCGATCTTCCTGAGATTTTCTTCCCTCAGAAGCTCAACATTTTTGGGGGCTACAAAACAGCCCTTGGCGGCTATGGTATAAATGAAGCCTTCCTTTTCCAGTTCGTCATACGCCCGTTTGGTTGTGATGACGCTGATCCGCAGATCCTTTGCAAGATTCCGGATGGAGGGGAGCGCTTCATCCTCCTGGAGCGTACCGTTTATGATCTGTGCCTTGATCTGGGAATAAATCTGATCATAGATCGGTGTGCCGCTCTTGTTGTCAATAAAGATGTTCACTCCATCATTCCTTTCGTTTGTTCTTTCTGTATATTAACAATATATACAGTATAAACAGTTTTGTCAATCTCTTTTTTGTGAACCGCAGTCTGCACAGCCACCTGACAGCACTTGCATCAAAAATACGCCGGACATTTTTCGCGCCCGACGCATCCTCTCTGTCATTCTGTCTCTTCTATTTTTCACTCATTTCCCGTGCAGACTCTTCCATCCTCAGATAACGGTCCAGCTGACGTTTTTCAGTATATCACAAAATTCCCTCTTTGAGGAGCGACAGGCCGCTCCGGCTTACACCAGGGAGCAGTTCATGTCCCCATGCTCCGATGCTCTCCGGAGCGTGGAATCCGCGTCAAATATTCTGTTTCCGTTTCTCCGTGGATATAGGCGCCGTTTTTCAGCTGTACCTTCAGAGATGCCGGATTATCCTTATGGACGCTCAGAAAAATTTCATCCTCCGAAATCTCCTTCTCCGCGATCTGAAGCATCAGCCGCAGCCCTTCCGTGGCGTATCCCCGCCCCCGGTATTTCGGTCCGATCCCATATCCGATATGGCCGGGGCCATTTCTCAGAAAGTCATTGAGGCAGTGGCGGAAATTGAAAATTCCCACATACTCTCCGTCCTCATTTTCCAGAATATAAACCGTAGACGGTACAAAGCCATCCGGGAGCTGCAGGCCTCTGGAATTGGCCTCCCTTCGCTGTACATATTCCTTAAATTCCTCTCTGGACAGTCCGCAGGCCTCATTGATAAATCCATTTTTCTCTTTGGGAAAAGAATTCTGCAGCGCATAGGTTCTGTCAAGGTCTGCTTCCCATAGTTTTATCAGTTTCATCTCTCTCCCCCGTTCTTTTTGATTACTCTTATTCACATACTTTATTTGATAGTCAAAAATCTCCTTGCAAGGGTATTCCGGACATTCTCCGCAGGAAGCCGCATGATGCTCCTTACAGCACTTTACGAAAGGACAATCCCTGCAGAGTCCAAATCTGTTATCTGACCTGCCACCCTCACAGTTAAATTCCTCAAGTGCGATATCCAGTCCAAAGGTTTCCTTATAGAATCTTTGGGATTGCTTTCTTAATTTGTCATCATTTCTCTGCGTTGCGATATAAGTATTACACCTCGCACAATCATGGCCGCAATAACATGGCATGGAAATAATTTGCTTGGCCCATTTAGCGTCCCCTTTGTTCTGCATAAAACTTCACCTTCTAATCCAGCTTTCTTCTGGCCGTGTGCAATGATATCAAAAGAGTCTGATTATATAAAATATAACACGTACATACTGACTTTTCTACTGGTTTCTCCCTAATCAAAACAGCTCCAAAATAATTCTTCCGGATTTTCAAGACAATCGTGATATACGGTTCCGAATTCAATTTTGAATGTTTAGTCTGCAGGAATTTGCATGATTGTACGGACGGGTGATGGGTTTCTTCAATCTGAACCGCAGCCCTTACACTGGTTTGCCAGTTTTTTGGATTCCCGGTCAATGATACATTCCGGATATACTATGATTGCCGCCCAGAACGCCCCGGCTCCGCATATTCCAAAACAGACTTTCATCCGCATCCTTTTCATGCTATACTGATCCATAGCAAAAATTCCATGCCGCCCCGACGGCGGCCGAAGAAGGAGGAAGCGAATGGACGGACAGACGCGCAGAGAACAGATATTGAAAATGCTTGAAGAAAGTGAACAGCCCTTATCCGGTTCCGCGCTGGCGCAGCAACTGGGGGTCAGCCGTCAGATCATCGTCTCCGACATCGCCCTGCTGCGTGCCGCAAACCGGGACATCATGGCCACCGCCAGGGGATATCTCCTCTATTCTCCGCCTGTTCCCCGCCACAGCCGCTGTTTTATGGTTTCCCACACGGATGAACAACTGGAGGACGAGCTGAACACCATCGTGGATCTGGGCGGAAGGGTATTGGATGTTCTGATTCCGCACCCCATATACGGAACCATCCGGGCTGATCTGGTGCTCTCCTGCCGTCAGGATGTTGCCGCGTTCATGCAGCGGCTTCATACCTGTCACACGAAGCCGCTCTGCACGCTGACGGACGGCGTTCATTGTCATACCGTGGAAGCGGCGGATGAGAAAATTCTGGATTCCATCGAAAAAGCGCTTTTTTCCAAAAAATACTTGCTCACGCCCTGATGATATGATATGTTTTGCTGTAAGGTGACAAGACACCTGTCATGTCATATCAGATTACAGAATGGGGATTATCATGGAAAAAGTGAAAAAGCTGTGCAACCGGATTTTTATCGAAGGGCTTTCCGGAATGGCCCAGGGACTCTTTGCCACCCTGCTGGTGGGAACCATACTGGAACAGATCGGCGGACTCATCGGCGGAACCATAGGAGGGTATCTCATCGTCATTGCCACGGTGGCCAAGAAGCTGACCGGCGCGGGAATCGGGATGGGCGTTGCGGCCCGTTTCAGGCAGGGAGCTCTCGTGTCCGTTTCCGCTGCCGCGGCTGGCATGATCGGGGCGTATGCAAAGGAAATCACCGCAGGAGAGCTGCTTGCGGACGGGGTGTTTACATTGACCGGCGTGGGGGAACCTCTCGGCGCCTTCGTGGCGGCTTATCTGGCGGTAGAGCTGGGCGGTCTGGTCGCCGGAAAAACCAGGGTGGATATTCTGGTGACGCCGATCACCACCCTCTGCGTGGGCGCGGCAGCCGGACTTTCCGTCGGCGTTCCGATCTCCGCCTTTATGACCCGAATCGGGGAGCTGATCAACTGGGGAGCCGTCCAGCAGCCCTTCTGGGCCGGAATCATCGTATCCATCCTCATGGGAATTGCCCTGACGCTGCCCATCAGCTCGGCGGCCATCGGGATTTCCTTAAACTTAAGCGGCATCGCCGCCGGAGCCGCTGCGGTGGGCTGCGCTTCCAATATGATCGGCTTTGCCGTCGCCTCCTTCCGGGAAAACGGCATCGGCGGGCTTGCCGCGCAGGGGCTTGGCACCTCCATGCTGCAGATGCCGAACATCATCCGCAGGCCGGTCATCTGGCTTCCCGCCATCATAACCAGCGCCATTCTCGGTCCCGTCTCCACCTGCCTTCTTTCCATGCCGAACAACGCCACGGGCTCCGGCATGGGAACCTGCGGCCTGGTAGGTCAGATCATGGCGTTTCAGACCATGACGCAGAGCGGGTATTCCGTTCCTTCCGCCCTGATTCTGATTCTTTTCATGCATATGCTGCTGCCCGGACTGCTTGCGTTTGTGATTTCAGAATTCATGCGCAGACGCGGATGGATCCGGCAAGGGGACATGAAGCTGGACATCTGAGCATGCGCAGACGCGGATGGATCAGACCGGAGGATAGGAAGCCCAATATCTGAGCGCCCTCAAACATCCATGCAGGCCGCAAAAAGCGGCTTCATCCCGCAATCCCCATCTGCGTCCTGTACATCTTCGCATAGCTTCCGTCCAGCCGCATCAGTTCTTCGTGGCTTCCTTTTTCCACAATTTTTCCGTTTTCAATCAGTAAAATCAGATCACAGTCCCGGATGGTGGACAGCCGGTGGGCGATGAGGAAGGAGGTCCGCCCGCTGGCGGCGGCATCCATTGCCCGGCGGATGTGCTGTTCCGTCACCGTGTCCACGGAGCTGGTGGCCTCATCCAGAATCAGGATGGGCGCATCGGAAAGAAGAGCCCTTGCGATGGTGAGAAGCTGCCGCTCTCCCTGGCTCAGCTCCGCACCGCCCTGCGTCAGCACGGTATCATAGCCCTGCGGCAGCCTGCGGATAAAGGCATCGGCTCCGGCCCGCACGGCGGCTTCCCGGATCTTTTCAAAGGGCACGTTTTCCTTTCCGTAGCTGATGTTGTTCCGGATGCTCTCCCCGAACAGGGCGGTATCCTGAAGCACCACGCCGAAGGCCGACCGCAGATCCGCCATC
>DWWH01000037.1 GCA_019119815.1 Candidatus Eisenbergiella intestinipullorum | reverse complement strand
CAAGCGGCAGGAAAGGGAGACGCGCAGAAGGACTGCGTGCAGAAAATGGCTGCGCCATACCACATTATATTTAGGAGGTGCCTGACATGGCAAAGAAAGTTACAGGTTACATCAAGTTACAGATCCCTGCGGGAAAGGCTACCCCGGCTCCCCCGGTTGGTCCTGCACTCGGTCAGCATGGTGTGAACATCGTTGAATTCACCAAGCAGTTCAACGCGAGAACGGCGGATAAGGGCGACCTGATCATCCCTGTTGTCATCACCGTGTATGCGGACAGAAGCTTCAGCTTCATTACCAAGACTCCGCCTGCGGCCGTTCTTCTGAAGAAGGCCTGCAATCTGAAGTCCGGTTCCGGCGTGCCGAACAAGACGAAGGTTGCGACGATTTCCAAGGATAAGGTGAGAGAGATCGCCGAGATGAAGATGCCTGATCTGAACGCGGCAAGCGTGGAAGCTGCGATGAGCATGATCGCCGGAACGGCAAGAAGCATGGGTATCGTGGTAGAGGACTGAGAAACGCCGGAGGATTTCATCTGAGGGTTTATCAGACTGTTTTGTTTAGAAATTGGGAGCAGCATTCCGGTACAGGACCGAAAATCAGAAAATGCTGCGTTAACCACCAACGGAGGAATGGAAAATGAAACATGGTAAGAAATATACTGAGGCTGCGAAGCAGGTAGACCGCAGTGTGGCATATGAGTCCGCTGACGCGATCGCTCTGGTAAAGAAGACGGCAACCGCAAAATTTGACGAGACGATCGAGGTTCACATCAGAACCGGCTGTGACGGCCGTCATGCCGAGCAGCAGATCCGCGGCGCTGTCGTTCTCCCCAACGGAACCGGTAAGACTGTAAAGGTCCTGGTTTTCGCAAAGGGTGATAAGGTAAACGAGGCAGAGGCTGCCGGAGCGGATTATGTGGGAGGCGACGAGCTGATCCCCAGGATCCAGAACGAAGGCTGGCTTGATTTTGACGTGGTCGTTGCGACTCCCGATATGATGGGCGTTGTGGGACGTCTCGGTAAGATCCTTGGACCGAAGGGCCTGATGCCCAATCCGAAGGCCGGAACGGTAACGATGGATGTGACCAAGGCTGTCAACGACATCAAAGCCGGTAAGATCGAGTACAGACTGGACAAGTCCAACATTGTCCATGTTCCGATCGGAAAGGCTTCCTTCTCTGAGGAGAAGCTTCAGGAGAACTTCAACGCGCTGATGGATGCCATCGTAAAGGCAAGACCTTCCGCACTGAAGGGTCAGTATCTGAAGAGCATCACCCTCGCTTCCACGATGGGCCCTGGCGTAAAGGTTTCCACCGTAAAGTTTGGCTGATCAACTGAAAATAAGCATAAATGAAAAAAGCGGACACCAGGAGCTGGTGTCCGCTTTTTGTGCGATAGGGAATTTTATTTCCTATCGCACAAAAAACTCCGGCGGATCGCACTGCGGCGGAAAGGAAGATGTTGCCTGATGGCAACCGCGCTCGGCGCGAGCGGTGCGCAGCGCACACTTTTTCGTGGTATGACGGCAGACCGTCGGCCTGTTAACGTCTCCGCCATACTCTGTCCGGCTGGGCTTTGGATGCGGGGTAACGGAACAGAAGCGTTTTCAGCGCCTGCCGGTTGAAGGGAAACAGAGGCCAGAAATAGCTCTTCTGACCGAAGGTGGGTGTGGTCAGGATGGAAATGAGGATGAGGATCAGCCCTCCGAAGAAGCCCCAGATTCCGAAAAAAGCTGTCGTGAGCAAAAGAAAGATTCGGTACAGCCGGATGCCGTCGCTGAATTCCAGACTGGACAGGGACAGGGAGGCGAGCATGGTGACGGCGGCATAGAAGAGGATCTCCGTGGAGGCCCAGTTCAGATCCACGGCGATCTCTCCGATGATCAGCCCGCCGATGATGGAAAGAGAGCCGGAAAACTGACCGGAGCGCAGCGTGGCGGAGTAACGGAACAGATCCAGCAGAAATTCCACGGCGAATACGTAGAAAATAATGGTCGGGCCCGGCAGGTCCCGGGTGGGGAGCAGGTTCCACCGTTCGGAAAACTGAGGGAAATAGACGGTGAGCAGCAAAAACAGAGGCATGAGGAGGAGGCTGATGGGAATACACAGAAAACGCACCAGCCGGAAGTAGGTCCCGACAATCGGGCTTTTGTAATAATCCTCCGGGCTCTGGGTGAACTGGAAAATGGTGCAGGGCAGGATCAGTACGGCGGGAGAATTGTCCACAATGACAGCGATATGCCCTTCTGTCAGGAAGCTGCACGCCACATCCGGTCGCTCCGTCAGAAAAATGCTGGGGAGCAGGTGAAACCATTTTTTTCGGACCAGAAGCTCCACCAGGCTTTTGGAACCCATAGTCAGAGCGGTGACGGGCAGCGCGGAAAGGGCCTGCTGCAGCTGCCTGACCAGATCCATGTCGGCAGTCTGATCCAGATAGGCCACTGCCACATCCGTTTTGCTTTCGCTTCCCACACTGGACAGCTCAAAGGTGAGCCGGGGATCCCGGATGCGGCGCCGGATCAGATTGGCGTTGAAAAGAAGAGTTTCCACAAAGCCGTCCCGCGCCCCTTTGGTCACTTTCTCCGCGTCCGGCTCCGAAATGCTTCTCGCCGGATAAGTGCGCACATCCAGCAGGACCGCCCGGTCGAAGCCGTCCACCAGAAGGACGGAGGGACCGCTGAGAAGATTTCTCAGGATGTCGTCCCAGTCGCCGGACAGGGAGGTCTGCACATAGCCGATCTTGGAATCCATATATTTTTGGATGTCTTCGATCTTCAGGTCCTGCGTATAAAGAGGATTCTGCAGGTCGGAAAAGATCTGCTGAAGGATCTCCACCCGCAGAAGGCCGTTCACGCCGATCCAGAAGCAGCCGGTCTCGCCCAGAGAAAGCCTTCTCGTCACCAGGTCAAAGCTTTTGTCCAGCGGCAGGAGCTGCCGCGCCTTTTGGATATTCTGTTCCAGGTCTGTGGATAATTTCATAAACAAAAATGCCCCCGTTAGTGATCCGGACGGTCCTGTGTGTTCTCTGCGCGGATCATGCGAAAACGGGCCGGGAGGAAGCATCCGGCCTGACGCGAAGCGGTCAAAACGGCCGGGACTTTTGGTCCGGTACCCGCAAACAGCAGTGTCATGACAGGCTGCCGCCCGCCGTACTGGCGGGAACAGCGATCATGACAGCTATTATGTACCGGAAGAAGGCTTTTTATGCTTGACGGAAGGAGAAGGTTCGAGCATAATGAGAGCAACAGAGGAAGCGTCCGGAGAGGAAGGGCGGAATATGGATGGAAGAAGAAAAAAAAGAAGGCTGCCGCTTGTCGGCGTACTTTTGCTGCTGGCGGCGGTGATGGGAGTAACTTTGCTGCTGACGGGCTGGACCGTTCTGGGAGAGGATGCGGACCTTGCGGCCGTATCTGTGACAGGAACGGCCATCCTGCCGGAAGGCGGACAGACGCCGGCAGCGGGTCAGACAGCGGAAAGCGCGGAAGCGGGAAGTGCGGGCGATCAGACGGCCGCAGGCAGATATGCGGCCCTGCTGGCGGATCCGGCGCAGATGGAGGCGGAAAATGCCTTCCCTCTGACGCCCCGGGAGGAAGGAAAGATCACCCTTGCTTTTGCGGGGGACATCCTGTTTGACGACGGCTACAGCATCATGTCAAGGATGAAGAGCCGGGCAAGAGGGGGAAGCCTGGTGGAAGCGGGCTTTGATCCCGGCATTCTGAAAAAAATGCGGGAGGCGGACGTGTTCATGGTGAACAACGAGTTTACCTATACCACGAGAGGAACGCCGACAGCGGGCAAGGCTTTTACCTTCCGGGCAGATCCGGCGCATGCATCCCTGCTTTCCGATATGGGGGCGGATCTTGTTTCCCTGGCCAACAACCATGCCTACGATTATGGGGAGATCTCCCTGCTGGATACGCTGGACACCCTGGAAAATGCGGGGATGCCTTATGTGGGGGCGGGACGTGACCTGAATGAGGCGGTCAGGCCGGTCTATTTTGTGAGTGAAAATGTACGGATCGCCTTTCTGTCGGCCACTCAGATCGAACGGATGGACAATCCCGATACGAAGGGTGCGACAGAAACCTCTCCCGGCGTGTTCCGCTGCCGGAATGTGGACCGGCTCCTTTCTGAAATCGAAAAGGCGAAGGCGGTGAGCGACTTCGTGGTCGTCTATATCCACTGGGGAACGGAAAGCACCACGGAACTGGACTGGGCGCAGAAGGAGCAGGCGCCGTTACTCGCTCAGGCAGGGGCCGATCTGATCATCGGCGATCATCCCCATGTGCTGCAGGGGATCGACTGGATCGGAGATACTCCCGTGATCTACAGCGTGGGGAACTTCCTGTTCAATTCCAAAACACAGGATACCTGCCTTGTGGAGGTCACTCTGGATGCGCAGACCGGAGAGCTTGCGTCCTTCCGCTTTGTCCCCGCGGTTCAGAAGGACTGCCGGACCAGCCTTCTGGAGGGATCGGAGAAAGCGCGTGTCATCAGCCATATGAGGAGCCTTTCGCCAGGCGTGTCGATCGATGAGGAAGGCTTTGTGTATCCTCCGGAGGCATCGGGGCAGGAAGGTCCGGAGGTGTTACAGCTCAGCCTTCGGTAGAGCTGTAACGGCATCCGGCCATTCCAAGCGCTTCGCGCCAGGCCGGATGCTTCCAGCCGGTCTGTTTTCGTACGGTCTGCGCAGTAAATGCGCAGACCTGGCTGAGTAG
>DWWH01000036.1 GCA_019119815.1 Candidatus Eisenbergiella intestinipullorum | reverse complement strand
AAAAAGGAATAAATTTTATGAACTGTTTCTAAAACGCGGCCCATATCTGTTCCGGAGGAACCGGACAGCAACATAGCTTTTTCCTATGGCAGTCCATACGAAACAGGTAGTTGATAAATATAAGCCGAAGGCAGTATACTGATTCTGTCAGCATGTCAGCAAAGAGTGCTGCCTTTTCCGCAGTGACCGGGACAGGCGGCTGTCTTTGCCTTTGAACCGGATTCGGACCGCCCTGGGCGGTGCATGGGCCGACGACCCGTGCGGAAAGGAGAAAATATGATTTACAGAGATTTTCAGGACATGAAGCTTTCCGGCCTTGGCATGGGCGCCATGCGTCTTCCTGTCGTGGACGGGGATGATTCCAGAATTGATGAAACGAAAACACAGGCCATGGTGGATTACGCCATGGAGCAGGGGGTGAATTATTATGATACGGCCTGGGGCTACCATGACGGCCATTCCGAAACCGTGATGGGAAAGGCGCTGAGCCGCTATCCGAGAGAAAACTATTACCTCGCGACCAAGTTTCCGGGCTATGACCTTTCCAACATGGACAAGGTGGAGGAGATTTTTGAGAAGCAGCTGGAAAAATGCGGGGTGGAATACTTTGATTTTTACCTGTTCCACAATGTCTGCGAGATGAACATAGACGCCTATCTGGATGAGAAATACGGAATTCATGAATACCTGATGAAGCAGAAAAAGGCGGGCAGGATCCGGCACCTGGGCTTTTCCGCCCATGGAAATCTGGACGTGATGAAGCGCTTCCTCGACGCCTATGGCAAGGATATGGAATTCTGCCAGATCCAGCTGAATTACCTGGACTGGACCTTCCAGGGCGCGAAGGAGAAGGTGGAGCTTCTTAAAGAATGGAATATTCCGGTATGGGTGATGGAGCCTCTGCGCGGCGGAAAGCTTGCGAAGCTGGCGGACGAGGACGAAAAGACGCTGAAGGCGCTGCGTCCGGAGGAGAACATCCCCGCATGGGCCTTCCGCTTTCTGCAGTCCGTTCCCGGCGTGACCATGGTGCTTTCCGGCATGTCCAACCTGCAGCAGATGCAGGAGAACATCCGCACCTTCGCGGAGGATAAGCCGTTGAACGAAAAGGAGATGGAGGCTCTCCTTCAGATCGCGGACGGGATGGTGAAAAAAATCGTGCTTCCCTGCACGGCCTGCCATTACTGTACCAGCCACTGCCCGCAGGGCCTTCCCATCCCGGAGCTCCTTGCCCTGTACAATGAACACTGCTTCACGCAGGGCGGCTTCATCGCTCCGATGGCCCTCGCCGCCTATCCGCCGGAAAAGCTGCCAAACGCCTGCATTGGCTGCAGAAGCTGCGAAGCGGTCTGCCCGCAGCAGATAAAGATTTCAGAGGCGATGGCGGATTTCGCGCAGAAGCTGGGAATGTAATACATATACGAAAAAAGATAATGGATACGCAGTAAGGAAAGCCCCGGCTCCAGGATGTGGATGGCCGGGGCTGCTTTTTGTGGTAGTAGGGTCGTGGGAAAAGTAGTATAATGAAAAGCAAATTCCAAAGCAGAATAGTGAAAAAGGGATCAGACCAAAGGAGTGAAAACATGGACTGTATTTTCTGTAAAATTATATCCGGCGGGCTGCCGGGAAAAATCGTATACGAAGACGAATATGCAGTGGTATTTATGGATATTGCAGGGGATGTGGACGGACATATGCTGGCTGTGCCCAGAAAGCATGTGAAGAATATTCTGGACTGCGATCCGGATACCCTGAATCATCTGATGGCTGCGGTAAAGAAAGTCGCCGTTCACTGTACGGAAAATTGCGGCTATGACGGTGTGAACCTGTTGAATGCAGGCGGCGAGAGCGCGGGGCAGTCCGTGCCTCATTTTCATATCCATATCATTCCGAGAAAAAAGGGGGACGGAATTGACGCGTGGCCAGCCTTCCCGGGAGCCAGGCGTAAGACGGAAGAAGTGTATGAAGAACTGAGAATGACCGGGGATGCCGGGTAATAAAAAAATGAAGTGATTTTCGGAGGGACAGGATGACAGAAAGGGAAAAAATGCTGGCAGGGCAGCTTTATGACTGCGGGGATGCCGAGCTGTTAACACAGTGGCATAAGGCGAAAGATCTGGTAAGGGACTATAATCAGACGGACTCCGCCAATATGCGGGAGAAAGAAAGGATTTTAAGCGAGTTACTCGGGGGAAAAGGGAAAAATCTCTGGATGACGGCTCCTTTTTATGTGGATTATGGGAACAATATTTATTTCGGGAATAATTGTGAAGTCAACATGAACTGTACTTTTTTAGATGATAACATCATTCGGATCGGAGATAACGCCCTGATCGCGCCGAATGTACAGATATATACGGCGTTTCATCCAACGAATGTCGCGGACCGTTTTGGTGAGCCAAAGGATGACGGCTCTTTTGAATTTTGCAAAACGCAGACTGCGCCGGTTATCATAGGCTGCAATGTCTGGATTGGCGGCGTGGCCATCATCATGCCGGGCGTTACGATAGGAAATAATGTTGTGATCGGAGCTGGGAGCGTTGTGACAAAGGATGTCCCGGACGATTCGGTAGCCTTTGGAAATCCCTGCCGGGTGGTAAGGAAAAATACATAATCCGGAACCGGAAAAACGGAATTGATGCAGGGCTTTTAAACGAAAAATCTGCCGCAGAGCGGAGCAGGTGCTTTTTGAGCAGATGAGGAAATACCGTGTGTACTTTTAACCGCGGTGTATCTTTCCGGTAACGCCGGCATAAACCCTGTTACAGCGGCGGGATTTGAACTTCCTCCGGAAAATGACGGCTTCTTCAGAAATTTTTCAAATATTCAACACAGAATCAACACATTTTCTCGGTAAGATAAATCTCGGATAGTTGAACAGCAACTCACAAAACTATCTCCCCCTCATAGTCGGCAGGCCCCCGCGTAAAGCGGGGGCCTGTTCTTGCCTAGGCTTCTTTCGCTTTTTCCTTTCGGGTTTATCATATGAAAATTCAGGAGTTACAGCTCAGCCAGGTCTGCGCATTCCCTGCGCAGACCGTACGAACACAGACCGGCTGGAAGCATCCGGCCTGGCGCGAAGCGCTTGGAATGGCCGGATGCCGTTACAGCCCTGCCGAAGGCTGAGCTGTAAAATTCCGGAGGAGAAAACGCAAAAAATGCGTTAACATTTCCTGTAAAATATGATATATTACTATTTTGGGCTCCTATCTGTATCCATTTTGTATACATTTAAAAGCGGCCGTCCGGCCGCAAAAGAAATGAGGCTCGGGAAACCGCATGGGCGGTTTCCCTGGAAGAATCGCAGAGCGATTCTTCTTACAGAATTAAGTGCGGCCGTCCGGCCGCGGAAATAGAGGTAATATGTCAGTCGTAGACAAATATATCAATTA
This sequence comes from Candidatus Eisenbergiella intestinipullorum, assembly GCA_019119815.1. Lineage (GTDB taxonomy): Bacteria > Bacillota > Clostridia > Lachnospirales > Lachnospiraceae > Eisenbergiella > Eisenbergiella intestinipullorum. The sequence continues at coordinate 9,390 of DWWH01000036.1, read as the reverse complement.
TGTAAAAGAAGAGGCCATGAAACGGCCGGAGAAGAGCTGGAACAAGATTCTTCTCGGCTTTCAGGCGAACAAATGGCGGATGCGCCTGCTTCCCACCAAAGATCTGTCCAAAGGCTACCAGAAGCTGGAGCAGATGATGATGGGGATGGTGGCGGATTCCCTGAGCCGGGAGGGAAGCTATGTGTGGGGCAACATATTTGCGCCCTGTGAGCTGGTGCACTGCTTCGGGCTGCGCACCCTGTCCATTGAGGTGCTTTCCTGCTACATGAGCGGCTTTCACCTGGAGGATTATTTCATCGATTACGCACAGGATATCGGCCTTGCGCCCACCCTGTGCTCCTACCATAAGACCTTTGTGGGCGGGGTGGAGAGCGGCGTGATTCAGAAACCGGATTACGCCATCACCACCTCCCTTTCCTGTGACGGAAATCTGAATACCTTCCGGTATCTGGAAAAAAAGGCGGGCGTTCCCTTTACCTTTCTGGACGTGCCCTATGCGGCGGATGAGGAGTCGGTAAAGTATCTTGCCGATCAGCTGCGCGGCCTTGCCGCCTCTCTGGAGGAGCTGACCGGCCGGAAGTTTGAAGAGGAAAAGCTGAAGGAGACGATCCGGATCGAAAATGAAACGAGAAAAGAGCTGATGCGCTTCTTCGAATACCAGACCAAACGGCGGTATCCGGGCGCACTCATCAGCCATCTTTACATGATGATGGGGATGCATCTTCTGATCGGCACGCAGGAATTTCTGGACCTGATCCGTTTCATGAACCGGGAGATTGCGGACTGTCCCGCGTTTGAAGGAAAGAAAATCCTCTGGCTGCATCTGATTCCCTTTTATCAGGAAACGCTGAAAAAATATTTCGACAGAAACGAGGAATATCAGATCATCGCCAGCGACATCATCCTGGACTACATGGAAGAAATGGACGCAGAGCATCCCTTCGAGGCTCTGGCGAAAAAGATCATCCGGAATCTCTACAACGGCTCCTACGCCCACAAGGCGGAGGCCATCGCTTCCCTCTGCGACCGGCTGCATCCGGACGCGGTGATCTATTTCTGCCACTGGGGCTGCAAGCAGGCCTCCGGCGGCAGCATCCTGCTGAAGGAAAAAATGCAGGAAAAGCGGATCCCCACGCTGATTCTGGACGGAGATGGGATCGATAAGAGAAACAGCCATGACGGGCAGATCAGGACCCGGCTGGAGGCTTTTCTGGAGATGCTGGATGAAAAGAAAAATGCGGCGGAAAGCGAGGAAGAGTGATGATCGGGTATATATGCAAATATGCGCCCATCGAAGTGTTTGAGTCCATGGGCGTGGAAATGAAGCGGATCGATCCGCAGGTGTCGAATTTTACGCAGGCGGACATGAAGATGCATCCCAATATCTGCAGCTTTGCAAAAGGCGTGCTGGAGGATGTGATTGCGGGGGAATATGAGGGCGTGATCCTCACCACCTGCTGTGACAGCATCCGCCGGCTGTACGATGTGCTGAAGCAGGAGCTGCCGGACCGGTTCATCTACATTCTGGATACGCCGAGAATCACAAAGGACGCCGGGATCACCCTTTATGAGGCCCGTATCCGGAAAATGATCGAAGCATACGAGGCTTTTTCCGGAAAAACCTTTGAGGAGGCAAAGCTGGCGGATATCCTGAGAAAAAAGAAAAAGGAGCAGAGCATCAGCCTGGGAGAGAGCGGCTGCGATGAGGAAGCGGCGCGGCGGCGGAAGGCTGCAGAACAGGCTCGGCAGGATACCGCGGATGCCGCCGGAGCAGCCTCAGAAAAAGCGGCATCTGTTCCGGCTTCCGAAGCGGACGCGGGACGCCTCCCGGTACGAAGGAAAAATATCGGCCTCATCGGCGCCAGAGCCAATGAGAGTATCGTGCGGATTCTGCAGGAGAAAAATGCCAATCTGGCCTTTGACCTGACCTGTACCGGACTGAGGCGCAAATATCTGCTGGAGCCGGACCAGGTGCTCACGGGCTATACCAGAGGGCTTCTGAGCCAGTTCCCCTGCATGCGCATGGAAGCGGCGTCGGGAAGGGATGAGCTGATCGAGCGTTATGCGGGAAGCGTGGACGGCGTGATCTACCATACCGTCCAGTTCTGTGACAACTATTCTTATGAATACGCCTGGCTGAAAAAGCGGCTGAACCGTCCCATGCTGGCGCTGGAGACGGATTACACGAAGCAGAGCTACGGCCAGATTTTAACCAGAATCGAAGCCTTCCTGGAATCTCTCGGACAGCAGCCGGAGGAAACGGAAAAAGGCAGAACAGAGGCAGGAAAGGAGAGAACGGGAAAGATGTATGTGATGGGAATTGACAGCGGCTCCACCTCCACCAACGCGGTGATTATGGATAAAGACCGGAAAATCGTTTCCTCTGCGGTGGTGCGTACCGGCGCGAAATCCGGAGAGAGCGCGCAGAGAATTCTGGAGGAGGTGCTTTCCGAAGCGGGCTTAAAGAGAGAGGACATTTCCTGGATCGTCTCCACCGGCTATGGCCGTGTGAGCATCCCCTTCGCGGATGAAAATGTGACGGAAATCAGCTGCCACGGCCGCGGGGCCCATTACTTCAATCCGGCCGTCCGTACCATCCTGGACATCGGAGGCCAGGACAGCAAGGCCATCCGCCTGAATGAAAAGGGAGAGGTGGCGGACTTCGTCATGAACGACAAGTGCGCGGCGGGAACCGGCCGTTTTCTGGAGATGATCGCCCGTTCTTTGGAGGTGGACGTGAACGAGCTGGGCCCCATCGCCCTGCAGTCGAAGGAGGACATCGAGATCACCAGCATGTGCTCCGTATTTGCGGAATCCGAGGTCATCTCCCTGATCGCCAACAACCGGGAAAAGGCGGACATCGCAAACGGCATCTGCCGCGCTGTGGCGAACAAATCCTACTCCCTGTTAAAGCGCGTGGGCCTAGAAGAGGAATTCATGATGACCGGCGGCGTGGCGAAGAACGCGGGAGTGGTCCGTGCCGTGGAAGAAAAGCTGGGCGCGAAGCTCTACATCTGCCCGGAGCCGGAGATCGTCGGCGCGGCGGGCGCGGCTCTTTACGCGCTGGATAAACTGGAACGTTCGTCGGATTGACGACCTGAGAATAGTGAATTATAATATAGGATATCATAATTCACGAAAGGGGGCCGCGATATTTCAATGTTTATCGGCAGAGAACAGGAATTAAAAAAGCTGAACCGGATGTACCAAAGTGATAAGCTGGAAGTGGCTGTCATTTACGGCAGACGCCGTGTTGGGAAAACAACGCTGATCAATGAGTTCTGCAAAGACAAAAGAACGATTTTTTTCGCGGCGCAGGAGAGCAGTGCCGAACAGAATCTGGAAACCCTGTCACGGGCGATTTCAGAGATGGAGAGCGGGGAAAGCGCGGCCTTTGCCACATACCGAAGCTTTACGGATGCTTTTCTGAAAATCGCGGAGCTGGCAAAAACGCAGAGACTGATCTGGGTCATAGATGAATATCCCTATCTGGCTCAGGCAGAGCGTGGAATTTCGTCCCTTCTGCAGAATTTTCTGGATCACCGGTTCAGGCAGACAGGGCTGTTTCTGATTCTCTGCGGTTCTTCCATGAGTTTTATGGAAAAACAGGTCTTGGGGTATCAGAGCCCTCTCTATGGCAGGAGAACCGCGCAGTTTAAAATTCTGCCCTTCGATTATATGGATACGGGAAAATGGTTTCCGGAATATTCCTACAGCGACAGAGCGCTGATTTATGGGATCACGGGTGGAATCCCCATGTATCTGGAGCAGTTTTCTCCCGAACTGACGATCCGGGAAAACCTTCTGGAAAATTTATTTGACAGAAATGCCGTCCTGTTCGAAGAACCGTCCAACCTGATGAAACAGGAGCTCCGGGAACCGGCGGTTTATAACGCAGTGATTACGGCGGTCGCTTCCGGAAAGACGAAGCTGTCAGAGATTGCGAACACAGTAGGTGTGGAAACCGGACTTTGCGCAAAATATATGGCGAATCTGATCGCTCTTGGAATTATCAAAAGAGAAACTCCCGTCACTGAACCAAACAGTAAAAGACCGGTTTACCTGATTGAAGACCAGTTTTTCCGTTTCTGGTACACCTTTGTGCCCGGAAATATTTCTGCGATACAGTCCGGCCGGATGGAGCGTTCCTATCCTTCCATGGTGGAAAGCCGCCTGTCCAATTATATGGGACTGACCTTTGAAAAAATGTGTCGGGATTATATTCTGTATTATGATGAAGAAATCCCCTTTCCCATTGGCGCGGTGGGACAGTGGTGGGGAGGAAATCCCCAAACCCGCAGACAGGCGCAGATTGATGTTGTGGTTACCTCCGCAGAAGGAGACAGTGCAATCATCGGTTCCTGCAAATTCCGGGAAGCGCCGACAGGAGAGGAGGAGTTGCGTCTGATGGAGGAATATGCGGACGCAATGGGACATTTTGCAAACCGGTACTATTACCTTTTTTCCAAATCCGGCTTCAGCGCCGGACTGGAAAGCCGTGCTGAAAAAGGAGAGGTGCGGCTGCTTACACTGGCGGAGCTGTATGAAATCTGAAAGACGGTTTCCGTCCGGGTTACGGTATGAACGTAAAAGACGTAAGGCGCTGTAACAGGGGAAGCCTGTGACGGCAAGTCGCCGTCAGTTGAAAATTCTTCCCTTCTGTGCTATCCTTAAAGAATCTATCGGCCGGGCGGCAGCGCCCGGCGTATTATAACGCAGCGGCCGTATGGCCGCGGAAAAAAGAGGAGCGGGAATCGGCTTCGCCGTTTCCCTCTGAATTAAAAGCGGCCGTATGGCCGCAGAAAAAGAGGAGCGGGAAACAGCGGTGCTGTTTCCCTGGAAGAATCGCTCCGCGATTCTTCTCACGGATTTAAAGCGGCCTTCCGGCCGCAGAAGAGAGGTAACATGGCCAAACTGGGAAATCTGCTTGAGAATCTGGAAGTGACGGCCCTTCGGGGGGACCTGGAAGCCGCTTCGGAACAGGAGATTACGGCTCTGGTTTACGATTCCAGAAAAATTACGAAGGACTGCCTTTTCGTCTGTATCGAAGGGGCCAATTTTGACGGACATTCTGCGGCGGCACAGGCGGTTTCTCAGGGAGCGGCCGTTCTGGTGGTGAGAAAGCCGGTGGAGGTGCCGCAGGACAGCGACGTTCTGATTCTGCAGGTGGAAAGCACGCGGTATGCGCTGGCCTTTCTGTCGGCGGCCTGGTTCGGGCATCCGGCTTCCAGGCTTACCACCATCGGCATCACCGGGACCAAAGGGAAAACCACCTCCACCTATCTGGTGAAGTCCATTCTGGAAAACGCCGGACGGAAGGTGGGGCTGATCGGCACCATCGAGGTGATCATCGGCGAAACCCATATTCACGCGGAGAATACTACGCCGGAGTCCTATCTGCTGCAGTCGTACCTTTCCCGGATGGTGGAGGCGGGGTGCGATGCGGTGGTGATGGAGGTTTCCTCCCAGGCGCTGATGCAGCACAGAAGCCAGGGCTTCGTGTTCGATTTCGGCATTTTTACGAATATCGAGCCGGATCACATCGGCCCCAACGAGCATGCCAGCTTTGAGGAATACATGCGCTGCAAGGGGCTGCTGTTTAAACAGTGCCGGGTGGGCATTGTGAACCGGGACGACGCCCACTGGCAGCAGGTGACGCAGGGGCATACCTGCAGGCTGGAAACCTACGGTCTGAGTGAAGGCTGCGACATCCGCGCCACGGATCTGAAGCTGACGAATGTGAACGGGAAGCTGGGCGTGGCGTTCCATGTGTCCTGCGGCGGAGAGGAAACTGAATCCGGCAGGCCGATGGATTTTGACGCCCAGATCGACATGCCGGGCCGGTTCAGCGTTTACAACGCGCTGACCGCCATCGCCATCTGCCGCCATTTTGACGTTTCCGTTCCGGACATTCAGAGCGCGCTTCTGGCGGCGAAGGTGAAGGGACGCATCGAGCCGGTGAAGGTGTCGGATGCGTTCACCTTGCTCATCGATTACGCGCATAACGCCATGGCGCTGGAAAGCCTTCTGACCACCCTGAAGGAATACGAACACGGAAGGCTGGTCTGTGTGTTCGGCTGCGGCGGAAACCGTTCCCGGCTGCGCCGTTTTGAAATGGGAGAGGTGAGCGGCAGGCTTGCGGATCTGACCGTCATCACCTCCGACAATCCCCGGTTTGAGGAACCCCAGGCCATCATCGACGATATCGTGACCGGCATTCAGAAAACGGACGGGAAGCATATCGAGATCTGCGACCGGAAGGAAGCCATCGCCTGGGCCATCGACCACGGCCAGCCGGGAGACATCATCGTCCTTGCGGGCAAGGGCCATGAGGACTATCAGGAAATCAGAGGCGTGAAGCATCATATGGATGAACGGGAGCTGATCGCGGATATCCTGAAGGAACGGGGCATTTCCTTTTAGAGAATCCGGAAAATTCCCGAAACCGGCGGCCCGGATGAAATGACTGTCTGAGGGCGGAGATTTCTTCATGAAGGAAAGGAGGCGGGAAAGCAGATGCAGGGAAAATACGCAAACGTCATCGTGGATATTTCTCATGAAAATGTGGACCGCCCCTTCGCCTACCGCATTCCCGAACGGCTCCGGGGCGTTCCGGAGCCGGGCATGCAGGTGACCATTCCCTTCGGGCGCGGCAACACCCTGCGCACCGGCTACATCATTGAGGTGACGGACGAGGCGGATTTTGACGAAAGCCGCATGAAGGAGCTGGACAGCATCCGGGAGGGCGGAACCCGGGTGGAGAGCCGACTGATCCGGCTGGCCTTCTGGATGAAGGAGCATTACGGCTCCACCATCATCGCGGCCCTGAAAACCGTGCTTCCGGCCAGAAAGAAATTTAAAACGCCGGAAAAAAAGGAAATCCGTCTGCGCGTGAGCAGAGAGGAGGCCCGCCAGGAGCTTCTGGAGTGCGAGAGGAAGCGCCAGAACGCCAAAGCCCGCGTCCTGCGGGAGCTGATCGCGGAGGAATGCCTTCCCATGGGCCTGCTCGCGAAGAAGCTGAACATCTCGGCTTCCACCTTTAAAAGCCTCTGGGAGGGCGGCCTTGTTTCCATCGAAAGCGTTCCCTACTACCGCAATCCGGTGAAGCTGGATGTGGAGCGGGAGGAGGGAAGGCGGTTAAGCCCTTCTCAGCAGCGGATTGTGGATGATTTTTTTGAAAAATACGATGCCGGAGACCGGCAGACCTGCCTGTTAAAGGGCATTACCGGAAGCGGGAAAACGGAGGTCTACATGGCGCTCATCGAGGGTGTGGTGAAGCGGGGCCATCAGGCCGTGATGCTGATTCCGGAGATCGCCCTCACCTATCAGACCGTGCTGCGCTTCTACCGGCGGTTCGGCGACCGGGTTTCGGTGATGAATTCCACCCTGTCCGCCGGGGAGAAATACGATCAGTGCGAGCGGGCGAAGCGCCGGGAGATCGATGTGATCATCGGCCCCCGTTCCGCCCTGTTCACCCCGTTCCCGGACATCGGCCTCATCGTCATCGACGAGGAGCATGAGGGCAGCTACAAAAGCGAAACCATGCCGAAATACCACGCCAGGGAGACCGCCGAGGAGCTGGCCAGGCTCCACGGAGCGGCGGTATTTTTGGGCTCCGCCACCCCTTCTCTGGAGAGCTTCTATCGGGCGAAGGAGGGCAGATACCGGCTCTACACCCTTTCGGAGCGCTTAAACGGCGGAACGCTTCCGAAGGTATATGTGGAGGACTTGCGACAGGAGCTGAAGGAAGGAAACCGCTCCATTTTTTCCAGGAGGCTGCAGGCGCTTCTGGAGGACCGGTTTTCCAGAGGAGAACAGAGCATGCTTTTTCTGAACCGCAGGGGCTATGCGGGCTTCGTTTCCTGCCGTATGTGCGGCCACGTGATGAAGTGCCCCCACTGCGACGTTTCCCTTTCGGAACACAGAAACGGCACCCTGGTCTGCCACTACTGCGGCTATACGCGTCCGGCTGTAAAAACCTGCCCGGAATGCGGCTCCCGCTATATCCTGGGCTTCCGGGCGGGGACCGAACAGATCGAGGAACAGCTGCACAAAATGTATCCGGACAGAAAAGTGCTGCGGATGGACGCGGATACCACCCGGAAAAAGGAAAGCTACGAACAGATCCTCGCCTCCTTTGCCGCCGGAGAGGCGGACGTGCTGGTGGGCACCCAGATGATCGTCAAGGGACACGATTTCCCCGCGGTCACCCTCATGGGAATCCTGGCGGCGGACATGTCCCTTGCCGCTGCGGACTACCGGGCGTCAGAGCGGACCTTTCAGCTTCTGACCCAGGCGGCGGGCCGGGCGGGCCGGGGAAGCCGTCCCGGCGAGGTGGTGATCCAGACCTACCAGCCGGAGCACTACAGCATCGTCCACGCGGCGGCCCAGGATTATGAGGGCTTTTATGAGGAAGAGATCCTGTACCGCAGGCTTCTGTCCTATCCTCCCGCGGCGCACATCCTGGCGGTCCAGATCGGCGCGGCGGACGAAGCGGCGGGAGCGGCGCTGGCAAAACGCCTTTCCCTGCTGGCGGGAGACCTTCCGGAGGGGAGCTTTCTCATCGGACCGGCACCCGCTTCCATCGGAAGGATCAACGACGTGTTCCGCTTCGTGATCTACGTCAAAAGCCCGGATTATGATCTGCTCATCCGGATCAAGGACCGGATGGAAAAATATCTGAAGGAACAGGATGACAGAGACGGGAGAGGGAGAACGGTACAGTTCGATTTTGACCCGATGAACCCGTTTTAGCGATAAATATCTGAAATACAAAAATACGTCCGGCGTCTGTCCGGCAGACGCATCGGACATGGAAACGGAGGAACAGACAATGGCAATCAGAAATATCAGAACGATCGGAGACCCCATTCTGGAAAAGGTCTGCAAGGAGGTAAAGGAGACCACGCCCCGCATTCAGGAGCTCATCGACGACATGTTTGAAACCATGTATGAGGCCAACGGCGTTGGGCTTGCCGCTCCGCAGGTGGGCGTGCTCAAGCGCATCGTAGTCATCGACGTAACCGGAGAGGATCCGATCGTGCTCATCAATCCCAGCATCATGGAGACCAGCGGCGAACAGACCGGCGGCGAGGGCTGTCTTTCCGTTCCCGGAAAGAGCGGCATCGTGACAAGACCCAATTACGTGAAGGTGAAGGCCTATGACCGGGACATGAACCCCATCGAGCTGGAAGGCACGGAGCTTCTGGCAAGAGCCTTCTGCCATGAGATCGACCACCTGGACGGCCACCTGTATGTGGAGAAGGTGGAGGGCGAACTGGCAGACGTGGAGAATGAGGAGGAAGAATGAAAAATAAGCCCGATGGCTTATTTTTCAATCGGCAGTTTTGCGCCGAAGCACAAAACTGCTGTGATCGCAGAGGAGAAATC
>DWWH01000006.1 GCA_019119815.1 Candidatus Eisenbergiella intestinipullorum | reverse complement strand
GCCGCTCCATGGGGCTTACGCCCCTGCAGAAGTTTTCCGCACAGGTGGTGATCGCGGGACTGTTCATCTGCTACCTTCTGCAGATGACGGACATCGGGCTTGCGGCGAGGATCCCCTTTTTCCCGGACCTGATGCTGGATCTTGGCTGGATGAATGTTCCTCTGGCCTTTTTCATCATCCTGGGAACGGTGAACGGGGCCAATTTTACCGATGGGCTGGATGGGCTTGCGGCGAGCGTTACGGTGATGACTGCCACCTTCCTTGCGGCGGCTTCCATCGGGACCGGCTCCCGGATCGAACCGGCGGCCTGTGCGGTGGCGGGCGCGCTTCTGGGATTTCTGCTTTTTAACGTATATCCTGCCAGCGTGTTCATGGGAGATACCGGTTCTCTGGCGCTGGGAGGCTTTGTGGCGGCTTCCGCCTATATGATGCGGATGCAGCTTTTCATCCCGATCATCTGCTTTGTCTACCTGGCGGAGGTGGTTTCCGTCATCCTGCAGGTGGTTTATTTCAGGCTGACGGGAGGAAGGAGGCTGCTGAGGATGGCTCCTCTGCATCATCATTTTGAACTGTGCGGCTGGTCGGAAACGCGCATTGTTGCGGTATTCTCCATACTGACGGCGATCCTGTGTCTGGCGGCTCTGGTGGCGATCTGAGACAGGAAAAGACAGGAAGGCGCAAACAATAAAACAATAAACAGCATGCCGCCTGCGGCGGCAGGAATAGAGGAAATATGAACGTAGAAGGAAAAAAGATTCTGATCGTGGGCGCGGGAAAGAGCGGCATTGCGGCAGCAGAGCTGCTGCTTTCGGCAAAAGCCGTTCCGGTCCTGTTTGACAGCAATGAAAAGACGGACCCGGAAGAGGTGAGAAAAAAGCTTCCGGAGGGAGCGCAGGTGAAGATCCTGGTGGGAGCGCTTCCGGCGCAGGAGCTGGATGAGATCTCCCTTGCGGTGTTCAGTCCCGGCGTTGCTGTGGACACGCCCTTTGCGGACCGCATCCGGGAAAGGGCGATTCCCATCTGGGGCGAGGTGGAGCTGGGCTATGCCTTCCTGAAAGGAAGACTGATCGCGATCACCGGTACCAACGGAAAGACCACCACTACCGCGCTGACCGGCCAGATCATGAGAGACTACTATCCTTCCGTGTTCGTGGTGGGAAACATCGGGGATCCGATCACGGCAGAGGTGTCTGCAACCCGGGAGGACAGCGTGACGGTGGCGGAGATCAGTTCCTTCCAGCTGGAGACGGCGGACGCCTTCCATCCGCAGGTATCCGCGATCCTGAACATCACGCCGGACCATCTGAACCGCCATCATACCATGGAAAATTATGCGGCGGTGAAGGAATCCATCACAAAAAATCAGACGAAGGAGGACACCTGCGTCCTGAATTACAGTGATCCGTATACCCGTGCCATCGGAGAGCGTTGCCCGGCGCGCGTGGTCTGGTTTTCTTCCGCACAGCAGCCACCGGAGGGACTCTACCTGGACGGAGAGGAGATCTGGAGAACGGAGGGAGGCAAAAAAGAGCGGCTGATGAACATCCATGAGATGCAGCTTCTCGGTGTCCACAACGTGGAAAACGTGATGGCGGCGATCGCCATGTCGCTGGCATTCGGGGTCCCTCTGGAGAATATACTGGATACGGTAAGGCGTTTCAGGGCTGTGGAGCACAGGATCGAATTCGTCGCAGAAGTGAACGGTGTGGCCTGGTACAATGATTCCAAGGGAACCAATCCGGATGCGGCCATCCGGGGGATCCGGGCGATGAACCGGCCTACCGTTCTGATCGGAGGCGGCTACGATAAGCAGAGCGAATATGACGGATGGATCGAAGCCTTTGGCGGAAAGGTGAAAAAGCTGGTGCTGATCGGCCAGACCAGGGAAAAAATCGCGGAGTGTGCGGCCCGTCACGGATTTACCGATTACGTTTTCGCGGATTCCTTTGAGGAATGCCTGGACATCTGCGCAAAAAGCGCACAGCCGGGAGATGCGGTGCTGCTTTCTCCGGCCTGCGCGAGCTGGGGCATGTTTCCCAACTATGAGGTGAGAGGGAACGTGTTTAAGGAGTATGTGAACAGGCTGAAAGGGTGAAAAGCGTGGCAATCCGAAAAAGGAAAAAACAAGCGGAATATTTTTTTGATTATACCCTGCTGTTCATCGTCCTGTTTCTGCTGGGCTTTGGTCTGATCATGGTCTATTCCACCAGCTCCTATGAAGCGTCGATGACGGCTAGCATCAATTATGACGAGGCATATTATCTGAAGCATCAGGCCCTGGCGGCTGCGCTCGGACTGGTGGCGATGATGGTGGTATCGCGAATTCCCTACCACTTCTGGGAACCCTTCGCCTTTCTGGGGTATGTGGTCTCGGCCGTGCTCATCGCGCTGGTCCTCACCCCGCTGGGGATCACGGCGAACGGCGCAACCCGCTGGCTGAATCTGGGAATGTCTGTGCAGCCTGCCGAGATCGCCAAGCTGTGCATGATCCTGTTCCTCGCCAGCTTCATCTGCAAGATGGGAAAGGGAATCCGGTCCTTCCGGGGCTTTCTCCTGGTGCTGCTGGTGCCGGTGCCGATCTGCGTCATGGTCTGGCAGATCACGGATAACTTAAGCTCCGCGATCATCATTTTCGGGATCGCCTTTCTGATGCTGTTCGTGGCGAGCCCGGAATACAAACGCTTTCTTCTCATGGGCGCGGTGGGGATCGGGGGAGCGGCTCTTCTGGTGTTCGCCATCCTGCAGATGGACAGCTCCAGTCTGGATTTCCGCGGAAACCGCATCCTGGCCTGGCTGAATCCGGAGCAGTACGCCACGGGAACGGGCTTTCAGACGCTCCAGTCTTTGTATGCCATCGGCTCCGGAGGCATTTTCGGCAAGGGACTCGGACAGTCCATTCAGAAGCTGGGCTTTCTGCCCGAGGCACAGAATGATATGATTTTTTCCATCATCTGCGAGGAACTGGGGCTGTTCGGAGGGATTGCCGTCATCCTGCTGTTCGTTCTTTTATGCTGGCGGTTCATGGTGATCGCCAACAATGCGCCGGATCTTTTCGGCGCCCTGCTGGTGGTCGGCGTGATGGGACACATCGCCATCCAGGTCATCCTGAATATCGCGGTCGTCACCAACACCATCCCCAATACGGGAATTTCCCTCCCGTTCATCAGCTACGGAGGGTCTTCGGTCATGTTCCTGCTCATTGAGATCGGCCTGGTGCTGAGCGTGGCGAGAGGGATCCGGCTCCGGTCGGTCTGATCCCCGAGATCCGCCGGGACAGCCCGGTTTCGGGCAGCGCCGGGACTTTTGCTGCGGCCGGCCCTCCGGACGTCCGGCCCGGCCTTCCGGAAAGCGGCCGGGGCCAGACACCTGAGGTCCTGCCCCGGCATAGGATAGAATAGCTCTATCTTGAATAAAACCGGGAAGGTGGACATTTGAAGTCTGTTTATATCCGCGGAAACGCGTCTTTGTACGGCGAAGTGACGATCCAGGGCTCCAAGAACGCGGCGCTGCCGATCATGGCGGCTGCCCTTCTGGTGCCGGGAGTGTGTGTACTCAGGAACTGTCCCCGCATAGCGGATGTGGAATATATGTGCCGTATTCTTGAGAGCATCGGATGCCGGATCGAGCGGGAAAAAAGGGAGATCCGGATCGACGCGGCGCAGCTTTCGGACAGCCGCCTTCCGGAAGAATATGTGACCCGGATGCGTTCCTCCGTTATGCTGATGGGGCCTCTTCTGGGGCGGCTGGGAGAGGTTTCCCTGAGCCATCCGGGGGGCTGCGTCATCGGTGACCGTCCCATTGACCTGCATGTAAAGGCGCTCTCCCGGATGGGGGCATCCTGCCGGGACGACGGGAAAGGACTTGCGGCGGTCTGCAGCGGACTGCGGGGAACCTCCCTGCGGCTGGCTTATCCCAGCGTCGGGGCCACGGAAAATGTGGTCATGGCAGCGGTGCTGGCGGACGGGGTGACCTGCCTGGAAAACTGCGCGCAGGAGCCGGAGATCGGCTGGCTCTGCGATTTTCTCACCCACTGCGGTGCTTCGATCCGGAGGCAGGGACCGGGAAGGCTTCTGATCCGCGGAAGGAAGAGCCTGCATCCGTGCACCTATACGATCCCTGCGGACCGCATCGTGGCAGGCACCTATCTGTGCGCCTGTCTGGCTGCCGGAGGGGAGGTCCGTTTAAAAGGGGCGCCTGAAGGAGAAAACGGTGCGCTGGAAGCTGTGGCAGAGCGGATGGGAGCGAGCCTGAGACGGACGCAGAATGCGCTGTGGGTGAAACGGACCTCTCCGCTTTTCTCTCCCGGCAGGGTGGAGACAGGAAGCTTTCCCGCTTTCCCGACGGATCTGCAGTCTCCTCTTCTTGTGGCGATGGCACAGGCGGAAGGCGAAAGCAGCATGAAGGAAACGGTCTTCAACGGACGTTTCGGCGTTGTGAAGGAGCTGAACCGCATGGGAGCGGGGATAAGACTGGACGCGGATACGGCTGTCGTGCCCGGAGGGCGGATGCTTACGGGAAAGCGCGTCAGGGCTTCGGAGCTGAGAGGGGGAGCGGCCCTCGTGATCGCAGGTCTGTGCGCACAGGGAGAAACGACGGTGGAAAACCGTTTTTATGTGGACAGGGGATATGAGGATATCTGCCGGGACCTGCGGCTGCTGGGAGCCTGTGTGCAGGACGGATAGACGATTGGAAAAGGAAGCGACAGGGATGGACAGAAAAACGGCAAAAAAGAAACCGGGAAGGCATACGGGCGTGCTGCCTGCGGCATCTGTGAAAGCAGCAAGGAGCCGGTTCCGGGTCATATCAGGCGCCTCCGGTCTGACCCGTGAAAAGAGAAGCAGCCTGGAAAGCCTGCAGCGCAGAAGCGGCAGAAGACGGCTCCTCCTTTTTTCTGCCATTCTCGGGACCGTAGCCGTCCTGGCGGCTGTCTTTGTGTTCCTGATGCAGTATTTCCATGTGGAAAACATCTACGTGGAAGGAAATCTTCATTATACGAGCGACGAGATCATCCAGATGGTGACCGGAGGCAGATTCGGGGACAACTCCCTTTATCTTTCCCTGAAATACAGGGACAGAGGCATCCAGGGCATCCCGTTCATCCAGACCATGGATGTCAAGGTGCTCTCTCCCGACACGATCCGGATCGTCGTCTATGAAAAATCCGTTGCCGGTTATGTGGAATATCTGGACCGGTACATGTATTTTGACCGGGACGGTATCGTGGTGGAGGCTTCGGAGGCCAAGACCGAAGGCATACCGGAGATCACGGGGATCGACTTTGATCAGGTGGTGCTCTATGAGGCGCTGCCGGTGGAAAATCAGAACATTTTCCGGGAGATCCTTTCCATCACGCAGATCCTTTCCAAGTACGGGCTCAGCGCGGACAAGATCTACTTTGACGATGCCGGAGACATGACCCTGTACTTCGGAGAGGTCAGGGCGCGGCTGGGGAGCGAGGAAAACATAGAAGAAAAGGTATCAAGACTGCAGCAGCTGCTCCCGAGCGCGGAGGGGAAGAAGGGTGTCTTCCGCCTGGAAAATTATTCCGGAAGCGGGGAAAATGTTTCCTTCGAGCTGGACGAATGACCGCATGCAGACACACGGCCGGGAAGCCCCGGCCACTGCCGGCGCCTGCGGCGGCAGACGGACCGGGTTTTTGTTCGCTGGCTTGCCCGTGAACAGGAACCAACAGCAGCATTCTGTGAGTTGCTGCTCAGCCAGGCCTGCGCATTCCCTGCGCAGACCGTACGAAAACAGACCGGCTGGAAGCATCCGGCCTGGTGCGAAGCGCTTGGAATGGCCGGATGCCGTTACAGATCTGCCGAAGGCTGAGCTGTAACTTCTGTGAAAGAAAAGTGAAAAAAAGAGGTTGCGTTATCCGGAAAATAATTATATGATATGAATTGTGAAGCTTCTTGAGAGAGAAGAAGGGGCCGGGCATGTCTGCGGCTCCGGTAAAGAAATGCTGTCCGGGGGCAGGGACTGCGGTGGGCGGCTGAAAAAGGAGGAAATACCTTTGCTGGAAATCAAGTCAAACGATGCTGAGGCTTCCGCAAGGATCATTGTGATCGGTGTGGGCGGAGCAGGCAATAATGCTGTGAATAGAATGATCGATGAGAAGATCGACGGTGTAGAATTTATCGGAGTGAATACGGACAGGCAGGCGCTTCAGCTCTGCAAGGCGCCCAAGCTTTTGCAGATCGGAGAGAAGCTGACGAAAGGACTCGGTGCCGGCGCGAAGCCCGAAGTGGGACAGAAAGCGGCGGAGGAGAGCACGGAAGAGATCACGAATGCGCTGACCGGCGCGGACATGGTGTTCGTGACCTGCGGCATGGGCGGCGGAACCGGAACGGGAGCAGCTCCCGTGATCGCGGGGATCGCAAAGGACATGGGCATTCTGACGGTAGGCGTGGTGACGAAGCCCTTCCGCTTTGAGGCGAGGACCCGCATGACCAATGCGCTGGGCGGGATCGAGCGGCTGAAGAACAGCGTGGATACGCTGATTGTGATCCCCAACGACAAGATCCTGGAGATCGTGGACCGCAGGACTACCATGCCGGAAGCTTTGAAGAAGGCGGATGAAGTCCTTCAGCAGGGCGTGCAGGGAATAACGGATCTGATCAATGTGCCCGCAGTCATCAATCTGGATTTCGCGGATGTGCAGACCGTCATGAAGGACAAGGGCATCGCCCATATCGGAATCGGGCACGGCAAGGGCGACGACAAGGCCTCTGACGCGGTCAAGATGGCTGTGGAAAGCCCTCTGCTGGAGACTACGATCTCCGGAGCTACAGATGTGATCATCAATGTCAGCGGAGATATTTCCATGTATGATGCGGACGATGCGGCCAGCTATGTGCAGCAGCTGACCGGCGACGATGTGAACATTATTTTCGGCGCGATGTACGACGATACCACGCCGGATACCTGCACGATCACGGTGATCGCCACCGGTCTGGAGGACAAGGCTCTGAATCAGCAGCAGGCCGGCAGGATCGGCTCTTCCTTCAGCGTGAAGCCTTCGGTGGGCGGCGTGAGGCAGGTTCAGCCCGCCGCAGCGGCAAGACCCTATATGCCCGCAACGAAGACGGCGCCCGTTCAGCCCCGTCCCGCCGGAACGCAGCAGTCCAGACCCGCATCCCAGCCTCAGCAGGGGCAGGGCCTGAGCGGGATCCGCAGACCGGGCAGCCTGAGAAGCAACGTGGAGGAGAAGACGCTGAAGATCCCGGATTTCCTGCAGAAGAAATAAGAAGGAACAGCAGCCGGTGCGGACGGTTCCGGAAGGAACGTATGGCCCGGCCGTATGAGACAGAATAGAAGACAGAAACATACATAGAGCGGAGCGGAGGTTATTTTCGGCTCCGCTCCTTTCATAGAAGAAAAAGCCGCTTTCGGCGGCAGGAGTGCACAAACCGGTGGTTCGTGCCAAAGAATGGCCGACGCCATTCTTCCCACAAAGGAAATGCCGCTTTCGGCGGCAGAAAGGTGGCAGGTATGTACAGAGAGCATACGAAAAAGATCCGGATCGGGAACCGGGTGATCGGCGGGGGAAGCCCCATTCTGATCCAGTCCATGACGAACACGCGCACGGAGGATGTGGAGAAAACGGTGGATCAGATCCTGCGCCTGGAGGCGGCAGGCTGCGACATCATCCGCTGCACGGTGCCGAATGCGGAGGCTGCGGCAGCCATAGGAGAGATCAAAAAGAGGATCCATATCCCGCTGGTGGCGGACATTCATTTTGACTACAGGATGGCGATCGCGGCCATGGAGAACGGAGCGGATAAGATCCGCATCAATCCCGGAAACATCGGCTCCCGGGAAAACGTGGCAGCCGTGGTAAAGACGGCAAAGGAGAGAAACATTCCCATCCGTGTGGGAGTCAACAGCGGCTCGTTGGAAAAGGATCTGCTGGAGAAATACGGCGGCGTGACTGCGGAGGGGATCGTGGAGAGCGCGCTGGACAAGGTGCACATGATCGAGGAGCTGGACTATGACAATCTGGTGATCAGCATCAAGTCCTCCGATGTGCTGATGTGCGTAAAGGCACATGAGATCCTGGCACAGCGGACGGATTACCCCCTGCACGTGGGAATCACGGAAGCCGGCACCCTCTGGAGCGGCAACATCAAATCCTCGGTGGGTCTGGGGATCATCCTCTATGAGGGCATCGGCGATACCATCCGGGTGTCTCTGACCGGAGATCCGGTGGAGGAGGTGCGCACGGCAAAGCTTCTGCTGCGCACGCTGGGTTTGAGAAAAGGCGGCATCGAGGTGGTGAGCTGCCCTACCTGCGGAAGGACGAGGATCGATCTGATCGGCCTGGCCAATCAGGTGGAAAAAATGGTCGCTGATATTCCGCTGGACGGCGTGAAGGTGGCGGTGATGGGCTGCGCGGTGAATGGCCCGGGAGAAGCCAGAGAGGCGGACATCGGAATTGCGGGCGGCGTAGGCGAGGGACTGCTGATCAAAAAGGGACAGATCGTGAGAAAGGTGCCGGAGAGCGAACTGTTAAACGTGCTGAGGGAGGAGCTTCTGCACTGGGAGGACTGACCGTCTGATGCAGTGCCAGGGCAAAATCCGGCGGTACGGAATGGAGGAAAAGATGGGAAAGGCTTTTTTTGAGGTATTTCCGGGACTGAAGCTGGAGGGAAAACAGAAAGATCTGTTCGCTCAGGCGCAGGTGGAGCGGGTGACTGCGACACGTGCAAAGGATTTCGTGCGCGTATATCTGCAGAGCGATCATCTGATCCTGAAGAAGGACGTGTTTGCGGTGGAAAAGGAGATCAGCAGACAGCTTTTTGCGGGTGTGAACATTACGGTACGGTTTTATGAAAGATTCCGTCTTTCCTCCCAGTACAGCAGGGAAACGCTTCTGGAGGTCTACCGGGACAGCATTCTTCTGGAGCTGTCCCGATACAGCCATCTTTTATACAGCATGTTCAAAAATGCCCAGATCAGCTTTCCGCAGGAGGACCGGATGCGCCTTCTGATCGAGGACACGGTCCTGGCACGCTCCAAAAGCGAGGAGCTGGGGCGGATCCTGGAAAAGATATTCGGAGAACGATGCGGCCTGCCGGTGATCGTTTCCTTTGACTACAAAGAGGCGAAGAGCGGAAGGTTCCGTGAGGAGGACGAGATTCTCATTTCCCGACGGGTGGCGGAGATCGCTGCCCGTTACCGGGGGAACGGACATCAGACCGCATTCGGAGAAGCGGCCGCGCAGAATGCCGGCACGTCCTCCAATATCCGTCCCTTTCCCGGAAGCCGGAAGGGAGCGGCTGCCCAGGCCATTGCCGGAGAGACGGCAGCTTCCGGCGCGGGAAATCTGCCGGAAAGCCCCATGGCGGACACGGCTTATGAGGCTTATCTGGCCGGCATGGCGCAGGATGCCGCTGCAGGCATGGCCATGGAAGAAAGCGGCCTTCCGGACAGCGCCGGTCTGCCGGCAGACAGCGGCGTACCGCAGACAGCGGCCGGAACAGGCCGGGGAGGAATTTCGGACAAACGGAATGCGGAGCCCGGCAGCCGGGAGGGCCGCTTTGCCGGAAAGCGCTCCGGCGGCTTTTCCAGAAGAAGGGGAGGAGACGGCGATTTTTACCGTTCCCCGAAGCGGTCTGACAATCCGGACGTGATCTACGGCAGGGATTTTGAGGACGAAGCCATTCCCATGGAAGAAATCGTGGGAGAGATGGGCGAGGTCACGGTGCGCGGCCGCATCCTGAAGCTGGACAAGAGGGAAATCAAGAATGAGCGCACCATCCTGATCTTTGACGTGACGGACTATACGGACACCTTTACCATCAAAATGTTCGCCAAAAATGACCAGGTGGCGGAGCTGTGCGAGGGAATCAAGCCCGGCGCCTTTGTGAAGCTGAAGGGCATGACCATGATCGACCGGTTCGACGGGGAGCTGACCATCGGCTCTCTGGTCGGCCTGAAAAAAATCAGCGATTTTACCCACAGCCGTCAGGACCACAGCCTGCGCAAGCGGGTGGAGCTTCACTGCCATACCAAGATGAGCGACATGGACGGCGTCTCCGAGGTGAAGGATATTGTGAAGCGGGCGTATCAGTGGGGCCATCCGGCCATCGCCATCACGGATCACGGCGTGGTGCAGGCGTTCCCGGACGCCAACCATCTGGTGGACGATCTGTGGAAGGCGGAGAAGAAGAAACGGCAGGAGGCCGGGGACGAGCATCCGGACCGGAACGATTTCTTCAAGGTGATCTATGGCGTGGAGGCCTATCTGGTGGACGATCTGAAGGAGATCGTTACGAATGGAAAGGGCCAGCCGTTAGACGGGCGCTATGTAGTATTCGATATTGAAACCACGGGCTTTTCACCGGTGAAAAACAGGATCATCGAGATCGGCGCCGTGAAGGTGGAGGTGGAAAACGGCGAGGGGAAGATCACGGACCGGTTTTCCACGTTTGTGAACCCCCAGGTGCCCATCCCCTTTGAGATCGAGAAGCTCACCGGCATCAATGATGAGATGGTGGCGGGAGCGGCTCCCATCGGGGAGGTGCTGCCGGAGTTTCTGGCCTTCTGCGAGGACTGTGTGCTGGTGGCACACAACGCGGGCTTCGATACCAGCTTTATCCGGGAGAACGCGGCAGGGCTTTCTCTGCCTTTTGAATATACTTATGTGGATACGGTGGGCATCGCCAGAGTGCTTCTTCCCCACCAGGCGAAGCATACCCTGGACGCGGTGGCAAAAACGCTGGGAATTTCTCTGGAAAATCATCACCGGGCGGTGGACGACGCGGAGGCCACGGCGGAGATTTTCGTCCGTTTCAGCAGGATGCTTCATGAGGATGGAAGGGACACGCTGGAAAAGGTGAACGCGCTGGGCGATTCCAATCCGGACATCGTCAAACGCCTTCCCACCTACCATGCCATCATCCTGGCGAAAAACAACACGGGCCGGGTGAACCTGTACCGGCTGATCTCCGAATCCCATCTGACCTATTACGCGAAGCGGCCCAGGATTCCCAAGAGCCTGCTGTTAAAGTGCAGGGAGGGGCTGATCCTGGGAAGCGCCTGCGAAGCGGGAGAGCTGTATCGTGCCCTGCTGGATGAAAAGAGCGAGGCGGATATTGCGCGGATCGTGGACTTCTATGACTATCTGGAGATCCAGCCCACGGGAAACAACGCCTTCATGATTAATGATGAAAAGATCCGTCTGGTCAACTCCATCGAGGATATTCAGAACATCAACCGCCGGATCGTGCATCTGGGAGAACAGTACAACAAACCGGTTGTGGCCACCTGCGACGTGCATTTTCTGGATCCTGCGGACGAGGTGTACCGCCGGATCATCATGGCGGGCAAGGGCTTCAAGGATTCGGAGGATCAGGCGCCCCTGTATCTGCGCACCACGGAGGAGATGCTGAAGGAATTCGAGTATCTGGGGAGCGACAAGGCCGAAGAAGTGGTGATCACCAATACCAACCTGATCGCGGACCAGATCGAGACCATTTCCCCGGTGCGGCCGGACAAATGTCCGCCTGTGATTCCGGACAGCGACAAGACGCTGACCGACATCTGCTACAGCAAGGCCCATTCCCTGTATGGGGAAAACCTGCCTCCCATCGTGGAGGAGCGGCTGCAGAAGGAGCTGCATTCCATCATCACCAACGGCTTCGCCGTGATGTACATCATCGCCCAGAAGCTGGTGTGGAAATCGGTGGAGGACGGCTATCTGGTGGGCTCCAGAGGTTCGGTGGGCTCTTCTCTGGTGGCCTATATGGCGGGAATCACGGAGGTCAACTCCTTAAGTCCCCACTACTACTGTATGAAATGCCATTACAGCGATTTTGATTCCCCGGAAGTGAAGGCCTACTCAGGACGGGCGGGCTGCGACATGCCGGACAAATACTGCCCGGTCTGCGGGGAGCTTTTGAAAAAGGACGGCTTTGATATTCCCTTTGAGACCTTCCTGGGCTTCAAGGGCGACAAGGAGCCGGATATTGACCTGAACTTCTCCGGGGAATACCAGAGTAAGGCGCACAAATACACGGAGGTGATCTTCGGCGCCGGACAGACCTTCCGCGCCGGAACCATTGCCACCCTGGCGGACAAGACCGCCTTCGGCTATGTGAAAAATTATTACGAAGAGCGGGGGAATAAGAAACGCACCTGTGAGATCAACCGGATCGTTACGGGCTGCACGGGCATCCGCAGAAGTACCGGACAGCATCCGGGCGGCATCATCGTGCTGCCGCTGGGAGAGGAGATCAATTCCTTTACCCCGGTGCAGCATCCAGCAAACGACATGACCACGGACACGGTGACCACTCATTTTGATTACCACTCCATCGATCACAACCTGCTGAAGCTGGACATTCTGGGACACGATGATCCTACCATGATCCGCATGCTCCAGGACCTGACCGGCCTGGACCCCACGAAGATCCCGCTGGATGACAAGCAGGTCATGTCCCTTTTCCAGAACACCTCGGCGCTGGGAATCACCCCGGACGACATCGACGGCTGGCCCCTGGGAAATCTGGGCGTTCCTGAGTTCGGCACCGAATTCGCCATGCAGATGCTTCTGGACACCAAGCCCACCTCCTTTTCCGATCTGGTCCGTATCGCCGGCCTTGCCCACGGAACGGACGTGTGGCTGGGAAATGCCCAGACGCTGATCAAGGAAGGAAAAGCCACCATTTCCACCGCCATCTGTACCCGTGACGACATCATGATCTACCTGATCAGCATGGGAGTGGAAAGCAGCCTGGCCTTCACCATCATGGAGAGCGTCCGTAAGGGAAAGGGCCTGAAGCCGGAAATGGAAGAGGCCATGGTGGCCGCAGGCGTGCCGGACTGGTACATCTGGTCCTGCAAGAAAATCAAATACATGTTCCCCAAGGCCCACGCGGCGGCCTACGTCATGATGGCCTGGAGGATCGCCTACTGCAAGGTGAACTATCCCCTCGCCTACTATGCGGCCTACTTCAGCATCCGCGCCTCCGCCTTCTCCTACGAGATCATGTGCCAGGGACGTTCCCACCTGGAGGCGGTCATGGCGGATTATAAAAAACGCTCGGACAGCCTTTCCAAAAAGGAACAGGACACCGCGAAGGACATGAAGGTGGTACAGGAAATGTATGCCAGAGGCTATGACTTCGTTCCCATCGACATCTTCCAGGCCCAGTCCCGGAGCTTCCAGATCGTGGGCGACAAGATCATGCCCTCCTTAAACAGCATCGACGGCCTCGGCGAAAAAGCCGCCGACGCCATCGTGGAAGCGGCCAAGGACGGCCCGTTCCTCTCCAAAGACGACTTCCGCGACCGCACCAAAGTCTCCAAGACCGTGGTAGACCTGATGGATTCCCTCCACCTCCTCGGAGACCTCCCCGAATCCAACCAGATCAGTCTATTTGATTTTGCCATATGATGCCCCAGGGTGCCAAAGACAGCCGTTCCCATGCTTGCATGGAGGAACGGCTGCCCTTGGCACCTGCCTCCCATGAGGAAGGAGCCCCGCAGGGGCGGATTCCGAATGGGCTGGGATTTCAAAGAAATCCCAGGGGGCATCATCCGTAGAGAGAGGCCACTCATCCCCTCACTGCCCCCCCCAGAGGAAGGAGCCCGCCAGGCGACTTCCAAATGGGGGCTCCACAGCGCAGAGAGAGGCCACTCATCCCCCGCGGCCCCCAGAGGAAGGAGCCCGCCAGGGCGACTTCCAAATGGGGGCTCCACAGCGCAGAGAGAGGCCGCCTCATCCCCGCTGCCCCCAGAGGAAGGAGCCCGCTAGGGCGACTTCCAAATGGGGGCCCCACAGCGCAGAGAGAGGCCACCCCATCTCCCCGCCGCCATTTTACAATTATGAAAAAAATTATTAGCCTCCGCAATCCTGTTTTTCCACGGATTGGCAGATGAAAACACCTACAGCAGTCAACTCAACGAATGCTTCCTCAGTGACATCCAACGACGACTACCTCTACCTGGAGTAGGAAACCGACATCGGCAGAGCGGCTGCTTACCTGAGAACCCATATCGATCCCGCACGGCTTCGATCAGCAGAAATTCGGAAGGCTTTTTCTCCGAAAGCTTCAGGAAAGCTACGAACATTCTTCAGACATAAAAGCGTTCGCCACCGGAATGTACGGCTTATGGAAAAGCCTGCCGGAAAATCTTCAGAATATTGACCCTTTTTTCGCGCTGTGCTATGTGGATGAACCTCTGGATTATGGAGATGAAAAACAGACCGGAAGTATTTTTGAACAGATATTCCGACATCAATGCTACAAGGAGAACAGAAGATGAAAAAGAAACCATGCATCGGCCTGGTGCCGTTATTTGACCTGGACAGAGAAAGCCTGTGGATGCTTCCGGGCTATATGGATGGCGTTTTCGCTGCGGGCGGAATCCCCGTCATGCTGCCGCTTATGGAAGAAAAGACAGATATTTCCGAACTCCTGGACCGTCTGGACGGCCTGATTTTCACCGGCGGCCACGACGTTTCCCCTTCCCTTTATGGAGAAACGCCTCTTCCGGAGTGCGGAAGGAGTATTCCGGAACGGGATCATATGGAAAAGCTGCTGCTGGACGCTGCCCTGGAGCGGGACCTTCCGATCCTTGGAATCTGCCGCGGCCTGCAGTTTATCAACGCGGCGCTGGGAGGAACCCTTTACCAGGATCTTCCCACACAGCATCCGTCTGCGGTGGAGCATGAGATGAAGCCGCCCTTTGACAGAAGCGAGCATGAGGTGGAGGTTCTGGAGCATACGCCTCTGTTCGAGCTCGTTCAGAAAAAGACGCTGGGCGTCAACAGCCGACACCATCAGGCGATCCGGAAGCTTGCACCCTCCTTAAAGCCCATGGCGCTGTCTCCGGACGGCCTGATCGAGGCTGCCTGGATGCCCGGGAAATGCTTTTTCCTCGCAGTGCAGTGGCATCCGGAGCACTCCTTCCGAAAGGATGAAAACAGCCTTGCCCTGTTCCGCGCACTTGTGAACGCATGAGGAACAGCTGCGAAGCACCGGTTGCTTGGAAACCCGGGCTGTCAGGGAATGCCGGGCTTCTGTTTGGGCCCGTTCCGGCCGCCGGCCGGCACGGAAAAGAAAAGTTACTACTCAGCCAGGTCTGCGCATTCCCTGCGCAGACCGTACGAAAACAGACCGGCTGGAAGCATCCGGCCTGGCGCGAAGCGCCTGGAATGGCCGGATGCCGTTACAGATCTGCCGAAGGCTGAGCTGTAACAAAGAAAAAGCTGCCTTTTCCCTTTACAGTTTTTGGTTCGGATGGTATGATAAAAACACTTCGAGAAGCGATGCGGCGGTTCCGGCCGCGCTCTCCCCTTTCTTTTTGATCCGGAAGTCTTTTTTTCTTTCTATTTTCCCCTTACCGTTTTTTATCTGTTTCTTTTTCTGGTATCCGATTGCCTGTTTTCACCCGGAATGACGGCGGGAATACGATGCGGCCATGCCGGCAGGCAAAGGTCCCGGAGAATGCGCTGCGGCAGGAGGCCGGCATTCTTCTGCTGACATTCCGGGATGATGATGCTATACTGGAAGAAAAGATGCGGCATCCCTGCCGGAAGGGGCCGAAAGAAACATGCGGTGATTTTTGCCAAATACGAAAGATCCGCACGAAGCGTGCGGGCAGGAGGGACTATGCATATACTTGATGAGATCGCGGACTGTGTCATATCAGGAAGGCTGCAGGAGGTCTTTTTATCTGATCCGGAATATCTGGAACTGAGCAGCAGGCAGGAGAAGGCATCCGAGGAATGTTACGGAAGCGTTCCAAAAGAATATCATGAGAAGATCGAAGAACTGACGGACTGTCAGAACGAATGCTCCGGCAGGCTGATCGAAATGGCATACCTGCAGGGAATGATCGACAGCGCCAAGCTGCTGCGCGAGCTCCGGCTTCTGAAAACGGACTGACCGTTCAGGGGGGCCGGAGCTCCGGCATGTCCGGCATGCCTGCGGAAGGCTTCTGCCTCAGAAGGTGTGAAAAACATTTGAAAACAAAAAATGCCGAAATCTCATTGATTTCCGGCATCCTTTTGGGTTGGGCTATTCTTTTTAAGAATAACAGCTCGTAGGGGAATCGAACCCCTGTTTCCGCCGTGAGAGGGCGGCGTCTTAACCGCTTGACCAACGAGCCACTTTCTGTTCTGTCTCGGGGCGGTCACCCGTGCGACTTGTTTATAATACAACAGGTTCTTTTAAAATGCAAGTACTTTTTTCGATTTTTTTAAAAATTTTTTTCATTCAGCGTTACTGTGTTCACAGCCGATTCAGAACGGACTGGGAATAGCAACCATTCGGCAGATGCGCCCCGGAACGTTCTTGGGACCTGCGGCGGTCACCTGGCTGGCAGGCGGTCCGGATCCGGTATGACGGCGGTGTCTTTTTCTGTATCTGTTATATGGGAAGCAGCATCCCGGAGGATCATTTCGCGGATCCCCTCCATTTCCAGACGGCGGCAGAAGCGGACAAAACCCTGAAAGCATTGGTCCTGCAGTTTGTCCTTATGGTAGGCCAGTACGAATTGTCGGCCGAACAGATTTTCCTCCGGAATGATCTCCGAAAGGCTCCCCTCCAGCAGTTCACGATGAATCAGAAAACGGGAGATCAGGGCGATGCCGCATTTTCTCTGTACAGCCTGTCTGACCGCTTCGGGACTGTTGCAGGTCCAGCGTTTCTTCAGCCGGAGATTCTGTCCGGCAAAGGTCTGTTCCAGGAGGATCTGCGTTCCGCTTCCCTTTTCCCGCACGACGAAATTTTCCTCAGAGAGGGAAGCCAGAGGCACCTTCCTGCCGGCAAGAGGATGGCCGGGCCAGGCGATCAGGGTCAGCTCGTCCTGCAGAAGCGGGATACATTCCAGGTAGTGGGATATTTTCCCCGCCTGAATGACGGCAAGGTCCAGCCGCGCGTTCAGCAGCCTTTTTTCCAGGGATTTGCTGTTTGCCACTTCAACCCGGAAGTCGATGTCCTGTTCCTGCCGGCAGGCATCCGTCAGCGGCCAGGCAAGGCAGCTTCCGACGGTGGTGCAGACGCCGAGACGGAGAACATTGCGGCTTTCCGCTCCCTGCATCCGCCGGACGAGCTGTTTTGCGCTTCGCAAAACCTGTTCTGCAAGATACAGAAGCTCCTGCCCTTCCCGGGTCAGATAGAGCTTGTGGTTCAGACGTTCAAACAGCACTACGCCGAATTCCTTTTCCAGTGAAGAGACGGCCTGACTGACTGAAGACTGGGAGATCATAAGAACTTCCGCCGTCTTCCTCATGTTCATCTGCCTGCATACTTCCGTAAAAATTTCCAGATGCCTTCTGCCACCAATGTAAATCATGCCTGCAATTCTGCAGATTCCCGGCAGATTCGCACTTGACTTTCCGGGCGCAGGAGCATAAAATAATTGCACTGCGTATTATTGATAATAATATTATTGATGGTGCAATGAAAGAACGACGGAGGAAGTCATGAAGCGATTGTTATCCTATGCGAAACCCTATCGGGCGGCAACCATCCTTGCGGTGATCTGCATCGTGACGGAGGCTTTCCTGGAGCTGATCATCCCCATGATCATGGCGGATATGGTGGACATCGGCGTGGCGAATGCGGATAAGCCCTATATTTTCATGAAGGGGTTCCAGATGGCGGCCTGTGCGGTGGCCGCCATGCTGCTGGGGGCCGGAAGCGCCCGGTTTGCCGCAGTCTGCGGTCAGGGAATCGGCGCGCAGATCCGAAAGGAGGAATACAGAAAGCTCCAGCAGTTTTCCTTTTCCAATACGGACCGGTTCCGGACCTCATCCCTGGTCACCAGGCTCACCGGAGATGTGACCAATATTCAGAATTCCATCGCCAACGGCCTGCGGCCTGCCTGCCGGGCGCCGGTGATGATGCTGACCGCCATCACGGTGTCCTTTCGGATCAACAGCGAGCTGGCGGTGGTGTTTCTGATCGCGGCCCCGGTGCTGGGCATTCTGCTGTTTGAAATCGTTACCCATGTCCGTCCCCTGTACGGACGGATGCAGAAGGCGGTGGATCTGGTCAACCGGATCATCCAGGAAAATCTGACGGCGATCCGGGTGGTGAAGTCCTATGTGCGTGGCGACTACGAAATGGAAAAATTCGGCGCGGTGAACACGGAGCTGCTCACTACCTCGGAAACGGCGTTCCGCGTGGCCTCTCTGAACATGCCGGCCATGCAGTTCGTGATGTATGCGACGATCCTGTGTATTCTCTGGTTCGGCGGGAATCTGATCCAGGTGGGCGGCATGCAGGTGGGTGAGCTGACGGGATTTTTGAGCTATGTACTGCAGGTCCTGAATTCTCTGATGATGATCTCCAACGTATTTCTTATGTTCACCCGTTCTCTGACCTCCTGGCGCAGGATCGAAGAGGTGATGCAGGAGCAGCCCGACATCACGGAAGAGGAAGCGAAGGACATCCGGGTAGAGCAGGGCGACATCGTGTTCGATCATGTTTCTTTCAAATACAGCAAAAACGCGCAGGAATATGTGCTTTCCGACATCAGCCTGCATATCGGAGCAGGCCAGACTGTGGGAATTATCGGTCAGACCGGCTCCGCCAAGTCCACGCTGGTGCAGCTCATCCCCCGGCTTTATGACGCAACGCAGGGAGAGGTGCGGATTGACGGGCACCGGGTGCAGGAATATCCCTTAAAGCCTCTGCGGGATGCCATCGCCATGGTGCTGCAGAAAAATACGCTGTTTTCCGGAACGGTGATCGAGAACCTGCGCTGGGGAAAGGAGGACGCCTCCAGGGAGGAGATCGAAGAGGCCTGCCGCATCGCCTGTGTGGATGAATTTATCGGCCGGCTGGAAAACGGCTACGAGACGGATCTGGGCCAGGGCGGCGTGAATGTGTCCGGCGGCCAGAAGCAGCGTCTGTGTATTGCAAGGGCCATCCTGAAAAAGCCGAAGGTTCTGATCCTGGACGATTCCACCAGTGCGGTGGATACGGCGACGGAAGCGAGGATCCGGGAGGGGCTTGCCGAGAGCCTTCCGGGGACGACGAAGATCATCATCGCCCAGAGGATCACCTCCGTCATGCACGCGGATCAGATCATCATCCTGGACGACGGCAGGGTGCACGCTGTGGGAACCCATGAGGAGCTTCTGAAAAAGGATTCCGTTTATCAGGAGATCTATTATTCGCAGCAGGAAGGAGCGGGACTGTAATGGCGAGATACAACGGTTATGCCAGGCCGAAGGACAGCGCAAAGACGATGAAGAGGCTGCTTCATTATATGGGGATTTACCGGTGGTCGATCCTTCTGGTGGCGCTTCTTGTCTGCATCAGCAGCCTGGCGAACATCATGGGAACCTATATGCTCAAGCCTGTCATCAATGCCTTTATCCTGCCCGGAGACATCCCGGGACTGCTGCGGGTGATCGGCCTGATGGCGCTCATGTACGGCGCGGGCGCGCTTGCTACGCTGGGCTACAATCAGCTCATGGTGATCACTTGCCAGAAGATCGTGGGAAGGATCCGCAGAGATCTGTTTGCGCATACGCAGAAGCTCCCTCTTTCCTATTTTGACGCCCATACCCATGGAGAGCTGATGAGCCGTTTCACCAACGATGTGGATACCCTGACCGAAGCGCTGAACAACAGCTTTACCCTCCTGGTTCAGAGTTTTATCATGGTGAGCGGCACGATCATCATGCTGGTGGTCCTGAATCTCAGACTGTCTCTGATCGTGATCGCTTTTCTGCTTCTCATGTTCCTGTTTATCCAGTATAGTGGAAAAAGGAGCCGGAAATACTTTGTCGAGCAGCAGAAATATCTGGGAAGCATCAACGGCTTTGTAGAAGAGATGGTTGCCGGGGCGAAGGTGGAGAAGATCTTCAACCATGAGGAAAAGGATTTTGAGGAATTCTGCAGGAGGAACGAGGCGCTGCGCCAGTCGGCGACGAAAGCCATGTCCTATGCGGGCATGATGGTTCCCACCATTGTCAGCCTTTCTTATTTCAACTATGCGGTGTCGGCCTGTGTGGGCGGCATGTTTGTGCTTTCCGGCCTGATGGATCTGGGAAGTCTGGCTTCCTATCTGGTCTATGTGCGCCAGAGCGCCATGCCCATGAACCAGTTCACTCAGCAGGTCAACTTTCTGCTTGCGGCTCTGTCCGGCGCGGAGCGCATCTTTGAGATGATGGACGAGGAGCCGGAGCCGGACGAAGGAGACGTGACCCTGACCGAAGCGGCGGACGGGACGCTGTCCTGGAAGGTGCCAAAGAACGGAGGCTTTTCTCTGGTGCCCCTGAAGGGAGACGTGCGTTTTTATGATGTGGTATTCGGCTATACGCCGGAGAAAAAGGTATTGAACGGCATCAGCCTGTACGCCAAGCCCGGCCAGAAGATCGCCTTTGTGGGCTCCACAGGAGCGGGAAAGACCACCATCATCAATCTGATCAACCGCTTTTATGAAATTCAGTCCGGCACCATCACCTATGACGGCCTGGACATCCGCCGGATCAAAAAGGACGACCTGCGCCGTTCCCTGTCCATGGTCATTCAGGACACCCACCTGTTTACGGGAACCATCGCGGACAACATCCGCTATGGCCGGCTGGATGCCACGGATGAGGAGGTGAGGCAGGCGGCCCGTATCGCCAATGCGGATTCCTTCATCCGCCGTCTGCCGGACGGCTACCGGACCATGCTCCACAGCGACGGAAGCAACCTTTCCCAGGGACAGAGACAGCTTCTCGCCATCGCCCGAGCAGCCATTTCCCGGCCGCCGGTACTGATCCTGGATGAGGCGACCAGCTCCATCGACACCCGCACCGAGCGCCTGATCGAGAAGGGAATGGATCAGCTGATGGAAGGGCGCACTGTGTTCGTCATCGCTCACCGTCTTTCCACCGTCCGCAATTCCAAGGCCATCATGGTGCTGGAGAAGGGCGAGGTGATCGAGCGCGGCGACCATGAAGAACTGCTGCGTCAGAAGGGACGCTACTACAAACTGTATACCGGACAGTTTGAACTGGAGTA
Organism: Candidatus Eisenbergiella intestinipullorum; assembly: GCA_019119815.1. Taxonomy (GTDB): domain Bacteria; phylum Bacillota; class Clostridia; order Lachnospirales; family Lachnospiraceae; genus Eisenbergiella; species Eisenbergiella intestinipullorum. The sequence continues at coordinate 43,440 of DWWH01000006.1, read as the reverse complement.
AAAAATATGCCGCGCAGGCCGTCCGGCCTGCTGCGGCCCATCGGCTGGCCGGACGCGCGGGAGCGTCGCGTCCGGCAGGCGTTGTGTTCTGTCGTTCACGCTCCGAAATGGGGGATTGTCATGGAGAAAAAAGAGATCAGAGAAGCAATGCTCCGGATGGAGGCGGCCAGAAAAAGGATCCTCCATCCGTATTTTCAGAAGCTCGGCCTGACGCCGGGGCAGCCCCGCATCCTGAACAAGCTGTATGAAGAGGACCACGTGAGCCAGAGAGAGCTGGCGGACCGCTGCAACATGGATGTGGCAACGCTCTCCAGGAGCCTTGATAAGCTGGAGGAGGCCGGATATGTGATCCGGCAGAAGCATCCGGACTGCCGCAGGTCTTTTCTCATCGTTCTGACAGAGGAGGGAAGAAAAAAGGCCGGGGAGGTTCACGAGAACTTCTGCCGCATGGATCAGAAGATCTGGGAAGGGATCGGAGAAGAGGAAATGGAGGCGTTTCTTTCCTGCGCACGCAGGATCATCCGTAATCTGGAAGGAGTTTAAGAAAATCTCTTGCGTTTCCGGGGGATTGGTGCTATACTGGGTTATGGTTAATAGGATTATCAGACTAGAGTGGGCGTTTCGCCCACTCTTATTTTTGGCAGAGGAAAGTCCGGGAGACCGGAGGGAAAGGAACTGGTGAACAGATGCCGAAGGGAAAGGAAATCGAAGCGCGCACGGAGGAGATCCTGCTTCCGATCGCGCAGGAAAACGGCGTGGAGATCTACGACGTGGAATATGTGAAGGAAGGCGGGGAGTGGTACCTGCGCGCCTACATTGACAAGGAGGGCGGCGTGAACATTCAGGACTGTGAGAATGTGAGCAGGAAGCTGTCCGACCGGCTGGATGAGGAGGATTTCATCGAAGAGGCATACACCCTCGAGGTGAGCAGCCCCGGGCTGGGAAGAACGTTGAAAAAGGACCGGCATCTGGAGAAGAGCCTGGGGGAAGCCGTACAGCTGCGGCTGTACCGCCCGCAGGAAAAGCAGAAGGAATTTGAGGGGATCCTGAAGGCGTATGATAAAGATTCCGTCACGATAGAAACGCAGGATGAGGAAAAGAAATTTGCAAGGCAGGACATCGCGCTGATCAGGCTTGCACTGGATTTTTAAGGAGGTAATCATGAATAAGGAATTAATGGAAGCGCTGGACATTTTGGAAAAGGAGAAGGAGATCAGCAAGGACACCCTTTTCGATGCCATTGAGACTTCCCTGCTCACCGCGTGCAAGAACCATTTCGGAAAAGCAGACAATGTGAAGGTGGAGATCAACAGGGAAACCTGCGATTTCCTGGTCTATGCGGAAAAGGAGGTCGTTCCCACCAAGGAGGATGTGGAGGATGACTGTCTGCAGATCGCTCTGGAGGATGCGCGGGAGATCTCCAAGCGCGCTGAGGTGGGCGACATCATTCACGTGGAGATCAAGTCCAAGGAGTTCGGCCGCATCGCCACCCAGAACGCGAAGAACGTGATCCTCCAGAAGATCCGCGAGGAAGAAAGAAGCGCCATTTTCAATCAGTATTATGAAAAGGAAAAGGACGTTGTTACCGGCGTGGTGCAGCGTTATGTGGGAAGGAACATCAGCATCAACCTGGGCAAGGCGGATGCGCTCCTGAACGAGAGCGAACAGGTGAAGGGCGAAGTGTTCCGCCCCACGGAACGCATCAAGGTATACATCCTGGAGGTGAAGAACACGCCCAAGGGGCCGAGGATCCTGGTGAGCCGGACCCATCCGGAGCTGGTCAAGAGGCTGTTCGAGGCGGAAGTGACCGAGATCCGCGACGGCACGGTGGAGATCAAGAGCATCGCCAGAGAGGCCGGAAGCCGTACCAAGATGGCAGTCTGGTCCAACAATCCCAATGTGGATGCGGTGGGCGCGTGCGTGGGAATGAACGGAGCCAGGGTGAACGCGATCGTGGATGAGCTGCGCGGAGAGAAGATCGACATCGTCAACTGGGATGAAAACCCCGGCAATCTGATCCAGAACGCGCTGTCTCCGGCCAAGATCGTGGCGGTGTTCGCAGATCCGGATGAGAAGACGGCGAAGGTGGTTGTACCCGATTACCAGCTTTCTCTCGCCATCGGCAAGGAGGGCCAGAACGCAAGACTGGCGGCAAGGCTGACCGGCTATAAGATCGACATCAAGAGCGAGACTCAGGCGAAGGACGCTCCGGGCTTCCGTTACGAGGACTACCTGGACGACTTTGAGGATGAAGAATACGAGGAAGATTACGGCGAATATGAAGAAGAAGCTCCCGAAGGGGGAGATTTCCCTGCCGGAGAGGATGCGCCCGCCGGAGAAGCGCTTTCGTATGAGGAAGAAGATATGACGGATGCGGAAGAAACCGCCGCAGAAGAAACGGACGAGGCGGAGGAGTACACAGACGAAACAGACGCGGAAGGGACCGAGGCAGAAGGAACCGGCGCGGAAGAGACGGACGGCGCAGAGACAGAATGACCGGTTCCGGCATGGCCGGAAGGAAGGGCGTGGTGCTGGATGAATAAGAAGATTCCGTTAAGACAGTGTGTCGGCTGCGGCCAGATGAAGGGCAAGAAGGAAATGATGCGCGTCCTGCGTACGGCGGAGGGCGAGATCATGCTGGATATGACAGGAAAGAAGAACGGAAGAGGCGCTTATCTGTGCAGGTCGATGGACTGCCTGAAAAAGGCGCAGAAGAACAGAGGACTGGAGCGTTCTTTTAAAATGAGCATTCCAAACGAGGTCTATGATCATCTGGAGAAGGAGTTTGAGGAGTTTGAAGCAGAATAAAATTTTTTCCCTGCTCGGCCTTGCCACCAGAGCTTCCGCCGTTGTGAGCGGCGAGTTTATGACGGAAAAGTCGGTGAAGGAAGGCAGGGCGAGACTTGTGATCGTGGGTAGCGACGCCTCCGACAACACGAAAAAAAATTTCCTGAATATGTGCGCATACTATCATGTTCCCTGTTTCCTCTACGGAACGAAGGAGGAGCTGGGCCATGCGATGGGAAAGGAGATGAGAGCATCCCTGGCAGTGACGGATGAAGGTTTTGCGAAAAACCTGATCGGGAAGTTGGAAGCAACCGGGTAAAGGAGGCACAGCATGGCGAAGACAAAAATTTTTGATCTGGCGAAGGAGCTTGGCGTACAGAGCAGGGACATCATTTCATTTCTGCAGAAGGAAGGGGTGGAAGCGAAAGCAGCCCAGAGTTCCATAGAGGATGAAGCAGTACGGACAGTGAGAAACCATTTTGGCAAGAGCGAAGGAGAAAAGCGGATAGTGACAGAGGGAGAGATGAAGATGGGCGATATGCCTGAAAAGAAGGACATTCAGAAGGAAGTGCAGAAAGAGACGGCGGGAGCGCAGAAGCATGCCGATCCCGCGGCGGGAGCACAGGCGTCCCAGGCTCCTGTGAAAAAGAAGAAGAATATCATTTTTGTGAGCAACCCGCACAACAGCAAGATGCAGTCTCAGAAGGGGCAGCAGGGCGGCAGACAGGCGGCGGGCGCATCCAGACAGGCAGGAGGAAACGGCGCAGGAAAGAGCGGCGCAGGCCGCCAGGGTGCGGCGCAGGCCGGAAGCAGGAATGAGGGCCGCACGCAGGGCCGTTCCTCCGGAAAGATCCTGGTGGGGCAGCCCAGGCTGATCAAGCCTTTAACGAAGCCGTCCCAGCCTCAGATGCCGGATGAGCGTCTGGAGGAGCAGAAGCGGCGCAGAGAGGCCGCAGAGAGAGCAGCCAGAGAGCAGAAGGCGATGGAGGAAAGAGCAGCCGCCGAAAAGGCCGCAAAAGAGCGTGAAGCGGCTGCTTTGGCCGGAGCGGACAGAGGTGCCGGAAATGAAAGAGCGGAAAAAGCACAGACGGCAAGAGGGGAAGGCAGACAGCCGGAGAGCAGGCAGTCTGAGAACAGACATGCGCAGGGACAGAGAACGGTCCGTGAGGACAGAGGCGGACGTGACGGCAGAGAAGGCCGCGACGGACGTTCCGGACAGGGCGCAAGAGGCGCAAGAAGCGCGGATGGTCAGAATCGTTCCGGCTCTGGCAGCCGTTCCGGTGCTCCTCAGAGGAGCGCGCAGGGCTTTGGCGGCCGTGCGGGCGGGGCAAGACCTGGCTCGAACGGTGAGCGTGCTAACGGCGACCGTGCGCAGGGCGCGGGAGGAAGGCAGGACAATCGATCCCGTCGTCCGGCTCCGGGCAAGGGCTTTGCTGCGGAGGCTCCCATCAAGGAAAATGAGAAGCGCAAAGAGGAAGAAAAGCGCCGCAACAGTCAGGAGAGAGACAAACGTTCGAAGAAGGACCATATCTACGAAGAGGACGAATCGAAGAGCAGGCTGAAGAATAAGCCGGGCCGCTTCATCAAGCCCGAACCCGTGAAGGCGGCGCCCGAGGAGGAGCAGATCAAGGTCATCACCCTTCCGGAGAACATCACCATCAAGGATCTGGCTGATAAGATGAAGGTTCCCGCTGCGGGAATCATCAAGAAGCTGTTCATGGAAGGCAAGATCGTGACGCTGAATCAGGAGATTTCCTATGAGGAGGCGGAGAGCATTGCCATTGAATACGACATCATCTGCGAGAAGGAGGTCAAGGTCGATGTGATCGAAGAGCTCCTGAAGGAAGATGAGGAGAATGAGGAGGATATGGTCCCCAGACCGCCCGTTATCTGCGTCATGGGACACGTTGACCACGGTAAGACCTCCCTTCTGGATGCCATCCGTAAGACCAATGTGACGGATAAGGAGGCCGGCGGCATCACTCAGCACATCGGCGCCTATACCGTTCAGATCAACGGACAGACGATCACCTTCCTGGATACACCGGGCCATGAGGCGTTTACGGCCATGCGTATGAGGGGCGCGAACGCTACGGATATTGCGGTTCTGGTGGTGGCGGCGGACGACGGCGTGATGCCGCAGACCGTGGAGGCCATCAGCCATGCGAAGGCCGCGGGGATCGAGATCATCGTTGCGGTGAACAAGATCGATAAGCCCAACGCCAATATTGACCGCGTGAAGCAGGAGCTTGCGGAATATGAGCTCATTCCGGAGGAATGGGGAGGAAGCACCGTATTCGCTCCCGTGTCCGCCAAGACCGGAGAGGGTATCAGCCAGCTGCTGGAAATGATCCTGCTGACGGCGGAGATCCTGGAGCTGAAGGCCAACCCGAACCGGAAGGCGAGGGGCCTGGTGATCGAAGCGCAGCTGGATAAGGGACGCGGACCCGTGGCCACCGTTCTGGTGCAGAAGGGAACCCTGCATGTGGGGGACTTCATTTCCGCGGGCGCAAGCCACGGCAAGGTGCGCGCCATGATCGACGACAAGGGAAGAAGAGTGAAGGAGGCGGGTCCCTCCATGCCGGTGGAGATCCTGGGACTTTCCGATGTGCCGGGAGCCGGAGAGGTGTTCCTCGCCCATGAAAACGATAAGGAAGCCAGAAACTACGCGGAGACCTTCATCGCGCAGAACAAGGAAAAGAAGCTGGAGGAGACCAGGAGCAAAATGTCCCTAGACGATCTGTTCAACCAGATCCAGGAGGGCAAGCTGAAGGAGCTGAACCTGATCATCAAGGCGGATGTACAGGGAAGCGTGGAGGCGGTCAGACAGAGCCTTCTGAAGCTGTCCAACGAGGAAGTAGTCGTGAAGTGCATCCACGGCGGCGTGGGCGCCATCAACGAATCCGATGTGACCCTGGCAGCCACCTCCAACGCCATCATCATCGGCTTCAACGTACGGCCTGACGCGACGGCCAAGGCGACCGCAGAGCGGGAAGGCGTGGATATTCGTCTGTATAAGGTGATTTATCAGGCGATTGAGGATATTGAGGCGGCCATGAAGGGCATGCTGGATCCCATCTTTGAGGAAAAGGTCATCGGCCATGCGGAGATCCGCCAGATTTTCCGCGCGTCCGCGATCGGAAATATTGCGGGCTCCTATGTGCTGGACGGAGAATTCCAGCGTGACTGCAAGGTCCGCATCACCAGAGACGGTGATCAGATTTATGAAGGAAAGCTGGCGAGCCTGAAGCGCTTTAAGGATGATGTGAAGGAGGTCCGTGCAGGATTTGAATGCGGCCTTGTATTTGAAGGCTTCGACCAGATTCAGGAAGGCGACATTGTGGAGGCCTATATCATGGTGGAGGTACCCAGGTAAGGCTTCCGGCTTCTCCGGAAAGGCGGAACGGTAGTGTGAAAAATAAGTACAGTGGCTTATTTTTCACAGCAAAGCGAAGCTTTGCTGCAATGATGTGCCGGAGCGTCACAGATTGCCCTCAGGCTGCGCTCCGGAATGAGGAATAATATGAGAAAAAACAGCATTAAAAATACCCGGATCAACGCCCAGGTACAGCAGGTGCTTGCGGAAACGATCCGCGGGGAGATCAAAGATCCCAGGATCGCGCCTCTCACCTCCGTGGTGGCGGTGGAGGTCGCACCGGATTTAAAGACCTGCCGGGCATGGATCAGCGTGCTGGGTGACGAAAAGGCTCAGGCGGATACGCTGGCAGGTCTGAAGAGCGCCGAGGGCTTCCTCAAAAGCCGTCTGGCGAAGGAGATCAATCTGCGCATCACGCCGGAGATCACCTTTGTGATGGATCAGTCCATCGCGTACGGCGTGAACATGTCGCACAAGATCGATGAGGTAATGGAAAAAGAGCACAGAGAGGAGGAATGAACGTCTATGAATCTTCTGGAAGAATGTAAAGGAGCGGAAAGGATCGGCATCAGCGGGCATATCCGCCCGGACGGGGACTGCATCGGCTCCTGCATGGGGCTGTACCTGTATCTGAAAAAAGAACTTCCGCAGACACAGATCCGGGTATTCCTGGAAAAACCCGCGGAAATTTACCGCTGTCTCAGCGGTATTGAGGACGTGGACAGCACCTACGGCGAACAGAAGAAATTTGACGTTTTTTTCGCTCTGGATGCTGCGGCCGACAGGCTGGGAGAGGCGCAGGCCTATTTTGAAGCGGCAGGAAAGCGGATCAATATCGATCACCATATCAGCAACGCAAGGGGCTGCGGGGACGTGAACTATGTGGACCCGCAGGCCAGCTCCACCAGCGAGCTGGTGTACCGTCTGACTGCGGGAAGACCGCTGGATGGGGAAATCGCCAAGGCGCTGTATCTGGGAATGGTACATGATACGGGCTGCTTTCAGTATTCCTGTACCGGCCCGGAGACGCTCAGGGCCGCGGCGGAGCTGATCTCCTACGGCTTTGATTTCAGCCGTCTGATCGAAGAGACCTTTTATGAAAAAACATATCTGCAGACGCAGATACTGGGACGGGCGCTTCTGGAAAGCATCCGTTTCATGGACGGCCGCTGCGTGGTCAGCGTGCTGAGCCGCAAAACCCTGGATTTTTACGGAGTGGGGCCGCAGGATCTGGAAGGGATCGTGAGTCAGCTGCGCAGCATCAAGGGGGTGGAATGTGCCATTTTCCTGTACGAGACGAGAGGGCAGGAATACAAGGTGAGCCTGCGTTCCACGCAGAAGGTGGATGTGGCGGCCATCGCATCCTATTTCGGAGGAGGCGGACACGCCCGCGCGGCGGGCTGCACCATGCTTGGGACCGCCTACGATGTGATCAACAACCTGTCTTTACATATTGAAAGGCAGCTGGACGGGGAAGAAAAGCCGAAGACCGGAAGCGCTTTGGCCGGAGGAGACGATGAAGAACGGCGTGCTGAATGTATATAAGGAAGCGGGTTTTACCTCCCATGATGTGGTGGCGAAGCTGCGCGGCATATGCGGCCAGAAGAAGATCGGCCATACAGGTACCCTGGACCCGGATGCGGTCGGGGTACTTCCCGTATGTCTGGGAAATGCCACGAAGCTGTGCGAGCTGCTCGCCGGCGAGACCAAGGAGTATGAGGCCGTTCTGCTTTTGGGAAGGGAGACCGATACTCAGGATATTTCCGGAACTGTTCTTCAGGAGCATGCGGTGACGGTGAACGAAGAGGAGGCGGAGGAGGCGGTGCGTTCTTTTATCGGAACCTATGAGCAGATCCCTCCCATGTATTCCGCTCTCAAGGTAAATGGAAAGAAGCTCTACGAGCTGGCAAGGGCCGGAAAAGAGGTGGAGCGCCGTCCCAGACCGGTGCGGATCTTTTCCATCCGGATCCTTAAGACACAGCTTCCGGAGATCACCTTCCGGGTGGAGTGCTCGAAGGGGACCTATATCCGCACGCTCTGCCATGATATTGGGAAAAAGCTGGGCTGCGGCGGTACGATGAAGAGCCTGAAGCGCACGCGGGTGGGACGGTTCTGCCTGGAAGAAGCGCTGACGCTTTCCCGGCTGGAGAGCCTGGCAGGGGAGGGACGGCTGGAAGAAGCGCTGACGCCGGTGGAGGAGCTGTTTTCCCGCTGCCCCCGCCTGATTGTGAGGCCGGAGTTTGAACGGCTGGTGCGCAACGGAAACGAGCTTTTCCCGGAGCAGGTGATCCCGGAGGCTTCTGCGGGCGTGCTGCCGGATCCTGCGGCGCCGGACAGCGGATGGCTTCGGGTGTGCGGACAGGACGGTGTTTTCTACGGGCTTTATGCCTTTGATCCAAAACGGGGAAAGTCAGGAAGCTTTCGCCCGGTGAAAATGTTTTTGACGTAGGCTGCGGGAGCAAAGCAGCGCAGCAGGAATCAGGCAGGAGGGATGGAATGCAGATCATTTCGGGAACGATGGAATTTGAATGCGATATGCATACGGCGGCGGCGATCGGGAAATTTGACGGCGTCCATCTCGGCCACAGGAAGCTGCTGGACAGGATCCTGAAGGCGAAGGAGGATGGCCTGGCCGCTGCCGTATTTACGTTCGACCCGCCGCCGGGCGTTTTTTTTTCGGGGAAGCCGCAGGCGGGCCTCATGACGAGAGAAGAAAAGCGCCGCTGCTTTGAGCAGATGGGCGTGGATGTTCTGATCGAATTTCCGATGAATGCGCAGACGGCGGCGATCCCGCCGGAAGACTTTGTCCGGGAGATCCTCTGCGGGAAAATGCATGTCAGGTATCTGGCCGCGGGAACGGATCTTTCCTTCGGAGACGGAGGAAAGGGGGACTGGCGTCTTCTGTTTGCCCTCTCCCGGAAGCTGGGCTATCAGGTGGAGGTCATTGACAAGATCCTGTACAACGGCAGGGAGATCAGCTCCACCTATGTGCGTGAGGCGGTGCATCAGGGAGAAATGGAGCTTGCGGCGAAGCTGCTGGGCGCTCCCTATATGGTTTCCGGCCGGGTGATGCATGGAAAACAGCTGGGCAGGACGCTGGGCATGCCCACGGTAAATCTCCTTCCGGAGAAGGACAAGCTGCTTCCTCCCAACGGCGTCTACCTTTCCCGCCTGAACTTTTCCGGCGTCAGCCTTCCCGGGATCACCAATATCGGCTGCCGGCCTACAGTGAGTGATTCCGGGCAGATGAGCGTGGAGACCTATCTGTATGATTTCGACAGCGAGATCTATGGAGAATATGTGGAGGTGAGTCTGTATTCCTTCTGCCGGCCGGAACGGAAATTTTCAGATGTGGATGAGCTGAAGCAGAACATGGAGAGGGACATCCGGGAAGGACGCAGGTACTGGGAGCAGGAATGAGCCGGGCCAGGACGTAAGGCGAAGCACGGCAGGACAGGAAAAAACGGATTGACAGAGCCTGCGGATTCTCATATAATAAATAAAGATGTAACATATTTGTAATATTTTGAAAGGAATCTGTAAGGAATGCGGACGCATCCGTACTCCGGGATTTCTGTACGAATCAGGAGAAGGATTGTCTATGATCAAGGGAACGAAAGCGATGAGGTTGTTTGCAGTCGGAGCAGCGCTCTGTCTTGTCTGGTCGGAACCGGTTCTGGCAGCTCAGACATCAGCTCTGCCTTCCGCCGGCGTGGGTCAGATCCTGGAAGCTGACCTGGCGGAGGAGGATTATCTGGCTGCCGCTGAGGAAGCGAAGAATGAGCGGAAGGCCATCTATGGCTTCAGCAATCTGGGCATCGCAAACGTATCCAATTATCTGAATGTGAGAGAGGAGCCCTCCGAGGACGGCAAGCTGGTCGGCAAGATGAGCAAAAACAGCGGCTGCGAAGTTTATGAGATCGAGGACGGATGGGCCTATATCAAGTCCGGAAAGGTGACGGGCTATGTGAAGGCGGAATATCTGCTGACCGGAAAGGAAGCGAGAGACCGGGCGGATGAGGTAGCCACCGACATGGCGGTCTGCAATTCCGGCGGCCTGCGCGTGCGCGAGGAGCCCAGCACGGAAAGTCCGGTCATCACGCTGGTAGCGGAAGGCGAGGAGCTGGAAGTCGTGGAGCAGCTGGACGGCTGGGTGAAGATCATGCTGGATGATGAAGAGGCCTATGTTTCCGCCGATTATGTGAACATCGCAAAGAAGCTGGACCGGGCGGTGACACAGACCGAGCTGATCTATGGCAAGGGCGTTTCCGACGTGCGGGTGGATCTGGTCAATTATGCGAAGCAGTTTCTGGGCAATCCTTATGTCTGGGGCGGCACCAGCCTGACCAACGGAGCGGACTGCTCCGGCTTCGTGCAGAGCATTTTCAAAAAATACGGCGTATCCCTGCCGAGGACTTCTTCGGCGCAGAGTACGGTGGGAAGCAAGGTCAGCCTGTCTGAGGCGCAGCCTGGAGACCTGGTATTCTATGCGAAGAACGGAAGGGTCAACCATGTGGCGATCTATATTGGAAACGGCCAGGTGATTCATGCCAGCAACGCGAGAACGGGCATTAAGATCTCCAATGCTTCCTACCGAACTCCCTATGCGGTAAAGCGGGTGCTGAATACCTGAGACGGGACCGGAGCATAAAGAAAAGAGATGCGCCCCGGCACATATGACGTATGGGGTATGGTTTATGAAAGGCTTCCGAGAGACCGGAAAAGGTTTCCCGGAAGCCTTTCAAAATTTTGGAGACCGTTGTTCCAAATGCGGCAGGACAGCAGACAGGACAAAGCGGCAGCGCCTGCTGCGGGACTTTACATAATTTTTACTTTGGCCGGATTTTGCCGCCGGACAGGAGAGCAGAGGCAGAAGGCGTGCCGGGGAAGGAAAACAGAGCGGGGAAAATTGTAGAGAAACTACAGGAGCGGAGACTGCATCGCTCCGGAACGGAGGAGAGCATGGAAAAGGGGATCCGCCTTTGGATCGAAGCGCAGTATGGGGGACTGAGGCCCTCGGGAAAGCGGATGGGGCTTTCCGGACCAGATACGGTTATCCCCTGACCGGAGAGGAAAAGACAGAGGAGATCCCGGCCAGGATCGTGACGGCTGCCGGGAGCATGGCCCGGGTCATCACGACCTTCTTTTATCCGGAGGGAAGGCATTTTCCCTTCGACGAGATGTACCGTTATATCAAGGAGCGGGGCTATGCGATCTATCCCGGAAAGGTGACGGATGCCGATACCTTCCGCATCGGAAACATCGGGGAGATCTATCCGGAGGACATCGACCGGGTATGCGGTATTATGAAGGAATTTCTGGAAGCCCATTGTCAGAAGGAGGGGTAAGAGATGAACAGGAGAAAAACAGAAGCGGTGATCCTTGACTGGGCGGGTACCACGGTGGACTATGGCTGCTTCGCACCGGTGCAGGCCTTTATCACGGCCTTTGAGGAATATGGGATCACGCCCACCCTGGCAGAGGTGCGGGAACCCATGGGAATGCTGAAGAGGGATCACGTCCGCACCATGATGAATATGGAACGCATCCGCGGTGAATGGAAGCGGGTCCATGGAAGGGATTTCACGGAAGCGGATGTGGAGCAGGTCTATCAGACTTCGGAAAAAAGCATTCTCAGGATCGTGCACAGGTTTGCAGATCCCAAGCCGCATGTTCTGGAGGTGGTGCGGAAGCTGCGGGAAGAAGGCATCAGGATCGGTTCCACCACAGGATATACGGACGAAATGATGCGGATCGTGGTCCCGGCGGCCGCTGAAAAGGGCTACAGCCCGGACTGCTGGTTTTCCCCGAACAGCGTGGGCAATTTCGGCCGCTCCTATCCCTATATGATTTTTGAAAATCTGAAAAAGCTGGAGGTCACTTCCGTAGCCGCCGCCGTCAAGGTCGGTGATACGGTCTCTGATATTAAAGAGGGGCTGGCGGCCGGCATGCCTTCCCTTGGCATTCTGGAAGGAAGCTCCGCCATGGGGCTTACCGAAGAGGAATATGAAGCGCTTCCCGCGGAAGAAAAAGAAAGGCTGTGCGGACAGGTGAGAGAGAAGTTCCTCGCGGCCGGCGCAACCGCAGTGCTGCGGAACCTGTCAGAGCTTCCCGCCTTTCTGGAAGAGCTGGATTACTACTCAGCCAGGTCTGCGCAGTGAATGCGCAGACCGTACGAAAACAGACCGGCTGGAAGCATCCGGCCTGGCGCGAAGCGCTTGGAATGGCCGGATGCCGTTACAGATTTGCCGAAGACTGAGCTGTAACAGAGCTGGAGAAATAAATCAATTCGGTGATTTACATTCTGACGGAAGTATGCTATACTGCTACCGTATGAATTCAGCCCATGCCCGGGTGACGGACTCTCCGGCCTCGTCCTGGTGTGCGGCGATCTAAAAAAGAAAGGAGAAACCACAGATGATTTCCAAAGAGAAGAAGACAGCGATCATCAAAGAGTATGCCAGATGCGAGGGAGACACGGGTTCACCGGAGGTTCAGATCGCAGTTCTCACCGAGAGGATCAGAGAGCTGACCGAGCACCTGCAGAACAACCCCAAGGACCATCACTCCAGAAGAGGACTTCTGAAGATGGTAGGACAGAGAAGGGGTATGCTGGATTATCTGAAGAATAAGGACATCGAGAGGTATCGTTCCCTGATCGACAGACTGGGACTCAGAAAGTAAGACAGAACAAGGCGGATGCGGCTCTGGCAAGGACCGGAGCCCGCCGCCTTATTCCCTGTGTTCAGGTCAGAAAGATTCTCCGAGACCACTGACAGCGGCATTTGCAGATAAAGTGTCTCTGTCAGTAGTTTCGGCATCTTCTGCCTGGACCGGTGCTGCACAGACGAAAACGAGAAGGATTCAGGAAAAGGAGTGACGAAATGTACAGGACATTTTCCATTGAGATCGGCGGACGCACGCTGAGCGTAGACATCGGCAGAGTGGCCGCCCAGGCGAACGGGGCGGCTTTCATGCACTATGGAGACACCACCGTGCTTTCCACCGCGACTGCAAGCGAGAAGCCGAGGGAGGGAATCGATTTCTTCCCCCTCAGCGTAGAATATGAAGAAAAGATGTATGCCGTGGGTAAGATTCCCGGCGGCTTCAACAAGAGAGAGGGAAAGGCCAGCGAAAACGCGGTGCTTACCAGCCGTGTCATCGACCGTCCCATGCGCCCTCTGTTCCCGAAGGATTACCGCAATGACGTGACCCTGGACAACCTGGTCATGTCCGTGGATCCTGCCTGCAGGCCCGAGCTGGTTGCCATGATCGGTTCCGCCATCGCGACCTGCATTTCTGACATCCCCTTTGACGGTCCCTGCGCCATGACCCAGGTGGGTATGGTGGACGGTGAATTCGTCATCAACCCTTCCCAGGAGCAGTGGAAAAACGGGGATCTGAACCTAACCGTCGCTTCCACCGCGCAGAAGGTGATCATGATCGAGGCCGGAGCCAATGAGATTCCGGAGCAGAAGATGATCGAAGCGATCTACTTGGCGCATGATGTGAACCAGAAGCTGATCGCGTTCATCAATGACATTGTCGCTGAGGTTGGAAAGGAAAAGCACACCTATACCAGCTGTGCAGTTCCGGAGGAGCTGTTCGCGGCGATCCGTGAGATCGTTCCGCCCGCAGAGATGGAAGAGGCAGTATTCACGGACGTAAAGCAGGTCCGTGAGGAAAATATCCGTCAGATCACGGAGAAGCTGGAGGAGGCTTTTGCCGATAAGGAAGAGTGGCTTCCGCTTCTGGGAGAAGCGATCTACCAGTATCAGAAAAAGACGGTCCGCAAGATGATCCTGAAGGATCACAAGCGCCCGGATGGCCGGGCCATCAACCAGATCCGCCCTCTGGCGGCAGAGGTGGACATCATCCCCAGAGTACACGGTTCCGCCATGTTCACCCGCGGACAGACTCAGATCTGCACCGTGACCACCCTGGCTCCTCTTTCCGAGATGCAGAGGATCGACGGACTGGATGAAAATGAAGTAAACAAGAGATACATGCATCACTATAATTTCCCGTCCTATTCCGTAGGAGAGACCAAACCCTCCAGAGGACCGGGAAGACGTGAGATCGGCCACGGCGCGCTGGCGGAGAAGGCTCTGGTTCCGGTGCTTCCTTCCGAGGAAGAGTTCCCCTACGCGATCCGTACCGTATCCGAAACCTTTGAATCCAACGGCTCCACCTCCCAGGCGTCCATCTGCGCTTCCACCATGTCCCTGATGGCGGCGGGCGTTCCGATCAAAAAGCAGGTGGCAGGCATTTCCTGCGGCCTTGTGACCGGTGAGACGGACGACGATTACATCGTCCTGACGGATATCCAGGGACTGGAGGATTTCTTCGGAGACATGGACTTCAAGGTGGCAGGAACCCATGACGGAATCACCGCCATCCAGATGGATATCAAGATCCACGGCCTGACCAGACCCATCGTGGAGGAAGCCATCGCGAGGACCAAAGAGGCGAGAGAATATATCCTCAATGAAATTATGACGCCCTGCATCGCGCATCCCAGACCGCAGGTGGGACCTTTCGCTCCCAAGATCATCTCCATGCAGATCGATCCGGAGAAGATCGGCGATGTGGTCGGCCAGAGAGGCAAGACCATCAACGAGATCATTGCCCGTACCGGCGTGAAGATCGATATTACGGATGACGGAAAGGTATCGATCTGCGGAACCGATCAGGAAATGATGAACAAGGCGATGGAAATGATCAAGATCATCACCACGGAGTTCCAGGAAGGCCAGATCTTCCAGGGAACCGTTGTGAGCATCAAGGATTTCGGCGCTTTCATCGAATTCGCTCCCGGCAAGGAAGGACTGGTTCACATCTCCAAGATCGCGAAGCAGAGAATCAACCGCGTCGAGGATGTTCTCACCCTTGGCGACAAGGTAACGGTTGTCTGCCTTGGAAAGGACAAGATGGGAAGAACCAGCTTCTCCATGAAGGACGTGGCTCAGGTCTGAGTTTCCGGTTGTTCCGGTTCCATTCCGGTAAGTTGAAGTTTTTGTATAAAAAATAATTAAAAAAAAGAAAATCCCGGTTCCGGGCCTGTATGGTCCGGACCGGCAGACAGACGCCCCGCAGCGGTTATGAATGATCGCTGCGGGGCGTTTTTTCGCGCGCCTGGGGGCGCACGTTTCTTTCCAGAGTTTCTCTTCCGCTTCTGCGGGGATTCGTGAGAATACGATTCTATCTGACCGCCCGTCCTCATATATTGAGATAAGCAGGTTGTGGTCAGGCAGTTCCGGCAGGAGAAGCCGCCGGAACAGACATAAAAGGGAGAGATGAAAATGGCAGTCAGGGAGGATATTCTCCGGATTTTTCCGGAAAGCATGAGAAACCGGTGGAAGAAGGCGGCAGAACAGGGAGAGCGGCTTCAGGAGATCCGGCTGCGCGCCGAAAGGCCGGTCCTTCTATATATGGAAGGAAGGGAATATTTTCTGACCGGGGCAGGAGAACTGACGGGACAGGAGGGACAGGCCGTGCGGGCGGACCGGGCGGAGCTGGAGGAGCTTCTGTCCTATGTGTGCAGCAGCTCCATGTACGCATATGAGGAGGAGATCAGCAGAGGGTATCTCACCCTGCCGGGCGGGCACAGGATGGGGCTGGTGGGAGAAGCGGTTCTGACCGACGGCGGAAAGGTGAGAAATCTGAAATACATATCCGGAATGAATATCCGGATCTCCCATGAGATCAGGGGGGCGGCGGACAGAGTGCTTCCCTGGGTCTGTGAAGAGGGAAGGCCGCTGAATGTTCTGATTCTTTCTCCGCCAGGATGCGGGAAAACCACGCTGCTGCGGGATCTGGTGCGTCAGATTTCCGACGGAAACCGTTTCTGCGCCGGAAGAACGGTGGGGGTGGTGGATGAACGGTCGGAAATCGCGGGTTCCTTTCACGGCATGGCGCAGAACGACGTGGGAATGCGCACGGACGTGCTGGACGGCTGCCCGAAGGCGGAGGGGATGATGCTTCTGCTTCGGTCCATGGCGCCGGAGGTGATCGCCGTAGATGAGCTGGGAGGCGAGGAGGAGCTTAAATCCGTGCGCCAGGCTCTGAAATGCGGCTGCGCGGTGCTTGCAACCATGCACGCGGGAAATATCCGGGAGGCGCAGGAGAGGCTGTTCGGGACGGGAGCCTCCGTATTTTCCAGATATGTGCTGCTTTCCGGAAGGGGAGGCGCCGGCGGAGAAGGCTGCTTTGAACGAAGAGAATGTGCCGGAGCAGGAGGCCGCTCCGAAAGAGAAGGCTGCCCCGAAAGAAAGGGGCAGGGGAGAAGGGTTTCCGTGCTGGACAGGGATGGAAACAGCCTCTGGAGCGGCGTATGCTGAGGCTTGTCGGCGCCTGCCTGCTCATCGCGGGTTCCTCCGGGTTCGGCTGGTGTGTCTGGCGGGATCTGGAAAGGCGGGCGGAACAGCTGAAGCTTCTGGAGAGGACCTTCGTCATGCTGGAGAGCGAGGTGGGCTACAGCCGCCTGACTCTGCCGGACGGGCTTCTCCGGGTGGGCAGCCGCCTGGAAGGAACGCTGGGAGACTGCCTCTGCCGGATCGGCTCACGGGTGCGCGCGGAGCCGGGCATTACTCTGAAGGAGGCATGGGAGGAGCAGATGCCGGAATATCTGAAACGGACCAGCCTTGGGGGCAGGGAAAAGGAGCTTGTGATGACATTCCCGGAGTATACGGGCTTTGTGGATGGACGGATGCAGCTGGCCGCGCTGGAGCAGTTCGCGGGCGAGATGTCCCAGGCAAAGGAGACGGCGCGGCACGCCGCCGGGAGCGGGAAAAAAACGATTCTGTCCATCAGCGCGGCGGCGGGGCTTCTGCTTGCCATCCTGCTTTTCTGAGGAGGTAGGAATGGAAATAGGTCTGATTTTTAAAATAGCGGCCGTGGGCATTCTGGTCACCATATTGAGCCAGATCCTGAAGCACAGCGGGAGGGAAGAGCATGCCTTTCTGCTTTCCCTCGCCGGGCTGATTCTGGTGCTGACCTGGATCATCCCTTATATTTATGATCTGTTCGTTTCCGTGCAGAATCTGTTTGAGCTGTGAGCCGTGTGATGGGAAAGCGGGGCTTGCAGGAAGGAATACTGCCCCCGGGCGGCAGGAGGGAGGTGCGGCATGGATGTGGTGAGAGTTGCCCTGCTGGGAATTGTGGGAGTGCTGACCGGGCTTCTGGTTAAAAGCGGGAAGCAGGAATACGGCATTTTGCTTGGGATAGCCGTATCGGTCCTGATTTTTTCCCATGCAGGCGCTTATCTGGGGCAGATGAAGGAAGCGGTTTCCGCCTTTGGAAACCGCCTGTCCGGCAGCGGAGAGTATCTGGGAATTCTGTTTAAGGTGGTGGGAATCACCTGGCTGAGCGAGTTTTGCGCCGGACTGTGCCGGGACGCGGGCTTTTCGTCCATCGCGGCGCAGGTGGAGCTGTTTGGAAAAACGGCGGTGCTGCTGGCGGGAATGCCCGTTTTTCTTTCTCTGGTTGAAACCATCGCGGGCTTTATGAGCTGAAACGCTTCGACATGGAGGTAAAAGTGGAACAGGACGGGCTGCTTGGGGAACTGAATCTGGACGCGATGTCGGAGCGGATGCAGGAGCTGTTTCCCGGCTTTTCCATTGATTTTTCGGGTTTTCTGGGGCTGCTTCTTGCGGGCAGATGGAAGGAGGCAGGAAACCTGCTTTTTGCTTCGCTGAAGGACGGGATAATCGGAGAGGCCGCGGGAATGCGGAACCTGTTTCTGCTGCTCCTTCTGGCGGGAATCCTCTCGTCTCTGTTCACGGTTGCGGCACAGGCCTTCAAAAACCATCAGATCGCGGATATTGCGCACTTTGTTGCCTGTCTGCTGATACTCCTCATCGTGCTTTCCACCTTTTCCCAGGCGGCAGGCATCGCGGAAGCCCTGCTTGAAAAAATCCTTCTTTTCGTCCGCCTTTTTCTTCCCACTTTCATGATTGCGCTGGGACTTTCTGCCGGAACGATGACGGCGGCCGGATATTATGAGCTGATCCTGCTTCTGATCTATGGGGTGGAGCAGCTTTTGATGAGCGTCGGTCTGCCCGCGGCGGATGTCTATATGATGCTGGTGGTGATGAACGGACTGTGGGAGGAGGAGAAGCTTTCCTCCCTCATTGATCTCATGAAAAAGGCGCTGGCCGGAGGCCTGAAATTTTTACTGACCTGCATCACGGGCATCGGCCTTCTTCAGTCCATGGTTTCCCCTGTGCTGGAAAGCCTGAAGCTCACCTCCGCTGCAAAGCTTTTGTCCGCCATTCCGGGCCTGGGAGGGCTGGCAGAGGGGACGGCCCAGCTTCTGCTCGGCTCCGCGGTCCTCATCAAAAACGGGCTTGGCGCGGCCGCCATTCTTCTTCTGCTCGCTCTGTGCATCGTTCCTTTTTTAAAACTCTTTCTGTATGGGGCGATTCTGAAG
Organism: Candidatus Eisenbergiella intestinipullorum; assembly: GCA_019119815.1. Taxonomy (GTDB): domain Bacteria; phylum Bacillota; class Clostridia; order Lachnospirales; family Lachnospiraceae; genus Eisenbergiella; species Eisenbergiella intestinipullorum. The sequence goes on along the minus strand of DWWH01000006.1, from coordinate 24,847 downwards.
CTGTGCGCCGGGCTGCTTGGACTGAGCGCGGATAAGCGGCTGACGGGCTGTATCGACAGGGCGGGCGACGCGGTATTCGTGCTGCTTCGGATCGTTTTTACCGCGCTGGCCTGCTTTCTGATTCTGTTCGCCATCATCACCTGTCTGGCGGGGACGCTCCGCTGAAAAGGGGGAGGCTTATGGGAAGCGGTTTCCTGGAACTGTTAAAAAGCATTACCATATTTCTCCTGGCCGGACAGGTGATCCTGCGCTTTCTGCCGGAGGGCGGCTATGAAAAGTACGCGCGGATTCTCATCGGCGTCATGGTGCTTTCCCGGCTCGCCCTTCCCCTGCTCTCTCTGGGCGGCTTTGACGCGGAGGCGGTTTTTTCCGGGGCGCTGGAGGAGTATGAGCAGGAAATGCGGCGGATTGAAAGCCAGGTGGAGCAGGCGGAGCTGAAGGAGGGCAGCTTCACGCAGGATGGTCTGGAAGGGGCGGTTTCCGAACGGCTTGACGGCCTCTGCGCAGAATGGGGCGTCCGGCTGACATCCGCCTCCCTGGATGAGGACGGCATTCTCTGTCTGACACTGAAAAGCGGGAACGACGTGGAAAATGAAGCGGAGGATGAAATTTCCATTGACCGGGTTGAAGTGGACCGGATCCGGGCGGGTGATACCGGGACGGAAACGCCGGAGGAACAGGAAAATGATGCCGCAGCGCGGGCGGAGGAGGGCCGGGAGCTTAAGGCTGCCCTGGCGCAGGAGCTTGGCATGGAGCCGGAAAAGCTGGAGGTGATCCTGGATGGATGAACACAGAGCGGAAAACAGGATAAAAAGCCTGGCAAAATGGAAGAAAAAGCTCACCCGGGAAAACATGGCGGTGGTGGCTCTTCTTGGGCTTCTGCTCATGGTGATCGCCATCCCCGTGGGAGGGAGACAGGAAGAAAATGCGCAGGAAACTCTTCCGGAAGAAGAGATGCAGAAATCGTTTGTTTCAGAACAGCAGGAGTCTGGCGCAGGTACTGCCGGAATGAAAAACGGCATGGCAGGGGAGGCGGGGTATGCAGAAAAAATGGAAAAGCAGCTGGAAGAGCTTCTGTCCGCCATGGAAGGCGTGGGAGAGACGAAGGTGATGGTCACCATCCGAGCCTCGGGCCAGCAGGTGGTGGAGAAGGATGCGCCTTCGGAATCGGAACAGACCAGCGAGACGGACAGCGCGGGCGGAACCAGACAGTCACAGAGCGCCAGAAGGGAGGAAAGCACGGTGTACATCACGGACCCGGACGGAAACAAGGCCCCCTATATTTCTCAGACCACACAGCCGGAAATCGAGGGCGTGACCGTGGTTGCCCAGGGAGGAGGAGACCCGCTGATTCAGAAAAACATAACCGAAGTGATTGAGGCATTATTTGATCTGGAGGCTCATAAGATTAAAGTAGTTAAGATGAAATAGCAGAAAGCAGAGGGAACAGGAGTGAAAAATGTGTTGAAACGCAATCAGATTATGATTACGGCTCTGGCGATCATGATCGCCGTGGCGGGATATCTGAATTTCGCCGGGACAAAAGCGGGGCAGGAGCAGCTTGCGAGTGCGGATGCGCAAAACGCAGAGGAAGAGGATATGACCGCCCTTCTGGATCTTTCGGAGGAGGACATCGTATCCGATCTGGACAGCGCGGAGGTCACCGACATCGAGAGCCTGGATTCCGATCAGGAGGCCGTTTCTGTGGAAAACTACCTGGATGAGACCATGGCGGCGGACACGGCTCTTTCCGAAGAAACAGACGGTGACCTTGCCGAAGAGGCGCAGGCAGATGTGCAGACCGGACAGGAAGAAGCAGCCCTTTCCGGCGAGGTGCAGGCGGACGTGGCCGTAGCGGCCGAGGCCGTCGACGAGGCCAGCGCGGAGCTCGCGCAGGAGGAAGGCAGCGTATCAGACAGCGGCACGCCGGGCGAAGCCGTTTTCACCAGCTCCGCCGGAATCAGCTCCCTCGCCGGCGCCAAGCTCCAGAAGGAGCAGACCAGGGCGAGAAACAAGGAAACCCTGCTGGACATCATCAATAATGAAAACATCAGCGAAGAGCAGAAACAGGATGCCATCAACGGCATGATCAGCCTGACCGACATGGCCGAAAAGGAAACCGCCGCCGAGATCCTGCTGGAGGCCAAGGGCTTTACCGACGTGGTGGTCAGCATCAGCGGCACCATGGTGGACGTGGTGGTGAACGCTTCCTCCCTCACCGACGCCCAGCGCGCCCAGATTGAGGACATCGTCACCAGAAAAACCGGGATCGCCCCGGAGAACATCATCATCAGCCCCGTTTCCGGAGGCTGAATGGAAAAAAGAAGAAAAGAGCCCGCCGGGACTGCGGCGCAGATCGGAAGTCTGCGTTCATGGTCCCGGCGGGCTTTGCGGCTCAGGAAAAGAAAATGAGCGGGACAGAGCGGATTACAGGCAGGGAAAATGCACGGAAAGAAATTTCCGGAGGTTGACTGTCCGGAACAGAGCGGATATGCTATACTGAGAAAAAGGAAAAGGAGCCTGGCCCGAACCGGCGGCGTAAAGACGCTGATTCTTATGGCGTTTGACGAGTCGAATAAAATCTTTAATGCCTCTGCGTGCGGGGATAACTGCGCGAAGTGGATTTTAAGGATCGCCGGGCAGAAAGACCTGACCATTAACCTCCGTCATATCATGGACTTTGGAAAAGAAGAATTTCAGGCAAAAATTCTGAACACTGGCGAAATGGTCCATAATATGTCGGAATTTGTCGAAATTGCGGGAAGATACGTGTAGGTGGAACGGATGAAAGGGAAGCATAGAGTCATTGTACAAAACAACAGACTGCACTATGAATTTGAGATCAGACGGAACATTACGGTGATTCTCGGAGACAGTGCAATGGGGAAGACCACCCTGATCAATATGCTGCGGCAGGCGGAAAATCTTGGAGCTTCCAGCGGCATCGATGTGATCTGTGATGTGCCGTGCAGAGTGCTGGAGGGACAAAACTGGAAACTGATTCTGGAAAGTGCGTCGGGAAATATATTTTTTACGGACGAGGAGAATGCTTTCATAAATACAGAAGAATTTGCAGATGCCATTCAGGGATCGGACAATTATTTTGTCCTGATTACCAGAGAAAACCTGTATTATCTGCCATACAGCGTTGAGGAAATCTATGGCCTGCATTCTTCAGGTTATAAGGGGAATATCATTTGAAAAGTAACAGGAAGGATTTTCCGTTCCCATATTAGATCCACAGCCTGAGGGCAGGATAGTGACGCTGCGGAATAGAGATTTAAATGACAAAAATGGTCTGTTTATGACATCACGGCCGTAAAGCCATGAAAATGTGATAGGATAAATCAAATAGGGAAAAACCGGCTTTAAGAGGGAAGGAAATGTTGAGAATATGTCTGGTGGATGAAGAGGCGGAATTTCTGGCTCTCATGAAAGAGCTGATCGGAAACTGTCTGGCCCGGAAAACGGTTTTATGCGAAATAGACATTTATCAAAACCCGGAGCTGTTGTACTGGGAGTTCCTGGAAAAGAGAGAATATGACATCTGTTTTCTGGATATCGAGATGCCGCAGATGGACGGCAGGGAGCTCGCGGAAAGAATTTGTGTATCTGCTGTATGAACAGGTATCAGACGGAAGGGCTGACGGCCTCCGGCAGCCCGTCGGCTGAGGAGGCGGCATGCGGAACGGCACAGGATGAGACACAGGAGCCGGATGGAACCCAGACGGCGGATTCCCCTCTGCCTGCTTTCGTGCACCATTCGCAAAGGGCGGTGGAAACGATTCAGATCAACGGGATCAAGAATTATCCGCCCGCCGGAACGGCAGATTTTGAAACTTTTCTGGAGAACTTGGAAAGCATCAGCCGGGCGGATCAGGTGGAAAAGAGAGAAATCCGGCGGGAAAAGGATTATCTGGTGGTTACGCTTGGCTACGAAAACGGAGAGAAAGAGAATCTGTTCTTTTTTCGTCCGGAGGACGGGGAGGACTGGTATCTGCAGACCGGGGATGGAAGGATATTTGAAGGGGCCGGTTTTATCACGGATTATGTGAACATCGAAGAGGCAGCTTTCGGCCCGGAGCCGCAGGAAGGGTTTGCACTGTTTATGGAACCGGATGAACTGAAACAATCGGCGGAACTGACCGGGCGGCTGAAAGAAATGGGCGTTTTCTTCAGTACCGGGGATATGCGTGCTCTTTTTGCGGACGAAATGCGGACGCAGAGGAAGCTGTGGGAGACGGAGAAGGAGGCGCTTGAAGCTGCGGCAGAGGAATTGACGCAGCGGATGGACCAGTATCAGTATGCGCTGCAGAAGGGATATGCGCCGACGGAAGAAGAAATAGACAACAGGCTTGAGGAGATAACAGCCCGTATACGAGAGGCATCCAACTTTGCGGAGTTTGAAACGGCCCTGAAAGAATGCGGGACGACCTGCGAGCGGTATCTGCAGGATCGCAGAGAGCTTTACAGGATTTCCCTCGCCACAGAAAAGCTGTATGCGGCTGCTTATGAAGAATTCCGCCTTGGAAATGACCGGATCGGGGACCGGGTATGCGGGGATTTTACGGAATACTGGACGTATTACCTTCTGGATGTGGTGTACCCTGCCATGGAATCCTATAACGAAAACACGCTGGAGCCGCTTTTGAAGGAGGCGTTTTACATTTCGCTAAACAGCAGATAAACAAAAAGTTGCTGTTCGCTGGCTTGCCAGTGAACAGTAATATATGTGATATCAACTGGAAAAATGATATTGAAACCAAAGAGCCTGGATGCTACAATACAGCTAAGCATAAACATTCTGTAAGCCGTTCGGCTGCCGGCGGATTCTCCGCCGCATGTCACATCTGACATTCCATTCAGAAACTCTATGCTTGATTCCAGAACAATGTAACAAAGAGAACAGGCGGGAGCGGATGAAGGGAATGCCGTACCCGCCGCACAGGCGGAGACGCTGTTTCCTGTATTGGATAAGATGACCGGGACAGCACTTCGCGGAAACGGAGGTACGATGAACGAAGAACTGTATGCGAACAGAAAGCACAAGGACACGGTATTCCGGATGCTCTACAGCGACAAAAGGACCATTCTGGAGCTGTACAATGCCCTGAACGGAACGGACTATCAGAATCCGGACGACCTGACGGTTACCACGCTGGAAAACGCGGTCTACATGGCCATGAAGAACGACGTATCCTTTCTCCTGGACGAAAGGATGACCCTGTACGAGCACCAGGCCACGTGGAATCCGAACATGCCTCTGCGCGATCTGCTTTATATCGCGCGGCTTATGGAAAAGAGTGTGAATAAAAGGTCGCTGTACCAGTCCGAACCGATAAAGATCCCGGCGCCCCATTTTGTAGTGTTTTATAATGGAAAAGAGAAGAAGCCGGAGGACATCACCATAAAGCTGTCGGATGCCTTTATTCAGAAGGAAGAGGAACCGGAACTGGAACTGGAACTGAAGGTTCGTTTCTTGAACATTAACTAGGGATGCAATCCGGAGCTGATGGAAAGGTGCAGGACCCTGCGGGAATACAGTGAATTCGTGGCCCGGATCAGGAGATATGCGGTTGGGGAAACAGCGATCGGGGAAGCGGTGGACAGGGCCGTGACGGAATGCATAGAAGAGGGAATTCTTGCGGACTTTCTGCGTGGCCAGAGAGCGGAGGTGATCGCCATGTCAATCTTCGAGTATAACGAAGAAGAGGAAATGAGAAAGCTTCGAGAAGGAGAACGGGAAATCTGGGAAAAAAGAGGAAAATCAGAAGGAAAAGCGGAGTCAGTGCTGGAAGTCCTCGCGCTGCATGGGCAGGTGCCGGAATACGTGAAAAGGCATATACTGGCGGAAGATGATATGGAAGTACTCTCCACGTGGCTGAGAGAGGCAGCAAAAGCGGAATCCATAGAAGATTTTCTGGAAAAAACCGGTTTGAAAGAATTCTGCAACAGCTGATCCATTCCCTGAAAAAGAACATCAGCAAATGATAAAAGCGGCATATCCATGTCTGCCAAAAACGGTATGGATATGCTGCTTTTTTTCGAAAAGAGGGTGAAAAGAGCCGGCCTTTGGACTATACAAATCAAAAAATTACTGGTATACTGTCCACGCAGGTAATGAGCGGTATGAAAAAAGAAGAGGGATGCCGTACTGCGCCCGTCCCCGCGGGACAGGGCCGGAAAAGCGTATATCCTGCCCGCCGTCCGCCTGCCATTTGAAAAAAGGAGCGCATAGACAATGAATTCAAATAAAAAGAGAGTCTTTCTCATCGTCCTCGACAGCGTCGGCATCGGCGCGGAGCCGGACGCGGCCGAATACGGCGACGAGGGAACAAACACCTTAAAAAGCGCGGCAGCAAGCCCATATTTTCATATGCCGAACATGGAATCTCTCGGCCTGTTCAACATTGATGGCATCGACTGGCACCGTTCGGTTCCTTCTCCCCGCGCGGCGGTGGCCCGCATGCGTGAGGCCTCCAAAGGGAAGGATACCACCATCGGCCACTGGGAGATTTCCGGCATCTACTCCGGCCGTCCTCTGCCCACCTATCCGGAGGGCTTTCCGAAGGAGGTTCTGGATGAATTCACCCGCCGCACCGGAAGAGGCGTTCTCTGCAACCGCCCCTATTCCGGAACAGAGGTCATAAAGGATTATGGCGACGAGCATGTGAAAACGGGAAAGCTCATCGTCTATACCTCGGCGGACAGCGTGTTCCAGATCGCGGCCCATGAAAAAATCGTGCCGCCGGAGACCCTGTATGAATACTGCCGGATCGCCAGGGAAATTCTCACCGGGGAGCACGGCGTGGGCCGGGTGATCGCCCGTCCTTTTGAAGGGGAGAGCGGTCATTATGTGAGAACGCCCCGCCGCCATGACTTTTCCATCGAGCCCCCTTCCATAAACATGCTGGATCAGCTGAAGGCGAAGGGATATGATGTGATTGCCGTGGGTAAAATCTTTGACATCTTCGCCGGAAAGGGAATCACGGAGCACGTCTATACCGCGGGAAATGCGGAAGGGATGCAAAGAGCTCTGGAGTATCAGAGCAGAGACTTTGAAGGGCTCTGCTTCATCAATCTGGTGGACTATGACATGCTTTACGGTCACAGAAACGATATTGACGGCTACGCGAAGGCGCTGACCGCCTTTGATGAATGGCTGCCGCAGTTTCTTGCGGACATGTGCCCCGATGATGTGCTCATGATCACGGCAGACCACGGCTGCGATCCGGGGTACACCGTATCCACCGACCATTCCAGGGAGTACACGCCGCTTGTCATTTACGGAAAGAACATTGAACCGGTCAATCTGGGGACCAGAGAGACCTTTGCGGACATTGGAGCCACGGTGCTGGACTATTTCGGAATCCGGCCGGAATTTGCCGGAACCTCCATGCTGTCCATGCTGAGTCCGACGTAGCGGAGGATACGGGAGGCCAAAAAGGGAAGTCTGCCTCCGGCGGCTGGCCCCAAAGGCGTGCCCCTGTGTTTTCTGCTGCCTGTTAATCTGAAGAGAGCTGTTTACAAACGGCGAGAGGAAAGAAGAACATTGAGCGATATAAAAACTGAAATCAACAGAAGAAGAACCTTTGCCATCATTTCCCACCCGGATGCAGGAAAAACCACGCTGACCGAGAAGTTTCTGCTTTACGGCGGGGCGATCAACCTGGCGGGAAGCGTGAAGGGAAAGGCCACCGCCCGCCATGCGGTGAGCGACTGGATGGAGATCGAAAAGGAGAGAGGAATTTCCGTCACATCCTCCGTGCTCCAGTTTGAATATGACGGATACTGCATCAACATTCTGGATACGCCGGGCCATCAGGATTTCTCCGAGGATACCTACCGGACGCTGATGGCGGCGGACTCTGCGGTCATGGTGATCGACGCATCCAAGGGCGTGGAGGCCCAGACCAGAAAGCTGTTCAAGGTCTGTGTGATGCGCAAGATCCCGATTTTTACCTTCATCAACAAGATGGACCGGGATGCCAACGACACCTTTGATCTGCTGGATGAGATCGAAAAGGAGCTTGGAATCGCCACCTGCCCCAAGAACTGGCCCATCGGCTCCGGAAAGGCGTTTAAGGGCGTCTATGACAGGGACAGGGGATGCGTCATCACCTATTCCGATACAGAAAAGGGAACGAAGGAAGGCCATGCTACGGAGATCCCGCTTTCCGATACGGATACGCTCCGGGAGTTCATTGGAGAAGAGGCCATGGAAAAGCTTCTGGAGGAGGTGGAGCTGCTGGACGGGGCCAGTGCTGAATTTGATCTGGACCTGGTCAGAAGCGGCGACCTGACCCCCGTATTTTTCGGCTCCGCCCTGACCAACTTCGGCGTGGAGATTTTCCTGCAGCATTTCCTCGACATGACCACGCCGCCTCTTCCCAGAAAAGCGGACTGCGGTCTCATCGATCCGGTGGAGCATGATTTTTCTGCCTTTGTGTTCAAGATTCAGGCCAACATGAACAGGGCCCACCGGGACCGCATCGCCTTCATGCGCATCTGCTCCGGCAAATTTGACGCCAGCATGGAGGTAAAGCATGTGCAGGGCGGTAAGGTGATGCGCCTTTCCCAGCCTCAGCAGCTGATGGCGAGCGAACGGAAGATTCTGGACGAAGCCTATGCGGGAGACATCATCGGCGTGTTCGATCCGGGCATCTTTTCCATCGGCGACACGCTCTGCATGCCGAAGGAAAATTTCGCCTATGAGGGCATCCCCACCTTTGCGCCGGAGCATTTTGCCAGGGTGCGCCAGGTGGATACCATGAAGAGAAAGCAGTTCGTCAAGGGAATCACTCAGATCGCCCAGGAGGGCGCCATCCAGATCTTTCAGGAATACAATACGGGTCTGGAGGAAATCATCGTCGGCGTGGTGGGTGTCCTGCAGTTCGACGTGCTCAAATACCGCCTGAACAACGAATACAACGTGGAAATCCGGCTGGAGCCGCTTCCCTATGAGCACATCCGCTGGATTGAAAACAAGGAAGATTTCGATCTGGATAAGCTGACCGGAACCTCCGACATGAAGAAGGTGAAGGACATGAGAGGAAACCCGCTGCTTCTGTTCGTCAACGAGTGGAGCGTGGGCATGACGGTGGACAGAAACAAGGGCCTGATCCTGACGGAATTTGGCAGGAACTGAGGAAGGGCCGCAGCTTTGGATGGGAGGACAGGGTGAAAGGGACAGGAGAAACGGGAAAAACCATTCTTTTGGCCGCTTTAATTGCGGCGGCGGTTTATGCCGCCGCAGTCGGAGGGATTGGCCGCATCCTCCCCGAAAGGAGCGCCTGGCCGGAGGCTGCGCAGGGAAGCGCTGTGGGGCCTGAGACCGGACAGGCTCGGGCAGCCTCCGTATCGCCGGAAAACGCAGAAGATCAGCCCGTCTGTGCATCCCCGGAGACAGAGGAGAGCCTCCTTTCCGAGACGGAGAAAGGGGGCTATGCTTTTTTCACCCTGGGAGAAGAGGACCGACTGCTGTATGAGGAGCTTCTGGATGCGGTGACCGGGTTTTCACAGGAGACCGTCCTTTCTGTGCGCGTACAGGATGCGGACCGTCTGGAACGGATCTTTTCCTGTGTGCTTGCAGATCATCCGGAAATTTTTTATGTGGACGGCTATACCCTGAGCGTCCGGACGGCGGGAGAGGAGATACGCAGCATCTCCTTTCAGCCGTCCTATACGTTTTCCGGGCAGCAGGCAAAAGAGAGGATGGAGCGGGTGCGGAAAGCGGCAGATGCCGTGCTTTCCGGGCTTGCGCCGGAAATGGATGATTATGAGAAGCTGAAGGAGCTGTATGAAGCGGTGATCCTCGGGACAGAATACGATCTGCAGGCGCCGGAAAACCAGACGATCTGCTCCGTTTTTCTGTATGGAAGATCCGTCTGTCAGGGGTATGCGAAGGCCTTCCAGTATCTGTGCCAGAGAGCCGGGATCCCGGCGGTCCTGGTGACGGGAAAGACAGAGGACGGTTCTCCCCACGCCTGGACAGCGGTGCGCTGCAGCGGTGCCTGGTATTATGCGGACCCGGCTTGGGGAGATGTGAGCTATCGGAAAAAGGATACGGAAGAAGGAGGGGCCGGGACAGAAGACCCTCCGGCGGGGGAGGATCATGCGGAGGACAGAATGGAGCAGATCGACTATGACTGTTTTCTGGTGACCGCAGAGGAGATCTCCCGGACCCACAGGGCCGATGATACCTTTCTTCTTCCGGACTGCCGCAGCATGGCAGACAATTATTATGTGCGTGAGGGGCTGTACTTCACCCGGGCCGATAGGGCGCAGGTTTCGGCTGCCTTTGAGAGAGCACAGCAGGAGGGATGGCGGGCGGTGACGCTCAAGTGTGCGAATGAGTCCGTCTATGAGGAGCTGGAAGAGAGCCTGCTTGTCAGCCGGGAAATCTTTCGGTATCTTTCCCGGGAGACGGTCGCCTATGCGGCCGCGAAGGAGCGGCTTGCACTGACATTTTTCCTATAGGGGACGGGACGGCAGGAAGAAGGCACGGCTGCACCCGGCTCCGGTCCGTCCCTGCCGGTGGAGAAAATGCTTTGCAAAGGGAAGGGATTTTGTTATAATCAGTGTTATAGTGATAAAGGAGGCTGCCTTATGGAAAAAGATACAAACAGGAATACCTATGTATTACAGGGAGACGACAGCATCGGCTCCGTGCAGATCGCGGACGAGGTTGTGGCCATGATCGCTTCCCTTGCCGCAATGGAGGTGGAAGGAGTTTATTCCCTTGCCGGAAAGGTGACCAATGAGCTGATGAGCAAGGTGGGCGTCAAGAGTCTGACCAGAGGCGTGAAGGTGCAGGTGACCGGAAGCAATGTGAAGGTGGATCTGGCACTGAGTCTGGAATACGGCTATAACATTCCGGGAACCAGCGCAAAGGTACAGGAGAAGGTGAAGAACGCGATCGAGAATATGACCGGGCTGACCGTTACGGATGTGAACATCCGGATCGTGAATGTGAACATGGAGCCGGGCAGACAGTAAAAAAAGAAAGAGCGCCGCAGGTTGCAGCGGTTCAGAGCAGCAGTCTGAACCGCTGTGTCTTTCGAAAAAAAGGGAACAGGCCTGTGCGGAAGAGAAGGATGCGGCGCTGAAAGATACAGGAGAAAAGATGGGCAGAAGAGAGCAGAGGGAACAGATCTTCAAGCTGCTGTTCCGCGTGGAATTCAATACGATCGAGGAGATGCCGGAGCAGTGCCGGCTTTTCTTTGAGGATGAGGAAAATGTGGCCGGCGCTGAGGATGAAGCGTATATCCGGGAAAAGCTTTCCCGGATCCTGGAAAAGCTCCCCGAGATCGATGGGATGATCAGCAGTACGGCGAAAGGCTGGACCATCGACCGGATGGGAAAGGTGGAGCTTGCCATCATCCGGCTCGCGGTCTATGAGATCCGGTTTGATGAGAAGATCCCGGACAGCGTGGCGATCAACGAAGCGGTGGAGCTGGCGAAAAAGTTCGGACAGGACGAATCCTCCGGCTTCGTGAACGGCGTTCTGGCGCGGTTCGTATAAGGACAGGTAAATGAAGAACGTTTACTCGGTGGGACAGGTGAATTCCTATATCCGTAACATGTTTTCCCAGGATTTCATGCTGCGCAGCATCTATGTCAGGGGAGAGGTGAGCAACTGCAAATATCACTCTTCCGGACATCTTTATTTTACGCTGAAGGATGAAAAGGGAGCCATCGCCTGTGTGATGTTTTCCGGATACCGTAAGGGGCTCAGATTCCGTCTCGAGGAAGGACAGCAGGTTGTCGCTCTGGGGAGCGTGGAGGTCTATGAAAGGGATGGAAAATATCAGCTTTACGCGAAGGAGATCTTTCCGGACGGGGCGGGATATTTATATGAAAAATTTGAACGGCTGAAAAGAGAGCTCGCGGAACGCGGTCTGTTCGCGCCTGAATATAAGCAGCCGATCCCACGCTATATCCGTACGCTGGGGGTGGTGACGGCGCCCACAGGGGCAGCGGTGCAGGACATCATCAATATCACACATCGCAGGAATCCCTATGTGCAGATCATCCTTTATCCGGCCATCGTGCAGGGAGAACAGGCGGTGCCCAGCATCGTGAACGGGATCCGGGCGCTGGAACGGCTGGATGTGGACGTGATGATCGTGGGACGCGGCGGCGGTTCCATGGAGGATCTGTGGGCTTTTAACGATGAGGCGGTGGCTCAGGCTGTATTTGACTGTACGGTTCCCGTCATATCCGCGGTGGGGCATGAGACGGATACGACCATCATTGACTTCGTGTCCGACCTGCGCGCGCCCACGCCGTCCGCGGCCGCAGAGCTTGCGGTGTATGACGTAAGGCAGCTTCTGAAGCTTCTGGAAACGCAGCGGGAAGGGCTGAACCGGAGACTGCGGACGGTCCTGAAGCGGGATGCGCTGCGGCTGCGGCATGCGGCGCAAAGGCTTCAGTATTTAAGTCCGTCCAACCAGATCCGGGAAAAGCGGATGCAGGCCATCCGGATGGAGGAGGAGCTGCAGGCGGCGATGAAGCGCGGACTGGAGCAGAACAGAAACCGCCTGCGCCTCTATGTGGAAAGGATGAAGGGACTGTCTCCTCTGGACAGACTGGCCCGTGGCTATTCTCATGTGGAGGACGAGGCGGGCAGAACGGTTTCCGACATCGGGCGGATCGCACCCGGAGACCTGCTCGCCATTTATATGAAAAACGGCAGGGCGCTGGCCGAGGTGAAGGAGACTTCACCCTGGGAGCCCTTTTCGGAAACGGATAAAGGAGAAGGATATGCCGGCTAAAAAGAAAACGCAGGAAGCAGCTTTTGACGGAGACTGTTCCGGAACGCCTGTCAACGGGGAAGCGGGCGGACAGAAGAATGCTGAAGAGGAGATCAGCCTGGAAGAGGCGTTTGAGATGCTGGATGAGATCACCGGCAGACTGGAGGAGGAAGGAATTTCGCTGGAGGAATCCTTCCGTGCATATAAGAGAGGAATGGATCTTCTGAAGATCTGCAATGATAAGATCGACCAGGTGGAAAAAAAGGTCCTGGTATTGAACGAGGAGGGTGGACTGGATGAATTTTGAGGAGCGTCTTGCGACGGAGGTTACGGAGATCGAAGAGATTCTGAGGCGGTATCTGCCGAAGGAAGAGGGGTATGCGAAAACAGTGGCTGAGGCGGCAAATTACAGCGTGCTGGCGGGAGGCAAGCGCCTGCGCCCCATGCTGCTTCTGGAATGCTGCCGCCTGTTCGGAGGAAAGGAGGAGCTGGCGGCCCCTTTTCTGGCGGCTGTCGAATTCATTCATACGTATTCCCTGGTGCACGATGATCTTCCCTGCATGGATAATGACGAATACCGCAGAGGGAGAAAGACCACCCATGCGGTATACGGAGAGGGTATGGCGGTGCTGGCAGGCGACGCCCTTTTGAATCTGGCCTTTGAGACGGCGGCCTCCGCTTTTCAGCTTGCGGAGGATGAGACGCAGTTAAAGCGCATGGCCCGCGCCATGCAGATCCTGTCCGCCAAATCCGGGATCGGCGGCATGATCGGCGGACAGTGCGCGGACACGCAGGCAGAGGATTTCCCGCCGGAGCAGGTGACACAGGAACTGCTTCTTTATATTCATGAAAACAAAACGGCTGCCATGATCGAAAGCCCCATGATGATCGGAGCCGTCCTCGCGGGGGCTGCGGAAGAAAAGCTCGCAGCGCTGGAGCGCATCGGCAGCAGGATCGGTCTGGCCTTCCAGATCCGGGACGATATTCTGGATCTGACAAGCAGTCTGCAGGAGCTGGGAAAGCAGACGGGGAGCGATCTGAAAAACCACAAGGTCACCTATGTTTCCCTGAACGGCATGGAACGGTCGGAAAAAGAGGTGCGCAGGCTTTCGGAGGAGGCGCTTGAGGAGCTGATGAGCCTTTCTGAGCAGAGAAACCCCTTCCTGGAATGCCTGGTGGAGGATTTGATAACACGGAAAAAGTGATGAAAAGCGGCAGGACCGTATGCGGTTTTCCGGCGCGGTACGCTTCGGAATGGAGGAAACCATGCTTCTTGATCAGATAAAGCAGCCAAACGACATAAAGAAGATCAGCCCCAGGGACTATCCGACGCTGGCGGCGGAGATCCGGGAATTTCTGGTGAACAAGATCAGCGTGACGGGCGGACATCTGGGGTCCAATCTGGGAGCGGTGGAGCTGACCATGGCGCTCCACCTGGTGCTGGAGCTCCCGAAGGATAAGATCATCTGGGATGTGGGACATCAGTCCTACACGCACAAGCTGCTGACCGGACGCCGGGACGGCTTTGAATCGCTCCGGAAGTACGGCGGCATGAGCGGCTTCCCCAAACGGAAGGAGAGCGCGTGCGACAGCTTTGATACGGGACACAGCTCCACCTCCATCTCCGCAGGACTGGGCCTGGTCAAGGCCAGGGACCTGAAGGGAGAGGACTATACGGTGGTCTCCGTGATCGGAGACGGGTCCCTGACCGGCGGGATGGCCTATGAGGCGTTAAACAATGCGGCCAGGCTGGAAACCAATTTCATCATCATCCTGAACGATAATAACATGTCCATCTCAGAAAATGTGGGCGGCGTTTCCAAATATCTGAACAACATCCGTACCTCCAACGCCTATCTGGACGTGAAGGACGGCATCTACTACGCCATCCGCAACACGAAGTACGGGGATCCGGTAGTAGCCGGCATCCGGAGGGCGAAGAACAGCCTGAAGCAGCTGGTGATCCCCGGCATGCTGTTCGAGGATATGGGGATCACTTATCTGGGGCCGGTGGACGGACACGATACGGGAGCTCTCGTCCGGGTGATCCGGGAGGCGAAGCGCAGAAAAAACGCGGTGCTCATCCATGTGCTCACCAAGAAAGGCAAGGGCTATCCGCCTGCGGAAAAGCATCCGGCCCGCTTTCACGGGGCGGAGCCCTTCGACGTGCAGACAGGCGTGCCGCTGAAAAAGAAAATGAAGGCCAATTATACGGACATTTTCTCCACTGTCATGATGAAGCTGGGCCAGAGAAACGACAAGATCGTGGCCATCACCGCGGCCATGCCGGACGGAACGGGCCTGAAGCGCTTCAGCCATGCCTATCCGGACCGCTTCTTTGACGTGGGGATCGCGGAGCAGCATGCGGTGACCTTTGCGGCGGGACTTGCAGCCGGCGGCCTGAAGCCGGTGGTGGCGGTCTATTCCTCCTTCCTGCAGCGTGCTTACGATCAGATCCTGCATGACGTGTGCATCCAGAATCTGCCCGTGATCTTTGCCATTGACCGGGCCGGACTGGTGGGAAGCGACGGAGAGACCCATCAGGGAATCTTTGATCTGTCCTACCTGTCCTCCATTCCGAACATGCACATCTGTGCGCCCAAGAACAAGTGGGAGCTGTCGGACATGCTCAAGTTCGCCGTAGCCTTCCCGGCACCCATCGCCATCCGCTATCCTCGGGGAGAGGCCTATGACGGCCTGGCTCAGATGCGTGCCCCGGTGGAATACGGAAAGGCGGAGATGCTTTATGAAGAGGAAGGCATCGCACTTCTGGCGGTGGGAAGCATGGTGAAGACCGCGGAAGGCGTCAGGGAGCGGCTGAAGGAGTGCGGCCTTTCCTGCACTCTGGTGAACGCCCGCTTTGTCAAGCCCATCGATGAGCAGATGATCCGGCATCTGTCAGAAAAGCACCGCCTGATCGTAACCATGGAGGAAAATGTGGAAAGCGGGGGATTCGGAGAACGGGTGCGCACCTTTGCGGACGAACAGGAGCTTCCCGGAAAGATCCTTTCCATCACCATTCCGGATGAATATGTGGAGCACGGCAATGTGGAGCTTCTGAAAAAGGAGATCGGCATCGACGAAGAGACGGTGACGAAACGGATACTGGAGGCGTGGAAACAGCAATGAAGGAACGGCTGGATGTGCTTCTTGTGAAGCTGGGATATGCGCCTTCCCGGGAAAAGGCGAAGGCGGTCATCATGTCCGGAAACGTGTTCGTGGACGGACAGAGAGAGGATAAGGCCGGAGCCGTGTTCGCAGAAAATGTGCAGATCACGGTGAAGGAGAATCCTCTGAAATACGTGAGCCGGGGCGGTCTGAAGCTGGAAAAGGCCATGAAGGAGTTCCCCATTTCCCTACAGGGAAAGATCTGCATGGACATCGGCGCTTCCACCGGAGGCTTTACCGACTGCATGCTGCAGAACGGGGCGGAAAGGGTCTATGCGGTGGACGTGGGACACGGCCAGCTGGCCTGGAAGCTTCGCTGCGACGAACGGGTGGTCTGCATGGAGCGCACCAACTTCCGCTATATGGAAAAAAAGGATATTCCGGACGAGCTGGATTTTGCTTCCGTGGATGTGTCCTTCATTTCCCTTACCAGGATCCTTCTGCCTGCAAGAAGGCTGTTAAAGCCGGAAGGACAGATGGTCTGCCTGATCAAGCCTCAGTTTGAGGCGGGCCGGGAAAAGGTTGGGAAAAAAGGCGTGGTGAGAGAGCCTTCCGTGCACCGGGAGGTGATCGGAAAGGTTGCAGACTTTGCCGCATTCCTCGGCTTTGGGGTGAAGGGACTGACCTTTTCCCCGGTGAGAGGTCCGGAGGGGAACATCGAATATCTGATCTGGCTGGAAAAGGATCCGCAGCAGGATGCGCGGACTGCGGCCTTTTCCGAGGCGGATGCGCTGAGGGGCTTTGCAGGTTTTGAGGCGGAGGGAGGCGGCCTTTCCGGAACGGGCGGATGGCAGGAGAGGATCGCAGACGTGGTACAGCAGGCGCATACACAGGTGGAGTAACAAAAGGCGCACCCTGCGGACCGGAAAGGAACAGGCTGGACGGAAAAATGGGCACAGAGACGAACAATTCTTATATCATCATGACGAACCGGCCCAAGGATCCGGGGCTTCTTGTGACGGAGCGCATCCGCGGATTTCTGGAGGCGCGGGGCGCGAGGGTTTCCGTATTCGCGGATAATGAGGACGCGCTGCAGCTGGGGCTTCGTACGGAGGAAGGAGAAGGCTGCAGGCCGGATCGGGCGGCCTGCATGATCGTGCTCGGCGGGGACGGGACCATGCTGAAAGCGGCAAAGGAGACGGCTTCCAGCCGGATTCCTCTCCTGGGCGTGAACCTGGGGACCATGGGCTATCTGGCAGAGGTGGAGGTCTGCGCTCTGGACGCGGCGCTGGAACGGCTGCTGCGCGGTGAATATGCCGTCGAGCAGCGGATGATGCTTTCCGGAAGCGTGCTCCGGGGAGACGGGAGCAGGGAGACGGCCCAGCTCGATGCGCTGAACGACGTGACCGTTACCAGATGCGGCCCCATGCAGGTGGTTCCTCTGAAAATCTGGGTGAACGGACAGCTTCTGGCAAGCTATGGGGCGGACGGGATCGTGATCGCCACTCCGACCGGTTCCACCGGCTATAACCTTTCGGCGGGCGGTCCCATCGCGGAGCCGGAAGCCGGACTGATCCTCCTGACGCCTATCTGTCCCCATACGCTCAACACCCGGAGCGTGGTGCTCTGCGACCGGGACGAGGTGGTGGTGGAGATCGGCGAAAAGCCTTCGGGCGGCGTGCAGGAGGTGGAAGTCAGCTTTGACGGGAGCCTGCTCACCAGGCTTCGGACCGGAGACCGGGTCCGGGTAAAAAAAAGCGAGCGGACCACCTCCATTATCAGGCTGAGCGAGCCGGGATTTCTGGAACGCTTACATAGAAAGATGAGTGAGTAGACGGATGAAACAGAGCAGACAGGAAAAAATCGTGGAACTGGTGGAAAACAGCGAGATCGAAACGCAGGAGGAGCTTGCCGACCGGCTGAAGGAAGCAGGCTTTGCGGTGACCCAGTCCACGATCTCCAGGGACATCAGGCAGCTTCACCTGTCCAAGGTGCCGGCGGGCAACGGCCGCCAGAAATATGTGGTATTAAAGCAGGATGACAGCCATCTGTGGGACAAATATGTGCGTGTGCTGAAGGACGGCTTCGTTTCCATGGATATGGCCCAGAACATCCTGGTGATCAAGACCGTATCCGGCATGGCCATGGCGGTGGCCGCCGCGGTGGACGCCATGAAGTTTCAGGAGATCGTGGGCTGCATCGCAGGAGATGATACCATCATGATGGCAATCCGCAGCGTGGAGGATACGAGGGCAGTCATGGAAAAGATCCGCCGCATCCTGGGAAAATAGGGAGGAAAACGGGTAGGAATATGTTGGTGAGCTTACATGTGAAAAATCTGGCGCTGATCCAGGAAACGGAGGTTTTTTTCGGCCCGGGCCTGAACATCCTGACCGGTGAGACGGGCGCGGGCAAATCCATCCTCCTGGGTTCTGTCAGTCTGGCCCTTGGAGGCAGGGCCGACAGGGATATGATCCGCACAGGAGCGGATCAGGCGCTGGTGGAGCTGGTCTTTGCGCTGGACAGGAAGGAGCAGGCGGATCGGGTAAGGGCGCTTGACATCCCCGTGGAGGAAGACGGCATGGTGATCCTGCAGCGCCGCATCCTGCCCGGAAGGAGTCTGAGCCGGGTCAACGGGGAGACGGTGAACGGCAGGCTCTTAAAGGAGCTTTCCGGCATCCTCATCGACATCCACGGTCAGCATGACTCTCAGAAGCTGTTAAAGCCCAAGCGTCACCTGGAGATCCTGGATGATTTTGCCGGGGAGGAAGCGGCCGGTCTGAAACGGGAGCTGAAAAAAAGCTGGGAGGCATTCCGCCAGACACAGAAGCTGCTTGCCGAATGCAGCATGGACAGCAGAGAGAGGGAACGCGCCCTTTCCCTCGCGGGCTTTGAGGAGCAGGAGATCGCGGATGCCGGACTGAAGGAAGGAGAGGATGAGCAGCTGGAGGGACGCTACCGGAAGATGGCAAACAGCCGCCGCATCGCGGAGGCGGTGGGCGCCGCCTGGGAGCTGACCGGCTCGGAAACGGAGGGAGGTGTTTCCGAAGCGGTGGGACGGGCCCTGCGGGAGCTTTCCTCCGTCAGCGCCTGTGATGAAGAGCTGGAGCAGCTGATTTCCATGCTTTCCGATATGGAAGGACTGCTGAACGACTTCAACCATTCCGTGTCCGAATACCTTTCTGACCTGGAATTTGATCAGGCGGATTTTATCCAGGTGGAAGAGCGGCTGAATCTGATCAACCGTCTCAAGGAAAAATATGGAAATACCATCCCGGAAATCCTGCGCTACCAGGAAGAAAGGCAGCAGGAGATCGAACGCCTGCAGGATGCGGACGCATATCGGGAGCGGCTTCAGGGAAGGCTGGAAGAAGAAAGAGCACAGGTGGAGAGGCTGTGCGCACAGCTGTCCGGCATCCGCCGCAGGGCGGGAGAAAGGCTGTCGCAGCTTCTGATCGCAGCGCTTTCCGATCTGAATTTCAGCCATGTGGATTTCGACGTGCTTCTGACCCAAAAGGACTGTCCCGCTTCCGATGGTTGGGATGAGGTGTCCTTTCGGATCTCCACCAATCCGGGCGAGCCGAAGAAGCCGCTGTCTGAGGTGGCGAGCGGCGGTGAGCTTTCCCGCATCATGCTGGCCCTGAAAACGGTGACGGCGGCCCAGGAGGACAGGGATACCTTCATTTTTGACGAGATCGATACCGGGATCAGCGGGAAAACCGCCTGGAAGGTTTCGCAGAAGCTGGCGGTTCTGGGAAAGGCACGTCAGGTGATCTGCATCACCCACCTGCCTCAGATCGCGGCCATGGCGGACAATCATTTTGTCATTGAAAAAAAATCCGGCGACGGAACCACCCGCACCTGCATCGAAGAGATCAGAGGAGCTGCGGTGGAGCGGGAGCTGGCCCGTATGCTGGGAGGGGATGTCCTGACAGAGAGCGCGCTTGCCAACGCGAGAGAATTGAAAGAAATGGCAGAGCATACAAAACAATACTAAACTAGCGGAAACCGATTCTTCACATACTAGAAAGGACGTACATGCAGATGTATGTCCTTTTCAAGTTTTTGGGAAAGGATGTGAGGAATTGGAAAGGAGACGAAAATACAGATTGATCCTGTGTCTGATCCTTATCTGTGCCGTTGCGGCGCTTTTTATATGTTGGATGTTCCTTCTGTGGAACCGTGTGCCCGGCATGATCCATATCCGGGCAGGCGTGCAGCAGGAGTTGGACCTGAATGTTCCCGCATCAGGGGAAGTTTACCGGAATGAGGAAGCGGGAGAAAAGAAAGAAGACGGATACAAAGAAGAAGCGGTGGCGGCCGTGGGAAGGAGCGTGACCGGCAGCACTTCCTCCGAAAGCCTGCCGGTGGATCTGAGCAGGCCCCTTACACTGTATGCGCAGGAGCTGGAAAGCTATACCATGCAGCTGAAGCTGTTCGGCCTGATCCCTTTTAAGACCGTGCAGGTGGAGGTGATCGATGACAGGACCCTGATCCCGGCGGGAATTCCCATCGGCATCTATGTAAAGACGAAAGGAGTCCTGGTGATCGCCACCGGGGAATTTGAAGGGCCGGAAGGGCAGATGAATGCTCCTGCAGCCAGGCTCCTGAAGGAAGGAGACTACATCCTGAAAGCGAACGGAGAGGAGGTGACGGGGAAGGCGGAATTCATGCAGCGCATCGCGGACAGCGAAGGAAAACAGATGCTTCTGACCATTCAGAGGGACGGACAGCAGTTTGACGTAAGCCTTCAGCCGGAGCAGAATCAGAACGGGGAATACAAGCTGGGGATCTGGATCCGTGACAATGCGCAGGGCGTGGGCACGCTCACCTGGCTGGATGAGGACAACAGCTTCGGCGCGCTGGGACACGGCATCAACGATGTGGACACGGCGGAGCTGATGGATCTGGAAAGCGGCAGCCTGTATCAGACGCAGATCGTAGCCATCCGCAGGGGGGAAAACGGCGCTCCCGGCGAGCTGACCGGCGTGATCGACTATGGGGAAAGCAACCGGATCGGAACCATAGAGGCCAATACCGAAGAGGGGATCTACGGCAGCCTGGACGAGGAAGCCACAGACGGGATCATCTCCTCCGCCATCCCCGTCGGACTCAAACAGGAGGTGGCAGAAGGGGAGGCGGAAATCCTGTGCAGCGTGGGCGGCGAACCGGAGCTGTATACCATCGAGATCACAGGGATCCATCTGGATCATGACAATGTGAACAGAGGGCTTGAGATCACCGTCACGGATGAACGCCTTCTGGCTCTGACCGGCGGCATTGTCCAGGGCATGAGCGGCGCACCCATCATCCAGGATGGAAAGCTGATCGGCGCAGTCACCCATGTACTGGTAAACGACCCCACGAAAGGGTATGGGATCTTTATTGAAAACATGCTCGGGCATTGAGGCCGGGCCGGAGCCCGGACGAAAACCGTCGATTATCGCCGCTTTTCAACCGGTTTCGCACAAAACCGACAGAAAGAGAGCCGGAAGCGTATCGAAATATAACGGTTTAGCGCGTTTTTTGCGACGAAAGAAGGTTGCCATATTTTGTCATTCTTATATAATTAGTGCAGGAACAGACAGAAAGAAAAGGTTTTTTGGATGAATGGAGGACAAATATGGAACAGCTTCGTATGAATACGGGAAAGGACAGTGAAAGAGTGGTCCAGATTTTGACCGACCTGATGAAAACGAATCAGGAATTTCAGATCATGATCACGGTGCCGGCTGCAGGGACGGCCGCCCCGGAGCTGACGGCACAGGAGGAGAAGCCTGCGCAGGCATCCCATCAGACGCCGCCGCACGATCTGGAAAAGGATGTGACGGATATGATTCATGAGATCGGCGTTCCGGCGCACATCAAAGGATACCAGTATCTGAGAGAGGCGATCATGATGTCCGTTCAGGACATCGAAATGCTCAACTCCATCACAAAGGTCCTCTATCCCACCATCGCGAAAAAATATCAGACCACGCCCAGCCGCGTGGAGCGCGCTATCCGCCATGCAATCGAGGTGGCGTGGAGCAGAGGAAGGATGGAGACGCTGGATGCTCTGTTTGGCTATACCATCAATACCGGCAAGGGAAAGCCTACCAATTCGGAATTCATCGCTCTGATCGCCGACAAGATCCGCCTGCAGTACAAAGGCTGAGGGTCTGCGCTCCGGCCGGGGCGTCTTTCCTTCCGGGAAAAAGTCCTTTATTTCAATGCGGTGATGATGTATAATAGACACAAAGCCGAAATTTAGAGAAGGATATTCTTATTGATTACGGGAGGATTTACAATGAAAAAAATTCTGTTTGTGGCTTCGGAAGGCGTACCGTTCATAAAAACAGGCGGTCTGGCAGATGTGGTGGGGGCGCTGCCCAAGTGCATCGACAGGGAATATTACGATGTCCGGGTGATTCTGCCGAAATATGTGTGCATGACGCAGGCGATGAAGGACCGGCTGACCTACAGGACCCATTTTTACATGGATTTCCACTGGCAGAATCAGTATGTGGGAATCATGGAATCAGAAGTGGACGGCATCAAGTTCTATTTCATCGACAATGAGTTTTATTTCAACGGATTCAAGCCCTACTGTGACAACGCGCTGTTCGAGATCGAGAAGTTCGCATTTTTCTCCAAGGCGGCGCTGTCCATCCTGCCCGTGATCGATTTCCGGCCTGATCTGATCCATTGCCACGACTGGCAGACAGGACTGATTCCGGTCTATCTGCATGAGAGATTCCAGGGGAGCGATTTTTACCGCGGGATCAAGACGGTCATGACGATCCACAACCTGAAGTTCCAGGGAAAATGGAGCATTAAGGAGGTACAGGACATCACGGGCCTTCCCATGTCATTCTTTACACCGGATAAGCTGGAGGCTTATAAGGATGCCAATCTCTTAAAGGGCGGCCTGGTGTATGCGGATGCCATTACGACGGTGAGCAATACCTATGCGGAGGAGATCAAGACGCCTTTTTACGGCGAAGGGCTGGACGGCCTGATGCGCGCCAGAAGCGGCGATCTGAGAGGTATCGTGAACGGCATTGATTATGATGAATATAATCCGGAAACCGATCCGTTTATCACCCGTACCTTCAACGCGGTGAACTTCCGGAAGGAAAAGATCAAAAACAAACGTGCCCTGCAGGCTGATTTTGGACTGAATCAGGACGACAAGGCCATGGTGATTGGCGTGGTTTCCCGTCTGACCGATCAGAAGGGCTTTGACCTGGTGGCCTATGTGATGGATGAGCTCTGCCAGGACAATATCCAGCTCATTGTGCTGGGAACCGGCGAGGAGCGCTATGAAAATATGTTCCGGCATTTTGCCTGGAAATATCAGGGAAAGGTGTCCGCACAGATTTATTATTCCGAAGCGGTGGCCCACAGGATCTACGCCTCCAGCGACGCTTTCCTGATGCCTTCTCTTTTTGAGCCCTGCGGCCTGAGCCAGCTGATTGCCCTGCGTTACGGCACGGTGCCGATCGTGCGTGAAACGGGCGGCCTGAAGGATACGGTATGGCCGTATAACGAATATGAGAGCACGGGAACGGGCTTCAGCTTCAGCAATTACAATGCCCATGAGATGCTTGGCACCATCCGTTATGCGGAAAAGATCTACTATGACAAGAAGCGCGAATGGAACAAGATCATCGACAGAGGCATGGCTGTTGATTTCTCCTGGAATGTTTCCGCAAAGAAATATCAGGAGATGTACGACTGGCTGATCGGTTAAAAAGGTTGCAGCGCCGCAGAGTATCGGAAACAGGATGCTCTGCGGCGCTGCAGGATATGTGGTATATGATATATGTGAACAAAAAAACATCCAGCATCAAAAGAAGTCGGGTGTTTTTTGACAGTATGATAATGCCGGGAAGGAAGAAACGTTGCCTGCCGGATTGCAGAAAGAAGGAAAAACAGCATAAAAGAGGAAAGACGGAACATAATAGTATGGACTCTGACTTCATCATTACAGGAAAGGAGCGGCGGATTATGAGAAAAAGATGGAAAATAATAGCGGTCTGCGCAGCGTTTTTATTATCCCTGACGGCAGGCTGCGGCGCGGCGGAAGATTTGAATACTGTCGATACGGATACAGCGGAAGACGCAGTTACACAAGAAAGTATGGACGCTGGGGAAGAGAGTACGGCCATTGCGGAAGAGACGGCAGAAGAGAGTACGGCCGCCGTGGAAGAGACAACGGAAGAAAGTCTGACCACCGGGGCATATACGTATCATCTGGAAACGGAGGAAATGGCGTGGAATACGTCGGATGGAGAAGCGGCGCTGACGGTGACCCTGGAATATCCGGTCTTTGAGGGAAACACGGAGGCGGAGGAAGCCATCAATACCTTTTACCGGAGCTGGGCCGCGGATAAACTGGAATCTTATGAGGCAGGGACTGATTCCCTGGCGGAGGGAGCGCTGGAATTCAGAGAGTCGGAGGTGTCGGCGGGCGCAGCGCCCTGGGCGGACGACTATTCGGTGGCGGTGGTGACAGCCGTGCAGGGAGTGATTTCCATCCGGCAGGATAATTATCTTTTTACGGGAGGCGCTCATGGGATGCCGGGACGGGAAAATCATATTTTCAGCGAAACGGACGGGAGCGAGGTGACGCTTGCGAGCCTCCTTCCTCTCTCAGAGGAGGAAGTGAACGGGCTGGCCAGGGAGGCGTTTCTTTCCCGGATTGAGGAGCATCCGGAGGACGGCTATTTCGAGGATGCGGCGGATACGATACGCGCAAAAACAGACTTTTTCAGCCAGAGCTATCTGACGCAGGAGGGCGTGGTTTTTTATGCGCAGCCCTATGAAATCGGTCCTTACGCATCCGGTTTTATTGAGGTGACCGTACCGTGGGAGGATTTGGGATTGTAGACCTGCATCCCGCCTTTTTAAAAAGAAAAACCTTCCTGCATAGTTCCATACCTTTCAGAACAAAATAATGGTGTAAACCGGAGAAAAAAGAGGCGGGGCGCGGAAGCGTC
>DWWH01000035.1 GCA_019119815.1 Candidatus Eisenbergiella intestinipullorum | reverse complement strand
TTCCCATCAGTTCGATCAGAGTGGGAGCGATGTCTGCCAGGCAGCCGCCCTCTCTCAGTTTATAGGAAGGATCTGCGTTCACCAGGATAAAGGGCACCTGGTTGGTGGTGTGGGCCGTCCAGGGTTCTCCCGTCTGGTAATCCACCAGCTGCTCTGCATTTCCGTGGTCCGCGCAGATAAACATCAGCCCGTTTACTTCCTTAATGGCGTCCACAGCTCTTCCCACGCAGGCATCCACCGTCTCAATGGCCTTGATCGCCGCGTTCTCCACTCCCGTATGGCCTACCATATCCGGGTTTGCGAAGTTAATGATGATCACGTCATACTTTCCGGATTTAATTGCCTCCACCAGGCGGTCGCACACCTCCGGCGCGCTCATCTCCGGCTGCAGATCGTAGGTGGCCACCTTCGGGGACTTCACCAGGATCCGGTCCTCGCCGGGGTTGGGCTCCTCCACGCCGCCGTTGAAGAAGAAGGTGACGTGAGCGTATTTCTCCGTCTCGGCGATTCTTGCCTGGGTCATGCCGTGGGCTGCCAGGAACTGGCCGAAGGTATTGGTGATGCTCTCTTTCTTGAAGGCTACCAGCTTGTTGCCGATCGTCTCGTCATAGTCGGTGAAGCACACATAGGTCACGTCCAGACGGCGCTCTCTCGCAAAGCCGCTGAAATCATCGTCGCAGAACGCCCGGGTGATCTCTCTCGCCCGGTCGGGACGGAAGTTGAAGAAGATGATGGAGTCCTTGTCCTTGATGGTGGCTACGGGCTCTCCGTCCTTCTCCACGCAGAAGGGGATGACAAACTCGTCTGTCTTGTCATCATCGTAGGATGCCTGAATGCCTGCCGTGGCGGACTCTGCCCTGTTTCCCTCGCCTGCCGTCATGCAGCGGTATGCTTTCTCCACCCGGTCCCAGCGGTTATCTCTGTCCATGGCGTAGTAGCGTCCCATCACAGAAGCCACCTGGCCCACGCCGATCTCTGCCATCTTCTCTTCCAGCTCCGCCACAAAATCCTTTCCGGATGCGGGCGGTGTGTCACGGCCGTCCAGGAAGCAGTGCACATAAACTTTCTTCAGGCCTTCTCTCTTCGCCAGCTCCAGAAGTCCGTAAATATGAGTGATATGGCTGTGTACGCCGCCGTCGGAAACCAGTCCGTACAGATGAAGGGCAGAATCGTTCTTTCTGCAGTTCTCCACCGCATCAAGCAGCGCAGGATTTTTGAAGAAATCCCCGTCCTGGATCTCCTTGGTAATCCTGGTCAGCTCCTGATATACGATACGGCCTGCGCCCATGTTCAGGTGGCCCACCTCGGAATTTCCCATCTGTCCGTCCGGAAGTCCCACCGCCATGCCGCTGGCGTTTCCCTTCACAAAGGGGTACTCCTTCATCAGCCTGTCCATCACGGGCGTAGCCGCCTCGCGGACCGCGTTTCCTTCTACCTTGTCATTCAGGCCGTAGCCGTCAAGGATCATTAATACAATCGGTTTCCTGCTCATCGTTTTTCCTCCATTTGAAGCGTTCTCTTTTTTACGGTCATTTTCTGCGCCCGCAGCGCCTCTGCGGATGTTCCATGGCGCAGATCATCTGCCTTTGGTCCGGCTGTGCCGTCCTTCTTAAGAACCACAGAAATTATACACGTTTTCCGGAAAAGGCGCAATACGTTTTTCCCGCCGGCAGGAGCCCTTATTCTTTTTTGGCGGCCGTGATGCTGACTCCCGCCGCCAGACTGTCGAGCGCCGTCTGATATTTTTCATACTCCTCCGGCGTCAGGGAAGCGTAGATCTGATAGACGGCACTGCTGTTGTCGATCCGGTCAAAGACGACATAATATTCCTGTCTGGTCTGCGCGTCCTTCTGCAGGACCTGTCTGGTATATCGCCTTCCGGTCAGCCCGGCTCCCGTCCGCACCGTCCGGGCGCTCTCCCCGTCCGGCTCAAAGCGCGCGTCCTGACCGGTCTGTCTGGCCGCATACAGAAACAGAGTCGGCTCCTCCTGTTCCTCCATGCAGATCTCAAATCCCCACTCCCAAGGATCCATATCCTCTCCTGCATTCACCTTTTCATAAGCCTCGCAGCTCCATCCGGCAGGCAGCAGGAAGGCGATGCTGTCCACATAATCACTGTGGGAAAAATTCCTGCTGACGATCTCCACGGACGCCGGCTCCGCCGTCCGCTCTTCCCCGCTTCGGACATCCGTCTGCTCCAATGCTTTGACTGAAGCGGGCTGCGCGCAGCCTGACGCCGCAGGCAGCCAGAGAAGCGCTGTCAGAAGCAGCGCCGTTTGATACCTGATCCTGTTCACCTGTTCCATCCTCCGTCACCTGTTCCCGGCCCTTTCGCAGTACCCGCTCCTTCCGGCGGACCGCGCAGCGGCCATGATCCGTTTTCCTGCCGCGGGCACATACCATCCGCAGATTGCCCCATGCAGCAGGACATCGCACTTTGTGCCATCATTATATAATAATTTCTTTCCTTTGTGCAGCAGAGAAATTTTTCTCTTGTTTTCTTTCTCTCCCGCATATAAAATAGAAAGAAATTCTGTCTGAGCCTTTCTGCCATTCCGGACAACATCCCACCGTCCGGAACCGTTCCGGGACCGGGCTGCCTGCATCCGGCGCATGTCCCCCGGTCTCCGTCGGCGTCCGGCTCAGATGCAGCAAAGGAGAGAACAGCATGATCACATTTCTTGCCAGATTTTTCATAAAAGACTATCAGGAGACACAGCGTCCGGACGTGCGGCAGGCCTACGGGGTCCTGTGCGGAGCTGTGGGAATCGGTTTCAACATCCTGCTGTTTCTCGGGAAATTCATCGCGGGGCTGATCAGCAATTCTATCGCCATCACCGCGGATGCCTTCAACAACCTGTCCGACGCGGGTTCTTCCCTGATCACCCTGGTCGGCTTTAAGATGGCCGGTCAGAAGCCGGACCCCGGCCATCCCTTCGGGCACGGCAGGATCGAATATCTGACCGGTCTGTTCGTTTCCCTGCTGATCATCCTCATGGGCTTTGAGCTTGCCTCCTCCTCCCTGGACAAAATCCTGCATCCTGAGGATACGCTCTGTACGCCCGTCGTGATCGGCATCCTCATCGCTTCCATCCTGGTGAAGTTCTACATGTACCTCTACAACCGGGGAACGGGAAAGAAGATCGACAGCGCCGCCATGTTCGCGACAGCGACGGACAGCTTCAGCGACATGCTCTCCACCTCCGTCGTCCTTGCCGCCACGCTGATCGGCTATTTTACCGGGCTTCATATCGACGGCTTCTGCGGTCTCCTGGTGGGCCTGTTCATCCTTGTGGCAGGCCTGCGTTCCGCCGGCGAGACCATCAGCCCGCTTCTGGGCCAGCCGCCGCAGAAGGAGTTCGTGGACAAAATCGAGCAAATCGTCTTAAGCCATGACGAGATTCTGGGCCTTCACGATCTGATCGTCCACGATTACGGCCCGGGCCGGGTCATGATTTCCCTCCATGCGGAGGTTCCCGCTTCCGGAGATCTGCTCCATCTGCACGATACCATCGACAATATCGAACGGGATCTGAAAAGGGAGCTGCACTGTGACGCTGTCATCCACATGGACCCTGTCATGAACGACGATGAAGAGACGCAGATGCTGAAGGCAAAGGTCACGGACCTTCTGCACCGGCTCGACGGCACGCTGAACCTGCACGACTTCCGCATCGTAAAGGGGCCGACCCACACCAACATCATCTTTGACATCCTGGTGCCCTACAGCGAGAAGCTTCCGGACGAGGAGATCCTTTCCCGCATGGAGGAGGCCATACATAAGCTGGATTCCAGCTATTACGCCGTGATCAATATTGATAAGGACTACAACAGCTGAAAGTAGTTGACAAAACACACGGCACGGTGTAAGGTAGAGATAAACTGATGCATAACCGTCAGAAAAGAAAGAAAGGAGGAAGCATTGATGGCTGAAAGGATCAGAGTTGCAGCGCATAATACCAGTACATCAGTTATGCCATACGACGCTTACCTCCCGTTTTTCCTTTTCTGAGTATTCCGGACCTATCCCTTCTCTTTGTTCCGGAAGAGCTTCCCGGCCGCAGCTACACCGGATGCGCGCCCGGAATCCACAGAAAATTTTCACCACGGCAGGTAATCCTGGCGTGGTTTTTTCGGCTCTTCCGCTCTGTTCCCTCCGTTTCGAACGGTCTCTCAGACATGGCCCGAAGCTCCGCGCCGTATGGAAAAGCATGCATGAACCATTTTAATCTCCATTCCGGAGCGTAAGCGACGGGGCGAATGCCCAAGAGCAATTTGTGACGCTCCGGCACAAATTGCCGTATGAAAAATAAGCCATCAGGCTTATTTTTCATACTATCCAAAGGGGGAGTTTCCTTTCATGAGAAAATTATCCAGTTACCTTTTTCAGCACAGGCTCGGTTATCTGACCGTCTTTTTATCCATGGCCATCGCCGTATCCCTGGACCTTCTGTCGCCACAGGTGACCCGCGTCATCGTGGACGACGTGATCCAGAAGGGCGAAGTGGGGAAGCTTCGTTTTCTGCTGCCCTGCCTTCTTCTGATCGGTCTGGGCCGGTGTATCTTCGGTTATACCAAAGAATTTACCTCCGACCTGATCGGTTCCTCCATCGCCACGGACATCCGCAAGGACCTGTTCACCTATCTGCAGTCACTGAGCGCGGATTTCTTCGATAAAAACAACACGGGCGAGCTGATGAGCCGGGTCAAGGACGACATCGACCGCATCTGGAACGCGCTGGGCTATGTGAGCATGCTCATCATGGAGGTGGTTTTCCACACCTGCCTGGTGCTGTTCTGCATGTACAGCCTGAACTGGCGCCTCGCCCTCATCCCCACGGCGGCCATGCTCGTCACCGGCGTCATCGCCGTATTCGAAGAACGGCGTCTGGGCGCGGTATATGAGGAGATCAGCGAGGAAAACGCGGCCTTAAACACCGTGGCCGAAGAAAACCTGGCGGGCGTGCGCACCGTCAAGGCCTTTGCCCGGGAAAAATTCGAGATCAGAAAATTTCTTTCCCACAATCAGCGCTATTATGAGCTGAACATGAAGCAGTCGAAGGTTTTCGTAAAATATTATCCCTGCTTCTCCCTCATCACCAAGCTGCTTCCGCTCATCGTGCTTCTGCTCGGCGGCAGCCAGGTGATCCGCGGGGAGCTCACCCTGGGCAGCCTGACCGCCTTCGTGGAATATTCCATGAACATCGTCTGGCCCATGGAAATGCTGGGCTGGCTGTCCAACGATTTTTCCTCCGGCGTGGGAAGCTACCGCAAGATCCGGAAAATCTATCAGGCGAAGCCCTCCGTTACCGACCCGGAGCAGCCCGTGACGCTCCCTGCCGTACAGGGAAAAATCGAATTTGACAACGTATCCTTCCATAAGGCGGACGGACATGAGATCCTGCACGATATTTCCTTTACCGTAGAACCTGGAAAGACGCTCGGCATCATGGGCGCTACAGGCGCGGGCAAGACCTCCATCATCCAGCTTCTGGAGCGGCTTTACGACGCCACCGGTGGCACCATCCGTCTGGACGGCGTGAACATCCGCGACCTGTCCCTGAAGCAGCTCCGCGGCAGCATTTCCCTGGTGATGCAGGATGTGTTCCTCTTCTCCGACACCATCAGCGAAAACGTGCGCCTGGGGAAACGGGAGCTGGTAAACGACGGGGATATCCGCACCGCCTCGGAAAGCGCCCAGGCAAGCGGATTCATCGAGCGTCTCTCCGAGCAGTATGAAACCGTCATCGGAGAACGGGGCGTAGGCCTCTCCGGCGGGCAGAAGCAGCGCATCAGCATCGCCAGGGCCATCGCCAAGCACAACCCCATCCTGATCCTGGACGATTCCACCAGCGCGCTGGACATGGAAACGGAATACGCGATCCAGCAGGCGCTTCAGGCGCTTTCCGGCACCACCAAGCTGATCATCGCCCACCGCATCAGCGCGGTGCGAAACGCCGATGAAATCATCGTGCTGGAAAACGGAACCATCAGGGAGCGGGGAACCCATGAAAGCCTGCTCGCCCTGCACGGATTGTATTATGAAACCTGGCAGTCCCAGTACGGAGCTGTCCTGGATACGGAAGGAGATTTTTATGGCTTTCAATTCCTATAAAAAAGATGAGAATACGGTGACAGCCGGGAAGGCCGCCACGCTTTCCCGCCTGTTCTCCTATCTTCTTTCCTATAAAAAACAGATCGTCGGCGTCCTGTTCATCATGGGCTTCTGCGTGGTGGTAAACCTCTTAAACCCTCTGATCATGGAAGCCGCCGTGGACGATTATATTTCAGCGGGGAACTTTTCCGGGCTGTTCCGCCTGATCCTGTTTGCCGTCGTCCTCAACCTGCTCATGGTCGTATGCATCAAAATCCGCATGTACGTGATGGCGAAGGTCTGCAACAGCATTCTGGTTACCATCCGCCAGGAGCTCTACGTTCATATTCAGACGCTGGATTTTCAGTTCTTCGACAGCCGGCCCACCGGAAAGATCCTGGCGCGCATCATCGGGGACATCAATTCCTTAAAGGACGTGCTCTCCAACTGCGTCACCACCCTGATTCCGGACTTCATCACCATCAGCGCGGTGGCCGTGATCATGTTCGTCAAGGACGCGAGACTCGCGGCGGCCGCCCTGATAAGCCTGCCGCTGATGGCCGCGGGAATCTGGTACATCCAGACCCACTCCCATGAGAGGTGGCAGATCCACCGTAAAAAATCTTCCAACTTAAACGCCTTCGTGCATGAGGACCTTTCCGGCATCCGCATCATCCAGAGCTTCGGCGCGGAAGAAGAGACCATGGACACCTTCCGCGACCTGACGAAGCAGCACCGGGATTCCTTCGTAAACGCCGTACGCCTAAACGACGCCGTCGGCCCGGTCATCGACCTGTGCTGGGCCATCGGCCTGTTTTCCCTGTATTTTGTGGGAATCGTGGTGCTTGGAACGGGCCGGGTATCCGTGGGAACCTTCCTGGCGTTCGGAACCTATATTTCCATGTTCTGGAACCCGATCATGAACCTGAGCAACTTTTACAACCAGATGATCACCAACATCGCCGGAGCGGAACGGGTCTTTGAAATCATGGATACGCCTTCCGCCATCACCGATGCGCAGGACGTAACCGAACTTCCTCCCATCCGGGGCGAGGTGGTCTTTGACCACGTTTCCTTCTCCTATGACGGATCCGCAAAGGTACTGAACGATGTGAGCTTTCACATCCGGCCCGGAGAAACCATCGCTCTGGTGGGACCCACCGGCGCCGGAAAGACCACCATCGTCAATCTGATCAGCCGTTTTTACGACATTCAGGAGGGCCATGTCTACATCGACGGCCACGATGTGAAAAAAGTATCCATCGAAAGCCTGCGGCGGCAGATGGGAATCATGACTCAGGATAACTTCCTGTTCTCCGGCACCATCCGGGATAACATCCGCTATGGAAAGCTGGACGCCACGGATGAGGAAATCGTGGCCGCCGCCAAAGCGGTAAACGCCCACGACTTCATCATGCGGCTGGAAAAGGGCTACGACACCGAACTGAGCGAACGGGGCGGCGGCCTGTCCATCGGGCAGAAGCAGCTTCTCGCCTTCGCCCGCACCATGGTTTCCGATCCCGCCATCCTCATTCTGGATGAGGCCACCTCCAGCATCGACACCAAAACCGAGCTGCTGGTACAGGAGGGCATCGAACACCTGCTTGCGGGCCGTACCTCCTTCGTCATCGCCCACCGGCTTTCCACCATACAGAAGGCGGACCGCATCTTTGTGATCGACGGCGGGACCATTATTGAGGAAGGAAACGCGGCGCAGCTCATGGAAAAGAAGGGCGCCTATTACAAACTGTATATGAGCCAATTTGCTCAGTTTAAAAATGTGATGTAAACGACGGCTGACATACGGACGTTTTCCGATGCAGCGCGCGGCATCGACACACTGCGGGAACAGATTCCCGCAGTGTATCGCTGTCACGCGCCGCATTTTCTTTTTCCTTTTTCTTTTCAATCCTTCGCCGGAATCACCCTTGCCTGCAGCCTTGTGACAAATTCCCGGGGGTCTACCGTGTAACGGTTGTCCACCGGATACCACTCCAGAATGTCCCCGTCGATTTTCAGGCCCCGCCTGTCGGCCTCCTCCATCAGCTCCCGGATTCTCTGCGGCGACTGGCGGTAGCTGCCCCGGTAGTAAACGGTCAGATACTCGCCTTCCGGCAGAACCTGCAGTCCGTCGGTCTCCCCTCTCTCCGGAAGCTCGTCCAGTATGATGAAAACCGAATGAAACAGATTATAAATTCCGTTTTTTACATCCTGCGGCGACACGCTGGCTCCGATCTCGCGCTCCCCAAGGCTTCTGATCTTATCCTCATGACGCTTCTGCAGCCGTTTCACCGCATAATCCATCTCCTCGTCCCGCCGGATCTCGGCATTCAGCTGCAGGCAGTACCGGGCCGGACAGTACAGACGCCGGTAGCTGCCCGCTTCCATTTTTTCATATTTTTCCAGATGGGAGACACGCTCCTCTATGGCCTGTTCTATGCGCTTCAGTCTCTCCCTCTGCTGTCTCACCTTCTCCTTTTCCTGCTCCAGCATGGAAAGGGTGCTTTCCATATTCTGGCAGTCCAGATATTCTCCGATCTGTTTCATGGAAAATCCCAGCATGAGCAGGTCCCGAATGACGTTCAGCCGGTAAATGTCCTTCAGGGAATACAGCCGGTAATTGTTCTCTCCCCTTCTGGGAGACAGCGCTCCGATTTTCTCATAATAGCGCAGGGAATCGATGCCGATTCCGTACAGACGGGAAATCTCACTGATGGTATAATATTCCTTCATTTCCGTGGTAGCCTCCTTCTCCTGTCTACGGCTGCCTGTTACAGCTCAGCCTTCGGCAGAGCTGAACGGCATCCGGCCATTCCAGGCGCTTCGCGCCAGGCCGGATACTTCCTGCCGGTCTGTTTTCGTACGGTCTGCGCAGGGAATGCGCAGACCTGGCTGAGTAGTAACGGCTGCCTTGCCATTTTCAATAAAAGTTCTTGACCCTGGTATTATGCCAGAGTTTATACTCTAAGAAAACAGCGGAATTTCGACAGCAGGCTCCGTTTTTCCCATATACGGTTCCCCTGCGGTCCCATTCTCCGCTGAATTTCAAGGAAAAGAGGTTTTATTTTGCTGTTACTGAACAAAAAGAAACTGCCGGAAATGCGTCCTTTTCTCCGGATGCTGTGCGAAAAGGGGAAAAAACTGTTTCCTCCCAAAATCATTCTGTCCATTCTTGCCGGAACGGCCATTTCCGCCTTCGGCATGGTCAACATCCACCAGCGGGTGCAGATCACGGAGGGCGGCGTGCTGGGCATGATCCTTCTTCTGAACTACTGGCTTCATGTCCCCACCTCCCTGCTCTCTCCGATTCTGGACGCCCTCAGCTATGCGGCCGGCTTTAAATTTCTGGGAAAGGAATTCCTTCCCCGCTCCATCGCCGCCACGTTTTCACTGGCCTTCTTCCTGCGCTTCTGGGAAGTCGTTCCCTTCCGGCTGCCCGACCTGAGCGCGCATCCGCTTCTGGCCGCCGTATTCGGCGCCTGTTTCGTAGGCGTGGGCGTGGGTCTGATCGTGCGGCAGGGAATCTCCAGCGGAGGAGACGATGCTCTGGCGCTCGTCATTTCCAAACTCACCCACTGTAAGATATCCAGGGCCTACCTGGCCACCGACCTGACGGTGCTGGCGCTTTCCCTGAGCTACATTCCCGTGACCAGAATCGCCTATTCTCTGGTGACGGTGACCATTTCCTCCCTGCTGATCGATGCGGTATCCTCCTTCCGGGCCTCCGGAAACGAAGCGCAGGAAACGGCAGAAAAAGAGGAGGGAGAGGAAGTCTCCGGCCGGAGACTGACCGGCGAGGAGGCCGCTCAGGCGGAGTAAGGCAGCGGTCTTTCCACAATCACAAGCAGCGTCCCGTTCTTTACCGTGACGCTTCCCGCTTCGCCAATGAACTCATTGCTCACTCCCACCGGAAAGGCGTTGTCCACCACCGCCTCATTCAGCAGGTATTTCATGTTCCGAATGGTCACGCCCTCCGCCCTGTCTCCCAGAGAAAAGAGAGAAAGGAAACCCCGCTCTTCCCTGTCAAAGGTGACGGTTTCGTTGCGGAGAAGAAACACCTCTTCCTCCGCTTCGATCAGCCGGCCCGAAGCGCCGTGTTCCTTCAGATAGTTCAGGCACTGGATGTTGGCGATGGTGTGGGAAAGGCGTTTTCCCTGTGCCGCCGCGTAGATGTCAAAAGAACGAAAGCCCCGCTTCAGGCCCTCCTTCATCGCCGCCAGCATGTCCGTATCGTCCTTCATGACGGGAAGGAGCTGTACCCTGTCCGGCCGCTCCTGCCGGACGGCCTCCACATGCCGTCTGTTTTCCTCATCCAGAGAATCGAAATCCCCCAGGATCAGATCCGGCTCCACGCCGAGCCTGCGGCAGTAGGCATACCCCCCGTCCGCCGCGATCACAAAATCTCCGCTCTGCACCGGAATGTCCGGCACACTCAGCGTTCCGGCACCGACGATGATGCAGGTTTTCCCTTTCCGTTCTGTTTTCATATTATTTTCACTATGATCCGCCATTTTCCGCTCTGTTCCACCCTTTCCCATTTCCACACCGGCTCCCCGCATGCCGTTCTCACGGCGCGGGCTCCGTTTCAACCAGGTTCCTCCTGCTCCATTTTCCGGTCAGATACCGGACGAAGGAGATCAGGAAATTCACCGTCCAGCCTGCGGGCACCGCATACCAGACCGCCGCCACGCCGATGACGGGAGCCAGAAGAAAGGCCCCGGCCACACGGATCGTCAGATTGATCAGATTGGCGCAGGTGAACACCACCACATCCCCGGCCCCGCGCAGGACGCCGTCGGAAATGGCCTTCAGGCCGATGCAGACGAAGAAAAATTTCAGGAAGGACAGGTATCCATAGCCCGTTTCAAACGCCAGCCCCTCTCCTCCCGTATCCAGAAAGGCCCCGATAATCGGACGCCCGAAGGCGGACAGAATCAGCAGGATCAGCACGCCAAATCCTGCCACGATTCCCCATCCGGCCCGGTATCCGGCCCTCACCCGCTCCGGTTTTTCGGCTCCCATGTTCTGGGCCGTAAAGGTGGAAACCGCGTTTCCGGTGGAGATCATGGGCACGATACAGATGGACTCGATTCTGGTTCCCGCCGAATACCCGGCAAGGACGGAGGAGCCAAAGCTGTTGACCACAGACTGCACCAGCAGCATGCCGATGGAGACAATGGACTGCTGCACGATGGAAGGAATCGCAATCCGGACCATGGACGCCAGAATTCCCGTATCGTATTTCGAAAGCTTCCCTTCCGTTTCAAAACCGCTCAGCCGGTGCATCAGCAGCAGGAAGGACAGGACGGCCGCCAGTCCCTGAGCGATCACCGTGGCGATGGCCACTCCGGCCACGGCCATTCCGAAGGAAATGACAAACCACAGATCCAGCGCCACGTTCAGCACGGACGAAAAAATCAGAAGCGCCAGCGGCGTTTTGGAATCTCCCAGCGCGTTGAACATGGAGGAAAGAATATTGTTCATGAACAGAAAAGGCATGCCCAGGAAATAGATTCCCAGATAGGTTCCCGCCGCGGCCAGAATGTTTTCCGGCGTATTCAGCCAGATCAGAATCTGCCGGTTCATCACGAATCCAAACACGCCCAGGAAAATCCCCACTCCCAGAAAGGTGAGAAGCGCCGTATAGACCGAGGTTTTCATCCGGTCAAAACGGCCTGCCCCAAGATACTGGGAGGTGATGACCGAAGCGCCGATCCCGCCGCCGATGGCGATCATCACGAACACATTGGTCAGGGAATAGGAGGCTCCCACCGCGGCCAGCGCATCCTCTCCCACGAACCGTCCCACAATGATGGAGTCCGTCATATTATAAAACTGCTGAAAAAGGTTTCCAAGGATCATGGGCAGGGCGAATAAAAACAGCCCGGCTCCCGGCGAGCCCTCCAGCATGCTTCTTTTTTTCTTCCCGCCTTTTTTCGCGGCCGCGGACGCCGCGCTCGTCTTTTCCATTGCGCTTTTCCTTCTTTTCTCTGTCATTTACATATGCAGTACGCCTACAGGCGGAAATTTCTCCCGCAGGCACCTGTTCTCATCGTTTCTGTATATGCCTGTCTATTTTAACAACTTTGTCCGGATTTGAAAAGATGTGTCAAAAGAATCGGAAAGAACTTTTCCTTTTCAACCGCTTCTGCGACAAATCCCGTATTTTCCGCGGTCCGGGCTGCCGCTTCCTTAAACTGCTCCTGGTTTTTGTGCAGGTACTCCATCCAGTAATCCTCCTTCGTATAAATTTCTGTAAAGCTTATCCGGGTACAAAGGAAGAAACGGTTTCAGATCATCAAAGTACAACGGGCAGGCACGCATATAGGCCAGCAGTCTTTCCCTCAGACGTTTTCCCTCCAGTTCAGAAACCAGATCCACGTCCTTCATCAGATCAAGAAACTGCAGCGCCCGGAAATTATCCTCATTGATTTCCGTTCTCGGTCTGCGCAAAATGACCCTGGTCTTTGCAACCGTTATTTCTCTATATTCCCGTGATGCTTTATTGGTTACAATTTCGTACAACATTGGAATCTGAGTGGTTATTCCAAGCTGATTTGCAAACAGGATTCCACTCTGATATCCGCATCTTTTTTCCCCCTCTCTGAGATATTTATCATTTAAGACCTGATCCACCGAAAGAGTAGAGCCGGATTTAAACACGCTCTTTTGAGGAATGAAGTAAATTCCGGTATCATAGCGCTTCAGCAAGCCGGCATCAGTAAGCCTCTTGATCTGCTGCCGCAGCGTATTTTCCGACATTCCCTCAATCTTTAACCGGGAAATATAAATGGGAATATTTTCCCCGTAATTTTCTTTTAAATATTCATATATCATATCTCATCCTCGTAATATTTTT
>DWWH01000034.1 GCA_019119815.1 Candidatus Eisenbergiella intestinipullorum | reverse complement strand
CGAAGCGTTTTATGCTGAGGCCGCGAGGAGAAATCACGTATGTGATTTCTCCTCTGCGATCACAGCAGTTTTGTGCTTCGGCGCAAAACTGCCGATTGAAAAATAAGCCATCAGGCTTATTTTTCAATCTTTTCCCTTCTTCCTCTCATGCTCCCAAAAGCTTCTCCCCCAGTATAACACGGAATCGTTTTCTGAAAAAGGGGAAGAAGCACAGACTGAAATGTCGGCCGGTTCCTGTTCACCGGCAAGCCAGCGAGGAACGCCGGCTGCCGTTTTCCGGCTTATCAGCCGGCAGGACATGGACTTTGGCCGTCCCGTATGATATGATGATACTGCTTCAGGGCTGTCTGTCATGCTCCGGGAAGGAAACGGCGGACAGCCGTTTCAACCGGCTTTTTCCGGAAGGGAGGGTTCTTTACGAACATTTACGATATATCCAGACTGGCGGGCGTGTCCATCGCCACCGTCTCCCGCGTTCTGAACGGGAGTGACAAGGTCAGCGAGTCCACCCGGAAGAAGGTGCTCGACGTCATGGAACGAAGCGGTTATACGCCCAATGCCTTCGCCCGCGGTCTCGGGCTGAACACCATGCGCACGGTGGGAATCCTCTGCGCCGACTCCTCGGACATCTATCTGGCGCGGGTCATCTACTGGCTGGAGAGGGAGTTGCGGAAAAATTCCTACGCCTCCATGCTCTGCTGCACCGGCTATCATCTGCCGGAAAAGGAAAAGTATCTCCAGCTTCTCCTCTCCCGCAGCGTGGACGCCCTCATCCTGGCCGGTTCCCAGTTCATCGAGGAAAACGCACAGGACAACGCCTATCTGTACGAGGCGGCAAAAAAGGTGCCCGTCTTTCTGCTGAACGGGGTCCTCCCCGGAAGCGGAGCCTATTCCATCGTCTGCGACGATGCCCTCGCTGTAAAGGAGATGACGGACGAGCTGATCGCTCTGGGCTGTCGGAGCCCAATCTTTCTTTACCGCTCCTTAAGCTACAGCGGAAAACGGAAGCTTTCCGGCTTCTGCCGCTCTCTGACCGAACACGGCATGAACGGGCAGGAGCGCTCCTTTCTCTGTCCGGCCGGTATTCCGGAAACCGTCCGCTTCCTTCAGGAGCTGGAAGCGCAGGGCATTTTTTTTGACGGCTGTCTTGCTTCCGACGACGAACTGGCCGTGGGGGCGGTCAAATACGCGCTGGAAGCAGGCAGGCAGATCCCCGCAGACCTTCAGATCACAGGCTATAACAATTCCCTGCTTTCTCTGTGCAGCACGCCGGAGATCACCACGGCGGACAACCGGAGCGAATTTTTATGCACCACCGCGGTCTCCCTCCTCATGCAGGTCCTGGAGGGAAAGGATGTGCCGGAACGGACCATGTATTCCGCCAATCTGATCCGCCGGGCCACCACCAGAAGCCCGAAGTGACAGGCAGCCTTCTGCCGGAAGGGCAAAAAGACGCTGATGCGCACTCCGCGCGCAGGCAGTCAAAAGACGGCCCGCAGAGGCTGCCTGATGGCAGCCGCGCCCGGCGCGAGTAGTGCGCATCATGCATGTCTCATCAGGGCACGCCCTTTTTACCACTTTTCTTCCAGGTCAAAGCCGAAATACCGGACCGCGTTATTATAGGAAATCCCTTTGATGATACGGGAGAGCATCCTTTCGTCATCGGGAAACTCTCCGTTTTCCACCCAGCCGCCGACCAGCTCGCAGAGGATCCTGCGGAAGTATTCATGTCTGGGATAGGACAGAAAGCTTCTGGAATCCGTGAGCATGCCGATGAAATTTCCCAGAAGTCCCAGGTTGGCCAGAGAGGTCATCTGCTTCATCATTCCCGTCTTGTTGTCATTGAACCACCAGGCAGAACCCTGCTGGATCTTTCCGACCGCATCCGAATTCTGGAAGCAGCCGATGATGCTTCCGATCGCTTCATCGTCGTTGGGATTCAGGCTGTAAATGACCGTCTTCGGCAGATTTCCGCCCTGATTCAGAAAATCGAGGAAGTCCGCCAGCTGCGCGGAGGGCGCATAATTGTTGATGCAGTCGAAGCCGGTATCCGGCCCCAGAAGGCGGTACATGGCAGTATTATTGTCCCTCTTGCAGCCGTAATGAAGCTGCATCACCCAGCCCAGCCTGGAATATTCTCCGCCCGCAAACAGCAGGAAGGCCGTCTTGAACTTCATCTCCTCTTCTCTGCTGATCCTCTCGCCGGCGAGACGTTTGGCAAAGATCCGTTCCAGATTCTCTTCCGTTTCCGGAACGCACATCACATATTCCAGAGCGTGATCACTGGCACGGCAGCCCATTTCGGCGAAATATGCCATCCGCTTCTTCAGCGCCTCCTTCAGATCGGCAAAGCTTCCGATCTCCATCCCGGCCGCACTTCCCAGCTTTTTCAGATAATCCGCATAATCCGGCTTTTCCAGGTTCATGGCCTTGTCCGGCCGCCAGGCGGGAAGCACCTGTATCTCAAAGTCCGGATCCTGTGCAAGCTGCTTATGCCACCTCAGATCATCCGCCGGATCGTCCGTGGTGCATACCAGCGTCACGCCGGACCGGCGGATCAGATTGCGGGCGCTCATGCCGTCCTCCTGAAGCTTCTCATTGCAGAGGTTCCAGACCTCCTCTGCGGTCTCGCTGTTCAGCACGCCGGTATAGCCGAAAAAGCGCTGCAGCTCCAGGTGGCTCCAGTGAAACAGCGGATTTCCCGCCGCGACCTCCAGCGTCCGGGCCCACTTTTCAAATTTTTCCCGGTCCGGCGCGTTTCCGGTAATGTAAGCTTCCTCCACCCCGTTGGAACGCATGGCGCGCCATTTGTAATGATCTCCTCCCAGCCAGACCTGCGTGATGTTGTCAAATTTTCTGTCCTCCGCGATCTCCTTCGGATCGATGTGGCAGTGATAGTCCAGGATCGGCATGTGCTCCGCACAGGTGTGAAAAAGCTTCTTTGCCGTTTCGGTGCTCAGTAAAAAGTCCCTGTCCATAAATGATTTCATCGTTCCCTCTTTTTCCTTTCTGCATCCGTCCGCTTTGTGCCGCCTCTCAGCCACACAAAATGTAAATACTTACAAAACTTTCTTTCAATTATATCTCCTGTCAAAGTAAAAGTCAACGAACGTCTTGACTTTGTAAAGAAACGGGCGTATCTTTTATGTAAGCACTTACAAAGAAAGGAGACTGCAAGACATGCAGAGCTGCATCCGCATCCATCCGAAGGACAGCGTGGCCGTAGCGCTTATGCCTCTGAAGGCCGGAACGTGGATTTCCTCATCCTCTCCCGGACGTTTGTCCGGACCGGGATCGGAGCCCGGTTTTTTTCTGAGGGAAGACATCCCCGCCGGACACAAATTCGCTCTTACGGACATTGCCTGCGGCCGTCCCGTCATCAAATACGGGGAGCCCATCGGCATTGCCTGCGAACCCATTCCGCAGGGAGCCCACGTTCATACCCACAACCTGAAGACCGCGCTGGACGGAGTACTTTCTTATTCCTATCACCCTGTTCATCCTGTGATCGCCGCTACCGGAGAAGCCTTTTTTCAGGGCTACCGCCGTTCGGACGGAAAGGCCGGAGTGCGCAACGAGCTGTGGATCATCCCGACGGTGGGCTGTGTGAACGATGTGGCTGCGGCCATCGCCAAACGGGCGCAGGATCTGGTTTCCGGCTCCATCGACACCGTCGTCTCCTTTTCCCACCCCTACGGCTGCTCCCAGATGGGAGAGGATCAGGAAAATACCCGGAAAATCCTCGCCGGCCTGATCCGTCATCCCAACGCGGGCGGCGTGCTGGTGCTGGGGCTTGGCTGTGAGAACAGCGGCGTCGATGAGCTGAAAAAATATCTCGGAGACTATGATCCCGGGCGGATCCGTTTTCTGGTCGCCCAGGAATGTGAGGATGAGATCGAAGAGGGTGTTCTTCTTCTGCACGCCCTGGCAGAGCAGGCAGAAAAGGACAGGCGGGAGCCCATCTCCTGCAGCGAACTCATTGTCGGCATGAAATGCGGCGGCTCCGACGGCCTCTCCGGCATCACGGCAAATCCTGCGGTGGGCGGCTTTTCCGATCTGCTCATCAGCAAGGGCGGCACCACCATTCTGACCGAGGTGCCGGAAATGTTCGGCGCGGAAGCCCTTCTGATGAACCGCTGTGCCAACGAAGAGCTTTTCGGTCAGACCGTGCGGCTGATCAACGATTTCAAGGACTATTTCACCTCCCACGGCCAGACCATCTATGAAAATCCTTCTCCAGGCAACAAAAAGGGCGGCATCTCCACCCTGGAGGACAAGTCCCTCGGCTGCACCCAGAAATCCGGGTCTGCTCCCGTCCGGGGCGTTCTCTCCTATGCGGAGCCGGTAAAGGAGCACGGGCTGAACCTTCTGTCCGCTCCCGGCAACGATCTGGTGGCGTCCACAGCCCTCGCCGCTTCCGGCGCGCAGATCATCCTGTTCACCACCGGACGGGGAACCCCCTTTGCCTCTCCCGTCCCCACCGTAAAGCTTTCCAGCAATACGCCTCTTTACGAAAAGAAGAAGAACTGGATCGATTTCAACTGCGGCGTCCTGCTGGAGGGCACGTCTCTCTCCGTGCTGTCCGGACAGCTCTTTGACTACGTTCTGCGCGTCGCCGGAGGAGAGCAGGTCAAATCGGAGGCCGCAGGCTTCCATGATATGGCGATCTTCAAGCAGGGCGTAACGCTGTAGGCGGCGCCTTCCATGGCTCAGAAAACGGAGGTTATCCTGATTTATGAAAACATTATCCTATCAGACATTGGAAGAGAACGGCTATGAGGGCTATCTGCTCAAAAACGCTCCGGAACGGATGATCCAGTTCGGAGAAGGAAATTTCATGCGGGCCTTTGCGGAGGATTTCATCGACCAAATGAATGAGAAAGCCGGTTTTGACGGCAAGGTGGTGCTGGTCCAGCCCCGTCCTCCCGTCCCCGGCTCCTTCAGCCTGAAAAAAGCCATCAACGAGCAGGACGGGCTCTACACCCTCTATCTGCGCGGAAGCGAAAACGGACAGAAGGTGAATCAGAAGCGGATCATATCCTGTGTGAGCCGCTGTCTGAACGCTGCCGCCGATTTTGAAGAAGTGCTGAAATGTGCGGAAAATCCCCTGCTTCGCTTCCTCTCCTGCAACACCACTGAGGCGGGGATCGTCTATGATCCCTCCTGCCGCTTCACCGACCGGCCGGCTTCCAGCTATCCGGGAAAGCTTACCCAGTTTCTCTACCGACGCTTTCAGGTCTTTGGGGATCAGCCGGGAAAGGGCTTTTTCATCCTGGCCTGCGAGCTGATCGACGACAATGGAAAAGAGCTGGAAAAATGCGTCAGAAAATATGCCGAGCAGTGGAAGCTCGGCGCGGATTTTCTCGCCTGGCTTGAAAAGGAAAATGTTTTCTGCTCCACCCTGGTGGACCGCATCGTCACCGGCTTTCCCCAGGCGGAGGCAGACGCTCTGAACGAAGAGAACGGCTACCTGGACAGCGTAATGGATACCGGAGAGGTCTTCGGCTTCTGGGTCATCGAGGGGCCGCAGTCCCTAAAGGACGAGCTTCCCTTTGAAAAAGCCGGCCTTCCCATCCTGGTCACCGGCGACCACAGGCCCTACAAGCAGCGCAAGGTGCGCATCCTGAACGGCGCACACACCTGCATGGTGCTGGGCGCATACCTGGCCGGACAAGACATCGTGCGTGACTGCATGGAGGACGATGTGATCCGCAGCTTTATGAACCGGGCCATTTATGATGAAATCATCCCCACGCTCCCCCTTCCGGAGGCGGAGCTTACGGACTTCGCCGCCTCCGTTTCGGAACGGTTCCGCAATCCCTTCATCGATCACGCGCTCCTTTCCATTTCCTTAAACTCCACCTCCAAGTGGAAAACAAGAGTGCTTCCTTCTCTGAAGGACTATGTGGAAAAGACCGGAAAGCTGCCCGTCTGCCTGACGGCTTCTCTGGCTTTCTATCTCGCCTTCTATCATGGAAGAAAGCTCACGGATGCCGGTCTGATCGGAACCCGTCCGAAAGGAGACGAATACACCGTCTGCGATGACAGAGAGGTCCTGGAATTTTTCTACGCCCACAGAGACG
The DNA here is from genome assembly GCA_019119815.1 of Candidatus Eisenbergiella intestinipullorum. GTDB lineage: Bacteria > Bacillota > Clostridia > Lachnospirales > Lachnospiraceae > Eisenbergiella > Eisenbergiella intestinipullorum. The sequence goes on along the minus strand of DWWH01000034.1, from coordinate 109,670 downwards.
ACAGCGCCGGTGCGCTGACCCGTGCCGTTCTCTCCCGTTCCGATTACTGGGGCATGGATCTCACCGGGATCCCCGGCCTGGAGGCGGCGGTCAGCGAGGATCTGAAGCGGATCGAAGAAGAGGGCGCCTATGCGCTGATGAAGCGGACGCTTGTCTGAGGATGCTCCCCCATAACAGCGACGGCAGGAAAAGGGAAGCCGTTTCCCTTTCCTGCCGCCGTTTTTTCGCCTATGGATCATTCGATGTCAGCCGCCGCCTCAGCCCTCCAGCAGCTCCTTCACGCAGGCCGCGATTCTTTCGTCCCTGCATGACGCGAAGAAATACTCCCGGAAATGCACGCCGCTGATAGCCCCCTTCACCAGATCTCTGTCCAGGCTCTTCAGGATCGTGACCAGATCCGTGTGGGTGATCTTCTTCACCTCGTCCAGGATCTTCTTGTTGCGCTGCTCGGGGATCACCCTCTCCTTGGGATAGCCCTGCCCGCTCTCGCCTTCAAACAGCTTTTCAAAAATGTACTGCAGGTTCAGCTCAGCGCCCCAGCCGAAGCCCTTTGCAAAAGGAAGGGCGATGGCATTGCCGTCGTTGATCTGCGCGAACATATACGCATCGGAAGGATCCTCAATATGCCCGCACAGCACGCCGGGAAAAGAATTGCAGGCGAGCATCGCTCCCTCTCCGGTGCCGCAGCCCGTCACCACATAATCGGCAGCGCCGGAATTCAGCAGGATCGCCGCCAGAATCCCGTTCTGCACATACGTGAGCTGATTTTCATCCTCGGCACTGTACATGCCGTAATTGACAACCTCGTGTCCCATGGGCTCCACGACCTTCTTCAGAACACTCTCCACCAGCCCGTTCTTCGCAGCCTGACTGTTTTCGTTGATCAATGCGATCTTCATGATTTTACCTCGCTTTCCGCCGTCTCAGCGGCCTTTCCGAAAAGCGTGCGCTCTTACGCACGCTTTTCGAGTGATAACAGCAGTATACCTCAAAAAGCAGATTTCTGCCTGTCTTTTCTTTTCCTTTATCATGCAGATTCTGCACAATCGCTGCAGTTCACTTCGCTGCAGCCTTCCGGCAGCCCAAAAGCGCTCAGGCTTCCTGCGTTTCGTCTATGATGCGGAAGGTATGCCCGCAGGGCGTATAGTCGTTCAGGAAGATGCTGTAGCCGGTCTCGTTGCGTTCTTCTCCGGAATAATGGCCTTTGAATGCATGGGTGCCGCGGCCCGGACCGATCGTGATCTTTTTGGCTCCGTCATGCAGCCTGAGCTCTCCGTTTCGCAGGATCATGCTCTCTCCTTTGCCTGCGGTCAGACAAAAGGTATCATTTTCCAGAATGACGCCGGAGGGAATATCCAGCTCCACGCGCAGCGGCAGGCCGCTCATGCCTTCCGCCTTCACGCTGATTTCCAGCCCGTTTTCCAGTTCGGAAAGAGATACGGTGATCCCCACCGTGCTGGTATGGATCTTCTCTCTTTTCGTATGGTCCATGGCCCACCAGTCGCTGGTGCCCGGATATTCCTGAAACGGCTGATAATACCAGCCGGACGCTTTCGCTTTCAGCACACAGCCGTCATCCTTTACCTCGATGGTATCCGGGATAAAATTCCGGATGTCACAGTAAGACTCACCGATGCGCATTCCGATGGGGAGATCCCCGAATTTCAGGAAAAGGAAGGCCGCTTTGTTGTTCAGGACGCTGCAGACATATTTTTTCTTCTTCACACGCAGCACCTGGGAGCCGGGAAAAAATCTGCGGTATTCGTCCGGATAGCCGCAGCCCTTGAATTCATAATCCAAAAGCCAGTCATACATCATAAAGATATACATGCAGTCAGGGGCCGGCAGCGCCCGGTCCATGTTATCCCGAATGCTCTTATGCGCTGCGGCGTCAAAGAGCAGGCTGCCCGTCTTGGCAGCCATATAAGTGTACAGATAAAAATATTTGTCCGGATAGAGCACCGTCCCATGATCCTGTCTGGTGGAATTCTGCGTGAAAATGGTATCGTCCCCGTCAATGTAGTAGAGCATCATGTTCAGATTTCTCTCCACATATCCCAGAAGGTCTTCGTTTCCGGTGGCCTCATAAGCCGAGATCAGGGATTTGTCCACCACCCCGTTATAATTTCCTGTGGAACGCTCCGCATACTCGCCGTCCGCATCACCGTCGATCCCCTCCGCCAGATACTGTCCCGCCCGCGTCTTCAGCCTTTCCGTCAGCTCCTCCACCGTATGCGGGATCTGATCCCGGGGAAAACACGATCTCGCCCGGCATCCTGCCGTCATCAAATCGGGAAGGATCCCGCACCTGCTTTGCCAGGTAGTCCTCCACCAGCTTTTCTGTGGATCTTACGATATGGGGCCAATATCTTTTCATATCCTTCCTCCTCCATTCTCGATCAGAAACAGAATCGCAAGCGCCTGCCCATATGGCATGGGGCAGATCGGGATCGTCCTGTAAAAGTCCTTAGAGATCCTTCCCATCGGTGTGCCGTAGGACACCTGCCCCACCACGCCGTCTTCCGAAATCAGGGACAGGATCGGACGCAGCGCCCTTTTCGCAGCCGCTTCCCACCTGGCATCCAGAATTCCCGTATGCACGCCTCTCAGAATGCCGTAGGCAAACCCGCAGGTTGCGCTCGCTTCCTCATAGGAATCCGGATCGTCCAGCAGCGTATGCCACATGCCGCTTTCCGCCTGACAGTCTGCCAGCGCCCTGACCTGATCCTCCAGCGCACCCTTCAGGATGCGTTCCACCGGTTCCGGACACCGGATCATGTCCAGAAGCTCCGGAATGGCGATGGTGATCCAGCAATTTCCCCTTCCCCAGAAGGCGCCGGCGAAATTGCTGCGCTCCGGAAAACTCCATCCATGATACCAGAGCCCCGTTTTTTTATCCTGCAGATATTTCATGTGAAGCAGGAACTGATACTGGGCCTCTTCCTGATAATCCTTTCTGTCCAGGATGCGTCCCATGTTGGCAAGGAACAGCACCGTCATGAACAGCGTATCATCCCACAGCTCTCCCTCGTTCCGGTCGTCCGAGGTCTGATGCTGGATGCCGCCTTCCCATGTCCTCGGCATTTCCTCCATGATCCATTCCGCCGCTTCCCGGCAGGGAGCCATATATTCTTCGCTTTTCAGATATTCCGCCAGCCAGGACATCACCAGATAGGGAGTCATGGTATTCACGTTGCAGGGCGGAAACCCCACCTTTCTCTGGCTGTCATAATACCTGGTGAGAATGTCCAGATACTCCTTCTTTCCGGTGCGGGAAAACAGCTTCCAGATCCCCACCAGTCCCACACCCTGGATCCATTCCCAATGGGCGTATTTCCGGAGCTCCTCTTCGGAGATCCTCTTCTTTTCCCGCATGTTTTTCAGAAACTGCCCGTCGTCCTCATAAAGGATCGGCACGAAGGCATCCACCAGGAGCTTCAGCTTTTTCTCCGCCTCTTCCTGCAGCTCCTCCTGTTCTTCCTGCTCCTTCTCCAGCCGGTCCAGCAGCGGGATCAGCTCTGAAGGATGCTTCACCGTATAATCCGGCTTCCCGGAGCTGCTGCGTCTCCTCATCCACGATCGTGTCTCCGCTGTCGATAAAAATAATGATCCTTTTTGTCCTTCTCATGTCGTCCGCTCCCATCTGCGCAGGGCCCCAGGAGCCTATTCCTCCTCTTCCATCTTCAAAGAGCAGCCATTCAGCGCCACGATCCCTAAGGCATAGATCTTCAGCGCCTCCAGAAGCTGCCTCACGTTCAGTCCTTCGTCCGGCTCGTGTGCGCCGCCGCAGCCGGGACAAAACAGCTTTTCCCTCTGCTGCCTGTCCCGCTCGTTTTCCGGCAGGCCGCCCGGTCCATAGGCAAAGGCATTCGGCAGCATCCTGGCATAGGTTCCTCCGCCCATGACAAAGCTCTCCTTTTGTTCTCCCGTGATCTCATTGTACAGATCGGTCAGAATACCGACGGCAGGATGGTTTCCGGGGAAGTGGCCGGGCGCGCTGTTTCTCTGCGCTTCCCAGACAAACCCCCGGTCCCCGCAGGTCCGGCGGATCGCGTTCTGCAGCCGCTCCGGATCGTCCGTGATGGCATACCGGATGTTCAGCTGCAGGATGGGACGACTATCTTCCATGGACAGAACGGTGGCGGCACAGGTGGTCTTTCCGGACACCTCATCCTCATAGCCGGCCCCGAAATTCGTTCCGTAATACCCTTCCGAGAAAAGGGCCAGGCTCTGAAACAGCTCCCTGTCTGCCCCGTTTAAGCTGTTCAGGCTGCCCAGGAAGGAAGTGAGCATATGGACCGCATTTCTGCTGCCCTCCGGAAATGCGCTGTGCTTCGCCCTTCCTCTCGCCGACACAACAAGGCCTTCCGCCGTCTCTTCCATCCACAGAACGCCTTCGGCCTCTTCTTCTTTACCTTCAGCGCTCTTTCCTCCCTTCTTTCCCTCTTCTCCTGCCAGCCGCTCCAGCAGCTCCGCCCGCACAAGCCCGTCCTTTCGGAGCACGGCACGGGCAAGATCCGGGATGATGTTTCCCGCACTGCCCCCGGTACAGGAAAGAACTGCGCCGGACCATTCGCTCCGACCTGCGAGCCTTCCCTCCAGGATCCCCTTCTCCCCATAGCAGACCGGAAAGCCGCTGTCCGCGATCATGGACATCGCCGGACACGGATAATTGGCACGGTACCATGCCAGATCCTCCATCCCGCGCTCCTCGTCGCAGCCCACGAACAGGCACAGCTCATGCGCAAGGGGAACGCCGAGTTCCCGCAGGCACTGCATCACATACAGCATGCCCACCGCCGGCCCTTTATTGTCCTGCGCACCGCGGCCGATCAGGAAGTCTCCCTTTTGTACCGGGTGAAACGGCTCATATTTCCATCCGTTTCCCGCAGGCACCACATCCAGATGGTTCCAGAAGCCGATCATATTCTCCCAGTTTTTTTCTCCGGTGCCGATGCTTCCCACATAGTAGTCATAATTTTCCGTCACGAAGCCATGCTCTTCTGCGATCTTCAGCATCTCGTCCATCGCTTCCCGACAGGGTGCGCCGAACGGCCGCGTACCCGAAGCCGGATCGGAAACGCTGGGGATCCGTACCAGTCTCATAATATCCCGGATCAGTTCCTCCCGGTGTTCTTCCATCCAGGCGCTGATCCTTTCATACAGCTTTTGTTCCATGATTCTCCTCCTTGTCCAGGGTTCCTGTTCATTGGCAAGCCAGCGAACAGGAATTGTCCAGGCATCTTTGTGCCGGGAAACTTTGCATACGGGGATTTGTTTTTTTCAAATCCGTGCTATAATTAAATATTGGGCTTCCTGTAAGCCGGATCTTCTTTATATCTTAAGAAAAAATGCCCCTCCGCAGGGGCAGATGGAGGAAACGTATGAAAAGCCAGAATCAGTCCACACTCATGACCGAAGGGTCCATTGCAAGAAGGCTTACCGCCTTTGCCATCCCGCTTTTTCTGGGAAATCTGTTCCAGCAGCTTTACAACACGGCGGATTCGCTGATCGTGGGAAACTTTCTCGGAAGCGAGGCCCTGGCGGCCGTCAGCTCCTCCGGAAGCCTGATCTTTCTCATGGTTGGCTTTTTCAACGGCATCTCCATCGGCGCCGGCGTGGTGATCGCCCGTTATTTCGGCGCAAGACAGATCGACCGGGTACAGAAGGCCATCCACACTACCGTCGCCTTCGGTCTGGTAGCAGGCGTGGCGCTCACCGTCATCGGCCTCATCCTGGCTCCGCTTCTGCTGGTCTGGATGGGAACGCCGGAAAATGTGCTTCCCAATTCCATCACCTATTTCCGCATTTACTTCTGCGGTTCCATCGCCTTCGTCCTGTACAACGTGTTCGTCGGCATCCTGCAGTCGGTGGGGGACAGCACCCATCCGCTGATCTATCTGATCATTTCCTCCGTGGTGAACATCGTACTGGACCTGCTGTTCGTGGGCGGCTTTCACATGGGCGTGGGAAGCGCGGCCTTCGCAACCATCATCTCCCAGTTTGTCAGCGCCGTTCTCTGCCTGGTCCAGCTGATGAGAAGTCCTGACGATTACCGGGTTGACCTGAAAAAAATCCGTTTCCACGGCTTCTATCTGAAGCAGATCATCCGGAACGGCCTTCCCTCCGGCTTTCAGAATTCCATCATCTCCGTGGCCAACGTGGTGGTACAGGCCAACATCAACAGCTTCGGCGCTCTGGCCATGGCCGGCTGCGGAGCCTACTCCAAGATCGAAGGCTTCGGCTTTCTTCCCATCACCTGCTTCGCCATGTCCCTGACCACCTTCATCAGTCAGAATCTGGGAGCCGGACAGTATGAGCGCGCCAAAAAGGGAGCTAGATTCGGCATCCTGTGCTCCGTCATCATGGCCGAGCTGGTGGGCCTTGTCATCAATCTGGCAGCTCCGCTTCTCATTGCTGCCTTCAACAACGATCCGGATGTGATCGCCTACGGCGTAGCCCAGGCGAGGACCGTAACGCTGTTCTACTTCCTGCTGTCCTTCTCCCACTGCGTGGCTGGCATCCTGCGCGGCGCCGGGCGGGCTACCGTCCCCATGCTGGTCATGCTCTGCTGCTGGTGCGTGATCCGGATCAGCTATATCACCATCACGGTGCGCATCATCCCCTCGATCCAGGTGGTATTCTGGGCTTATCCCCTCACCTGGTTTCTGAGCTCCGTCCTGTTTTTGATCTATTTCCTGAAAGCGGACTGGCTGCACGGCTTTGAGCAGCAGAGCTAACGGCCCGCTATCTGTTCAACGCCCACTGCTTCAGGACCACTGTCCTTACCTCCCCCGAATGCTCCGTCTGGAAGGGGCGGGCGTCCCGGCCCGGCATGTCCCGGTCCTTCCCCGTCTCTTCCTTTTCCCCTTCCTCTCCTGCCTCCAGCAGGATGGTGTCCGTATCGTACCGGGTCACATTTTTGCAGTCCTTCAGATATTCCTCACAGGTCTTCAGAACCGGGAAACCGCTCTTTTCCGTGCGGTAGTGCATGGGAATCATGACCGCCGGAGAAAGCCTTCCGATCAGCTCCCGGATCACCTCCGGCTCTGCCGTATAGTACCCGCCTACCGGAGCGAGGATCACATCCGCGTCCATCATCCGTTCCAGCTGCCATTTTTCCGGCATACAGCCCAGATCTCCCAGATGGATGATCTTCAGTCCTTCCGCCTGCAGGATATGAATGGCGTTGCTTCCCCTCTGCGCTCCCTTTTCCCCGTCATGCCAGCTCTCCAGCCGTTCCACCCTGAACGGGCTTTCCACTCCCCTGTTCTTCAGATGGATCCATTCCAGGCCGCAATGATCTTTGTGCCCGTGACTGCAAAGGCATTGATCCGCTTCCACATCGAGGGGCTTCAGCCCCGGCACCGAATCTTTTTCATACGGATCCAGCACGATCTCATACCCCTCTGCTTCCACCCGGAAGCAGGAATGTCCCAAATACTGCAGCTTCATATAAATGTCCCCTTTCCTCTTTACCTTCTGTGGCCGCCGCCTCCATGAGAGACTCCCCGGGACGAAGTATGCTGTCCCCCGCCTCCGCTTTCATGACTGTCGCCCTCTCTTTCGATCTGTCTTTTTGTCACTGTTTTTCTTAAAAAAATATCCTCCTGCCGTTTCAGATCCGGCCTGCCTCCCTCCACGTAAGTCGTCGGATTCACGGTCCGGCTTCCTCCATGTTTTTTCAGTCCGCTCCCCACGAACAGAGCGGTTCCCAAAACCGCCGCTCCGAGAGGCACCCACACCGGGATCGCCGGCCCTGCGGCATCTTCCGTCATCATCTGCGCAAACAGCTCCACATATCGGGCATAAGAGCTGCCGGGATCCCGCTCCACATCGGAAAGCGCCTCGGACAGCAGCCTGTCGATCTTCGCAGAAGAAAGGCGATCCTGCGCCCTGCCGCTGGTACTCAGCCAGGAATACACGCCGCCGTCCGCCTCCCGGTACCAGTTGTCCAGAAGCAGAACGCCGTCCCCGTAAGGCTTGTCATAGCCGAATTTATGTTCCTCGTAAAAATGATCCGCGTACACCATCGCATATTGATCCGGTGTAAGGGGCCCCAGCTCTTCTTCATAGGCCTGCGCATAATCCGCAAGGGATTCGTCCAGCGTGACCAGGACAATGTCGCAGGCGGTCTGAGCCTCCTTTCGGGCAATCAGCTCCCTCAGCTTTTCCTCCTGCTGAGGCGTCAGCACATCCGCATAGTCGAATACCCGCTCCGGCGTATCGCATTCCCGGTTCGTGCGCACCGCCGCATTTTCCCGCCTTCCGGTCAGGAACAAAACGACGGTCAGAACGGCCAGGACCAGAATGGCAAGAAACCAGTATTTAAAATAAGAAAAATAACGCTTCCAGTTGATCTCCCTGTTGTCCATGGCTTCCTCCTGCCTAAGTCCGCTTTCCAAACTGCCTTTGCCGGGCCCGCCTTTGTTCCCCGCCGGTTTCCTTCCGTCTCACAGAAGCAGAAGGCAGGTCCACGCCAGCATCAGCACCGCCATCAGGCAGGCAAAAAAAGTACCTCCGTAAAGAAGCAGACAGAAGGGGGACAGGGGAAGCTCTCCCGCCAGTTTTCCCGTCTGCCCGTTTACGTAACAGTCATAATCCCTGTCCCGGTAACGGTATGTATAGCGCCACACCGGAAGCAGGGCAAACTGAACCTCCTGCTCCTCCACCTCCACTGTTTCCCGGTCCGGGATCAGCGTGGAATAGCCCGCTGTCGTCTGCCGCAGCAGGCTGTGTGCATCCGCCTTCGCCCTCTCTTCTGCTCTGGAGGCATACTCGCTGCTGGGGCCGTTGTAGACCTCTCCCAGAAATCCGGACATATATTCCGGAGCAAAATCCGCAAGCCCGCTGTAATCATAGGGCTCCATCAGGTCCATGACCGCATCCGGGAACCGGACGGAAGCGTCCGCCGGGATCCTGTCAAACCGTACCTGCATATCCCGCACCACGCGAAACCAGGAGGTTTCCGTGTACTCCGCATCGCCGCTCCTCCAGACCCGCACCCTGGTCCCCGTTCCGTCAAAATGGCAGTCTGCAGCCATATCATAGAGCCAGAACGGCACATAGTACCCCTCCATCCCGGAAAGTGTCGCTTCCGAAAGGAAGGATGCCGGCGCAAAGATCCGATTTTGGAACTCCGTCTGCAGGCACGTCTCCGCCTGCTTCCTTCCCAGGCGAAACGGCAGGATAAAGCGGGGCCGGCGCTCCTGCGCGATCTGCTCATCCAGGATCGTATACTGTCCGCAGTAGGCACATCTGACAGCGGAGGAAAACTGCCCTGTCTCCAGCGGCGCTCCGCAGGAGGCGCAGACAGGCTGTCCGTTTCCCGCTTCTTCCTCCTGCGTGTCCAGCCCGCCGCAGTAAGGACAGCACATCCTTCCCTGTTCCGGATCATATACCACATTTCCGCCGCAGCTTCTGCACTTGAAGACCATGCCCGTTTCTCTCCTTATCAAAATCCCGCTTTTGGTCAATTATACCTTAAATGCTGCCCCTATTTCAACCGCTTCCGATGATATTTGACAATCCCGCCCGCTTTCGCTAAACTGAATGCACGGCTATCCTGCCTCCATGCACGGGTGCTGCCGGACATATACGCCGAACCTCCTGTTCGGCTCCGGCGCCGGTCCAAAGCGCCGCAAATACCGGCTGCCGGGTATGTTTTCAGGCGCCTCATTACCATTTTCTTTTCAGAAAAAAAGAAAGGAAGCAACGCAAAATGAACAATATCAATCCGCTCAGACTGCTGCAGTTAAGGGAACAATGGAAACAGTTCCAGGAACGGCATCCCAAATTTCCGGCGTTTCTGAACGCGGCTTCCCGTACCTGCCTGGAAGAAGGCACGGTCATTGATGTGACCATCACCTCTCCGGACGGCAGACGGATCGGATCCAATCTCAGGCTGACCGCACAGGACATACAGCTTCTCCGGGAAATCGGATCACTGTCTTCCCGGTCATAAAAATGTCTTTCTTCAAAAAGAAAAAGGAACGGCAAAACCGTTCCTTCTTTTTTAAAGGGAATCGTGATGGCAGAAGAGAAAAATCCGGCTATGCCTGAAGCGAAAGCTGCATGAGCTGCTGCTGCACGGCCACCGCCAGGCTCTGCACGTTGAGAAGCGCCTGTTGGCACAGCGCCGGATCGGCCTGTTGCTGATAGAGAAGAACCGCCTGCTGCTTGGCTGCGATCAACGCCTGAAGCTGTGCACACATATCCGTATACCTCTGCAGCATAACCGCATCAGCCGCCTCCGTTCCCGGGGCGAAAAACTGCTGCATGGCTGCTGCCTGCTGCTGCATGGCTTCCACCATCACAGCCTGCTGGCTGAGAAGAGCAAGCTGTTGATTTTCCAGCGCCAGCTTTTCCTCCCCGCTCATGGCGTCCATCGCAGCCACCCGGCTCAGATGGACTGCCGCCTCCTGCGCCAACGTTTCCGCATCCTTTACGCCGGTCACATTTCCGGCATCATCCATCACAACGCCGGAGGTGGAAGCTGCCTTCAGCTTTGCCAGTACATTGTCAAAGCTGTTGTACCGGACAAAATACGGATCTGCGGCAGTCTCCGCCATGAACTGACTGACAGCTTCCCCCTGCTGCTCAAAGATCAGACCGTTCACACCGTTTTCCTCCACCACATATACCTGGCCATAGATGGGCGACTGCAGCAGCTCCGCTGCGTCCGCCCGGAGCGGAGAGACACAGAAAAACGCTGCTGCCGCCGCCGCGGCCATCTTCACCCACCAGAATACCTTCATACTCATCCTCACTTTCTGCCGCCGGAAGCGGCGTCTTTCGGGAAACATCCTCCGGCTGTCTCCTGCCTCTTATTTCTTCCTACCTCCTCCACCATCTGCGCTTCCTTGCCTGGACATGGTAGACACTGCTCCTTCTGATTCCCTGTCTGTAGACCGGATCCTTTCCGCCGTGCCTTCTTTTGCGCCAGCGGGATTTCCAGATCTGGCGCCTCACAAAGAGATAGACTCCGCCGCCGAGTGCGGCTGCTGCTGCAATGCCAAGAAGGATGTACAGCCAGAGGAAGCTGCCTTTCTCCTGTCTGACCGGTTCTGAGGCCGTTTCCGTTTCCGCCGGGACGGGCTTTGTCTCTTCCGGGATCACCAGGGATGCGGGAAGCATGATCTGCGCCTCTCCCACGGTACGGCCTGCATAACTGTATTCCAGCGTCGCCGCATCTCCCTCGTGCGCGTTCTCCGTATCGTAATACAGCGCTGCCTTCAGGTCACTCAGAGAAACCCCGGAGGGAAGGACCACGTTTCCGTCCTCCTCCACCTGGACCGGGATCTCTTCCGTCACCAGAGGAGTGCTTTCCACACCGCCCGTTCTCGCATGGATCTCAGCCGTCGTGCTTGCGGACGCATTGTCTTTCACATCCATCAGCCGAAAGCTGTCGAAGCCATAGTCGAACAGGGTGGCCGCATCCACGTAGACCTGCTGTCCCTGGGTCTCCATGGTCACGCAGATCAGATCCATTCCGTCTCTTTCGGCACAGGTGACCAGCGTATTCTGCGCCACTGTGGTATATCCGTTTTTGCCGGCGAACACTCCGTCATAATGATACTTCCCGGGCAGCAGCATCTTATGATGATGGGACATGGGAATCTGATCCGGCTGGTTCGCGGAAGGCTGGATCTCGTAAAAGGTGGTTCCGGAGATCGTGCGGAAGATGTCATGCTTCAGCGCTTCTCTGGTGATCAGCGCCATATCGTAGGCGCTGGTCACATGGTTTTCATCCGGAAGGCCGTGCGGGTTGGTGAAATGCGTGTCCTGGCAGCCCAGCTCCCTGGCCCTTTCATTCATCATATCCGCAAAGTTCTCAATGGTGCCTCCGATATGGACCGCAAGGGAATATGCCGCATCGTTGGCGGATGCCAGCATGATGGCGTACAGACAGTCCTCCACCGTCAGCTCCTCTCCCTCGTCCAGGGCGATATGCGATCCCTTATCTTCCATATATACCGCTTCGTGCGGCACGGTGACCATCTCGTCCATGTCACAGTTTTCAATGGCGAGAAGGGCCGTCATGATCTTGGTGATACTGGCCGGATAATGCTGCTCATGCATGTTTTTGTCATAAAGCACGGTTCCGGTGGAAGCCTCCATCAGGACGCCGGAAGGCGCAGCGATCGAAGGGCCGGCAGGCCAATCCTGCCCGTTTTCTCCCTCCCCGGTCTGCTGCGGAGAAGCCGCCGTCTCTGTCGTTTCCGTCTCCGTTCCTGCCGTTTCCGTCCCGGCAGCCGCCGTGCCTTCCTCTTCGGATCCCGCCGGGTCCGTCCCCGCCGCATCCTGTCCGGTCTGATCCTCCTGCCTCTCTTCGGCGCTTTCCGCCGTTTCTTCGCCGGAAGGCAGCGCAGCGAAAGCGCGCACGGGGGCCGCCGCCGTAAAAAAAGCCGCCGCCAGACAGACAGCCGTTATCGTAAGCCTGCATCTATATTTCATGGGGAATCTGCTCCTTATTCTTTTCTTTCGTCGAAATTACAGATAAGATTTTAGAATTTGTAATACTTCCGTAATGTCTCCTTAACAGATTACCCCCACAGAGAACCGGCGTCAAGAAGAAAATTTCTTAAGTTTTTCCTAAGGTGTCGCTATTGCTACAGTTCACTCCCAATGGTAACCCTAAGGTCCGGACCGGTTGCGGCTCAGGCCAGTGCCGGTCCCTTGCTGACCGGCACGAAAAGCGTTATGGCCCGAACCCGGACGGGGATCTGGCTGTCACGCAGGATTCCCGTTTTTTCCGGACAACCGCTCGTAAAACTGACTGTAAAAATCTTCCTCTTTTTTATAGGGGAGCAGATAGAAGCGCTTCAGGACGTCCATGAGCAATGCCTTCCTTTTCTCCTCATCCCCGGCGTTTTTCCCTTCCTCTCTCACCTTTTTCAGGTAATCATGCCAGGCGAGGACAAAGGCTTCATAGCGCCCGATCTGCGGAATGCCGATCCATTTTTTCACCCGCACCTTGGAACGGTTTTCCTTCCGGCACTCATGGACCTGGAGAAAATACCGGAAGCCTCCTTCCTCATAGATCCTGCCCAGCGGAAACAGGCGGCACAGGCCGGGACGGAACGCATGGATGGAGCATCTGCCCTCTTCATTCAGAAAGCTGCAGCCCTCTCCGTTTTCACCCAGCTTCAGATTCGGCAGGATCACGCCGTCCGCCATGTTCAGCTCGATCCTTCCCTGTTCCAGCAGGGCAGAAAAGTCCAGCCCTGTTACGCAGCCCAGCTGCCAGATGTCATACGGGTCCAGAAGGATCGTATTTCCCGTTTCCCTGCAGCAGGAGGAGCAGCCTGCGCAGTCCCCGCAGCCGACCTTCACCAGATCCTGCGCATCATACAGCTTTCCGTCCGACACTTCCGCCAGATCGATCTCTCTTTCCATTCTTGCCTCCGTTTTCTGCCGTTTCCCGGCGTTCTGTTTTTTCTGATTATAAGCCTTTTTGCCCGGTTCCACAAACGGTTTCTTTTCCCGGCGCTAAAAAAGCGTGCGCCCTAATGCGGTACGCATCATATGCACCACTCACGCCGAGCGCGGTTGCCATCAGGCAACATCTACGGGCAATCTTCGATTGCCTGTGCGCTGAGTGCGCATCCACGTCTTCCTTTCCGCCGCAGCACGATCCACCGGAGGTTTTTGTACGATAGGAAACGAATTTTCCTATCATATAATAAAGAAGCGTCCCTTCTGCCGGATGCAGATCAGGGACGCTTCTTCCGGAAGCGTTTATCTGGCTTTCGCCATTCTCTTCCCATTCACCCGAAGGGTTTCGCTTTCCTTATAGGGACGAAGCAGCAGGTACAGGAAGAAGATGACGAGCAGGAATGCCGCAACTGTGAAGATTCCGAAGGAACCGGTCGTAATCAGCATGCCGATCTGATAGATGCACAGAGAGGTGCAGTAAGCCAGAATCGTCTGATAGCCGATGGCGAACCAGAACCATTTCGCGTTGTTCATCTCTCTCTTGATGGCGCCCATGGCCGCGAAGCAGGGAGCGCACAGGAGGTTGAATACCAGGAAGGAGTAAGCCGCGACCGCGCTCATGCTGCCTGCCAGCGTTCCCCAGAATTCCACGCCGTCCTCGGCGACCTCAGCAAAGCCGTAGAGAATTCCGAAGGTGCCCACCACGTTTTCCTTCGCCACCAGGCCGGTAACCGCCGCGACCGCGCTTCTCCAGTCGCCCCAGCCCAGCGGAATGAAAAGCCAGGCGATGGCGTTTCCGAAGGCGGCCAGGATGCTGTGGTCCAGCTCCATCTCATCCAGCATTCTGAACTGTCCGTCCACCCATCCGAAATAGCTGGCGAACCAGATCACGATGGTGGAAAGGAGGATGATGGTGCCCGCCTTCTTAATGAAGGACCAGCCGCGCTCCCACATGCTGCGGAGCACGCTTCCAACAGTGGGAAGATGGTAGGCAGGAAGCTCCATGACGAAGGGAGCCGGATCGCCCGCGAACATTTTGGTTTTCTTTAAAATGATTCCGGAGCAGATGATCGCCGCGATTCCCACAAAATAGGCGCTGGGAGCCACCCAGGAGGCGCCGCCGAACAGCGCGCCGGCAATCAGAGCGATGATCGGGAGCTTGGCGCCGCAGGGAATAAAGGTGGTGGTCATGATCGTCATCCTGCGGTCCCGTTCATTCTCAATGGTACGGGAGGCCATAACGCCGGGAACACCGCAGCCGGTACCGATCAGCATGGGGATGAAGGATTTTCCGGAAAGTCCGAATTTACGGAAGATCCGGTCCATGATGAAGGCAATTCTCGCCATGTATCCGCAGCCCTCCAGGAAGGCGAGGAAAATAAAGAGCACCAGAATCTGAGGCACAAAACCGAGGACCGCTCCCACACCGGCTACAATGCCGTCCAGGATCAGGCCGGACAGCCAGTCCGCGCAGCCGATGGCAGTAAGGAGGGATTCCACCAGCACCGGAATGCCGGGCACCTGCAGTCCGAACAGGCTCCAGCCCTCTCCAAACACGCCGTCGTTCATCCAGTCCGTGGCCCAGGTTCCCACCGTCGTTACGGAAACATAATACACAAGGTACATGACCGCCGCGAAGATCGGAAGCGCCGCCCACCGGTTTGTGACGATCCGGTCGATCTTATCGGAGGCGGTCATATTGCCTCTTCTGTTTTTCTTACAGCAGTCTCCGATGATGGAGGAGATATAAACATATCTCTCATTGGTGATGATGCTTTCCGTATCATCGTCCATTTCCTTCTCCAGCCTCGCGATCTGGGAGGATACGTCCGGCGCGTTGGCCAGCTGCTCCTGAATCTTGTCATCCTTTTCCAAAAGCTTGATGGAAAAGAAGCGCTTCTGCTCCTCCGGCACGCCCTGCAGCATGCTCTCCACCTCGCCGATCGCTTCTTCCACTTCCGGGGCAAAGGTATGTACGGGGGGCATACTGTGCTTTCTTTCCGCCAGGGCGACCACCCTTTCCGCAGCCTCCCGGATGCCCGTCCCCTTCAGGGCGGAGATCGCGACCGCCTCGCAGCCCAGCTTTTCGCCAAGCTTCTTCACGTTGATCTTATCTCCGTTCTTTTCCACCACGTCCATCATGTTTACGGCCATCAGGACCGGGATGCCCAGCTCCATCAGCTGAGTGGTCAGGTAAAGGTTCCTCTCGATGTTCGTTCCGTCCACGATATTCAGAATCGCGTCGGGTCTTTCCGTGATCAGATAATTTCTGGCCACAACCTCTTCCAGCGTGTAGGGAGACAGGGAATAAATTCCCGGAAGGTCCATGATCACCACGTCTTTTTTCCCCTTCAGCCTGCCTTCCTTCTTCTCCACCGTCACGCCCGGCCAGTTCCCCACGAACTGATTGGAACCGGTCAGCGCGTTAAATAATGTTGTTTTTCCGCAGTTTGGATTTCCTGCCAATGCGATCTTAATCGACATATCCTACCTCTTTCCGCCTCGCAGCTTCTGCTGCCTGCTATATATGTCAGGTCCGTCCGCAGCCCCGGAGCCGGGAGCCTCTGTCCGTCTCCTGCAACCGCGATTTGTTATAGCTTCCTTTGATTAGCATTAACTAACCTATAGATAAAAATCATTCCACCTGGACCATCTGTGCATCCGCCTTACGGATCGACAGTTCGTAGCCCCTCACCGTCACCTCTACGGGGTCTCCCAGCGGCGCGACCTTTCTCACAAAGATCTCCACCCCCTTTGTAATGCCCATATCCATGATGCGCCGCTTTACCGCGCCCTCGCCGGTAAGCTTTACCACCCTTACCCTTTCTCCGCAGGGAATGTCCTTTAATGTTTTCATGCTCTCTCCTTCTCCTCCTGTTCCGGCCGCCATCCTTCCGGAGACGCTTCAGCCGACCATGATCCTGTTCGCCATATCCTTCCCTATGGCCACTCTGGAATCCTTCACGTTCACGATCAGATTCCCTCCCGTTTCCGTTACCACAGTTACCACACCACCGGAAACAAAACCCAGATTTTCCAGAAATCTTCTCGTTTCCTCCTTGCCGCCTATGCGGCGGATCACGCTGGGCTCTCCGGCCCGCACCATTGTCAATGGCATCATCTCTCATCTTCTTTCTGTCCTGTTTTTGGAAAATGCTTTCCTCAATCATTCCGGTTCATCCTTCAGCAGAACCACAACGGCATCCGGCCATTCCGATCGCTTCGCGACGGACCGGATGCTTCCTGCGCAGTCAATGCTCAGCCCCGGATGAACCGTGACCTTCGATCCGCTAATTAGTATATACTAACTTTGGTTAGTCGTCAAGCGTCATTTTTTATTTGCTGTCCTATTTTCCTTATGTTATACTGATTTTATTAACAGGTTTTCTGTTTATGAAGGAAGAAGACAGGCCGGGCCGCAGCGCTGCGGGCCGACCCCCGGTTCAGCGCGCATCCTGACAGGAAGCATCCCGGTATGGAGGAAATATGGTGCATGTAAATGAATCTGCAGAAAATTATCTTGAAACAATCCTGATCCTGAGCAGGAAGCGGCCGGTCGTCCGGTCGGTGGACATTGCGGAGGAGCTTGGCTTCAAGAAATCCAGCGTCAGCGTCGCTATGAAAAATCTCCGGGAAAAGGAGCATATCTCCGTTTCCAGGGAGGGCTTTATCACCCTCACCCGGTCCGGGCGCGCGATCGCGGAAATGATCTATGAGCGCCATGAGCTGCTCACCGAATGGCTCACCCGTCTGGGCGTGGACCCGAAGGTGGCCGCCGAGGATGCCTGCCGCATCGAGCATGTGATCAGTGCGGAAAGCTTTGAGGCCATCAAGCGGCATATCGGAGAAAAGAAAGCTGAAGAAGGCCGGACGCAGGACTGAAGGGAGGGATCTGTTCTGCCGGACATCATCAAAAAAGAAAGGGCGCCGCAGGGGCAGCCCTTTCTTTTTTGATGCAATCGTTACGCGTATTGTCCTGTGTTCCCTTTTTCTTTCCGGAATGTCATCAGATATAGGGAACGATGTTTCTGATGTTCTTCATCCGCTTTGCCAGCAGAAGGACCACGAAGGGGGTCAGCGCGATCGGCACCACATCGGCGATACCGATCCAGATCACGCAGTAGGAATACTCAAGGCCAGCGAAATAGGACAGGGAAAGGCTGGTGGTGAGGATCATCAGCACGCCGAACAGAAGGCTCCAAAACAGGCTCACGCCGATGAATTTGCCCTTGCCCTCATTGATCACCTCGAGAAGGTCCTTCTTTCCTCCTTTCAGGTGCACCAGAGCCGGAAGCGCTGCGGACAGGCCAACCGTCAGTCCGTCTGCGATCGGAGAGTGCAGCGGAATGAAGTTGCCGGACAGGAGAGCCCATACAATGGTTCCGATATAGCCGGAAAAGAAGCCCGTCACAGGTCCGAACAGGTAGCCGATCACCACGATGATGAAGGCGAAGGTCCTGAAATGCACGGCGCCGGGAATCAGCGGGATCGGGCACAGATATGCCCAGAGCACGCCGGTCAGCACGCCGAATACCACAAAGAAGATGATGTTGACAAAGTTCAGTTTTTTCTTCACGTTTTCTTCCTCCTCAAAAGAAGTCTGTCATCAGTAGCTGATACCTGCAATTTCTGCAAATATATCAAGAAGCTTTCTGCACGCGTAATCAAAAAGCTTTTGACCTTTTTCCACCGTGGCAAAGGTGGGGGCGCCGATCACGCCGCTCTTTGTCACGTCCGCCGTCTTCCAGCCTGCGTTTACCGGGCCGAAAACCGTCACGTACTTATCCCCGCGGAAGATCTCCGCAGGCTCCTCGTCAACGGCAAGCTCCATATGAACCGTCTCCGGCCGGGCCTCCAGCATCAGAGAGGTTTCCAGCTCACAGGCATGGAATACGCCGTATTTTCCGGACTGCTGAAGATCCTTCAGCCCGTCCGCCCAGAAATCGGTGAACCACCAGTCTATCACAAATACATCCAGCCCCAGGTCGATCCGCAGATCCCGGCTGATCAGATTGAGCATATCCGTATTTCCGCCGTGGCTGTTGAACAGGATCAGCTTTTTGAAGCCGCTAGCCGCGATGGAACCCGCTATGTCATGAAGCAGGGAATAATAGGTCTGGGCGCTGAAGGTGATCGTTCCTGCGAAGCCCAGATGCTCATTGCTCTTTCCGATGGGAAGCTGCGGGGCAAAGATCAGATTGCCGCCGGGAAAAGCATCGTCCCCCTGCGCGATGATCCTGTCGATCAGCGCAGACAAAATGATCGCATCCGTTCCCACCGGAAGATGCGGCCCGTGCTGCTCCGTTGCGGATGTGGGCAGCAGTACGATCGTATTGTCCTTATCCAGCGCTGCCAGCTCATCTCTTGTCAGATTCTCCCATCTTTTGATCATCATTACCTCACTTCCTGCCGCACCTGGCGGCAATGTGCGACGGTCTTCGTCATGAAAGGCAGGCGGGAACCGGCTTTTCACGGCGCTTTCCGTCATCTTCTGTTTCTGCGGCCGCATTCCGGCCGCCTGTCTGCCGGGATGACGCCGCCGTCATCATACCGGAATATAGAACAGGATCCGCAGAACGACCGTCACCGCGATGGCCGCCGCGTTCACGAGCACGAACAGCGCATCATAACGGCTCGCCCGGATCGCCTTATAGGTTCCCCTCTTTACGGAGAAATCCAGCTGATAATAGTGCATGGCCAGAGAGATCGCCTGCCCCTTGCTGATCACGCGGAACAAAAGAGGAAGGGAAAAGGTCACGTAGTTTTTGATCTTCGTCGCCCAGCCGCAATCCTCGATCTCCAGCCCTCTTGAGCTCTGCGCTTCCATGATCGCGTTCAGCTCCGTGATGATCATGGGAATGATCTGGAATACCAGGCCGATGCCGAAGGCGATCGCATAGGAAACGTGCCATTTCTGGAGTCCCAGGATGATCTCGCTGAAATTCGTGGTGATCAGCACCGTATAAAAAGAAGAGATCATCAAAAAGATCCGCAGCGCATAGACGGCGCCTTTATAAAAATCGTACCAGTCAAAGCAGAAATCCACGTTTTTTCCCGCAAAGGAAAATACGGTCTCAAAAAATACCGGTCCGCCGCTCACCGCCGGAGGCTCAAACAGCCCCAGGACCAGCCACAGCAGAAAAATGAAAAGCAGCAGCACCTTCAGCTTGGAAAGCAGGACCAGCATGTATTTCTGTATTCCGCAGGCGCACCAGAGGACGATGAAAAAGGCGAACAGAAACAGCAGCGCCACCCCTGACTTGATCAGGCTGGTAAGGACGGCCATGACCACAAAGAACGCAAATTTGGTCCTGGGGTCCAGCTTATGCAGGAGGGAATCTCCATCCACATACTTCAGATAATCCATTACTCCTCTCCCTCCTTTCCGGCAAGCTTTCTTCCGATCTGTTCCGTAAAATCTTCCACCGTATAGCAGATCTCATCCAGACCGAGGCTGCGGGACAGCCGCACCACCGGCGGCATGGCGATGCCGATCTGGTCAAAGATGTCGCTTCTTTCCGCCAGCTCCTTCCGGCTTCCTTCAAAGATCTTCTCCCCCGCGTTCAGGATCACGGCAGCATCCACCGTGCGGAATACCAGAGGAATCTCGTGGCTGATCATGATGACCGTCTTTCCGGCCTCTCTCAGGGAACCGATCAGCCCCTCCAGATCCTTCACCAGGAAGCCGTCCATCCCCAGCGTCGGCTCATCCAGGATGATGACGTCTGCGCTGGAAAACAGAACGGAAAGGATGGTCAGCATGTGCTTCTGCCCCATGGAAAGATTCAAAGGAAACGTTTCTCTTTCCTGTTCCAGATGATAATGGGAGAGCACCTGCGTGATCTGCTCCGGTGAAAATTCCACCTGCTGCATCCGCGCGCAGAAGGTCAGCTCCCGCTCCACCGTTTCCTCGAACAGCATATGCTCCGGATGCTGGAACACCAGAATGATATTCCTGGAAATCTGCGCCACGGTTTTGGAAACGATCGACGCCCCGCGGTATCGCACATCCCCCTCCGTCGGCTTGTACAGTCCGTTCAGATGCTTGACAAAGGTGGTCTTTCCGGAACCGTTCTGCCCCAGAACGGCGATCACCTTTCCTTCCGGCAGATTGGCGTTCACGTCGATCAGGGCGTGGAAGCCGTCGCTGAAGGTCTTGGCCAGATTATGGACCGTGATCACCGGAGGCTCTGCTCCGCCGGTCTCATCCCCGCTCCTCTCCTGCCGGGAAGCGGATGCGCATTTCCCTTTCAGAAGCCTGCCGATCTGTTCCTGCGCTTCTTCCACCGTATAGAACAGCTCCAGTCCCTCAAACCGCCTGGAAAGCTCCCGGTAGATCTCCACCTCCTGCGGAAGGATCACGCCAAGCCTCTCCTGCAGTTCAAAATCCCGGAAGAAATCGTCCCTGCTCCCGTCAAATACCACCTCTCCGTCCAAAAGGCCGATCACATGGTCCACGATGCCCGCGGACCACACCAGGTTGTTGTCCACCAGGACGGTGGTATCTCCGTTGACGGAAAGCTGCTTCAAAATGCCCTGCACCATGGCCTTTCCGCCCGGATCCAGCGAGCTGACCGGCTCGTCCATGATCAGGATGTCCGGATTCATGGCAAGGACCGAGGCGATGCAGACAGACTGGCGCTGTCCGCCGGAAAGGTTCGCCACGCTGCGGTTTCTCAGATACTGCAGGTTCAGAAGGTCCAGTACGTATTCCATCCTCTCCGAGATCTCTTCCTGGGGAAGCCCCAGATTTTCCATGCCGAAGGCGATCGCATCCTCCACCCCGTATCCGAACAGCTGATTTTCCGGGGTCTGGCTGACCACACTGACAAAGGTCTTTTCCGGCATGTCAAAGCTTCCTTCCAGCACGCCGTTCGAGATCAGCTTCGGGATCACTCCGGAAAAAATCTCGACCAGCGTGGACTTTCCGCATCCGCTGGGACCGACGATCGCCGTCACCTTGCCCTTTTCAATGGAAAAACTCACATTTTTCAGGACCTCTTTTCCATCCGGCGTATATTTGTAACTGATGTTGTTCACTCTGTATTCCACTTGGTGTTCTCCTCATATGCGCAGGTCAGCGGGATTTTCCGACAGGAAAGGTGGGGAAGGACTCCAGATAGATGATGTCCTTTCTCTTTGCCGCATCCCCTTCTGCAAGGATGGCGGCCTTTCCTGCTACTTTTCCGCCCGCCTTTTCCACCAGAGTCTCCATGGCCTTCAGGGATTCTCCCGTGCTGATCACATCGTCCACGATCAGGATCCTCCTTCCGCGGATCAGCTCGCTTTCCTCCCTGTCCAGGCAGAGGATCTGCTTCTTCTGCGTGGTGATGGAATAAACCTCCGTCACAAAGGGCTCGAGCATATAGGGCTTGACGCTCTTTCTGGCGACGAAATAGCGCTTCATGTTCATGATGCGCGCCATTTCCTGCACCAGCGGGATCCCCTTGGCTTCCGCCGTGATCAGATAATCCACCTCAGGCACCCGCTCCTTCAGCGCCGCCGCCGCCTTCACCACCAGCTCCGCATCGCCCAGGAGCACAAAGCTTGCGATGTCCAGCTGATCGGAAATCCGGATGATCGGAAGCTTCCTGATGCAGCCTACGATGTTCATTTCATAGTACCTTGTTTCCATAAAACTCTCCATTCCTTCTTTCGTTCCAAAAGCCTCTCACTCGCTGTCCGGGAGCAGCTTCACGCGCACCATGATCTTTCGGACCAGCTCCCCTTCCTGCAGCGAAATATCCTCCACCGCCGTCTGGTTCGGAAGAAAACAGTCCTCCTCCTCCAGCTCGGAGCAGATCCAGTTATATGCCGCGTCCATGGCATTCTCCACCGCATCCTCCAGATCCGCGCCGAAGGCCTCGCAGCAGGCCAGATCCGGAAAGCTGGCGCGGTAGCCTCCCTCCCTCTGCGGGGTAAAAACAGCAGGGTATACAAAAGTCATGTTCCGTTAACCTCCCATCTCGTTTCCATTCGCCCATTATAATCATAGAATGCGTTCCTGTCAAATCGGAAGCAGCAGCCGGAAGGCAGTGCCCTTTCCTCCGGGCGGCGGCTCCTGCAGGCGGACGCTCCCTCCGTGGAGCTCCAGAATCTTTGCGGTGATCGCAAGTCCGAGCCCGGAACCGTGGCCGCTCCCTCTTGCCGCATCTCCGGTCACAAAGGGCCGGAACAGGTTTTCTTTTAATTCCTGCGGGATGCCGCAGCCGTCGTCCGCGATCAGGATCCCGGCCTGTCCCTCCTCCTCGGTCACCTCCACCGTGAGCCTGGTCCCCGGAGGATTGTAGAGAACCGCATTGTTCACGATGTTTTCCATGGCCCGCCTCAGAAGAGCCCGGTCTGCGTCAGCCCGGATGGCCCGGTCCGGAATGAAGGCCTCTACCTCAAACCCTGCAAGCTCCAGTTCCTGATACTTTTCTGCGAAAAATTCCCGGACCAGGCCGCACAGATCCTCCGGTCTTTTGTTGATTGGCATGTCCGGCCGGTCCAGCCTGCTGTATTCGTGAAAGGTCAAAAGCAGCTCATTGACCCGTTCCGCCCTTCCGGCGATGGTGTCCAGATATTTTTTCTCATCCTCCGGCGCTATCAGGCCGTCCCGCAGCGCTGCGGCATAGCCCCGGATCACCGTGACGGGCGTTTTCAGATCGTGGGAAATATCGGAAAGCAGCTTTCTCCGCTCTCCGTCCAGCCTGCGGCGTTCCCTTTCGCTCTCCTGCAGCGCCCGTTCCAGGTGCAGAAAATTGTCCGCAAGCTCCTTGAATTCCACCGGGCCCTCATAATCCTGAAGCCCGCTGGGGCGGTCTGCCGCCAGATTGGCTGCGGCCGCGTTCAGCGGGGCGAGAAGGCGCCTCACCCGCCGGCTGAGCCAGAGGATGCAGACGGCCGCCGTTCCCAGATAGATCGGCAGAAGGAACCACTTGATGCTGTCCGCCACCCGGTAAAACAGGCGGTACTGCTCCGAACCCGCTTCCCGCATCCAGAATACGGCAGTTCTGGGCAGTCCGTCCGGATTTTCATAGGAATGCCTGTAGATGCTGCGTCCCTGTCCGTCACGGCCCATCAGATATTCCAGCTCCTCCTTTGTAAACGGAGTTTCCCGCTTAAGGATCGTTCCGGACCTCCAGACTCTGTTTTCATCCAGGAAGGCATAGCCCGTAACCGTAAGGCTTCCGTCCTCCAGATACTGGGCACGGGTCAAAAGATAGCTTCCTCCCTGCGCATTTTCCGGAAGCTCCGCCGCCAGGACCCGGCTGTCGGCGGTATATTCCGGGATGCAGGCGAGCGTTTCCCCGGAAAAATGCTTTCCCTGGGCGTCCTGCTGCGCGCACAGAACATTTCCTTCCCCGTCCAGGATCATCAGCCCGGAATCCTTTCCCAGAAAAGAGACCGAGGCCAGACGTCCGAGCTCCCGGTCCGCCGTCTTCGAAAGCGTTTCCAGAAGAGCGTCCGGAGACGGCGTGGGCGCCACGTGGTTCCCATAAGCCGAAAGCGCCAGGTAGATGCCCGTCAGGATGACCAGGTTCATGATGGTAAAGAACACATAATTTTCCGCCAGGAAGCGGAACAGATCCTCTTTTCTCCTACCTCCGGTCCTCAATTTTGTACCCCAGCCCCCTTACCGTTTTGATGTAGCGGGGATTTTTGGGATCGTCCTCGATCTTTTCCCGCAGCTTCGATATATGTACCATCATCGTCCTATCGTCGTTCTCAAAGAACTCTCCGTTGATGCTCTCATAGATCTGCGCCTTTGTATAAACCCGTCCCGGTGAGCGCATCAGCTTCAGCAGGATCTTGTATTCCGTAGGCGTCAGGAAGATCTGCTCCCCGTTTTTGCTCACCGTCATCGCCCCTGCATCCAGGCAGAGCTCTCCCAGGATCAGCCGGTCCGCCTGTCTGTTTTCCCCCGCCGCGGCGCCAAGCTCATAAAAGCGGCGCAGATTGGAATGGATGCGCGCCGCCACCTCCATGGGGTTGAAGGGTTTGGTCAGATAATCGTCCGCCCCCAGGTTCAGGCCCAGGATCCTGTCGTAATCCTGATCCCTGGCCGACAGGATCAGGACCGGAATGTTGCTGATCCTGCGGATCTGCCTGGTCAGCTCATAGCCGTCCATACGCGGCATCATCACGTCCAGAAGCGCCAGGTCCGCATGCTCCCTTTTCATCAGCTCCAGAGCCTTTTCCCCGTTATCGGCCGATATGACCCGATAACCGCTGTTTTCCAGATAGAGACGCAGAAGCTCCACAATATCCTTGTCATCCTCTGCGATCAGGATCGTATACTGCATGGCATTTCCCTTTCCTTTCCGACCTTTTTACGATTCCCTTATGACCTCCAGCCCTTCTTCCAGAGACCGGATGTGTATGTTCCCGTCTTCCCCTTCGGTGTGTACCCGGATCGTACCGCCCTTTCTTGCCGCACGCACGGTAAGAACCGTCTTCCCTTTCAGATCGGTGACCTCGCATTCCGCTTCCGCACCATCCTCAAACAGGCTCAGATACAGGGTCGCCCCGTCGGCATACGCGTAATCCGGTCTCACGTCCTGCGCGCCTGTGGCCAGAATGGAATTGGGCCGAAGCAGCAGGGGCATATGGAAGTAATCAAAGCTCTCTTTGTGCCATTTTCCTCCGGCCGCTTCCTCCCCGGTCAGGATGTTGTACCACCGGCCCTGCGGCACGTAATACTCCACTTCCCCGGACGCCTTGAAAACGGGCGCTGCCAGCAGGCTGTCCCCCAGCATATACTGCCTGTCCAGGGTTTCGCAGCTGCGGTCCTCCGGGAATTCCACGAACATGGGCCGCAGCATGGGCGTCCCGTGCTCGTGGGAAAGGACCGCCTGCCGGTAGAGATAGGGCATGAGGCGGCATTTTAATTTCACGAACTTCCGCAGTACGTCGCAGGCCTCTTCATCGAAAAGCCAGGGCACGCGGTAGGAGCTGGAGCCGTGCAGGCGGCTGTGGGAGCTCAGCAGGCCGAACTGGCACCATCTTTTGTAAATATCCGCCGGAGCCGTGCTTTCAAATCCGCTGATGTCATGGCTCCAGAATCCGAAGCCCGCACAAGAAAGGGACAGCCCGCTTCTTAAGGTTTCCGCCATGGATGGATAGGTCGCGGAGCAGTCCCCGCCCCAGTGAACCGGAAATTTCTGACCTCCCACCGTAGCCGAACGGGCAAAGAGCACGGCCTCCCCCTCTCCCCGCTCTCTTTCCAGCAGTTCAAAAACGGCCCTGTTATACAGATACGGATAGTAATTATGCATCTTCACCGGATCCGAGCCGTCGGCCCAGGCGATGTCCCTGACCGGAATCCTTTCCCCGAAATCCGTTTTGAAGCAGTCCACCCCCATATCGAGCAGCGCTTTCAGCTTTCCCTGATACCATAAGACGGCGTCCGGATTGGTGAAGTCCACCAGTCCCATTCCCGCCTGCCACATATCCGTCTGCCACACGTCCCCGTTCCTCTTTTTCAAAAGGAAGCCCTGC
Organism: Candidatus Eisenbergiella intestinipullorum; assembly: GCA_019119815.1. Classification (GTDB taxonomy): domain Bacteria; phylum Bacillota; class Clostridia; order Lachnospirales; family Lachnospiraceae; genus Eisenbergiella; species Eisenbergiella intestinipullorum. Next base: position 83,750 of record DWWH01000034.1, on the reverse strand, counting down.
TCCATTCCTTCCCGGAATAACGGGGATTTCTGGCCGATATAAGGGTTGATCCATACGCAGATCTTTAAGCCCCGGTCGTGATACCGCTTCAGCATGCCCTCCGGGTCCGGAAAGGTCGCGGGATCCCAGGTGAAATTGCACCACTCGAAAGCCTCCATCCAGTAGCAGTCAAAATGGAACACATGAAGGGGGATGTCCCTGTCCGCCATTCCCTGAATGAAGCTGCCTGCAGTGGCTTCGTCATAATCTGTGGTAAAGGAAGTCGTCAGCCAGAGCCCGAAGGACCAGGCCGGAGGAAGCGCCGGCTTTCCGGTAAGCTCCGTATACTTCTCAATGGTTCCCTTCGGCGTCCTTCCGTTGATCACATAGTAATCCAGCCGCTCCCCTTCCACGGAAAACTGAACCCTCTCCACCTTTTCGCTGGCAACCTCGAAGGATACGTCTCCTTCGTTATCCACCAGAATCCCATAGCCCTTATTCGTAATATAAAAGGGAATGTTTTTATAGGCAATTTCGCTGGACGTCCCGCCGTCCTCGTTCCACATCTCCACGACCTGCCCATTTTTGACGAAGGGGGTAAACCGTTCCCCCAGCCCGTATATGGATTCATCCACATCGATGGCAAGTGCCTCCACCGTATAGGTCCTGCCGGTTTCGTTGTTCCTGATATTGGCCATGTTCCGAAAGCCCGTACCGGTCAGTTCCCTGTCCCCGTCCAGAAAACGGATCCCCCAGGAACCCGGACGTTTGTCCACCACCGCCTTTGTTTCGCCGGACTGATAGATCAGAAACTCTTCGTTTTCCTCGATCCTCACATGCGGCTCCGTATTTCTGATCTTTGCGAAGGGCCCCCTGTACGCCGTTCCCTCAAAATGGACGACGGATACCCGGATCACATCCTCCATCGGGCTGGACAGGCGGATGGTCAGCATCCCCAGATTCAGGCAGTCTCCCCGGCTCTCGATATGCTTCCCCGGCGCATAGATGACCAGCTCGTCCCCCTCTCTTCTGCTGCCTGCGTATTCCACGGCATACAGCGGCGTCATTTCCTTTTTCACACACCAGTATCCGTCCGTAAATTTCATGTCAGCATTCTCCTTTCCCCATCTTTACTGCGCGCTTCTCCTTCGAGTATATAGGAAATATCCTGCGCTTTCAATCCGTTTTGCCCCGTCCTACCGGTGCATCTTCCGAAATGCCCCCGGCGTCATCCCCACAGCTTTACGGAACATCTGGATGAAATGACTGGCATCCCCGTATCCGACCTCGTTGGCAATGACCTGGATTTTTCTGTCCGGATGGCGCAGAAGAAGCTCCTTGGCCTGCGTGATGCGGCAGCCGGTCAGATATTCATAGACGGAACAGCCCATATACTGCCAGAAAAGCCGGGACAGATACTGCGGAGAAACGTACACCGCAGCGCTGAGCTCTTGCAGCGTCAGGGATTCCATATATCTGTCCTGTATGAGCTTCAGGACCGGACGCACATATTTTTCCATCACGGGACTGCCCGATTTTTCCGACATCACTCTGCTGTCCGCCAGCAGCAGGAGCAGCTGATAGCTGTACAGGGAAGCCTGATACCGGTTCACCGGAGTTTCCTCGAAGCATTCCACGGCCTTCCCAATGATGTCCCGGACCGCCCGCCCCTTTTCCCCTTCTGCCAGAAGGACCTGCCCGTTTCCCAAAAGCGTCGGGATGCTTTCCTGCAGCAGACCGCTGAAGGTGGCAAAGAGAGTGACCCAGCCCCTGCCTTCCCCATGATATTCATGGGGCACTCCCGGCGCAAGAAGGATTCCCTGACCCTCTTCCAGAAAATAGCTTTTTTTCCCTACGGTAACGGAACCGACTCCCTTTTCTGTCTGCAGATAGTGATACAGAGGAAAGCCCTTCGGCCTGCGGTTCGGTTCCTGTTCCCAGTGAATGCCAAGGGAATCAAACTGAAAGGGCTCCCGGTTCAAGGTACTGTTAAAATAAATCGGCATGTTCCCTGCTCCTCTCTCCCCTTTTAGTTGTTTCATAATCTTATATTTTATGGGGCGTATTCTTATACTTTTTTTCTGAAATCCCTTTATAATCACCATGTATAAAACTTTTCATCCCTTTTTCAGGAGATGGTATTTTTTTGTTTTCTTTTCTTTTATTATTTTACAACAAAGGAGAATGCTCATGGAACCCAAATTCAAACGGATCCTCTACGGAGGAGACTACAATCCGAATCAGTGGCCGGAGGAGATCTGGCAGGAGGATATGCGCATCTTCCGGAATGCCCGGATCAACAGCGCCACCATCAACGTTTTTTCCTGGGCGAAGCTTCAGCCCTCCGAGCATGAATACTGCTTCGACGAGCTGGACCGGATCGTGGACATGCTTTCCCGAGAGGATTACGACATCGTCCTGGCGACCTCTACGGCGGCACTCCCTGCCTGGATGGTAAAGAGATACCCGGAGGTCATGCATACCGATTTTGAAGGAAGGCATCACAAATTCGGCGGAAGGCACAACGCCTGTCCCAATTCTCCGGTATACCGGCATTTCGCGGCCGCCCTTGTGGAAAAGCTGGCGGAACGGTACGCGAACAATCCCCATGTCACCTGCTGGCATATCAACAATGAATTCGGAAATGAATGCTACTGCGACATCTGCCAGAATGCTTTCCGCGTCTGGCTGAAGGACAGATACGGAAGCATCGAAGCGGTGAATCAGGCCTGGAACATGGAGTTCTGGGGGCATACGATCTATGACTGGGATGAGATCGTCGTTCCCAACGCGCTGGGAGACGGCTTTTCTCCGGACCAGACCCATTTTGCAGGAATCTCCCTGGACTACCGCCGTTTTCTCTCCGACAGCTATCTGGACTGCTATAAGCTGGAGCGGGACATCATCCGCCGCCACAATCCCGAAACCGTGATCACCACCAACCTGATGGGAACCTACAAGGGACTGGACTATTTCAAATGGGCGAAGGAAATGGACGTGATCTCCTGGGACAACTATCCCGCCTATAACACCCTTCCTTCCCAGATCGCCATGAAGCATGACCTGATGCGCGGCTTAAAGGATCAGCCCTTCCTGATCATGGAGCAGACGCCCAGCCAGCAGAACTGGCAGCGGTACAATACGCTGAAGCGGCCCGGACAGATGCGCGCCATGAGCTACCAGGGAATCGCTCACGGAGCGGATTCCGTCCAGTATTTCCAGCTGCGCCGCAGCGTCGGCGGCTGTGAAAAGTTCCACGGCGCCGTCATCGCGCATGTGGGAACAGAAGGAACGAGGGTCTTCGGCGAGGTGGCTCAGCTCGGAAAGGAGCTGGAAAGCTTCGGCACGGCCACGCTGGGCAGCGAAAAGCATTCCCAGGTCGGCATTCTCTTCGACTGGGAAAATTACTGGGCTCTGGAATATACCAGCGGTCCCTGCGCCGATCTGAAATATGTCCCTCAGATCCAGCAGTATTATGACTACTTTTACAGCCGCAATATTTCCGTAGACATGCTCCCCGTAGATGCGGACTTTTCCGGATACCGGATCATCTGCGCTCCGGTCCTTTACATGATCCGCGGCAGCATGAAGCAGTCCCTGGAAGCCTTCGTGAAAAACGGCGGCATCCTGATCCTCACCTATATGAGCGGCATCGTCGGGCCCTCCGACAACGTATATCTGGGAGGCTATCCCGGACCGCTCCGGGAAATGGCAGGCATCTGGGTGGAAGAGATCGATTCCCTGCCGCCGGAATTCTGCAATGATGTGAAGCTTTCTGACGGCAGCCACTTTGCCTGCAATCTCGTCTATGACCAGATTCATCTGGAAGGCGCTGAAGCTCTGGCGGAATATACGAAGGATTTCTATGCGAATACCCCTGCCGTCACCAGAAACCGTTTCGGCGAAGGCAGCGTCTACTATGTCGGAACCCAGATCGAGGCGGACGGACTCGCCCGCATCCTGGATCAGGCAACAGCAGAAGGACGGGTCGACAGTCTGGTTCCGGAAGCCTCCGAGCTGGAGATCTCCTGCAGGGAAAGCCAGGATACCCGTTTCTACTATCTGATCAACTTCAGCGGAAAGGACCAGCCTCTGCCCGCAAGCCTTGCCGGGAAGAAGGATCTGATCACCGGCCGCGTCAGCACGGCAGAGGACATCCTGAAGCCATGGGATGTCTGCATCCTGACCGAGGCGCTCTGAGCCCGCGGCGGATCCCCTCCCCCAAAACAGGGACGGATCCTTCCCTCCCTGTACGGCGGCCCGTTCTTTGAATGGGCCGCCTTTTTTGCTGTTCCTGCTTTCGCTCAGGGCAAACACCTCTTACGGCGTCTCCTCCGCAAGGAGCCACTTATCCCCTCCGTCCGGCGTGTACTTGTTGTACATCCAGTTTCCGGTCAGCTCGTTACGGATGTGCAGATGCCCGTCCTCATCCTCCATTTCAAAAAGGAGCATCCGTTCCTGTCCGCTTCTGTTTGGCGAGTGCAGGCACATCAGCAGTCTTCCCTCAAAATCCGTAAAAAGCATGGAATGACCGCCGTCCTGGCTGAACAGGGGCTCCGGTTCCTGCTTCCAGGGACCCGTGATCTCCCCGGAAAGAGACCGGGCATAGCCGCAGGTATAGGCCGTATTGGAAAAGCTGCTCCAGACCATGAGAAGCTCCCCGTTCTTCGCCCGATACAGATAAGGCCCGTCCGTCACCCTGGCCCAGCCCATCCGGGGCTGAGGCTCGGTCAACTTCCACAGGCCCGACGGATCCGTGAACCTCCAGGGCGCTTCCGAAGCACGGAACAGGATCACCGGCTCCCCAACGGAGTCCGACAGGTCCTCCTTCATGCGGATGGCGCAGATCTGGCCGTCCTGCACCTGAAGCCACTCATGGCAGAAGACCATCCAGGGATTCCCCTTCCTGTCCTCATACAGCGTTCCGTCCAGGCACTGCCAGTCCGCCGGCGTAGCCGGGCCATTCTTTTTCGGCACGAACGGTCCCCGGGGCGTATCCGCCTCCAGGAACTGACAGCCCCGGTACCCGCCCGGTGCGCGGAAGGAGCTGATCAGATAATATTTTCCCCTCCAATAATGGCATTCCGGAGCCCAAAGATCCAGCGGCCCCCAGAAATCTCCGTCCGGTTCAAACGCAGGACGGCTTTCCGACCACCAGATCAGATCGTCGCTCTCCCGCACGTTCACCGCACGCCCTTTCTGTCCCGGCCGTTCAAAACAGTCATACAGAAAATATTTCCGTTCTTCCTCACAGGGAAGAATGCACACATCTCTTGTGTGCAGATCTTTTACATGGATTCTCCCTTTCGTTTCCATCCTCTTCTCTCCTTTTCACAGCAGGTTCGCAGACTCACATAAAAACAGTTCATTCCGTCCCGGTACTCCACTCCGATCCCGGCGCGGTGGTTCCGGGCGATCTCTCCGGCGATGGCAAGGCCGAGACCGTAGCCTTTCCGGGAAGCCCGGGCCCTGTCGTCCCGGTAAAAGCGCTGAAAAATCAGTGTCCGCTTTTCCTTCGGGATCGGCTCTCCTTCACTGTTCACCCAAAGCCTTGCCCGGCCTCTGTGCGCGCTCTCCAGACGGACCTCCACCCGGCCCCCTTTTCCCTCTCCGGGTTCTGCCGCGTATTTGACCGCATTTTCCAGAAGCGCCTTAACGAGCTGTCCCAGCTGGGAAGCGTCTCCTCGGACCAGCACATGTTCCGCCACCTCGTAGCGCAGCGTTTTTCCCTCCTGATAAAACAGCGGTTCAAAGATCAGCAGCTTTTCCGTCAGAAGGTCGCTGAAGGAAAGCGTCTGCCAGCCTTCCCTCCGCTCCGGCCGGACATCTCCCCTTGCCAGCAGCAGCAGACTTTCCACCAGCGAACGCATGTCCCGGCACTCCTGGTTGATGTGCTCCAGCCACCTCTGCGCCTCCTGCGGCAGGTCCGTGCAGCGCTCTCTCAGCAGCTCCGCATTGGCGGTGATGACCGTCAGCGGAGTCTTCAGCTCGTGAGAGGCATCCGCCACGAACTGCTTCTGCAGGCGCAGGGAACGGGAAATGGGCCGGACCACCCAATGGGAAAACAAAAAGGAGAGCCCCAGAAATGCCAGCCAGATGGCCGCGCAGGCCAGGCCGCCGTAATGAAGCAGCGCATCCCGGAAGGTATCCGCATAGGAGGTATCCGCAAACACCAGAAGATGGCCGGCCGGCTGCTTTATCCGCAGATACCTGAGCTGATAGCCGTCCAGCACGCCGTCGTCCGCCTCCGCCGTCATACCCAGAAGGGCGATCCGTTCCAGATAACCCGCGCCGGGAAAGGAATTGTAGGCGCCCTCCTGCATGACGATCTCCCCGTTTTCCGTCACCAGCACAGAAAAATGGGGCACTCTTACCTGCGGGACCGCCTCAAAGATCCGCTGCTGCTCCGGGTCGTTTGCCGCCCGCTCCAGGATCATCCTCCCCTCCTCATCTCCCCGGCTCTGCAGCACGAGCACCAGAGCCGCAAAGGTGATCCCGATCACCGCTGTCACGATGAGCATGTTGTAAATGATGAATTTCCGCCTCAGACGGCTGATCTCCTTCATGCCTCTTACTCCTCCTGGGTTTTCTTCTTCCCGATCCGGTAGCCAAGCCTGCGGCTGGTCACGATCTCAATATCCGCCTGCAGAAATTCCAGCTTTTTTCTCAGGAAGGAGATGTACACCTCCACATTGTTTTCCACCGCGTCCGCGTCGTTTCCCCAGACCTTCAGAAGCAGGGTTTCCTTGGAGACCACCTGCTCCCGGTTGACCATGAGGATCCGCATGATGTCGTATTCCTTTTTCCCAAGCGGGATCTGCTTCCTGGGTCCGCGCAGCGTGTAGTCCGCCTGGCTTAAGGTGATGTTTCCATAGGAAGGATTCTCCGGGATCATCTCGCCCCGCCGCCGCACCAGGGTCTTGACCACCGCGGTCAGCTCCTGCATGTCGAAGGGTTTGGTCAGATAATAATCCGCCCCGCTCTCCAGTCCGAGCACCCGGTCCTCCAGCTCGCTTTTGGCGGTCAGGATCAGTACCGGAACAAAGCAGCCCTTCTGACGCACCTCCTTCAGCAGAGTGATCCCGTCCTTTCCCGGAAGCATCAGATCCAGGATAGCCGCGTCATAACCGCCCGCAGGAAGCATGGCCGCTCCCTGGCATCCGTCCTCACAGATGTCACAGTCATACCCGTGCTTCAGAATATCCCGGATGGACTCCGCCAGCCTCCGGTTGTCCTCTATGATCAAAATACGCATCGCCGTTCCCCGCTCTCATTGTTTTTCCGGACAGCCTGCTTCTTAACTGTCACAAATGATTATATATGGCGGATCCGCATTTTACAATCCCTTCCCGGGCCGGGTTCCTGTTCGCTGGCTTGTCAGGGAACAGCAAAACGCCCGCAGGAACCGGAAAGCTCCGGCTTCTGCGGGCGTCAGACTCCTGTCTGCGTTATGATGACCGCCTCTTTATGCGGTCCGCCGTGGAAACGTTTTCCTTTTCACGGCCTTCTGCCCTTCCTGTCAGGCCGTTTTACCTCGCCCGGATCTCCTTGCGCATGAAGCAGATATAGGACAGGGCGAACATGATGATCGTCAGCGCCAGCAGGCCAACCAGATGCGGCCATACCAGAAGCAGGCTCTGTCCCAGGGACAGGTAGCCGCTGATGGCCCCGGAAAGCTGCTGCGGCAGGATCACGTTGGTGGTGCGCACCGTGGGATCCATGATGGTGGAAATCGCCTCGCTGTACAGATAATAGGGCGACAGCCGGTTCAGGCCGTACTGCAGGTCATAATAATCCAGCAGCTGCCCCCAGGTCGTCACGTTTTCGGTCGGATACAGCGCGCCCATGATGATGTTGACCACCAGCGACATAAACAGCGCGAAGAAGATCCACAGAGCGATGACGATCATGGCCGAGGTGGCCGCATGGCGGCAGACCACCGAGAAAAAGATCGACAGTGCCAGCCAGAAGCAGATATAAACCGAGGTGAAGAAAAGCATGGCAACGATGCGCCCCGCTTCATCCGCCGTGGGCGGAATGCCCACCGTAATCAGGCCGATGGCGCTGATCACCAGCCCCATGGCAAACACCATGATGAAAATGATGGTTGCGCCGGCCAGAAATTTTCCGTTAATGACGGCATCCCGGTAGATCGGCTGAGATACCAGCCGGTTCAGCGTTCCCTCCGACCGCTCGCTGTTGATGGCATCAAATCCCAGCGTCAGGCCGACGAAGGGCCCCAGCAGAGCGATGAAGGAAAGAAACGACGGGATCGATTCTCCGCTCAAGGTAAACAGCTTCAGAAAAATGTTGTTGGGATCTGACTCCACCGCCTCGGAAAGTCCGGACAGAGCGCCGTAAATGCTGGCACAGCTGGTCAGAAGAATCAGCGCCAGAATGATCAGGAAGCGCTTGCTCCTTAAATGATCCGCCAGTTCCTTTCTGTACAGGGCGTACAGCCCGCTTCTGTGCGGCGCGCCGTCATCCCTGATTTTTACGGAACGAAAGAAAACGTCCGCTCTTTTTCTGATCGAACTGAGCATGTTCTTTCTCTCCTTTCTCAAAGTATCTGCGGTAGATCTCATCCAGATCGCTTCCTCTCTGTCTTAAGTGGGCGATGGTGTAGCCGCCCTGGAGAGCCTTGCGGACCAGCTCTCTGCGCAGGTCCATGCGGGAGTAGACCACATAAAATTCTCCGGTGTGCTCCACCCGGTCCACGTTTCCAAGATTCTTCAAAAGCTCCGGGAAGCCGCTGTCATCCGGAATCGCCGAAACCTCCAGCGCGCAGTGGCCCTCCTGCTGAAGCTCCTTTGCCAGCTCCTCAATCTTTCCGCAGGCCACCAGCTTTCCTTCCACGAAGATACCGACCCGGTCACAGACCTGCTGCACCTGATACAGCTGATGAGAGGAAATCAGGATCGTTCTTCCATCCTCCTGTGCCATCTGGCGGATCAGGGTCATCAGTTCCCTCATGCCCTCCGGATCCAGGCCCAGCGTGGGCTCATCCATGATGATTACCTTCGGATCCTTGATCAGAACGTCCGCCACACCGAGACGCTGCTTCATGCCTCGGGAATAGGTGGAGGTTTTCTGATCCGCAGCTCTGGTCATTCCTACTTTTTCCAGAAGGCTGTCAATCCGTTCCTCCAGTTCCTTTCCGCCAAGTCCGTTCAGCCTCCCGGTGAACCTCAGATTTTCCCGGCCGGTCATATCCATATAAAAGCCCACACTGTCCGGCAGGTATCCCACGATCTGTTTTACGGATATGGGATCCCTGGTGCAGTTTTTTCCATCAATAAACGCGGTTCCTGCCGTGGGCTCCGTCAGTCCGAGGAGCATCAGCGTGGTCGTTGTTTTTCCCGCTCCGTTCGGCCCCAGGAGGCCGAAGATCTCACCTTTTTTTATCCCAAGCGTCAGATTATCGACCGCTTTCTTTTCTCCGTAGGCTTTGGTCAGACCCTTCATCTGTATGATCATTTTATCGTCTGACACGGCAATGCCTCCTTTCCTGTTGTCTCATACGGCCATTACCTCCTGCCGTATTTACGGAACACATATACAAGTCCGCCGACCACAATCAGGATGATCAGCACTGCCACCAGGCCCCATACCGTCTGCGTTTTCACGGATACACGGAAATCCACACTGGAGCTTGCCTCATCGGTTTCCGCCGTAAAGGTTGCCACATAATCCCCGGTAATCGCGTCAGAGCTGGGCGTTACGGTCGCAATCACCTCCACCGTGCTTCCGGCAGGGATGGAATCGATCACGTTATCTTCCACATTGTAGGTCACAGTCCATCCGGAAGGAAGGCTGGAATTCAGGGAAACGTTCTGCAGATCCACGTTTCCGGTATTGGTGATGTTCAGCGTCACATTGGAATCATCATTCGCGTGAGCGTCAAAGCTGACTCTTCCGTCCGGAGTGCTCAGAGAGATTCCATAGGTACCGGTGATCACTACTTTCAGATCCGTGGTCAGTGTTTCGGACGCGGATACGGCGCTGCAGGAAATGTCATATTCTCCCGCTTCCACATTTTCCGGAGGAACCACCTGAACCGTCAGGCCCTGACTCGCGCTAGACTCCACGTCGATTCCGGCAACGGAAGCCGTCTCATCGGAAGGGACGAAGCTCACCTGCCATCCGGAAGGAGCGTTGGAAGAAAGGCTGTAGGACTGGGTGGACAGGCCGTTGTTAATCAGCGTGGTGCTGAAGCTGAAGGTCGTTCCGGCGGTTCCCTCCTGCTCCGGATATTCCGTCGTAAAGCTTCCCGCTCCCGCATTCACTTCATTTACCTGAAAAGAAAGGGTAAGAGAATCATAAATTTCCTCTCCCGCAGACGCGTTCACAACCACATCATAGGTACCCTCTTCCAGAGCATCCGGCACGGTCAGATGCAGGGTAAGAGAAGTGCCGTCTCCGCCGTTAGCCACGTGCACCCTGCTCACCTCATAGCTTCCGCCCTGCAGGTAGCCTTCCCAGCCTTCCGGCAGAGACGAGATGGAAACGTCCGAATCCAGGCCGCTTCCTGTAGCGTTCGCCAGATTCAGCGTAATATTCAGGGTCTCTCCGGGCGTAATCGTCATTCCCGGATATTCCGTGGTCAGGCTCAGCCCGCCTGCCGCGTGAATGGTACGGGCGCTTCCCCAGAACAGGGCCAGCGCCATCAGGCCTGCCGCAAGTGCCGCGATCAGAATCTGCATTCCCTTTGAAGGCGTCTGCCTTCCGATTTTCACTGCTTTTTCCATAGGTTTTCAATTTCCTCCTTTTGCCTTCCCGGCTTTTTTCAAAAGGCGTCCTTTGACCACAGCCGCCTTTTTCCTGTTCTCTATCTTAGCAGAGAAAGCTTTAATGAACCTTTAGGAAATTTGAAAATCCTGTGAAACCGAAGCGCGCTGTTCCGTTCCGGAAGTCCGGGCGTCCCCCTCCATCCCGGCAGTCGCATCGCGCCATTCCATCGTATATTCCTCCCGTCCCGTATCCTCCTCCCTTTCCCGGGAAACCACCCGCAGTCCCTCTCTCCGGTAAAAAGAAACCGCCCGTTCGTTTTCCGCATAAACGTGCAGGGTAAAAAAAGGATGGGTTTCCTTCACCCGGTCAAGAAGCGCTCTGCCGGTTCCCTTCGACCGGGAGCCCGCCTCCACGAAAATCCCCGCCAGGTAATTTTCCTGCAGCCCGGCGAAGCCCTGTATTTTTCCCTCTTCCTCACAGACCAGAAGCTCCGCGCACAGAAGCTGCTCTTTTACCTCTTCCGCATGGGATTCCCAGTATTCCCGCGGGATAAAGGAATGGGCCTCCCGGTTCCCGTCCAGCCAGATTTTCATGACCTGATCCAGATCCTCCGGGGCGAATGTCCGGATCCTGCCCGGAAGGCTGCTTTGGCTGCGGACATAGACCAGCTCCGCGATCCCTTTCTCGCTGTCCATCCGAATGAGCCGCAGCTTCTCTGTCTTTTCTTCCGCGGTAAACAGACGGATGCCTTCTCCCAGAAGGATGGGGAGGATGGAAATGTGATAGACATCGATCAGATCCTCCTCCATCAGCTGCCTGACGATGTCCGCTCCGCCGCAGATCCAGATGTTTTTTCCTGTTTCTTTTTTCAGACGTTTCACCAGCTCGCAGGGAGAGCGGTCCGTGAAGAAAACCGGGGATTTCGCGGCTTCCGCGCGCTGTCCGGTCCGGTGGGTGATCACCCAGGCAGTAAGTCCCTCGTAAACCCATTCCCCAACGGACAGCTCCGTGGTGATCTGATGATATGTGTTCCAGCCCATGATCACCGTGTCCACCGTTTTGATAAAGTTCTCATAGGAAGCCCCGTTTTCCGCAGTTTCCCCAGTTTCATTCTGCCCGGTCATCCAGTCCACGCTGCCGCGGGAATCCGCGATATAACCGTCCAGGCTCATGCCGATATAAAGAACTGTTTTTCTCATTTTTCCATTTTCCTTTTTTCTGCCGCTTAATCCTGCCTCTGTCATTTTCCAGGAGCAGGTGGATCAGGAATTCGGATTTTCTCCGGCCGATTATGAAAATACGGACGATACAGCCCTCTCCCATGCCGTTTTCCACGGCCTTGCCTCCACGCAGGCGATTCCATATCCGGGGCAGACTTCCGCAAGGTGCTCCCCATAGGAAACGCTGATCTGCGCGCGGTACTCCTGCGGGGTTCCGCCTTCCCGTTCCAGATAATTTCTCACGATCTGCGCCGGATCCGGCTCCCGGATATAAAAGGCGCAGATTTCCGGCCCCAGAATTGTGGAAAGGCATTCCGGATTCAGGAAATCCCCTTCAATGATGACCGGAAGCCTGTCCTCCACATGCCGGAGCGCGATTTCCCGAAGCGCCGGAAACAGTTCCTTTCCCACTTCCAGCAGCCATTCCACATTTTCCTTCAGAGAGACCTCCTTCCAGTCTCTTCCATGATCCCAGTAATACAGGGCAGGGAAACGCGCCTCGTCTGCCACAGCTTTGACAGCGAGATAAATATCGTCTGCTTCCAGGACCTGCGCCCCATGGCGCAGGGCAATTTCACGGGCCAGAGTTGATTTTCCCGTGCCGGAAGGACCGCCGAGAAAGAGGACGGTCCAGGGGATGGGGTGGTTGTTATTCATGAGAAATGGCTCCTTTTGGGTTGATGTTGTTTTCCATCTTTACCTCCATGCCGAAGCACAAAACTGCCGATTGAAAAATAAGCCATCAGGCTTATTTTTCAATCTTTATCCTGTTCCTGATACGCAGACTCGCTTCTATATGCATGATCCAGTGTCTTGAAAATGGCATTTGTATGAGCCCCCGGATATCTTTCCCGCACCAGTAATCAATCAGCCAGGCCGCATTTTCATCATCGCTTACCACGTTCAGCGATTTTAAGCATTCTTTTCTTTCTTCTGATATTTTCCTTTTCAGTTCCTCACAGGATAAACGCCTGATGATCTTCTCGGTACTGTCCTTCACCTCAAAAATATAGGAATAAAGCTCTTCCAGATTCAGTTGTCTGGAAAAGTCCGCAATCTGCTCTTTTACCAGTTCATTTCCTGTTGTGATGATGGGTGAATGGATCCGTTCCTGATAATTGCCCGCAAAAAACACCTGCCTGTTTTCACCGATCAATGTGTGCGCAACAATATCCTCAATACGAAAAATATGCCAGATTGAATAGGCTATCGTTTTGCTGTGATAACCGTCCGCATTGATAAATGGAATTGCGTCAAATTCTTCTCTTGCCAATTCCTTTTTGAATGACAGCAAGGTTTCCATTAACCGATTCCGCAAATCACACAGCGTATCAATACCTGCTTCCCAGGTATCCTTCTTTTTGATCTGCGCCTGCATTGTTTTATTGAGTTCGGACCATTCCCGATTCATAATCCCTTATCCTTCACCCTTCCCCTCAGGCACTTTTCCGGCGTCCATTCAAAATTTTTCATCAGCCGCCTCTTTTTCTATAACAGATAATCCTGGGTTCCGTACCGTTGCACTTGTAGTCACAGACCAGAAGATACTGTTCGTCCGCGACCAGACCATAGCATCTGTCGCTTCCGGGAATTTCGATCTGGTTTCCCCAGTAAACATTGTTGTCCTCCAGCAGCTTTACGGACTGTCCGTTTGCAAGAGGATATTCCAGATTCACGAAAAAGCCATTCAGCAGGTTCAGATCATCCACCTGAAGGCCGGGAATCCCCAGCGCGTTGAATTCTGAAATCAATGTATTTTTCAAATGCCAGAAGGCGTCCATCCCTCCCTGCCGGATGCTCTCGGCAGCGATACAGGTTCCCCCGAAAGGATGGCCGTCCGTTTTACGGCAGCCGCCGCATTCCTCTTTTCTGCTGCACTCGCTGCAGCAGTCCACGCCGCAGATCGATTCTGCCATCTTCTCCATATTCAAAAACCTCCCTCATCAAAGCTTCCTTTCATTCTTCCACAATCCGCAGATCCCATCCTCCGACCACAATCTCCTGTCCCGGCGCATATGTTTCTCCGGAAAGCAGCTCCGTCCCGCCCTGTGGGCAGATGCAGCGCTTCGGCTCCTTTGCATAGTTCAGATACCAGGTGAGGCGCTTTCCGGCCTGGTTCGTCCCTTCCGTGATCACCAGCGGGAAGGCATAGTCCTGCTTCCAGTCGGAAAGGCCCTTTTCCTGCCACAGCGCTTTGATCAGCGCTTTCAGATAAGCGGGAGAGGTCATGCAGCCCAGATAGATGCAGGTTCCCTTCCCGTAATCATTTCTGGTGACGGCCGCGTATTTTTTCCAGGCATAGTGGTCATAGGAAGCCAGCACCTGTGCGCCCTGGGGCTCCAGAAGCTCCATGAAAAGGTGCGCCCGTCTGTCCTCTGCGGACAGGCCGCAGGCCGCTTCCGTGGACAGGCCGCAGGCGGAATTCCGGGACTGGCCGCCGTCCCTGTTTTCCTTCAGAAACACATCCACCGGAGCCGTAAATTCATGATACAGCACGCCGAAGCAGTCCTTCAGCAGATGGGGCTGCTCGTCCGTCCAGACCTTCACATTTTCATCGGTGAAAGCAGTCTTGAAGGTGGCGACCACCGTTCCGCCCTGCGCCGCGAAATCCCGGATGCGCGTGAGGCAGCTTTCCGGCGCGCTGTAGAGAGCAGGCACGAAAAGCACGTCATAACGGGCCAGGTCCGTCTCTTCAGGGCTTACGAAATCGCAGCCGATGTTGCTTTCATAAAGGGCGTCAAAGATCCAGCGCACCACGTCGTTATAGTCCATACCGCCCTCCGCTCCCGCGGGGAAGGGGAACCATTTGAGCGCGGTGAGGGAGGGGTTGCTCACCAGAATAGCTGCCTTATTTTCCTTTTTCTGATGCAGCAGGTGCGGGCTCAGGCGGGAAAATTCCGCGCCGATGCGGCAGACCTCCCGGTAAACCGCGTTTTCCGCGAAATCATGGCTTAAGATCCCCTTCCAGTAGGTCTCACAGGCGTTATGAATGGAATGCCAGTGCCAGTACATCACGCTGTCCGCGCCGTAAGCCAGATGGCTGAAAGCCTGCAGGCGCAGCTGTCCCTCATAGGGTGTCCACTCCGGGAAGCCCTGCGCCTCCGTCTCGATCACCAGATAATTGTCCTTTTTCAGGGAGCGGGTCAGGCTGCCGCAGAAGGCGATCTCCTTCCCTGTCAGCTTATCCTGAGACGGGTGGTAGATGTCGCAGCCCGCGACGGTGAGCGCCTGAGCGGCCTGAAAATGATCTACGTCCGGCTGCACGCCGAAGGAGTGGCCCTTCCAGGCAAAGTCAAAATTATGGGTGATGAACTGGTCCGGGCGGCAGTATTCCCGCACGATCTCAGACTGGCGCAGGAGAAAATCCGTCACCTGCTGCCGCTGAAACGCCTCAAAGGCGCAGCCCAGGCTTCCGTTGATGGTGCCGACCACGCTTGGAAATTCCTCCCAGGAATTGATCCGGTTGCTCCAGTAGTTCAGACCGAAGTCCCGGTTCAGCCGCTCCAGGTCGCCGTGATAGCGCTCTCTCATATGGCGCACGAACATCTGCTGCACGTTTTCGCTGCAGGTGCCGAAATGCTTGGTTTCATTGTCCAGCTGGAAGCCGATGACGCAGGAATAGCCCTGCACCGCCTCCATCAGCTTCCTGATGATGCGCTCCGCGAAAAAACGGTAGGCCGGATGGGTGATGTCCATGATCTGCCTCGCCCCGTAAGGCCGCCTTCCGCTTCTGTCCGTCACCATCACCTCCGGATAGGCCTTCGCCATCCAGGCCGGGATGGCATAGGTGGGTGTTCCCACGATCACGGAAATGCCCGCCTTCTCACAGGCGTCCAGTACCCTCGTCACATGGGAAAAATCGAATACGCCCTCCTGCGGTTCCTCGCTGCTCCAGGTGGATTCCGCGATGCGGATCACGTTGAGCCCTGCCTTTTTCATCATGGCGATGTCCGTATCCAGTCTGTCATAAGGCATATATTCGTCGTAATATGCCGCTCCGTATAAAATTTTGTCCATTTTTATAAACCGCCTTTCTGCGAAAGGCACCGATGGGGTTATGAAACTTTTTCGGGCTTTCGCTTTTGTTATTATTTTCTCTGTGATATAATTCTCTTACCTTAAAAAATATAAAAATGGCATCCCGGCATCAATATTAGATGCACCCACCCTTTTAGCCTTGATGTGCAGGTGCGCCAATTATTTTTAGGTGGGAATATTGCACAGAAAGGCTCACTTTGTGAGTCTATTTGTGTTGCTGAAGCCCGAAAAATGGCTGTTTTTTCTTTGTTTCAAACTTCTCCTTTTTCTATTTAAGTCGCACCACCTGTAAAATAGGTTTCCAGAATATGGACTCCAATCCTGCCTTACTTTGCTACGCCTCAAGGCGTCAGTCTCCGCTTTCATACTATGAGATATCTGTTACACGTCCTTCTTCCTGCTTCGTTCAAACCACATTACCTTGGACTCATCGTTTTACCGCTCAATCTTGGCCCTTAAAAAAGTCTTCATCTTCCTCCACTTCCATGAAAATAGCTGAACCTATTTCCGGTTCCGCTTCGTCAGAACGATATCCTTTTTTGAGAGGCGGCTTCTTGTATTGAACTGCATTTACACCACCATCCGCTTTCAGAAATAAAACTAAATACTTGTCATATCCACAACAACGTTTATTCTCTTTGTACGTTTAACAGTAAATACGGCATTGTTTTTAAATTAATACCAGATTTTCTCCTTCACGAAGTGCCTCAATGATGAAAGATGCCTCTGGAAAATTCTCTAATGCCTCCTGCACCATCCGGGACTCTTTTCCAGCCAAGATTACACCGCTACCCATGCTCCTCCGTAGTGTCTCAGAGATCTTGGACCAACTGTGCCACAACGTTTCCTCCTCATCTGTCAATTCCCGAAGCAATTTCCCTTGGGCACAAAAGTCGTTCAGTTTAGTTTCCGCATAACCCTGCACTGTCTCCATCCCATCCAATACATCACTCGGGATTCCCCGAATCGTATCGGACCACTGGAGGGATGCGCAGTCATTGTTCAGACGGATCAACAACCGACACGCCTGGGCAGTTTCCACACTATCTAATGCATACAGTTTCATAAATCAGATACCCCCTTGATTGCATCCCTCACGTCGGATGCCCTAATAGCCAGCGCTACCAGCCTTGCACCATATTTTTTACAAGTATCCTGAACCAGATTGCTGTCCACTTGCCGGATGTCCCCAGTGGTAAGCAATACCTTATGCCCGATTTGACCGGAGAGCTGGTTAGGAATATGATCGCGCAGTTGCGAGCTTAAGTAGCTTTTCACACCGCACTTGCATTCAATGGAAATTGTCTCACCTGGTTTGACAATAACCCCAAATATGGAAATGGGCTCCGAAGTCTCATTTTTGGCAATCACATCCGGACGGGTTGCCCCATCCTGACCTTCTACCGTCCGCTGCTTGCTCTCTACAGACAAACCCTTTTCAGCTGCAAGGTCCTTAACTGCGATTTCCAGAATCTGTCCCTGCATGGCACTCAATTTGCCGATGGAGCTACGTTTCTCTGCGTCCGTCGCATCCGGATTGTTCAATGTCTGAACTGCTTCACGAAGGCTTTTCCACAATTCTGTTTTTTCCGGATGAGCCTTCATCAACTCCTGAATCCTTTCCGGTGTATCCAGCATGGCTTCCAACTTTTCCAAATCCTTGTCCTGTAGCTCCATCCGCTCCACCTCTGACACATCAGATGAATCCCCAAGCCTCTCTGGCAGGCAGTCGCTCTCCCGCCGTATTCCCATACTATCGGGCAGGCAGTCGCTCTCCCGCTGCATCCCCATACGCTCAGGCAACTTGTCGATTTCACCACTCCTAACTTCAGGCGTTTTTTCCAGGGTCGCTGTTCCTCTTTCCAATGACATCAAGGCAGCCTCCCTTCAGCAGTGTATACCACAAAACGATTTTTAAAGCGTTCCATCCCAGTCTGCTCGGTTACAATCTTCAAAATGAGCTGCCGCAGTCGTATCGCCAGATTCTCATCTTGAACACCATCTAAATGAAGGATCCAAGTATCGAGGCGGTCAACTCCCTCATTCTCCTCACAAGAATCCTCCAGCATCCTGACCATCTGTTTTCCCTCAAAGAGATCATAAGCTACAATCCCCTGCTCTTTCTCAGTGAGACGCTCCCCTTTAAGAGCCTGATACATCAGCCTTTTTGTCACTGGCCCCTGATTAAGACCGTCGATCCAACGGGAAATTTTGTCAACATCCTCTTTTGTTAACTCTTTATCATCAGAAAGGGCAAAAAGTCTCATCAAAAAATTATGTATAGGAACATCTGACTCAGGAAACGCCCTGAACTCATATTCATAGGGTTTCTCCCTTACAAAGTGCTCCACCCTGCACAATACCGGCTCCAGCCATTGGTTCTGGTAGACCGCTGCCACACCAGTATCCAAGCGGGAGAGCTCTACAATCTGCTCATTGTTCAGTCCTGCGGCTTTCCCCACAAGTATTCGATCTTCCTCATCCGGCAGACGCAGAATGATTTTGGTGTTAGTGTTGCGGATGGCTGCCAGATCAAGCAGGCCGGGAGCCTGGTCAGCGATGATAAAGCCTTCACCGTAGCTTCGCATCTCTGCAATGGCGTTGGTCAGCATCTCGACTGACTTACCCTGGAGATTGGAACTCTCCTGGCTTTGCTCTACAGAGGTGCGACGTAGAAGAGTGTGAGCTTCCTCCAGCACCGTGATGTGCCGCAGGCCGCTGTTGGGATGATTTGTACCCGCTGTCCGCTGAGCCATGCGGTATTCCTGAAGTTTCAGAACCAGAATGCCCATCAGAAGAGCTTTTGTCTCTGAAGAGCCAACGCGGCTCAGATCTACGATGACATTGCTATCAAAAAGTATATCAGCAGGCAACTCGTCACGGGCGCAAAGCACCTGACCATTGATGCCATTGGTCAGAGACTCCAGGCGGGTTAAAAGCGCCCCCTTGTAGTCCCCCTGGGTGTCGCTGGAGAATCCCTTACTGTCCACTACTTCGGGTAATGCCTGCATCACATCCAGAAAGGTGGGAAACCGGCGTGTTCCGACACAATGGGATGTTTGAAGGCTCCAGCCGCAGCTCTTATACGCCTGCTCCACAGCCGCTTTCAGAACAGCCGGCATAGCGGCGTACATGGGCCAGCAGGCGTTGAAAACCTCCGACAACCGGTCAATATGCTCCAGCACATGAGTGTCCTCTGGGAAGGAGAAAGGATTTATCCGGAGCATCGGAGTCTTATAGGGGTTGGTGCCGTAGACCGATACCCCTGGATAGCCACCTATGGCATCTTTGTACTCTCCCTTGGCGGGCTCGATGACAAGAAAATGCGTCCGCTCATCAGATGAGAGGCAGAGCTTGTCCAGCATGGTGTAGATCGTATTGGACTTGCCCACTCCAGTGGAGCCGGTGATGAAGGTGTGAGCTGTGAGACTGTCCCGATCCAATTCTATCTCAATGCTCCCCTCCTGGCGCATGTGGTAGATTCTGCCCAAGGGCAACGTCGGCCTGTTCGGATCATGGGCGTACTGCACCACTTCACGGCCAAAGGGAACGCATTCATAGACAGGGAGACCGCCCACTGACTTACGCGGAAAATTGAGCGCATGCGCCAGCTCGTCTCCAGAGATTGCCGTTGCTGGCGTTGTCAATGCAGGGAACACTTGCAGATCAGGATTATCTTCCACCTGTTCTGGCGACAGGGCAAACTCCGGGTGCTGCAATGCCTGCAGCCAGGGCAGAATATCTTCTGCTGATGCATGATCCGGAACCTGCGAGGACCACACATTGACAGCCGCCTGCTCCAGATAGGAATTCTCGCCTTGGGTCAAAGCGAGGTACATGTGGGCTACATTAGACGCTGTATTAAAATCAGGAGAGATTACATAGGCGGCGAACTCCCACATCCCGAGCGCCATGCACTCTTCCAAACGCTTTACCTGGCTTTCCAAAAGCTCCAGCATATGCTTGACACCATAGTTCGTATACGACCTGGCTGTGCTATTTGTTGTCCCGCTCATTTGAGACGATGTGGCAGCACGTTGAAAACTGCCGCTGATTTGAAATGAGCCAATGAGTAAATTTCCTATGTTTGCCCCTGCCTGTAAGTCTGCTGATCCGGAGGCAGCAGCCGTCAGGGAGTTATTAAGTGCTTCTGCCTCCTGCCAGGTGGAATAAGGACTCAGGGCGCTGTATAATTCATAGAGGCGGTCGCGGTATGCCTCCAGCATAGTGGCTGGCTGGGCCAACAGTACAACAGAGTACTCCTTGTACTTTGTTTTGGGGATAATGCCGTCCAAAAGCTTTTCAATGCTCTGGCTGATAAAGTCCTCTGACCGCTCAGAGGCCAGATTAGAAACAGAAACAATGGTGTCATCCGGCGACATATTTTTCAGTGCCAGCGGTATGCCAGCCCGATCCATGGTCAACTCTGCGCC
The DNA here is from genome assembly GCA_019119815.1 of Candidatus Eisenbergiella intestinipullorum. Lineage (GTDB taxonomy): Bacteria > Bacillota > Clostridia > Lachnospirales > Lachnospiraceae > Eisenbergiella > Eisenbergiella intestinipullorum. Next base: position 63,349 of record DWWH01000034.1, on the reverse strand, counting down.
GGGAAAATTTCCAAGGAGCGCTTGCCTGAGCCGTTCACAAAGGCCATCGGCGATAGGAGACTGATCGCTCTCCCCTGTATTGGAAACCGCCAGAGTCGCAGTGCATCCATTCATCCGCCTGGCATAGATCAGCGCAATGGTGCAGCGCTCTTTGGAAAGGACCTGATAGAGATTTGTTAACTTGTCCAGGCTCTTTTCACTGGAATCGACCACCCATCTTGTAACATCAAAATAGCGGATGCGGTTTTCCGGAATGAATGTATTCTTCTCCCACATCACCGGCCAGTAGATTGAATCCAGCCTGGGCAGATAGGTTTGAGTAATTTCAATGGCGATGGATTGCAGACATCTGGCCACGGTGTCCTTTTCTTTTTGCCTACTTTCGTTTTCTCCTTTTAAGTATGCCTGCCGATGCGCTTCTATTTCTTCCACCTGAACAGAGCTAAGCTGAGACATCGCCGTAATGCCATCCGCGCACGTCTTCGTCCCTTCCATAACAGCACCTTTTACGTTTTCTGCTTTTTCTTTTATAGTCGAAAGGATGCTCACATTATGCGCCCCCCTTCCTTACCCGCGCAGGACGCGGATCACAGCCACAATGACCGCAGCAACGGCCACCACAGCAACAATAATCGCTAAAATCTTAATCCTGCGCTTCTGCCGCTCCATTCGGTTGACCTCTTCCCCCATCTCTGCCAAATAAGCGAAAAAATCACGAGAGCAGGCTCCAGCGGCTGCTTTCATCCGCAAATGTTCCAAATCTGCCTTGGTCCACGGGCGTGGCTTCCTGGGCACCTTTCCCGGTAAAAATGCCTGCTTCCCAAATTCACGTTCCATCCGATCCAGCTCTGTCTGTGCCTGTTCAGCCGTATAAGCACCCTCCATAGCTTTGTGAATAAATTCCAGCTTTGCCTTCGTACAATCTCTCATTTTGCGCCTCCGTTTTCATCATTGATAGTGAAATAGCCAGCAAGCTCTTTTTGTGCTTCTTCAAGTCTTCCTTGTGCCTGTTCCAATGTTGCAATTTGTGCTTCATACGCCCGGATTTCTTCATCTAATTTCACAAGTTTTGGATTAATCGTATCCAGATTATCCTTCAGCCCCTCTTGAAAATCTTTTAGCCATTTTTCGATATCTTCCTGTTGACTGGCTAAATACTCAGAGTTAAAAGAAGTTAAAGCATCCTCTGTGGCGCTTTTCATCTCATTGGCACAGCGACCCGAGTCTACATCTGCCCAGTGGAAAAAGAGAAAATTCCCCTTACTAATTCCAGACTTAAGTTCAAGGTCAACTTCTGGCAATTTGGGAGACTCGAATTCCAAAATAAATTTTTCTGCAAATGTTTTCTCCTCCTCTGTGAGCGCCGAAGAACCTTTTACGATTGAAATACAGGTTACTTTGTATTCGCTAATTTTTTTAGGCCAAAAACTGGCTGCAAACTCTTTTATTGCTGTTACACCATCGTTTATCAATTTGTTCACCTGATTCCTCGCCCATTTTTTGAACGGATCAATCGCATTCTGTCCGCCTCTGCCTTTGTGCTTCCGCTTCTCCTCTTTCCATTGCTCAGTCACCTTATCCGCCAGTTCCTTCTGATTGGGGATATAGCTACGACATATTGTCAGCAAAACATCTGAAATGGTATTCCAATTTTTCACCGACCAATTGTTACTTGCTTCTTCAATCTGGTCTAAAAGCTCCTTTTTCTTCTGGTCGAATTCTGTTTTTTTACGTTTATTCAGCTCATCTATCTTCTTACGTTTATCTGTCTGCGTGGTTTTCAAGGCTTCAATCGCCTTGGAAAGATAACCCTGCGCCTGCCAGCACTTGTTGTAGCCGGCAAACCTTCCCGCAAACCACTCAATTTCCCGCTCTACTGCCCAGAGACCGCTGTTGTGAAACAGGCGCTCTTGCTCAGTGCCTGTTTCGTTTGCCCGGTCGCCTTCCTGGCATATCTTTTCCTTCTGATCGGGAGGAAGGGAATCAATCTGATAGAGCCGTGTACTACCGTCTTTAAAATCGTCAACAATCTTACTAAAATAGGATTCCGTTTTCTTCCGTTTTTCCTCGTTTTGGCCCCCCATAGCTGGATAGCTGCCCTTTTTGGAATTGAAACCCATAGCAGAAGAAACGTAGCAGAGCCGATTTTCAGCATTTTCGCTTGCAACCATCTTTTCCTTGCCCTGAGCCTGATCTTCCAACATCCAAAAAGGTAGCGTGTCTGCCTGCGTGACAACGACCAGAATGTTGCTTTCATCCAAGGCTCCTCCAATTTTGTGGATCTCATGGCGAAGAACACCAACATCCTTCGCGTCAACTTGCGTTGACGGGACCAACAAAATTGGCAATCCGTTGGTTTGCTTCTCCAGCGACTCTTTCATCACTGCCAGATGCTCCTCATGGTTTGCTGAGTTGCTCCCCGGTGTGTCGAAAATCACGAAGCAGAATTTGTCCAGCGGCAGTGTTGAATGATAGAAAGGAGTGTGAAGTTCAATTTGTGGAGAGATATATGTTTTCTTATCAGAGTTTCCCGTTTCCTCATCTTTGTTTTCTTTATTCATCCGTTCATTGAAATCATTCAACAGTGTCAGTGCCTTGCAGATATATGCCGGTCCAGGCTCTACATCTTTAAGCGCCTGATCCAGGCAACGTTTCAAATTCAAATCAGGCAATTGGTTCAGGTTTTCCAGAGTGTATCCATCTTGCCGGAACTTCAAAGCAGTCTCCATTCCCAGATATTGGAAATACACCTCTGTGTCCAGCCAGTCGCCCTTGGCCTTTGCGACAATTTTATATATGTGTGCTGTGGTTGGGCCTACTGAACTTGGCAGCAGTTCCTCGCCGATCAGCGCGTTAATGAATGTGGATTTTCCTGCGCTGTATGTGCCCGACACATAAAGCACAACCTCCGGCTCCATCGTTTCCAGGTACTGATGGATAGGCTCCGTGACCTCACGCTCTGTCAGTCCTTCAAATTCCTTGTAAAGCTTCTGAAAAATCTCCTGAATTCGAGGGCGGATCTCCTTCGCACATGGCAATTGACCAGCCTCCCCTTTACAGACAATCTGCGAAGCTAATTCTGTTTTCTGCACAAAGGTCTTGAAGTCTGCCCAATCTTCCTCGGTCCCCCGGAACAGCAGGTCTATTCCCTGACCATGCATACAATAATCGCTTATAATCCCCTTTATGATCTCACAGGCATAATTTTGCAGGGACGCGCCATTCAGAGTTCCCTGTCGGAAAATCTTTGCCAGTTCACCGCCTGCAGACGGCAACTCCCATTTACTTCCTCCCTCGCTCTGATATTCGCATTTTATCAACTTCCGATAGGGATCATACGTTATACGGATTTTATTATTTCCTGCCATCTTTTGATACTCCTTCATACAGTTTGTTATGAGATTCCTGACTTTTGAGGTGCATCTCAATTCTCTTCTCGAATTGCCCCTAATAATTCAGTTCTCCATCACGGGAGAGGCTTTTCTCATTAACAGGCAATCCAACGTCGTCCCAATGGACGGCCCGCTATACCGGACTTGATTCACTTCAGCCTGCTGCCGTACATAAACGGCACCTGCTTACAGGACTCGCTCTTCTGGAAGTAATCCATGTGGGATACCTTGAATTTCCTGCGCAATCCATGTCCTAAAAAAGCGGCGCAACGATTCCATATCATGCTGGACGCTCTGATCCGTGACATGAAATTGCTGCGCCAGCTTTTTGCACAAAATTTCTCTTTCGGCCATATGAGAATATTTTTAGGCTGCGGTCAATTTTAACGGCGTGCCGCTCATAAAAAATGTCCGCAGATAGTTATTCTGTACAAACAAGAAACTATCTAATGATAGTAATGTATTTATCTGCTCGTGTCAATTTCTGCCTTAATTTGCTGCCATATAAAGACGATGCTGCTAATATTTTTTTCAAATTAAGATTTTAAAACCCCTATGACCTGATTATAGCACTTCAGAAAGACAATAGTTATCCTGATTCCTATTTTCTCCGATTCTTAATTTTGATTTGCTACGCTCTCCTCTTCATCAGCTATATCCTCTAATATTATCTTTAAACTGTCAACCATTTGCCTGTCACTTGGAAGTCTGATCAATTCACGCATGGATACCATTTTTTCAACAATCGGAATAATAAGATTACGTGCAAATGATTCTCTGTCGTCACTGGCAAACATATCTTTCAATACATTGCCGGTCAATCCTTCACTAAGACGATCCACACACTTTTCCGCTTCTTTCCGATTAAGCAAATAATCATTAGCGATCGTTTCAAATTGCTTCTGAATAACAGCAACCATCTCATCGGCATCATCTTCCACAATTGCGTTTGTCACCTTACTGGTCAACTTGCCAGCAGCGCTACCTGAGACCAGTGAACCGGCTATCCCACCAATGAGCGTTCCCAAACCGGGGAGAATCGCACTGCCTGCTGCTGCTCCAGCTATCCATCCAGCTGTGCCTCCTGCCACAGTAGAAGTGGTGTTAGCCAGATTTTTCAACAATTGTTTTCCCGAGATTCTCCCTCTGAAGATATTGGCAATATCAAAAGATGAAAGAACAACAACTGTAAGCCCTGCAGTGATCACATTACCTCTAAGCAGTTTGGCAGCGCTTTTCATCGCAGCAGCACCATAAATCGGTTTTGTACCGCTTCGAAACGCATTAATCAGCACAGCGGATGCCTTAGGTCCCATCAGACTGACTATCGCCTCGGAATTTCCCACAAGCATATTATTTAGTCCGGCTTTGGACAGTTGACTGGAAAGTACACTGACGATAAAAGAAGTTCCACCTACCTTTAGGCCAGCATATGCAGCATTTTTCAAACAGACGTTAAAATCTTCACCATCCCAGACGGATGTGGCAAAAGTTATAATTGCAGTGATGCCAAATGCAGATGTTGCATAAACTATTCCATTTGCAGCATCGTATTTCAGGGATTCAACATTACCTGCTTTGGCAATATTTTTAGCCTGTTCGTATGTAACATGTCCTTTCCGAACGAGATTTTTCGCCTCTTTAGGATCTGTCACACCAGGTACTTGTCCGTTTTTTATCTTCTCTCCCATCGTCTTGACAGCTTCATTGTATATTTCCTGATCAGCAGGCACTTCAATCTGCATTGGTTTTCCATCTGTCATATACCTGAATCTGCCCTTACCGCTGTCTTCAAAACATTCTTTGATACAATCCTGCCCTGTTGCACAGTATTTGGACTGCAGGTAAATTCCATCAACAATTCTGTCCGCGCCATTTTGAACATTATCATCACCCACTATCTTGGCATCATGTCCTCTGCTTTTGTCATAAAAATTGTTGGCTCTTTCAGCCGAAAATCCGTGTCCCTGCCGCGAATGGAATTTTTCTTCCTCGTAAATCCTGTTCACGTTACCAAAGTTGCCAATGCCATATCCGGCAGCTTCTGCGCCCGATTTCTGATTTTTAGCATAATGTACTGACGCATTACCGCTTTGAGGAACAGATTCCATTTTAATCAGTTCCTTAAAGAGAGCGCAAAGCGGAGTCTTATTCAAGAACGTACTCGTCCAACTAATCTGTTTCCCATCTTTTAGTTCAATCTGAAGAATACGGCTGGAATCTTTCTTTTTTTCCGCGTCCGTGACTCTAACACATTTAATTTCATCATACCAAAGCTTTTTGGGTTTCTCCAACGTTTCCAAATAATACACTTTTTCATCAGTAAAAAGGTAACCGCTTTTTCCTGATGATGTTACAGATGTATCCAAAAAGCCGATAACTTCCGCTTTTTCAGCATTATATGCAAATTTCTGTTTTACATTGTCCCACTGCTTATCTGTCAAACAATCAGTGCGAATCGCGCTGCTCGTTATATCCATCAGTTCAGGAGCGAATTTATTGAATAACTCAACTTTCTTTTCGTGAATATTCATAAGACTTTCTCCTTGATTATTTTAGCAATAATTGTATCGATACATTACTTCTTGCAGACAAAATCCATTCATCATCTGTTTTTACTCAAGTTACTGAGTTGTGCACAAGCCTCATCTTCCGCTCGCTTTCAAAATTCAGTGCAGTCAATTTTGCATAACAAACCTTCCAGCACCTCCATCGATAGAAGACCTTTAATCAGTTCTCCTACTTTACTTTTCTCCGCTTGTAAGATGAAGAACCTTTTTTCAAATGTGAATATAATTGGGAAATCCAGCGTTTCTTTGGCATTCGAATTCTCACCGAAAACATCAGCTTCGGCACCATCTCAATAGACGGACCAGCGACTTTGAACCGAATCCATTCTTACTTTTCTCAGTACACAAATAGCACACGCTTACGAAACTCCTCCCTCTGAAAGCAATCAATACTGGGAACTTTGAATTAAACTATGAAAAAATAAATCCTGTCCTCATATCTGCCAATATACATGGCTTCCCTTTTCATCCTTTTTCACGATCAGCTTCCGGTCGATCTGATCTTTAAGCTCCTGCACGTGGGAAATGATGCCGATGAGACGCTTTCCGCCCGCCAGCTCCTGCAGAATGCGGATGGCGCGCATCCGGCTTTCCTCATCCAGAGAGCCGAAGCCCTCGTCGATGAACATGGCGTCGATCTGCACATAGCCTGCCGTGCTCTGAATCACATCCGCCATTCCCAGCGCCATCGCCAGGGCGGTGAGGAAGGATTCGCCGCCGGAAAGGGTTTTCACGTCTCTGACCTTTCCCGTCACCATGCTGTACACATCCAGATCAAGCCCCACCTCGCCCTGCTTTCCCAGAGCGTCCAGGCTGCGGCACTGTAAGAGGAACTGCCCGTCCGCCATCACGTTCAGCCTGCGGTTGGCGGCCTGGATCATCCGCTGAAAATACTGCCTCTGCACCCAGGTCTGAAAATCCAGCCCGGCCGTCCCGGAGAGCCTGCCGTTTGCGGTCTGAAACAAATGGCGCAGCAGCCGGTATTCCTGCTCTTTTGCCTCCTGTCCCTTCCACAGCTGCTTCAGATTTTCCATCGCTTTCCGGTTTCTGCTCCAGACTGCCGTAAGCTGTCCGCTCTCCGCTTCCAGCTTTTCCCGTTCCTGTCTGCAGGTCTCGCGGCTGTCCGCAAGGGCCTGCAAAACCTCAGCCGCGGTGCGCTCCTGTCCCGCAAGCTGCTTTTCCAGCTGGGCGGTCCGCTCCCGGCTGTGCAGAAGCTCCTGGTCGTAGGCGGCCCGGGCGCTCTTCCAGGCTTCCATATCCGCGCCCGCAGCGCGGGCCTGCACACAGGCCTCCCCGGTATCAAACCCCTGCTCCTTCCAGCTGTTTTCCCAGGCAAGGGCCGCCGCTTCCAGAGCCGCCTCCAGCCGTTCCATGTTTTCTTCCGCCGCCTGCAGGGCGCCTGCCTGCTCTTTTTCCTGCTGAAGCAGAACGTTTTTACGCTCCTCCGCCTGCGAAAGTCCTTCCTCCAGCCGCTTTTTTTCTTCGTTCAGACGGGAAAGCGCGCTTCTCGCTTCTTCCGCGGTCTGTCCGGGAAGGCGTTTCCCGACCTGCTCCAGCGCGCTCTTCGCCGCAGCGAGCTTCTCCCGCGCTTCCAGCAGACTGCGGTCCGCTTCCTCCTTCTGCGCTTCCGCCTTTTTCCGGTTCTCTTCCGCCCGGGCCTGCTCCTGCTTCTTCTGTTCCAGAAGCTTTCCGGCCTGCTGCGCCTCCTCCAGACGCTTCTGAATCTGTCGGATGCTTTCCACGCAGGCGGCGTGAGAGACCCTGCCCCAGGCAGTAACCCGTTCGCCAAAGGCTTCCTCCCCATCGGATTCTGTCCCTGCATCGCCTCCCGGAATGGCTGCACGGTTCGCGTCCGTTCTGGATATTCCTTCCGGAGCGAATCCGGAATGTTCAGCCGCTCCGGCCTCCTCCCGCATCAGCGCGTCAAGCTCCTGCTCCATGGAAAACCGCTGGCGGCGGCAGCTCTCCACCAGCCCCGCGGACTCTCCGGCGATCTTCCGGCTCTTCTGCTCCGCCCCGTCCCGCTCTTTCTTCGCCCGTTCCACCGCTTCCTGTGTGACCGTGCTTTCCGCAAGGGCCGCGGGAGCGGGATGATGGGTGGAACCGCAGACCGGGCAGGGACTTCCCTCCGTCAGCTTCTCCGCCATCAGACCGGCCTGTGCCGCCAGAAACGCCTGATTGTGCTCTGCATAAGCCCGGTCCCTGCGGGACAGCTCCCGCAGGGCGGCTTCCGCCTCCCGCTTCTTTTCCTCCCGCTTCTGAACCGTCTTTTTCCATTCCGAAAGCTGCTGCGCCAAGCGAAGCAGCCGCTCCTTCTGACGCTGCAGGCCCTCCAGGCGGAGCTTCAGCGCGTCGGCGCCTGCGGCCGTCGTTTCCAGCTTCTCCTGTTCCTGCTTCAACGTTTCCAGCCGCTGCTTCACCCCCTCCAGACGCTGCTGCGCCTCCTTCTGACGCTGTCCGGCCTGCGCCTCCTGTCCGGCGGCTTCCTCCTGCTCCGCCCGCGCCTTTTTATACTGTTCAAACAGGGGAAGGTCGTTTTGCAGCTTCACCAGCTCCTCCTGCAGGCCGGGGAGGCGGGCGTCATGCCGCTTCCGCTCTTCCTCCGCCTCCCGGACGGCGGACTGAACCCTTTTCCGCAGCAGCGAAAGCCCTTCTTTCCTCTCCTTCTGCCGGGAAAGTTCCGTGTCCCGTTCCTTTTTTCTTTCGAGGAAATTCTGGCGGGCCGGTTCCGCCTTTTCCGCTTTCTGCGCGAGGGACAGCCGCTTTTCCAGCTCCTCCTGCTCCTCCTTTCCGGAAAGGAGAAGAGAAAGCGCCTCCCGTTCCTTTTCCAGAAGGGTGAACTGCCGGCCGGTTTCCTGCGCCTGCCGCAGCTTTTCCTCCAGCGCGCGTTCTGCCTGCTCCTTCTCTTTTTTCTGCCGCGCCATACCTTCCAGCGCCTTTTCCTGTTCCGTCAAAAGGCCGGAAAGCGCCTCTTCGATCTGCTCCGCTCCGGTCTCCGGCCGGGCAAGAAGCTCCTGCCACTTCGCCTCTCCTTCCGGGCTCATCTGGACGCCCGCAAGCTCATGGGCGATCAGCTTCCTGCCGTCCTCCAGTGCGGAGGCCATCCGGTCGTTTTCCTCCTTCAGCCTCGTCTGTACCTGACGGTAGATGCCTGTATCAAAGATTCTGGAAAAAATCTCCTTCCGCTCCCGGGAGGAGGCATGCAGCAGGCGAAGATAATCCCCCTGCGCGATCATGGCGATCTGAGAAAACTGGCTGTAATCCACGCCGATCAGCTCCTGCAGCTTCTGGTTCACCTCCCGGATGCCTCCCGGATATTCCGTCCCGTCCGGAAGAAGCAGGCTGGCCTGGGCCGTCACCTGCACCGGAGTATATTCCCCGTTTTTGTTTTTTCTCCGGCTCAGACGCAGATAGGAGGGACGGCGCCTGACCTGATAGCGCTCCCCCTTCTGGGAAAAAACGAGCGTCACAAAGGTCTCCCTCTCATCCGGCGCGTACTGGCTTCTCATCATGCTTCCGTCCCGCTTCCGGCCGCTGCTTTCCCCGAACAGGGCAAAGGCGATGGCGTCAAAAATGGTGGTCTTTCCCGCTCCGGTGTCCCCGGTGATCAGAAAAATCCCGTGTCCTGCTTTTTCAAAATCCACCGTCACCTCTCCCGCGTAGGAGCCGAAGGCGGACATGGTGATCTGTAACGGTTTCACAGCGTTCCCTCCATCCCTTTCTCCTGAATTTCCCGGATCAGCCTTTTCATGATCCGTTCCCCTTCCTCCGGCAGCGGCGTATGGTTTACGGTTTCATAAAACTGCCGGAAGGCTTCCATGGGCTCCGGGGCCGGATCGGTTTCGCTCCCGCCCTCCGTCAGGCGCGCTCTGGTTCTGGCGTTATCGACCCGAAGCTCCAGCAGATGATCGTAGCGCTCCTCCAGCCGCTCTCTGATCCGGTACGGCTCCTGCTCGTCCGTAATGGTGACGCTGACGAAATCATGGCAGACGCCGGAGGGGGCAGACGGCAGGCTGTCCTGTGCGGATGGCGAAAGCCCGGAAGCGGATGATGACGCCCCTTCCGTCCTCCCGGCGGCAGGCTCCGCCGCCTTCAGCACCTCCTCCAGCGTTCCGCGCAGCCTTCTCACATCCTGCAGGCCGGAAAGCGGCAGGAAACGAAGCCGAGGCTCCTCACCTTTTTTCCCAAGCTCCACCACCGTGACCGACTTGTGATGGCGCTCCTCGCTCACGGAATATTTATACGGCGTGCCGCAGTAGCGGGCGCTTTCCCTTCCCACCCGCTGGGAACCGTGCAGATGCCCCAGCGCCGCATAATCAAAAGCGTCCAGCACGGAAACATCGATTCGATCCAGTCCGCCGGCCATGGCCACCGCCACCTCCGAATCGCAGGTTTCCGGCTCGGACTGAGCGGCCGTATAAAACTGATGGGACAGGATCACGTTCCTCCTTCCGGAATCGATTTTTTCTCTGGAAAGCAGGAAACGGACCGCTTCCTCATAGCTCAGCACGCTTCCGTCCGGAAGCAGCGGCCGCAGATACCCCGGCTTCAGGAAGGGCAGCAGATAAAAATCCACCGGACCATATTCGTCCGTCAGTTCGATTTTTTTCAGATATTCCTCCTCCCGGACGGGCGGGAACACGGACAGATAAATGCTGTGCTTTTCCAGAAAGGCCGAGGCATAGGACAGCCGCTCCGGAGAATCATGGTTGCCCGCGATGATGAGAACCGGAATCCGGGGGCGGATTTCCGACAGCGATTCCAGAAAGCGGTCAAACATCACATAGGCTTCTCCCGAAGGGGCCGACTTGTCGTAAATATCCCCGCAGATCAGGATGGCGTCCGGATGTTCTTCTTTTGCATAGTCCACAATCTGAGAAAGCACCGCCTCCTGATTTTCCTTCAGGCTGTAGCCGCACAGCAGTTTTCCGATATGTAAATCCGACAGATGAAACAGCTTCATTTCCTTCCCTCCTGCCTGTTTTTGCCGCACTGTTCCTTTCATTATATCATAAGTCAGTGGATAGCGGGAGATTTTCAGACGGGGTTCCGCCTCCCGGATATACGGCGCAGATGAGCAAAACGGCGCGGATGGGCAAAACGGCACAGATGGGCAAAACGGCGCGAATGCCCGGAGCCTCATCGCCAGGCTCCGAAACCGGAATGACCGTCTGAGAAAGAACCTGTTTCCCCGCTCTGTCAGAGGTTCACCGCCTTCTCCACCAATGCGAAGCTTTCCGGCGATATTATCCGAAGCAGCTGGGGCTCGGTTACATACAGCCGGAAGGCCTCCGCAAAATATTCCCGGTCATTGCTTCCCGCATAAAGGCTGAGTTTTCCCGCCTCCCGGTAAAAAAGCTCCCTGTTTTCCGGGCGTGAGCTGTACATTCCCAGAAAATCGTTCAGAAAATGCCCCATTTCATGAATGATCGCATTGGGCCATTCGTCGTTGACGTAAATCATTTTTCTCTCATAGTCCGTCACTGCCTTAATCCTTCCGATTCCCCGATAGCCTCCGTATGGCGCATAAGCTTCTTCTGCCACGTCCCATTCCGTCATTTTGATCCGGAATCCGCCTGCTTCAAAAGCTTCCCGGATCTTTTCCGGGATCATATGGTAAGCCCGCAGCAGCGTTTCCGCAGCGTTTTCAAACAGCTTTCCCTCCGTAATCAGCACCGGATGCGTACTGCCGCATGTTTTTTTCTCCCCGTAGCGCGTTTCGTAATCAGCGTCAATATACAGGGCTTTGCAGGGTATGTAGGCATATCTGCCGCCCTCCTTTATCAGCACGAACTCCGACAGGACGCTCAGAACGTCCACCCTGGTTCCCGGTCCGATCACTCCGAGATCATCGGCCTCATAGTCCGCGGCAGCATACAGCCCCGTTCCTGACAGGATCACACCCTCTTCCTCCGCGCAGGAAGCGTAAACTGTTTTTGAGGACAAAAGCAGTATGATGCCTGCTGCCGCGCAGCCATACAGCCGCCGGCTTCTGTTTCTTTTTTTCATGTTAATCTCCATTCCGGAGCGTAAGCGACGGGGCGAAGAGAAATTGCGAATGCGATTTCTCTTCTGCCATCAGAGCAATTTGTGACGCTCCGGCACAAATTGCCGTGTGAAAAATAAGCCATCAGGCTTATTTTTCACACTGTTCCTCCTGTTATTTTGTAAGAAAAATATTCCAATCCGGGGATTCCACTGCCGCCCTGCGGCAGACTTTCAAAGAATAAAAGAATGAAATGTGAAATGAAAAAGAATGAAAATGAATAATCGTGATCTGTTTTGTTTACAGGGATGAAATTCTGATATTGTCAATGTTCAGGGCTCTCATGTCCGGGAATTTAAAAAACCATAAAAGACACCGCCGGCCGCGGCATAGATAAATGAAGCATCAGAAAAGAACTGATAGAAGAAGTATAGCTCAGTTCCCGCTTTTCTGCAATAAAAAATTTTCCGCCATCGGAACCATCTGTTACAGCTCAGCCTTCGGCCGTGCTGTAACGGCATTCGGCCATTCCAAGCGCTTCGCGCCAGGCCGGATGCTTCCAGCCGGTCTGTTTTCGTACGGTCTGCGCAGGGAATGCGCAGACCTGGCTGAGCAGTAACAACCATCTGGTTGCGTGAGCCCTGACAGGCTGAAGGGCTGCGGAAAGCCCCACAGGCACTGACCTTAACGGGCTGCAAACATGTACACCGTGCTCTTTTTTCTCAGCTGAAACTTTCCGCAGGCTTTTTTCGGAATATCCCCACGATCTCCCGTCCGAACCCCATCTCTCCCAGCAGGCGGTATACCTCCACCGTCCGCTCCGGAGAAATCTCATGCAGAAGATTCTCCATCCGCACCGCCGTTCTGTGCGCCGCATGGCCTGTCTCCGGCTTTTCATAATAATTGGAATACGGATTCAGAAGCTGCAGATCCACAAAGGTATCCCCGTAAAAATCCAGGCATTCCAGCCCATGATCCTCCATCAGGGCGATCAGCCCCTCCCGGTTGAAATATCCCGTATGGTCCGGATCATCCAGCCAGTACTCCTCCTTCATCTCCCCGTCTGCCAGCAGCATCCTCTGGAGGTTGGAATAATTGTTGGCCACCTTGATCACCAGGATGGAATCCGGCTTCATCACTTCCTTCATCCGCTCCACGCTCTCTCCGGCGTCCGGCACCATATCCAGCACCCGGTCCGCGTTCACCACATCGTAGGCCTCTCCGCGTGCCACCATCCGCGGAAGCAGCTTCATCATATCTCCCTGTTTAAAGCAGGGAAGCAGTTCCGGATGGAAATGCTCCAGAGCATATACTCCGAAATCAATTCCCTTTACCCGTACTCTTCTGTCATGAAAATGCTTCAGAAGAAATCCTTCCCCGCAGCCAATATCCAGAAGGGCATATCCTTCTTCCGGGTTTTTCCCTGTTTTTTTCAGATTCTCCCGGATCACCAGCTCCCGTTCTTCCATTTTGTTCCGGATAAAGGCAAGCTCACTCTTCGGATACTCCTTCGCATAGGTCTGCCCCGCATAATTCTGAAAATAATTTTCTTCAAAATTCCTGCCTCTTTCTTCGGGCGTATTCTGCCTGCGAAGCTCATAATATCCGTACCGGTTCAGGAAAACCGGTTTATAGATATCCTTTTTCTCCCATTCGGCAGGTACTTTTACATCAGGCCAGTTTCTTTCCATTTTATTCTCCATTCCGCCGCCTCGCGGACGGCTGATTTATATGCTCAAAATACAGGTGTCATAATTCTTTCTCTTATCGTGAAGCACGGTCTTTCGGATGCGCGCCGGATCCCGCACGAAACGTTCGGCCCGCTCCTCCAGCACATCCAGATACTGCGGGTTTTCATTATTTTCTCTCTTTCACCAGACTGATGTAGAGTATGGTAAGGATGCTCAGCATCAGAATGCAGGGGACTGCAAGTAGCAATGTAAGAATCAATATCAATATTTTCAGCATTTTCCGCCTCGCATAATAAGCCTTTGAATCGCACAAATATATCCGTGTCAATAAAAAAGGAGCGAGAAGTCCCATTCCGACAGGGATCTCCTTCGCTCCTGTTCCTGACAGACACACATCCGTCCGGCTCTTTCATTCTTCCTGTTCCACAGCGGTGATCGTAACGGTTCCGCTCAGTCCGCTGACAAGATCGCCGCCGGAAATCACCTGTCCAAGCTCAAACAGGGACGGATTTTCCCTGTAATCCGCGTAAAACATCACCACATCTCCCCAGGGAGCGTAGTAGGCCAGGGTACCGGCCCCATCCTCTGCCAGCGGAGAATTTTCCGTATTCAATTCCTGCGGTGGATAAAAAATCTTTTCATTGGCGCCATAGTCCTCCACTTCAATGGTGAGCGGAAGCTGTTCATAAAGCGAATCCGCCGCGGCGCTGTCGTTCAGCCCGTAAACGACCCTGTTGTCTCCGGACTGCACCGCGATCTGTCTGGAAGTATCCTGTTCTGTCCACATCGCTGCTCCTTTCTGCTGTTCTGCCGTCATCTGTTCTGCCTCCTGCCCTGCGTCCGTCTGCGCCGCAGCATCCTCTGCCGAAAATCCAAGCTCCTTTACCCATCTGCGGATGTCCTCCTCCGAAGAGGCGGCTTCCTCCTCGTAGCAGTCAAAAATATGATCGGAAATCTCCGCCGCGGGGGCAGCCTCCGTAATGAGCTCCACGCTGTTGGCAAGGCCTCCGGTTCCATGGGAACAGAACAGATAAACCTGTTTTCCGGCCAGATCGTTCTGTTCCAGGAATGACAGAAGCGCCATGGGAACACCGTACCACCAGTTGGGATAGCCCAGAAAAACCGTATCATACCGCTCCAGGTTTTCCACGTTTTCCAAAAGCTCCGGACGGGCGTCCGCTCCCCGTTCCTCGTTGGCTCTGTCCAGGCAGGCGTCCCAGTCGGAGGGATAGGGGTCTGTTACCCGGATGGAAAACAGGTTGCCTCCGGTTTCTTCCTGCACCCAGCCCGCGAGCTGCTGCACATTACCCGGCGGGATCACGCTGGGCGACGTGACGGCGTCCACATCCTCAGCCAGGACCGCGTTATCCGCCCAGGAAAAGTAAGCCACAAGGATATCGCCGTTCTCTCCTTCCGCGGTTTCTTCCGCACCGCCATTTTCCGTGGCGGGAGCCGGCATTTCCTCTCCGGCTGTTACGCTTTCTTCTGAGGCTGCAAAAGGGCTTCCCTGCTGCCCAGCGCATGCCGCCAGAGGAAAGGCCAGCATGGCCGTCAGCGTCAGCGCCATCGCTTTTTTCCAGAACATATTCTGCCTCCTCTCCATTTTCGCTCTTTCCGGTCTATATCAGCAGATTCACCGCCAGTCCCGCCGCCAGGGAAAAGAGCATCACATAAGCCAGGTACAAAAGGAACCGACGCATTCCAAGCACGATCTTCAGCGCACCCAGGTTTGTGATCTTTGTGGCCGGTCCGGTGATCATAAAGGAAGCGGCGCTTCCGATGCTCATTCCGTCCAGCAGCCATTGCTGCAAAAGAGGGATGGTCCCGCCTCCGCAGGCATACAGCGGCACGCCGATGGTCGCCGCCATCAGGACTCCAAACGCCTCGTTTCCGCCGGAGAGCGCCGTCATCACGTCCGCCGGCACGTATCGCTGGAACAGAGCGGAGAGCAGGACTCCCAGGAAAAACCATGCGCCCGTCGCTTTCACATTCCGCAGGAGATTTTTCAGATACCGGAACAGCAGATTCGGATCCGTATCCCTGCTCTCCCGTTCCTCAAAGCCGGAAAAATCAAAGAAGGGCTTTTCCCTGCAGAAGAAAAGAAGCGTCAGTCCGGCGGCAATCCCGCACAGGAAGCAGGAAATGATCCGCACCGCAAGCACTGTCCCGCCAAGCGCCGCGCTGTAAACGATAAGCTGCGGATTCAGAAGGATCGACGACATCATAAACGCCGCCAGCCAGTCGTCCCGCATGCCGCTTCTGGAAAAAGAAGCCGCGATGGGAATGGTGCCGTACATGCACAGGGGAGAGGCAATCCCCAGGGCAGAGGCCGCCGCGATCCCCAATACACCGAGCCGTTTCCCCTGAAGGGAGCGGAAGGCCCGGTGGATTCCATCCTTCGCGAATACGGAAAACGCCGATCCGATGAGCATGCCCAGGATCCAGTAGCCCAGGATCTGCTCCAGCTGGACCGAAAAATAATACCAGATATAAATCAATTCCCTCTGTAATATTTCCATCTGCCTCTCTCCCGTATCCGATTTTCGGAGGACATTCTGCAGCCTTCCTCTGTTTTCAGGCCTTTTCGATCTGCTGGCTGCCTGTAGACCAGACATGCTTTTCCTTCGCAGCTGCCGGTGTATTCTGCGCCATCACGCCGACCAGCCTGTGGGGAACGTATTTCTCTTCCAGGTAAGTGATTTCCTCCGGGCTCAGCGTGAGGTCAATGGCTTTCGCCGCGCCTTCCACATGGTGCAGCTTCGTGGCTCCCACGATCGGAGCCGTTACCTTTGTCAAAAGCCATGCCAGGGAAACCTCCGTCATGGAGACATGATGCTTTTCCGCAAGTTCCGCCACCCTGCGTATAATGACACTATCCTGTTCTTCTGTGGCATCGTATTTGAATTTTGCGTAGCTGTCCTCTTCCATACGTCTGGTGGTCTCGCCCGGATGTCTGGACAGGCGTCCGCCCGCCAGCGCGCTGTAGGGCGTCATGGCAATGTTGTCCTCCGCGCAGAGCTTTGCCATCTCCCGCTCCTCCTCCCGGAAGATCAGATTGTAATGTCCCTGGATCGAAATGAATTTCGCAAAGCCTTCCTTCTCCGCCAGCGCGTTCGCCTTCGCAAGCTGATACGCAAAGCAGTTGGAAATGCCGATATATCTGGCCTTTCCGGCCTGAACCACCCGGTTCAGCCCGTCCATGATGTCATAAAGCGGGGTCTCATAATCCCACATATGATAGATATAGAGATCCACATGATCCATACCCAGATTTTTCAGGCTGGTGTTGATCATCCGCTCGATGTGCTGCTGTCCGCTGACGCCCGCTTCGATCTCCTCCGGTGTCCTGGGCAGAAATTTGGTCGCCACCACTACCCTGTCTCTTTCCGCAAAATCCCGCAGCGCCCGTCCGAGATACTGCTCGCTGGTGCCGCTCTGATAGCCGATGGCCGTATCGAAAAAGTTTACGCCAAGCTCCAGCCCCCGCCGGATAATCTCCCGGGAATGCTCCTCGTCGATGGTCCAGCTGTGCTGGCCGTTTTGGGCATCTCCAAATCCCATGCATCCCATACAGATGCGGGAAACGTTCAGATCCGAATTTCCCAGTCTGGTATACTGCATTTCTTCCTTCCTCCTGTCCGCTCTGTTTACTCCAGTCCCTGATAGACTTCGTCGCTCACCGCTTCCAGCCATTCATTTGCGGTCTCTTCTCCCGGCACCTCCACCGCGATATGGGAAAACCAGCTGTCCTTTTTGGCTCCATGCCAGTGCTTCACATTGGCCGGGATCGTGATCACCGTTCCGGGAGTCAGGCTCACCGCCTCTTTCCCTTCTTCCTGATACCATCCCTCTCCCGCCGTGCAGATCAGCAGCTGTCCGCCGCCCTTTTTCGCGTGGTGGATATGCCAGTTGTTCCGGCATCCCGGTTCGAAAGTCACATTCGCCAGAAACACCGGGCAGCTTCCCGCCTTCGTCAGCGGGTTCAGATAGGAGTTTCCGATAAAATACTGCGCGTAGGCGCTGTTGGGCTGTCCGAGGCCGAACACGTTTTCCTTTTCAAACATCTTTTCATCACTGATTCTCATTGTATTTTCCTCCATTTTCTGTTCCATGCGTTTCCCGCCTTCTGAGAAAAATGATAGCGGATGACGTGGTTTCCTGTAAAATACCTGCTTTTTATCGTTATCCATTCTTTTTGCCTATATTTGAAACAGGCTGTTGATCCAGTGGTTAATTGAAATTCTTACTGCAACATTGAAATTGTAAGTGCACATTGGAAATTTTATGAAGTTGTAACTGCACTATGACACAGGTAAATGCAACGATTTTGACCTGTTTTTCCAAAGGATCTGTTGCTTTTTGTCCCTGTTCCGTGTAAAATCCCGTATATGAGGGCAGCACAAAGTCCGGACTGCATTTTTTTCTTTTGGCGAAGTTGTAAATGCACCCCGTTTGAATGGTTTTTTCAGGTTTTCTTTGTTCTGCCTTCCTATCTGTTTTTTCGGCTTACTTCTTAAATAAAGCCGGTGTCAAATGAATGGAATCGGGCGGGATCTTCTCAAGGTCAAGCCGCTCTGCGGCTTCCTGGCCGTAAATCTTCACAAACAGATCGATGGGAGCCTGTCCATTCCATTTTTTTCTTGGATAGGAATTGATATGATTCATCATTTCCCGGATTTCTTCTTTCGTGTAGCACTCTTTCGCCTGATTTTTCGGGATCACATACCGGATCAGTTCATGGTTGCGTTCACAGTTGCTTTTCTGATTGCTGTTCATGGGGTCGCAGTAAAATACCCGGCACTGGATCTCTCCGGTTTCCGGGTCCGCTTCGATCTTCATCGGGTCGCTAAACTCACTTCCCCGGTCAGTCAGGATCACCTGAAACAGCATGGAGAAGTACGTTTCCCCAAGCCTGTGACGCAGCTTGCGGAAGATCTCCGTCACGCTTGCCGCCGTATTCCTCTCCCGCAGGAACATCAGCTGCAGATCACAGCTGGTCAGAAGAACCGTCAGGATCACCTGCCCTCCTTTATGGATTACCACACTGTCCATCTGGCTCACCAAAGCGTCCGGATTTTGGGCCATATAGGCCTGATAGTCCTCATACGTCCGCCCCATATGGCATTTCCGGTCCACCCGGAGCACCGGGCCGCTTTTCTTCCTCTCCGGCCTCCTCAGCTTGCGGCGCAGGTCGATATTTCTGGCATCCAGCAGGCCTGCGTCTATATAGGAGTATATGGTGCGGTCCGTGACCGGCAGTTCATCCCGGTACCGTTCACAGATGGCCGGCAGGGATTGTCCTTTCTTCAGCAAAGGAGAAATGGTGTCATTGATCCGGTTCAGTTCCTGTTCCGTAAGAGAGATCCCTCTGCGTGACTCCGAAAGAGTCTTCTCGTATTGTTCCTGGGCATACTTCGCATCATAAAGCATACGGCGCAGCCGGCAGCGGAGCCTGTGGTCACAGGGATTGCAGACAAAGGGAGACCTCTCATAGTCGGAACAGAACTCCTCCCGGTACTCCGGGCAGCCCTCCTGGCATCCTCCGCAGGCAGTCTGGCACTGGTGCTTTCCCCGGAAACAGCCGGAGCGGCAGTCCGGGATCCTGGTACAGGTCTTATGGTGGATACAGTTGTTGCCATTGGAAGTGGAGACCAGCCTCCGGTGGGCTTTGATCTCCCTGCCAACGGTAGCACGGTCTTTGCCGATGTTTCTGGCAATCTGGGCCACCTTAAGGCCCTGCTGGGGCCCTGCCTGAATCGCCAGTCTGTCATCATAGGTAAGGTGTTTCCTGCTCATAGGTACCTCCAATCCGAAGGCAGAACAGGAACCACTATACCGGAAGATGGCATAAAAAGGAACCATGAAGTTACAGATGCAACCTCATAGTTCTTATTTCATGTAATTCTAAGTGCAACAGACTATGTTGCATTTAACTTTTCAATTAGCCAGAGGCCAACGGGCAAAGGGCATAAGGGGCCACTCAGGAGGTCACTCATTCCACCCCAGAATCTTCACCAGTTCCTGTTTCTGGCAGGTATAGGCGGCGGCCGGAAAATCCCGGTAATTTCCCGTATTGGAGCAGATGAGATAATCGATGATCTCCCCCTCGCTGTCATATACGGGTTCTGTAATGATCACAGCGTGATTGTATCTTTCATCCGAATACATCAGAATCACGTCCCCCGTTTCACCGGAATCATAGGATGCCTCTGCCGCGCACAGCCCATAGCCGCCGTTCTCCAGCGCGTACCGGCGGAACGCGGATACTCCGGTCCAGGCAGGCGCTCTGTCCGCATCTGAATACCAGTACCATCCTCCGGAAGGGTCCATGGGGATCCCTGCGGCATAAAGACACTGGGACACATAATTCATACAGTTTCCACCGGCCCCGTCATAGGCATGCCACCGGGGATTTCTCTCTCCGGCCCACGCTCTCGCGTATGCCGCCGCTGCCTCTCTGTCATAGGCGTGGTCGGCTGAGGGATAGGGGAACCTTCCGGCGCTTCCGTGGAAAAAGAAGCCTCTCTGCGGCTCCGTATGGCTTCCTCCGCCCGGAGGATCTGTTCCCGGGCCAGATGCCGGACCTCCTCCCCGGAAATGCCTCCCGCACTTCCTCCCGTTCCGGAATTTTCCCAGCGGATAAAAGGAAAATAAGCGGAATCATAGGCCGCATGGTGTGTCAGCAGCCATCTGCCGTCCATCTCCTTTATTACGAAAGAATGCCAGAGCCCCGTTACAGAACTCACCGTGTCGGCAGTATGGGCAAAACGCATATCCGCATACTCCATCGCCTCAATCTGAACGCACCCATCCTCCAACTCCCGGATCTCCTGACAGTCCAGCGTATAGTTGCAGGACAGGATCCCGGGATTCAGCCCTGACGCCCTGCGAATACCGGCCATCATTTCCCAGACCGCCTCATGAAGCCCGGCCTGGTCCCTGTTCCGCGTCACCGCCGTCCAGGATGTTCCGGGAACCCTGGCCCGGAATTCCGCATGAACTTCATCTTCCGTAAACAGACTGCCGCAGTCCTCCGGCTCCAGTTCTGCCATGCTTCGGTAAAAAGCATCCATAAACGCGGTCAACGGTTCTCTCTGGGCCTCCGTCAGCGCTTCTCCACCGGAAACTCTTCCCGTTATCACAGCCATTTTCTCCGCCTCTTCTGCCGTTCCCTCTTCTTCTGCCGTTCCTGCTTCTGTTGCCTCTGTTCCTTCCGCATCCGTCCCCTGTAGCAGATCATGAGCTGCTGCTTCCTGACCGGTCTCCAATATCACAGAAACCGCCTCTGTTCTGTCGGTATCAGAAGCATGTCCGCACCCTGCTGACAATGCCGCCGTCAGCAGAGCCATCAGGAATCCGGATCTGCCATATCGTTTTCTGCGTTTATTATCCATCGGCCTCCTCCAAAGTCAGAATTCCCACTTATAAACTGGTCAGCACTGGATTGTTCAGATAATCATAGACCCGCTTCACTTCGCTGATCTTTCTGGTATCCAGCATGGACGGACAGCCTGTGTCCAGAGAGGCGATCTTCTCCATGTCGTCTTTATCCAGCGAAAAGTCCCAGATACCCAGGTTTTCCTCCATCCGCTCTTTGTGGACAGATTTGGGAATCACAATCACTCCCTGCTGCACATTCCAGCGCAGGATCACCTGTGCCGGCGTCTTTCCATACTTATCCGCGATCTCAATCAGCACAGGCTCGGTGAACATCCCATTCAGGCCCTCTGCAAAAGGAGCCCACGCCTCCGGCTGCACCTTCCACTCCCGCATCAGGGACAGCTCCTCCGGCCGCTGATAGTGGGGATGCCGTTCAATCTGATTGATCTGGGGCAGGATCTTCGCGTTGTAACAGAGATCCAGCAGCCGGTCCGGCAGAAAATTACATACGCCGACAGCACGGATTTTCCCCTCCCGGTACAGCTCTTCCAATGCCCGCCAGGAGCCGTAATAATCCCCGAACGGCATGTGGATCAGATAAAGATCCAGGTAAGTAAGCCCCAGGTTGTCCAGGGATTCCTGAAACGCAGCCATGGTATTTTCATATCCCATCTGCTGGATATAAGCCTTTGTGGTGATGAATAATTCCTCACGGGGAACGCCACAGGCGGCAATGGCACGGCCCACGGCCTTTTCATTTTGATAGGAGCTGGCGGTATCGATCAGACGGTAACCTGACGAAACGGCGTCCTTCACCGCCTGTTCGCAGCTCTCCTCCGGGATCTGGAAAACCCCAAAGCCCTCCATCGGCATTTCCACGCCGTTGCTCAATTTTACGGTTTCCATACTTAAACAGCCTCCTTTTATCCGAATTTATGAGAAATGGGTGAAACAGTACTTCTGTCCCACCCATCCGGTATCTTCTTGTTCCGTTTTACCTCTTCCCGTCACTTCAGACAGTTGCCAAGTTCGTAAGCCTGCCGGGTACAGGAGGAATGGCGTGTCATGGCAGGCGTACCGCAGCCCCCGCCCAGGATCATCCCCATATCCTGAAGATTTAAGTACCGTACCAGCGTTTTATAGTGTGCCTCCAGGGCGTCAAAAGTCCAGCTGTCACTGTTCCAGGCCACGGCAAGCAGCGCCGACTTCATATGTTTCCGCTGGATCGAGCTGTTGAAAGCGCAGAAACGGTCCACCATGGTTTTCAGCTGAGCGGACATGCCGTAATAATACAGCGGGGTGGCAAACACCAGCATATCTGCCTCCAGAATTTTCCGGCGGATCCCTTCCACGTCGTCCTTCTGGACGCAGGGCCCTTCATAGCCACAGTGAATACAGCCGGTACAGGGATGAATATCCGCATGCGCCACATCCACCATTTCTACCGTGTGTCCCGCGCCCTCCGCTCCCTGACGGAAGCAGTCCGCCAGGATATGGGTGGAACCGTTTTTATTCGGGCTGCCCTCCAGCACAACGATCTTCATGACAAAGCCCCCTTTACTTCATTTCCTTTTCCCAGTAGCGGATCACGTCAAGCTGCATCTGTCCGGCCAGCTGTTCCATCCGGGCGATCTCCCCGTCGGTCAGCTCCAGAGCAGCGGCTTTGGCAGCGTCCTCTACCTGATATACTTTGGTAACGCCGATGATGGGCAGGGTCCCCTTCGCGATGGCCCAGGCCACCGGGACCTGCGCGGGCGCCGCCCCATGGGCATCCGCGATCTCTTTCAGACAGGCGTTCAGCTTCTCCAGCCGGGGCAGCATGGGGTTATATACCGCGCCCCGGTCAGAATCCGCAGGGAAGGGATGCTTTGTATCGTACTTACCGGACAGCGCCCCCTGTTCCAATACCATATAGGAGAAGAAGGTGATTCCATTCTCCCTGCAGTAATCCAGAATGCCGGAAGTCTCGGAAGAACGGTTCAGCAGGCTGTAGTGATTCTGGATGGCGGAAATTTTTAAGCCCTCGGCCTCCAGGATAGCGGCAGCCTCTCTGATCTCCGCCAGGTTGTGGTTGGAAAGGCCGATACGTCCGATCTTTCCGCTCTTCGCAAGGGGGATCAGCTTTCTCGTCCACTCCGGCGCGCCCACGGGATTATGGATCCAGTAAATATCCATCTCATCGATGCCCAGCAGCTTCGCGCTGGTCTCATACAGGGCCGTCACCGCGTTCTCAGCGTCAGGGTCGGCGCACTGGGGAGTAAATTTATCGGAAATCAGATAGCTCTCCCTGGGATAGTCCTTCAAAAATTCCCCCAGCATCTTTTCCGAGGTGCCCATGCCGTATGCATAGGCGGTGTCCCACAGGTTCAGTCCCGCTTTCATGCCCGCATCGAAAACCGGACGCAGGTCATCGGCAGTCAGACTGCCGCCAAAGGTTCCATCATTGCCCCAGGCCCATGCGCCCAGCGCAATCTTCGGCATTGCTTTTTGCTCCATATTCTTTTCCTCCAATTTCCATAAAATATTCTTTATTCTTCGGCAAGCAGATCTTTGCAGGTGTTGAGAGCATTAAACAACCGTGGAATTCCCATATAGCCGCCGGCATGCACCAGGGCACAGACAATTTCCTCTTTGGTGTTTCCTGCCTTCAACGCGCCCTCCACATGACTTTTCACCTGTACTTCGGCGCCGCCCATAGCCGCAAGCAGTACCACCGTGAGCAGCTCCCGGGTCCTGCCATCCAGACCGGTTCGGGTGCCAAAATCCCCAAAGCACAGTTCCGTGAGGAACCGGGGTACCGCCTCGTCAAAGGGTTTGGGCAGCCAGGTATAACGGTCTTTGATCTCATCCCCATAGAGCGGAGCCTGGATAGCCAGCCCCTTTTCCAAGCGCTCATCCGGGGAAGCCAGCGTACTCTGCCCGGGCAGAGGAAGGCCGATCCCCTGCTGAGAAAAGACTTCATTCATCGCAGCGATGGCATTCAGTGTCTTTGGAAAGCCGATAAAAGGCGCGCACTGATAAACCGCCTCCCGGATCTCCACCGGCGTACATCCGGCGTTCAGACCGGCTCCCACATGAGCCTTCAGCTGAGGCAGGGCGCTGAGCGCGGTGAGGACGGTAACGGTCACCAGCTCCCGCATCCGGTTGTCCAGGCTACCGGTGTAACACACATCCCCAAAGATATATCCCTGCAGGATCTGCATGAATTCGCCGTCACTGCCTTCGTCTCCGGCGGCGTGGCTGTGAAACAGCTCCTGCATCTTCTGTTCCGTTTTTTCTTTTCTGTTCATGGCTTTTTCTTCCTTTCCGGTCTTACCTTAAATTTCAAAGGCTCTCCGTCCATTGCTTTTATTTTTGTTTGCTTCCGTCTCTGATTTCATTATAGTGCTCCCCTTTTTAATGTCTAATACTTATTATTTATATTTATTCATACGCGAAACATATGGATGATTCTTAACCAGCCACCAGCGGTTAATTGAAATTCTTACCGCAACATTGAAATTGTAAGTGCACATTGGAAATTTTATGAAGTTATAACTGCACTATGACACAGGTAAATGCAGTGATTTCGGCCTGTTTTCTCAAGCCGAGGCGCTCTGCGGCTTTTTTGGATTGCTGTTCATGGGATCACAGTAAAAGACCCGGCGCCGGGACTCTCCGGCTGCCATTTGAGAATCATATAAAGGAATGTTTTTCACTTCGAGGAGACTTTACAATGGAAATTAAAATAGATATTCCGAAAAATGTTCTGGGATGTGACAGGGGTTGAAGGACATTTCGCATTCAGGGCATACTGGATTTTTCTCTGATTGGGATACTGTCCAAACTGGTTTCCGTATTCCAGGCTGAACGCCTGACTTTGTCCGACGCTGCGCCAGTTACTCACTCACAGGCCTATCCTGTGTTATGGCACAAGATCTCGACATTGCCCGTCATGACCTTTCCGTGGTTTGCCTTTCGGAAGGAGGCGGCAGATTTTATCTTCTCCGACCGCCGGAGCATCCCCACGGTCCGCCGGAACATCTCCACAATCCGCCGGGAATTCCTCCGGCATCCGTCCGCCGCCTCTCTCCCAATCTGTGTATCGGCTCCTTACCGGCCAAACAGGCCTTTTTTCTCACAGAATTCCTTTCGGATTTCTCCCACCTCATAGCCGGTGGCCGCAATGGCCGAGCGCAGAGCCGCCTCATCCAGTTCCGTCTGTGTGATCACATCAGTCTCCTTCCTGCCCCGTGATGAGGTGACCTTCTTCACCGGAAAGGCTTTTCGCACCGCATCGTTCACATGGCTTTCACACATGCCGCACATCATGCCGTTTACCTGAACCGTGTACTTCCACATCGTTTCTTCCTCCTGTCCGTTTAAAAGTTAGATAACTCTAACCATAAAATATAAAAAAAGAACTTCCGGCTGTCCCACTCAGACCGGTGCCACGGCAGCAATACTCAGCAGAAAGTGCAGCGCCGGGATCACCGGCCAGGCGGCCCGGTTGGTTTGCAGCGCCCTGATTTAGTATCCCCTCTGCCTCTGATCTGCCGAAACAGGTTTTATTTCAGCTGGTTCAGTCAGGTCATCTTTTTATTGGTTAGTATATGCTAACTTCCGTGTCCTGTCAAGGACAATGCGGATGTGACGCCTGATCATGGCAGCATGGTATGTGACGCCAACCACCTGCCGCCTGTTCGCGGAAGGGCCGCACTATGAGGATATGGGAAGCACCTCCTCCTTTCATGGAAAACGGACATTCACAGACTGGTCTGAATCCGGAATATACCCAACAGAAAAAACTCAATTTGTTACAGCTCAGCCTTTGGCTGAGCTGTAACAGCATCCGGCCATTCCAAGCGCTTCGCGCCAGGCCGGATGCTTTCAGCCGGTCTGTTTTCGTACGGTCTGCGCAGGGAATGCGCAGACCTGGCTGAGTAGTAACCTCAATTTTCCGATTTTCCAAAATTCCTATTGACACAGTAGACATTGTATGCTATCTTATTAGCAGTGACACAGTGTCAGTGCTAGTTTTCATTCAATCTGGTTAAACTGGCGCTGTCTCATTTTGCCGGCCGGACAGGCCGCAGGGTGAAGAACATAGTACGCCGTATGATTTTGCCTTTCCCGCAAAACTGTATGGCGTATTGGCGTATTCTTTTTTGGAATACGGAGAACGGCGGATAATGCAGACCTGTTTTATTCGCTTTCTTTTCACCGCAGAATTAGCACTCGCTTTTGTTGTCTGCTGACAACCATTGACAGAAAGGAGAATACCATGATCATCAGACCAGTCTATAATATATTGCTTTTACCGGATGTATCCTACTATTTTAAGAAGGACTTTTTCTCCGACTGGTGCAGCGAACCCATCGAGGTCGGAACGGACGTCCTGTTCGTCCAGCTGAAGGAGGAGCGGGAGGACGGCGCGCTTACGGCGGACTCCTTCTATCCCATCGGCGTGTCCGCCCGGGTGGAAGCCATCAGTGAAGGCGACAACATTTCCATTCGCACCATGGAACGGGTGGATATCTCCGATATTGAAATTCAGGACGGCGTGCTCACCGCCACCGCATCCATCCGCCCGGAGGAGGCGGATCTGACCGCAGAGGAAGAAAAGGCAATTTTCGGAAACCTGCGCGCTACCCTGCTGAAATTCGTTCAGGGCTATCAGTGGGGCCTGTGGGCCAGAAGCTTTGTGCTTCAGCGCAAAAACATCTATGACCTGGCCTGTGCGCTCACCGAATATCTGAACCTGACCGCAGAGGAAAAATACGCCATTCTCGCGGCGGATTCCAGAAAAGAGCGGTGTGAACTGATCACAAAGGCGATCAACGAGTTCGTAGAAGTCGCCCGGGTTTCCGAGGAAGCCAAAAATGCCCAGAAGGACAACCAGGAGCAGCTTTACCGGGAAGCGGCGCTGAAGAAGCAGATCGACTATCTCCAGAAGGAGCTGGACGACATGCACCCGGAAAATGAGTCGGACGTGCGGAAATTTGAAAAGAAAATCGCAAAATCCGGCATGAATAAGGAAGCCAGACGGGAGGCTGAAAAGGTTTTGAACCGCATGCGCCAGGAGGGCAAGGAAAGCCACGAGTACGGCATGCTCTACGATTATCTGGATTTTGTCACCAGCCTGTCCTGGAAAACGCCCAGAGTCAGCTCCATTGACCTGGACAGGGCGGAGGCCATTCTGGACGAGGATCATTACGGACTGAAAAAAGTAAAGGAGCGCATCATCCAGCAGCTGGCCGTCATGGCCCTGAACCGGAAGCAGAACGGCTCCATCCTGCTGTTCGTCGGCGCTCCCGGCACCGGCAAAACCAGCATCGGCCAGAGTATCGCCCGCGCCCTGGGGCGGGAGTACGTCCGCATCAGCCTGGGCGGCGTCCGGGATGAGGCGGAGATCCGCGGCCACAGACGCACCTATATCGGCGCCATGCCCGGCCGCATCATGGAAGGCATGAAAAGAAGCGGCGTCTCCAATCCCGTCATGGTTCTGGATGAAGTGGATAAACTCACCAGAGATTACGGCGGAGATCCGGCAAGCGCCCTGCTTGAGGTGCTCGATCCGGAGCAGAACAATACCTTTACCGACCATTACATGAACGTGCCCTATGACCTGTCCAATGTGCTGTTCGTCTGCACGGCCAACACCACGGACACTATTCCGGAACCGCTTTTAAACCGGATGGAAGTCATCAACTTCCCCGGCTACACCGCGGTGGAAAAATTCCATATCGCAAGGAAGCACCTTCTTCCAAAAGCTCTGGAATCCATGGGCATTAAAGAGGATATGCTCACCATCACGGACGGCGCCCTCCGAAAAATGATCGACGAATACACCATGGAGGCAGGTGTCCGTACGCTGAAAAACCGGCTTGATACCCTCTGCCGCACGGCGGCGGTCCGGCTGGTACGCAACGCGAAGGCGGGAGAAAAGAAGGAGGATAACCGCCTGATCGTGACGGAAAGCAACCTGGTTGATTTTCTGGGCAGAAAACAGCTCAACCATGAATCCCGGCTGACCGAAAAAATGCCCGGCGTGGTGACCGGGCTGGCCTGGACCCGGGCGGGAGGCGAGATCCTATTTATCGAAAGCAAGCTGACCGAGGGCAAAGGCGGCGTGCTCATCACAGGCCAGCTGGGCGATGTGATGAAGGAATCCGTCCAGATCGCCATCAGCCTGGTGAAGTCCCTGTATCCGGAGGAATCCAAAGTCTTTGCCGACCACGACCTGCACATCCACGTGCCCGCCGGAGCTGTACCCAAAGACGGTCCTTCCGCCGGCATCACGCTGGTCACCGCCCTCTCCTCCCTGGTTACGGGCAAAGCGGTGGATACCGACTACGCCATGACCGGCGAGGTCTCTCTGCGCGGCGGCGTCATGCCCATCGGCGGCCTTCCGGAAAAACTGATGGCTGCTCAGCGCGCCGGCATCACAAAGGTTTTCATCCCCAGTGAAAACCAGGACGACTTGGAGGATGTGGCCGATGAGGTCAAAGAAAAGCTGGAAATCATTCCGGTGAAAAAGGTGACCGATGTGCTGGAGCGGGTACTGGGGTAACCCTCTCTCCCGTTCCTGTCCGGGAAACCATTCCATCCAGCGGGCAGCTGACAGCCATGCTGCCCGCTGTCCGGGTATCGCGTAACCGGATGGGGGAAGGAGCTTCCCCTGTCCGATCATTTCGCTCTTCTTTTCAGCCGTTTGTCCCTTTCCGGGTGACAACCTTTCCGTATGATGCTAAAATAGAATGCCGGAAACGGCGCATGACCGTTTCCGGAAAATTTATCTGGAAAGGATTGTAACATATCATGAAACGACGCAACCCACATTCTCTTCCCTGTTTTCTGACTGCGCTGCTGCTTTCTCTCTCTCTTGCCGCAGGCTGCTCCCCGGCCGCGGGAAATACGGCATCTACAGCGGAATCGACGCTCCAGGCAGCGACAGAAACGTCAGGGACTGAAACCTCAGCTGCAGAGACATCCGGCACGGAAGCTGCTCCCGACTACTCCGATGCCGCGAACTGGGCATACCTGGAAACCGAAAGCGTGAATAAAACAGCCGACGTTTTTTTCATCTGCCCCTCTGTGTATGGCGGTTCTGACGACGCCTGCAACATGTCTCTCTCCGACGCGGAAACGAAAGAAAGCTTTGTGGGCGCCATCAACATGGAAAAAGGGATTTATGACGCGGACAGCCGCTTTTTTGCCCCCTATTACCGTCAGATCGGCCTGAATGTCTATGAAATGCCCGAAGCGGACCGGGAACCCTGGCTGGAGACCGCCTATGCGGATGTCCGGGACGCATTTCTCTATTACATGGAAAATTATAACGAAGGCCGCCCCATCGTTCTGGCCGGGTTCTCGCAGGGCGCGGATATGTGCCTGCGTCTGATGAAAGACCTTTTTGACGACGAATCTCTGGCAGACCAGCTCGTTGCCTGCTACGCCATCGGCTGGCGGATCACCGAAGAGGATGTGCAGGAATATCCTCAGCTGAAAATGGCCTCGGGCGAAAAGGATACCGGCGTCATTGTTTCCTTCAACAGCGAGGCCGAGAACATCACCGATTCCCTCATGATTCCGGCAGGCACAAAAACATACGCCATCAATCCGCTGAACTGGAAAACCGACAGCACTCCGGCGGACAGGAGTCTGAATCTGGGCGCCTGCTTCACCGATTACAGCGGTGAGATCACCACGGAAATTCCGGAGCTGACCGGCGCTTACATCGACGAAACCCGCGGCGCTCTGAAGGTGCCGGACGTTTCTCCGGAGGACTATCCGGCAGGGCTGTCCATTTTTACGGACGGGGTGTATCATCTGTATGACTATCAGTTCTTTTACCGGAATCTGCAGGAGAATGTGCAGGTGAGGATAGATGCGTTTGCTGGGGAATAAACAGTCCGAGCACAATGCGGCGGCGCAGCTTTTTCAAAGGCTGCGCCGCGTGACTTTGTCCCGTTATCTCTGCACACATTCCCCCCGGACCATGCAGTTTTTCCCGCAAAATGCAGCTCCATAGCACCAGACGGATCGATACCCGCCTGACAGAAGGCCGTCCGCATAAGATCTTTCCTGAATCTGCCGCATTGCGGTCATGCAGTCTGCCTCCATTTCAGAATTTTTCTGAGAATGCTTTACCTCAATGATGATCGCTTTTCTCCCCTTTTTATCCGCAACAACAATATCCGGCCTGCCGGTTCCATATTCACGGTTAGACTCCACCCCATAACCGGATCCGACGAATATTCCTGACAGAAAAGCATGATAATAGCTTTCTCTATAATCATAGTAACTGATCGTCTGAAACAAAAGATCATTAAGCTGCTCCGTGATTTTTTCAGCATCGCCATTCCAAAAGGCCTCAAACAGGCTCCTGCGGTCCATTCCTGCTACGGTGTCCTGAAACCATTTTGCTACGGTATCTGTAAAAATGGAGCGGATCTCCCTGTTTGGAATTTTCAGAGCAGTAAGCCCTGTCTCCGCCGTTTTTTCCGAAGCATCCGCCTGCGTCAAATATCCTGTCAGATATAAAATACTCCACAGATTTTCCTCTGAAGAATGAAGGACATCATAAGTAAGATCCTCTTCAATCCTTTCCAAAATCGTCCCGCCGGCCAGGAGCGTTTCAAATTTTTCATTCACAGCCAGATCCGTTCTGTCAATGAAGGAACGGATAATTCCGTTATGGCTGGTATTTTCCCAGAAATTCTCCGGCCTTGCATTCGGATCATCCTGCAGACTGTTAATATAATTCAGGACATCCCATGGGCAGTAAATTTTCTCTCTTCCAAACAGATATCCATCATACCAGAGCCTTATTTCTTCCTGATATTCAGAGAAGCCCGTACTCTTCAGAAGGGCCTGCACTTCTTTTTCCGTAAATCCAAAATACTGCTCATACCGCCGTCCCGATATCGTATCAGGAACAAAATTATTGGTTCCGGTAAAAATGCTTTCCTTCACAATTCTCAGGCAGCCTGTAACAACTGAAAATTTCAGGGAAAGATTGCCTTTCAGCACCTGACCGAGCATACTTCGGATAACATCCAGCATCTGCTCATAATACCCATTTTCACTGGCTTTAGCGAGTGGAACATCGTATTCGTCCACCAGGAGGATTACCTGTTTTCCATAGTATACATGCATCATTGCCAGCAGCGTATAAAGGCTGTTTTTTACCTCTTCTTCGGAGGCCTCCTTTTTAGCAAGGCGCAGGAAAATTTCCCGGTGAACCGGATTCACAGCCTGCGATTCCGCAAGATAATAATGTTCCACACACAATTCTGAGACGACAGCCTCCAGCATTCCGTAGGCGCTGTCAAAATTCAGCCCCTCCACACTTTTCAGCGTAAGGAATAAAACCGGCCACTGATTCTGCCAGGCATTGCAAAGTGCTTTGTCTTTTGAAACTTCAAGCCCTTCAAACAGATCCTTACTGCCTTTTCTGATATCAAAAATTCCTCCAGCATGCTCATCAAAAGCGTTTTCCCAAAACGGCGCGGTCGCGTAATCAAACTCACATCAAAGATTTTCTGCATCAGTTCCCTGATAAAACCTGTTTTATCAACATAATAGTATCCGCCGGAACGGATTTTTTCAAAGCTGTCAATTCCTACTGGAAGGGAATAAGCAGGCATTTTGAGGTTCTCCTTTCTTCTTTCAATCCACTTCCCTCTCACGAGGGAAGGATCTGCCGAAAGATTTTCCCATGCTTCCGATTCTATATAATTCTTTACATTTTTTACATCAGAATAGAAAACGTCGGGCCCTTCTGTGCGGTTATCCACAATCGTCTGCATTTTCGTGTCATAATCCGTTCCGATCATGGTAAAATTCACCTTTACATTTGGATAAGCCTTTTCAAATGCTTCAATCTGATATTCCGGGTCTGTAGTCCAGCACCACACTTCCAGCGTTCCACTGTAGTCGGAATTATCCTTTGCTGTTTCTGTCCCGTTCCCTTCCTCTGATACCGCAGCATCATCCGATGTGCTGTTCTCTGCTGCAGGCGCCTGCGTCTCTTCGGATGTCGTTCCGCCCGAACCACATGCCGTCAGCACAGATACCAGCATTGCACCTGTCAACAACAAAGCCAATTTCTTCTTCATCTTTTCTTCATCTTTTCTTCCTCCTTTTTTCATGTTTCCGGAATAATCAGCTTTTTCAAAGCCTTTCTTCCTTTATTGAAAAATCACCCTTTTAGGGCAACTTTCAGTACAAATGTATCCCTGTTGCAAAATCTGACTATATTTCACTTTTTGGAACCGCTCCCATTTTATGGGAACGTTCCTATTTTATTCTAAAAAACATACGGTTTATTTTATCATACTCATGTGGTTTCTCCTTCGATAAGATCAGTCTCAAACAAAGTAAGCCTCTGATATTTCTGACCATATTCCAGCATGTCAATCAATCCTTCCACCATATAAGCGGCCATCTTTTCAAGAGGCTGCCCGATCGTCGAAAGCTTGATCTGCGTTTCATAGTTGGTAAATTTTGCATTATCAAATCCAAGTACCGCAATCGTATCCGGAATGGAAATTTCTTTCTCCTTCATCCCCTGCAGGATACCATATGCCATCATATCCGTCTCACAAAACAGAGCATCAATTCCAGAAGAAATTACTTCTTCCGTCGAATAATACGCTACCGAATATCCCCTCGTTCCATAAAAATGCGCTGCTATTTCTGTTCCTGCTTCTTTCATTGCTTTTACGAAGCCTGCCTCTCTCTGATTTCCTTCCCGAAAATCTCTCGTCCGGCTTCCATGCATATATCCAATTTTCTGATACCCTTTTCCCAGCAGATACCTGGCTGCCATATATCCTCCGTGTTCATTATCCACGTCTACAGACATGGCACCTTCCTTTTCAATATCCGTTTTAAAAAGAGCGATCGGCATCTGCATTCTGACTACTTTCTCCACATCCTTTTTCAAAATTCCCTGGTTACCCAGAATGATAAAAGCATCTACCTTCCCATACAGCATGGATATTTCTTTTTCACATCCACTCTTTTCATTCTGCGTTACCGTATAAATAACTCCGTATCCCCTCTTTCTGCACGCTTGTGCAATCTGATCCTCCACATAACCATAAAATGGATCGTTGATGGACTCACTATTGATGATCCCAATCACATAGTTACGATTTCCCGCAAGCTTCTGTGCCGAAGTATTTGGAATAAATCCCATTTTTTCTATTGTAGCAAGTACCTTCTCTCTCGTTTCCGGCTTGACAAGCTTACTGTTTGTCAGCACCCTTGATACTGTTGTCTTTGATACTCCTGCTGCTTTGGCAACATCAATAATGTTCACTCTATAACCTCTCACTGAAGCATTTATAATGGGAACGCTACCATTTGTCTATATTATATACCCATTGTTTCTTTTTTCAAGACTATTTTTCTTTTTCCGCATTAATATACAGTTTTGCATCATATATTTTGTGCATTTTGTTCATATGTTTTTCCATCTTCCATACAATACATCATTCACCTGTCCCCTATTTTTTTTCGCAGTTCTTCCACCGAACTGATCTGCTCCGCCGCCCCGATGTTATCCCGGATGATGTTCGCTCCGTAATCGTGAATCAGCAGGCCGAAAAGCAGGCGTTCCGTCAGCTCTTCTCCGGAGCACATTTCTGTTCCGAAAAATCCCTTCCGGTAATCCGGATCAAACCGGAAACCGTCGCACAGAAGTCCGGCCAACTCCAGTTCGATGGGAGCGACCAGCGCATCCGCGAAGTCGATGAGGCAGAGGCTGCCATCCGGACGGATGAGAATGTTGTCCGGGTTCAGATCTCCGTGGACATAGACCGCCGGCCCGGCCGCCGCTCCCGGCTTCCCGCCGGCCCCAGCCGTTTCGTTCTTTCCGTTTTCCCTCACTCTTTTCTCCAGATACGCCTTCCGGTCGTCGCGGAAGGACGCCGGAAAGGCCTTCCACCTCTTCTCTGCCGCCTGGGAGAACAGCATATGGCCGTTGAAGGGAGCGCAGGGAACGTCCATCCGCTCCACGATCCTTCTCAGGCCGCACCCGATCTGAACGCGCTCTTCCCCGGAAAGCTGCGGCGAAAGGTCTGCCAAAGATTTTCCCTCCACATACTCCATCAGCAGGTAATAAAAGGGATAAGCGTCCTCGATCACGCCCTGCGCGAACAGCTCCGGCGCAGGAATTCCCATCCGTTTCGCGCGCAGAAGGCCGAAGCGCTCGGTCAGGAACTCCTCCTTTCCTCCGATACCCGACTCCTCCGGCGCAAAAATTTTGACGAGGGAAGCGCCGCAGCGAAAAACCGCGTTCGAGCCCGGCGTGCAGGAGGTCACTCCTGAAAACGGAAGGCCGTGCCTTCGGAAGATTTCCCGTATCAGAGGCTCAAAGGCGCTCCGGTCCTGAAAAACCTGTCCCCAGTCCTCAAGATTATGGATTACATGATGAAAAAGCATCTTTCCCTCCATGCCGAAGCGTTGCTGAGGCACGCGCGCCGAACCTCCAGTTCGGCGTCTACGCAAGAATACAAATCCCGTAACGGGATTTGTATTCTCAGGATTTGCGACGCTTCGGCGCAAATCCTGATTGAAAAATAAGCCATCGGGCTTATTTTTCAATCTTCCCTCCATGCCAGGCTGCCTTCTGACCGGCTCCCCTTCCCTTTTTCCGGAATCACTCGTCGCATACGATCACGGTATAGCTGCCCTCCTGATCCCACCTCTGTTCCAGGCGGGAATTCGGCGCCGGTCCGGAGCTGCAGCCTCCGGATACCGCATCCAGCTCCGCGTCCGACAGCTCTCCTTCCTTTTCCTGCTGCTCCTTCAGGAAGGCATTCACTTCCTCCTGCCCTGCTTCACAGCCGTATTCCTTCAAAAAATCCATGATCCGGCCGTCCTGCAGCGCCTCCGCGAATTCCTGCTTCATCGCATCCTTTTCCAGCACTTCCTGATACAGTTCTTCGATTGTTTTCATAATCTTATCTCCTTTCTCCGGTTGCTTTTCTTATATACGATGAACCTCAGGATTTATCCCGCGTTTCCAGCCTTTTTAGAGGATAAAAACACCATCCCTTACGAAAAAGAAAAAACGGATGGAACAGCCGCGTTTCCCGGCCGTTCCATCCGCCAGATTTTACTGGTTCTTATCGCCCACCATCCGCTTCACGACCTTCAGACGGGTGAATT
Source organism: Candidatus Eisenbergiella intestinipullorum (assembly GCA_019119815.1). GTDB lineage: Bacteria > Bacillota > Clostridia > Lachnospirales > Lachnospiraceae > Eisenbergiella > Eisenbergiella intestinipullorum. The sequence continues at coordinate 28,167 of DWWH01000034.1, read as the reverse complement.
CCTCCCTGTCCTTTTCGTCCAGCGCGTTGCTGATGTCCTTCACCAGCACCGTGTAGGCCGGGATCGTGATGTTTTTCAGCGCGTTGGCGCGCTTCTGGGTTTTACGGATGTTCATGGCGAGACGGTAAGCGGAATTTTCCACCATGGACAGCTTCAAAGTCAGCTCCTTCACCTTCAGGAAGCCTTCTCTGGCCGCGTCCACCGACTCGCTGGAATTGTAAAATCCATAGTAGGGAACCTTTTTTTCCTCTTCATGCTCCACCAGCGGGATTTCCGTTCCCATGATGCTTCTGGTTTTGATGCGTACGCCATTTTCCACAGGAACCGCCTGAGCGATCTGCTGGACATAATGGATTCCCACCTCGATATTCGCCTGCTGCAGGGCCTGATAGGCTTCCGTAAAGGTGCTGTCGATCTGGGTCTGAATGTTCTTCGCTTCTTCGATCAGATTCATCAGCTCCCGGATCAGGATATTACGCTTCTTGTCCATCAGCTCGTATCCCTGCTTTGCAAGCGCGAGGGAATTTTTGGCGAGCATGAGATTTCCTTTTGTGGGAAATGCATTCGTATTCATATTCTTCCTCACTCCGGCCTTTTCAGGCTGTCTTAATCTTCCTGCATCGCTTCTCCGGCATCATAATATTCATCCAGAATCTTCGTATCGATACGGTCCAGTTCCTCTCTGGGAAGCATCCGCAGAAGGCTCCAGCCGATTTCCAGCGTCTGGATGATGGTACGGTTCTCTTCCAGCCCCTGTCCTACGAAATGTTTTTCAAACATGCGGCCGAATCTCAGATACTGCTTGTCCAGCGCGGAAAGCTCATCCTCACCGATAACGCTGGCAAGGGCTCTGGCGTCTCCCACCTTCGCGTAGGAGGAGAAAAGCTGGTTGGCCACCGCCTGATGGTCCGCTCTGGTATAGCCCTCGCCGATGCCGTCCTTCATCAGACGGGACAGGCTGGGCAGCACGCTGATGGGCGGGTAGACGGACTGGCCGTTCAGGTCTCTGTCCAGAACGATCTGTCCCTCCGTGATGTAGCCCGTCAGGTCCGGGATGGGGTGGGTGATGTCGTCGTTGGGCATGGTCAGAATCGGAATCTGGGTCACAGAACCGTTGACGCCCTCCACGATGCCCGCGCGCTCATAGATGGTGGCAAGCTCGGAATACAGATAGCCGGGATAGCCCTTTCTGGAAGGGATCTCACCCTTGCTGGAGGACACCTCACGCATGGCCTCGGCGAAGGAGGTCATATCCGTCAGGATAACCAGGATGTGCATCTGCTTCTCAAACGCCAGATATTCCGCCACGGTCAGCGCCACCTTGGGCGTGATCAGACGTTCCACCACCGGGTCGTTTGCCATGTTCAGAAACATCACCACGTGATCGAGAACGCCGCTCTCCGCGAAGGTGGAGCGGAAATATTCAGCCACATCGTATTTGACGCCCATGGCGGCGAACACGATGGCGAACTGCTCGTCGGAATCGTCCCCCAGGGAAGCCTGGCGCACGATCTGCGCCGCCAGCTGGTCATGGGGAAGGCCGTTTCCGGAGAAAATCGGCAGCTTCTGTCCGCGGATCAGGGTGGTCAGGCCGTCGATGGCCGAGATTCCGGTGCGGATGTAGTTTCTGGGATATTCCCGGGACACGGGGTTTAGGGGCTTTCCGTTTACGTCCGCGTATTTCTCCGCCACCACCTCACCCAGGTTGTCGATGGGCTCGCCGATGCCGTTGAAGGTTCTTCCCAGCAGGTCTCCGGTCAGCCCGATCTCCATGGGCTTTCCGGTCAGTCTGGTATGCGTGTTCTGCAGGGACAGGTTTTCAGTGGATTCAAAGACCTGCACCACCGCCTTGTCCTCATTGATTTCCACGATGCGGCCGAGTCTCTTGTCCTTCCCGTCCGCAACGATTTCCACGATTTCATCATAAGCCGCGCCTCTGACGCCCTCCAGAACGACGAAGGGACCGTTCACCGACTGCAGGCCCAAATATTCTATTGCCATATTTTCCTCCCTTATGCGTTACGCGCGATCACGTCGTCATAGAATTTGTCGATTGCGGCCCTGTAGCCGTCAAATTTATCCAGGCGGTCGTTTTCCACGTCATATTTGATGGAAATGACCTGATCAAAAATCTTGTCTTCCTTGAGGACGGACATGGGCATGCCCATGGAAATCAGGGCTTTTGCCTTCGCGTACAGATAGAGGATGGTATCCATCATTTTCTTCTGCTTTTCCAGCGGCACACAGGTATCCTGGGGATGGAAGGCGTTCTGCTGCAGGAAGCCCAGACGAATGACTCTGGCGATCTCCAGCGTCAGCTTCTGGTCGTCGGGAAGCACGTCGTTTCCGATCAGCTTTACGATCTCCATCAGACTGCTTTCCTGGTTCAGGATGGCGACCAGCTGGTTTCTGTCGTCGATGAAGTCCGGTCCCACGTTGTCCGCATACCAGCTCGCCAGATCGGGCAGATACTCGCTGTAGCTGTTCATCCAGTTGATGGCCGGGAAATGTCTGGCATAGGCCAGGTTTTTGTCCAGTCCCCAGAAGCAGCGCACGAAACGCTTGGTGTTCTGGGTAACAGGCTCGGAAAAATCGCCGCCCTGCGGGGATACGGCGCCGATGATGGTGACGCTTCCCTCGTTGCCGTTTAAGGTCTTGACCATTCCGGCGCGCTCATAGAAGGCGGAAAGGCGGCTTGCAAGGTAGGCCGGGAAGCCTTCCTCCGCGGGCATTTCCTCCAGACGGCCGGACAGCTCACGCAGCGCCTCCGCCCAGCGGGAGGTGGAGTCCGCCATGATGGCCACATGGTAGCCCATGTCGCGGTAATACTCGGCCAGGGTCAGGCCGGTGTAAATGCTGGCCTCACGGGCCGCAACCGGCATGTTGGAGGTATTGGCGATCAGAACGGTCCGGTCCATCAGCGGATTTCCGGACTTGGGATCGATCAGCTTGGAAAAGTCCTCCAGCACCTCCGTCATCTCGTTGCCGCGCTCTCCGCAGCCGATGTATACAATAATATCAGCATCCGACCATTTGGCGATGGAATGCTGGGTCATGGTCTTTCCCGTTCCGAAACCGCCGGGGATGGCCGCCGTGCCGCCCTTGGCGATGGGGAAAAGGGTGTCCAGGATACGCTGGCCCGTTACCAGAGGGCGGGAAGCGGGGAAACGCTTCGTCACCGGACGGGGAACGCGGATGGGCCATTTCTGGATCATGGACAGCTTTGCCACCGTCTCATCGGGCTGAAACACCGTCACCAGCGTCTCTCCGATGGTGTAGCTTCCGTCCGGGACCACGGTTTCCACCGTTCCGGAAATGTCCGGAGGCACCATGACCTTATGAACCACGGCGGGAGTCTCCTGCACCTCGGCGATGATGGTTCCGCCGTATACCTTTTCGCCCGGCTTTACGCAGAGCTTCGTCTCCCACTTTTTCTCCATATCCAGGGAATCCATGGAAAATCCCCGGTCGATATAGGCGCCGGACTTCTGCGCGATCTCCGCCAGCGGGCGCTCGATTCCGTCAAAAATATTCGTGATGATGCCGGGAGCGAGGGTCACCGAAAGGGTCGCTCCTGTCGGATACAGGGTTTCGCCGGGCTTCAGGCCGGAGGTCTCTTCGAAAACCTGGATCGTGGTCATTTCGCTGTTTAAGCGGATCACTTCGCCCACCAGCTTTTCCTCTCCCACGTAGACCATTTCGCCCATCCTCAGGTCCGTCTGTCCCTTCACGGTGACAAGCGGCCCGTTAATGCCGTAAATTCTGGCTGTTCTTTCCATTGGAAGATTTCCTCCTTTCTCTTATAAATGAAATACGAAGCCGTCAGCCGCTTCCTTCACCTTGGTTTCAAAGGACTGGTCGATCAGGATGCCGCGGGAACGGATCACCGCGCGGATCCCTCCGCCGAACCCATATTTGCTCACCATGACCGTGGTATTGGTCGCCGCGGAAATAGAATTTTTCTTGTCGATGTCCGCCGGATCGATATAGATCAGGATATCGTCGTCTCCGGCGAAATCCTTCGCCGCGCGCACCTGGGCGATCAGGTATCTTTCATAATCCCCGGTTCCCATGTAGCGCTCCAGCTTTCCCTTCACCTCGGAAAAAATCTTCTCGGTCAGCTCCTGCTGCAGACGTCCCGTCTCCTCGCGGATCTCCATCTGTCTGCGGGCCACCTCCGCGTTTTTCTTCTTCTCCAGGCTCTCCTCTTTCAGCTTCAGGGAAAGCTCCGCCTTGCGGGTGGCGTTTTCCTTATAATCCTCAAAAACCTTTTCCAGGCCCTTTTCATACTCTTCCAGCGCCTGTGCGTTTTCTTCGTTTACCTTCTGCGTCGTCACATCCATAAAATGCTTCAACTTTTCTTCTGTCGTCATACATGACCTCCATACTGGGCGGGAAGAATGGCTCGAAGAGACATTCTTCGGTGGGAGGTTTGGAAAATCCTGGCCAACATCTTTTGTTGGCTTGGATTTTCTTCTCCCACTTCGCGCTTTATACTTTGATTCCGATTGCCTCATTCACATAGGATGTGATGAAATCCGGGGCGCGGCCCGTGCCGTGTCTGTCCGGAATTTCCACAATCAGGGGAAGCCTGCGCTCCAACTTGATACGGTTGATGACATCCGGAAATTCCTTTCCGAATTTTTCCGTCAGAAGCAGGACGCCGATTTCCTGATCGGCAAGCACCTTGTCGATTTCTGCCTTCAGCTCCTGTTTCTCATGGACCACCGAACCTTCTATGCCGGCAAGACGCATGCCGGTCCAGGTATCAATGTTGTCGCTGATCAGATACATCTTCATTACAGCTGACCCAGGATCATGAAGGCGATGATCAGACCGTACAGGCAGACACCTTCGGCCAGACCCACAAAGATGAGGGACTTACCGAGGATGGAGGAATCTTCGCTGATGGCGCCCAGAGCCGCGCTGGCCGCGCTGGCTACGGCGATACCGCCGCCCACGCAGGACAGGCCGATGGAAAGGCCGGCCGCCAGATAGCCCAGGCCGGTGGAAAGGCCTCCTGCTGCCGCTGCCGCCGTCTCAGCAGCCTCCGCTGCGGATGCGCTGCCGCCGAACATCATCACGCCCGTTGCCAGCATCAGGCCGAAGAACATCACGCCGTTTAAGGCCAGGGTCTTTTTATATCTGCTCTTTGTCTGCTCTCCCTTGCAGAATACGCGGAAGGGAACTACGATACATGCGATCAGTGCTGCGAATAATAATACTTTCATTTTTTTCCTCCTTTGGTACGAACCTCCGGTTCGCGCTGCCGCCGACTCGCGGCTTTTCAGTGTTCAGTATTTTTTCTTTTTTTATAAAATCCGGAAAGGCCCGCAGGCGGGCAACCCGGTTTTACATATAGGGCTTGAATTCCCTTCCGTCTCCCTTGTAGAAACGGCTGAAGAACTCGTAATATTCCAGACGGAGCACCTGAATGCCTACCACCAGGCCCTCCATGCCGCAGACGATGAGGTTGCCCAGAACGATGACGATCAGATTTCCCGTTCCTCCGTTCTCCGCCCCGGCCAGCATCAGCACCACGCCCATCATGGCCGCATGGCTCACCGCGAAGGCGCCGATACGGACGAAGGACAGGGTGTTGGAAAAGTAGCTTAAGCATACTTCAAACAGTTCAAAGAAGGACTGGACCACGAACATGACCGGGCCCTCCTCCAGATGCGCCTTTTTCTTCTCCAGGATCTGGGTCAGCGGCTCCTTGCAGGCGATGACAAGAAGCGGAACCACGAACAGAATCACCAGAGCCACCGCCGCAGGCAGGGGATTTCCCGTCATGAAAAGCACAACCACCAGAACCACCGCGCCGTAGAACACCAGTCCGGCCACCCCGTTGGTATCAAACAGGGCCTTCCCGTATTCCTTCGATCTGACGGCGTTGACGATGGAAAAGATCATCGTCAGAAGGATCAGGCCCATGCCGATGGCGATGGTGACCACAAATACCGTGTTCAGCCTTCCGATGAAGGGCAGGGTGGTCATGGCCTCCGTGGGCCTCAGCCACAGGGCCGGAAGCACATCCTCAAAGCCGAACACGCTTCCATAGAGGAAGCCGAAGATCGTGGAAAAAATACCACAGCAGGAAATGATCGCCGCCAGGTTGATCTTCTTAAAGCGGTACAGCAGAAAGCCTCCCAGCGCCAGGCACAGTCCCTGGCCCACATCCCCGAACATGGCGCCGAAGATGATGGAATAGGTGAGCGCCACAAAAAGCGTGGGGTCAAATTCGTTGTAGTTCGGAAGTCCGTACATGCGCACGAACATTTCAAAGGGCCGGATCAGGGCCGGATTCTTCAGTCTGGTGGGCGGGGTGGAAATCCTTCTGTCCGGATTTTCCTCCAGCGTCACAAACAGCTCCGGATCCGCTTCCAGCTCCTTCCCCAGCCGGGCAGCGTCCTTCTTCGTCATCCAGCCGCAGAGAATGAAGAAGGTCTCCTTCTTCGACCGGGTGAAGGCTGCGAGCTTGCGCACGTCAAAGCGGGCGGACTGTTTCTCGATCACGTCCTTCGCCTCCAGGAGCCGGCCGCCGTCCTTCTGCAGCGCCGCCGCCAGATCGTCGTCCAGCGCCTTTTCCTGCCGCTTCAGCTCCTCGATCTCCGCTTCCAGCGTCCGGCAGGCCTCGTCCACCGTTCCCTGATAGACGTCCTCGATGAAGAAACGTTCAAAATGCATGGATGCGTAAATCGCATCCGCCTTCTTCGCTTCGGAGGCCGGCACAAAATAGATGCCCCATACATAGGACTCGTCCACCCTGCATTTTTCAAAGATGGTGCAGTCGTCCTCCTGCAGGTATTCCTTCAGCTTCTGATAATAGCCGAGAGGAAGCCGTCCGAAACGGAACCTCACATATTTAAAATGCAGGATTCTGGAAATTTCAAAATGAAGCTCCAGATAAGGGCGGATGGCCTCCAGAAGGCCCTGCTTCTTTTTCAGCTCCGCCTGCAGCTTCGTCTTATTCCTGCGGCTCTCCTCCATCAGCGCGTCCGCCGCCCTGACGGCCTCTACCGCTTCCTCCGGAGAAAGGGTCCCGGAAGGAGCATCCGTCTTTCTGATCTGGGAAGCGCCCTTTGTCTGCGCGGCATCCTTTGCGCCTGTAACGATGGAAGCCGCCTCCTGCGCTTTTCCGATCCATTCCCGGTAGGGATTGCTCTCTGAATTGGGCACGATATTCTTCAGATTTTTCAGCTCTCCCACCGTATTTTCAAGCTGTATCTCGTATTTCCCAAGGTACTTTTCCGTCACCCGGTCAAGCTGGTCCCTGGGACCGATGATACTTAAAAATTCCATTTTCTCTATCATTCGTTCCCATACCTCGTTTTCCGCCGCCGAAAGCGGCATATCCTTCACGGCTACGCCAGATATTCTCTGATCTTATCGGCCGGCAGCCCGTATCTTACGCACTCCATGGCGGTAATAATCCGGTGCGCTTCCCGTTCTTTCCTGTACAGATAGACGTCCAGGCAGGCGGCCGAATAGGGCTTTCTGCGCAGCAGCACGGTGTGCACCGCTTCCTGCATGGCATCCATGCAGCGCTCCAGCTTCGGACTCTCCTCTCCTTCCAGGAACCTGGCGTATTTCGTCGTCTCCGCCACAGCCAGAAACTCATTCAGATCAGAAGCCTCCGCCATCCGCTTGATCTGTTCCCTTGTGAGCCGGTAATGGATGGGAACGATCAGCGCATAGATCTGCGCGGGGGACATCTCATAGTATTTTTTCGCCCGGTAGATCCAGGTCAGGTTCACCGCGTCGATCTGCGCGCCCGCGGACTGGATGATCGCCTCCTGGTCATCCGCCTTTAATTCCTTCTTCACCATCTTCCAGTATTCGGAGAAGAAAAACAGGTCCAGCGCCAGCTCGTAGTCGAACAGCTCCCTGCTGTTGGAGCCGTACACATCGTTCAGCACCTTTTTGTAAACCGTTCCGGAGAGCGCTGCGATCAGTCCCTCCATGGTATCTGAATTCACGGCCTGCTTGAGCGGAATGGCCGAATGCCGTTCAAAGATCTCCCGGTATTCCTCTGCGTCCGTCAGCGGCTCTCCCAGGCTCAGGATGGAGCGGACCACCGCCTTGAGAAGGCTGATTTCATACCGCATGAAATACCCGTCCAGGAAATGCCTCTGCTCCAGGTTGGAAAACCGGTAAAGACGGGCAAAATCCACGAACAGCGACTGCATGATGAGTCCCTCCGCCTGTCCTCTGTGGAGGTTCCTTTCGTCCTCCTTTTCCAGAAGCGCCGCATAGGAGGGCTTTTTCTTCAGATAGGCGATCACCTCCGGCACACCCGTCATGCTGCCGAGCCGGAGAAAGTCCTCCTGGGTAAGAAGCTTTCCGCTCATGGCCCTCACCTTGGCGGACAGACCGCTGTAACGAAATAAGCTCATATTCTCACACCCTTGATCGACTCCACGATCTTATCCGTGATCGTTTCATGCTCCGTATCATATCTGCGCTGAAGCCCGTCCAGCTCCTGCTTCGTCTTCTGGAGAAGTCCTTCTAGCTCTTCCTGCTTTTCCTTCTCCATCCGCTCCTCCAGCCTGCGGGAGCGCTCCTCCATCTGCGCGGCGAGCTGACGGTCAAATTCCGCCTTCTTCGCATCCGCCGCTTCGGAAAGCTCCTTCTTTCTGGCCTCGACGGCGTCCTTCATCTGGCCGGCCGCTTCCTCCACGTCCACAAGACGCTTCAGGACCTCCTCGATGGACTGCTCCGACGACGCCTCCGGCAGACTGCCGGCCGTCCTTACGGCATCCACATTCGCCATTTTCTGCCTCCTTTCGCACAAATCAGCCGACTGTGCAGCCCTGCGGGGAAGAACGGATCTGCGGCACAGGCCTTCCCGGCCATGCCCCTTTCATCCTTCCCCCGGGCGATGTTTCTCATTACTGTATCTCTTTTCAATTTGCTCCTGGCGTATTATACTATGGTTAAAAACATATTGCAAAATAATAATATGATATGGGTATTATGCAAAAATCGCATGTCAGAAATGGAGATTTCTATGGACGCAAGCTTCGATTACTACAAAGTATTCTATTATGTCGCAAAATACAGTAATTTCACCAGAGCCGCTTCTGTACTGCTCTCCAGCCAGCCCTCCGTCACCAGAAGCATCCAGAATCTGGAAAGCGAGCTGGGCTGCCGGCTGTTCATCCGTTCCCGGCACGGCATCACCCTGACGCCGGAGGGAAAGCTTCTGTACCGCTACGTGGCGCCCGCCTGCGAGCGCATCCTGCGGGGAGAGGAGGAGCTGGGCCTGGCTCTCGGCCTGCACGGCGGCTCCGTCAGCATCGGCGCCACGGAAACGGCGCTCCACTGCCTGCTTTTGGACCAGCTTTCCGCCTTCCAGCAGGAGCATCCGGATGTGAAGATCCGCATCAGCAACGGCACCACCGCTCAGGTGCTTTCCGATATGAAGGAAGGGCGTACGGACCTCGCCGTGGTCCCTACCCCCTTTCAGATTGAAAAACCCTGCACCTCCGTGCGTCTGCGTCAGATCAGAAGCGTCCTGGTGGGCGGCTCCCGCTTCGAACATCTGTGCAATACTCCTTTAAGCCTTTCCGATCTGAAACAGTATCCGCTGGCCGGGCTTTCCGGCTCCACCATGTCCTACCGCTTTTACGAAGACTTTTTTGCCGCCCACGGGCTCTCTCTTCATTATGATATAGAAATGGCGAACGCGGATCTGCTCCTCCCGGTAGCCATGCACAATCTCGGACTGGCCTTCGTTCCGGAAAAGCTGGTGGAGGACTATCTGGCGCAGAAAAAGCTGTTTTCCATCCCCCTGAAGGAGGAAATCCCGGTCCGCCATGTCTGTCTGATCCGTGATCCGGGCAGGCCGCTGGGAGCTGCGACACGGTGCCTTCTGGAGCTGCTGATGAAAGAGCGCAGCGCGCAGGCCTGACGGGCGGCTCAGATATTTTTCCGGATCCTCAGGATATTCTGCCCGTTTTTATATTCATACATGATTCCGTCCATGCTTTTTTTCACCAGAAAAATTCCCAGGCCTCCCGCCTCCCGTTCTCCCGCTGAAAGCGTCACGTCCGGATCTTCCTTTTCCAGCGGGTTGTAGGGAACGCCATGATCGATAAAGGTGACCATGACGGCGGCCGGGTTTGCAAGCGCCTCCACCCGTACGGTCGCCGGCCCCACGCCGGACCGGTAGGCATAATGAGCGATATTTCCGAACAGCTCGTCGATGGCGATGTCGATCTGCATCTGCGCCTTCAGAGGGCAGCCGCACTCATCCAGCTGCCCGTTGACGAACTCCGTCACCGTTTCGATATTGTCAATGGTCGCGTCGAGCGTTATTTCCTTCATGATCCTTCCTTTCATTACGGTTCGCCAGGCAGAGCATGGTAATATCGTCAAACTGCGGCGCGCTGCCGGCAAAGCGGTCGATCTTTGCCTTAACATGCAGAAGGAGCTCCTGCGCGGATGCCTCCGGACGGTCGTTGAGGGCCTGAAGCATCCGGTCCGTCCCGAACAGCCTTTCACACGCGTCCGTCGCCTCCGGCACGCCGTCCGTATAGACAAAGACCGCCTCTCCCGGCTCCAGCGTCAGTTCATATTCCCGGTAACGGCTGTTTTCCATTCCGGCGAGAACCAGGCCGTGCCGGTCCCTATACAGGGAAAATCCCTCCCCGTTCCGCCTGACCGCCGGGTATTCATGCCCCGCGTTGGCCGCGGTGAGCCGTCCCGTGGAAAGCTCATAGATGCCCAGCCATACCGTCACAAACATTTCCGATTCATTGTTTTCACACAGCTGATTGTTCACGCTTTCCAGCACCTCTCCGGGAGAAGCTCCCATCTGCGCCCTGTTCTTGATGAGGGTTTTGGCGATCACCATGAACAGCGCCGCGGGGACTCCCTTCCCGGATACATCCGCCATCACCAGGGCCAGATGGTCGTCGTCCACCAGGAAGAAATCATAGAAATCTCCTCCCACCTCCCTGGCGGGCGTCATGACGGCATAGATGTCGATCTCCTTCCGGTCCGGATAGGGAGGGAAGATTCCCGGCAGCATGTCCGCCTGAATGTGCGCGGCCACATCCAGCTCCGCCCCGATCCTCTCCTTTTCCGCCGTCACCCGCGTCAGGTTCTCGATGTAGCTGTTAATATCCTCCTCCATCTTCAGCACGCTTTCGGACAGCAGCTGGATCTCATCCCCCGTCCGGATCCCTCTCAGAGCGTCCGGGATCGCGTTGTTGTTCTTCACAAACATCCCGGCCGCCCGCGCCACCTGTCTGACCGGCACGACCAGCGTGCGCATCAGAAACCAGGTCGCGGCCGCAAGCAGAAGCAGGGTGATCGCGCTTCCCACCAGGATCGTGCGCACGAGATAGCTTCTCACATTTCCCTGCAGGGTGGACATCGGGATCTCCACGCCGATGAAGGCCACCGTCCTGCCGTCCTGCACCACGGGATACATGGCGGAGGTGTTATAGCCGAATTCCCCTTCCGAGATAAAATAATTATCTGCATGTACGCCCGTTTCATACGCCCGGATGCAGTCCTGCACATAATCCTTCAGAACCGCGCTGCTGTCTCCGATGGAAAACTGCTCTTCTTCTATATGATAGCTGTCCGTGATGTAATAGATGGGGTTCCATTCCATCCTGTCATAGGCTTCCTGGTCAAAATTTTTCAGCAGATCAATATCAAAGACGAAAACAAAAATATCGTTCGCCTGCATCGCGCTGCGGAGCCTGTCCAGCTGCTCCTTTGTCCGGAGGTAGCTTTCGCTTTCCGCGATCCTGTCGATCTCCTCCCGTCCGGTCTGTCCCGTACAATAACGGTACACCGCATCCGCGTATCCCGCAAGCTGTTCTCCGGTAAAATATCCCTCCGCCGTACGGGCCGTCTGATAGGCGATCTCGTTATACTGCCACGTAATGGACTGCCAGTAGGCGGAAACGCCCGCCGCAGCCATGCCCGCCATGATGCACACGCCCACGATGCTCAGGCCCAGGATGAACTTGAAGGCCAGGCCCAGGCGGCCCTGTCTTTTCTTTCCGGCTTCTTTCTTTCCTGTTTCTTCCTTTTCCGTTTCTTTCTTTTCCGCTTCTTCCCTCACTGTTTTCTTCTCCCTGACGAAATGTCCTTCCATTTTTTCCAGACCTCTTCCGGAATTGCTCCCGCCGCGTGGCGCGGCTTCCCATGTCCGCCTGTCAGACCGAGTTCTTCCAGAAAGGCCGCGTATTCCTCCGGTTCCAGAAGAAGTGCCTGCGGCCTTCCCAGACAGCGCAGTTTTCTCAGATCCTCATAATCCGGGCTCTGTGCCGCCAGCGCCCGGTCCAGCCGGGCGGCGGTCCGTTTTTCCTGCGCTTCCGGCTTTCCCTGCTCCTGCCGTCCATCCTCCGCTTCTTCCGTTTTCCGTTCCTGCCTCCCGACGGCAAAGACCGCGCCGTAGCAGGCCGGGCTCTCCCAGGCCAGCTGCCCGACGCAGTAGCTGCGGACGGGAAGGCCGCAGCGGCGGGACATCTGCAGAACGGCTCTCTCCGCCTGAAACACGCTCAGCTTTTCTCCCGCCACGTTTAAAAACAGGTTCTTACGCAGAACGAATTCCACAACGGGACTTTCTCCCAGAAAGCCTGCCGAACGCACCACGTCTCCCATACGGCAGCGGTACAGGCCGGAAAAGGTGCTCAGCACCGGTTCGTAAAGCTTTCCTTTTTCCAGCTGTCCGGGAAGAAGCGTTTTCTCCGATTCCTCCCCTTCCTTCTGCGGCCAGGGAAGATATTCGTAAAAGGCGCTCTGCGGCAGCATCACATAGCGGGCCTGCTCCGGCCCGGGCGCCACCCCCATATGGCATTCGGAGGCCACATAGGCAAAATAGTATACCGACGTCTTTCCCAGAAATCCTCTGAGACTTCCGTCCTCCGCCTCAAACGCCTCGCCTCCGATGCCGCTGGAAAGCGCAAGGCGCGGCCAGAGCCTTGCGGCGATCCCGTCAAAGCCGCTCCGGCAGGCCGCCTCAACATACGCAAGCCGCTCTTCGCTTACGGGCGTCTCCAGAAGCTTCCTTTTCGTTTCCTGTGGAAGTCCGATCCGTTCCGGGATCTGTTTCCGGCGCATTCCCTTCAGCACGCTCCGCCAGTGCTTCTGCATATACTGGAAAAAAAGGATCTGATCGTACAGGAAAATGGATTCCAGCGCAGTGATGTCCTCCTGCGCGAACCCGACCCACACCTTCGCGTACAGGATGTCCCTGCCGTTCTGTCCGAACAACGTTTCCTTTCCTCCCGCGAATTCCTCAAAGGAAAGGTATCCGTTGCAGAACAGATACCGATAATAGATCTCGGACAGCAGATATTCCTCCTTTTCCTCCATGAGCCCCACACGGAAGCCGTTCACAAACAGCCGCTTCCCGCCCGCTTCCTTGTGCGCCCGGTTTTTATACCACTCAATATGATCCGCATACCGCTCCAGCGCCGTGAAGGTGATCGGGATGCGCTTCACCTTTCCCTCCGTCCCGGAGGATCTTAACATCCCGGCGACAGGGTATGCCGTCAGCACCTTCTCCTCTCCCCGCTCCATCCGCTCCAGCCAGGGCTGCAGGGAGGCATAATCCAAGAGCGGAACGCTTCGTCTGTAGTCTTCCACGCTGTGCAGGGAAGCAAAGTCATAAAATCTTCCGAACGCCGTATCCGCGTTATCCGAAAGCAGCCTGACAAGGTTGTCCCGATTGATCTGCCCCGCCCGGGTGCAGACCTCCAAAAGCCCCTCGTCCAGGCCCGTGTTCTCTCTTTTCATTCCATTTCCTTTCCATCCCGCAGGCTTCGTGAAAATCCCAGATACAGCGTGTTCATGCCAAGGGCATAACTGTAGCTGGTCTCCTGTGCCATATTCTGAAGCAGTCTGACACCCAGATAAAACAGGTCTCCGCTCTCCTGCGCCTTTTCAAAGGGATTATACCGCTCTCCCGCGCTCCTGACCCGGATGCCCGTGACCGTCTCCAGAGCGAACGCCCTCAGATCCACGCTCTTCATTCCCGGATTTTCCGCCTTCATCACCATCAGAAGCTCCTCGATCGCCATGGCGATACGGTTTGTCCCTTTTGGGTCCATATGATTCCGGATGCAGAAATCCCGGATCTGATCGCTGGCGCCGCAGATATTCTGCTCCGAAGGCTCGATGGAAAAATCCAGCACCAGTCCCTCCCGCTCCAGCCAGTCGTCCAGCAGCAGAAGCCGGGACAGACGGTGAGCGGTTTTCCGGCTGCGAAAGGAGACCGTCTCCGTGACCGCTGCCGTGCAGAGCACGGACAAAAGCCCGCCAAGCGGCAGAAAAACCCACATCGGCCCGCCGCTCACAGCAAGCAGTGCGGCCGATACCGCCGGAAAGAAAAAGCGCTTCATCCCCAGGATCAGATTGGACAGCAGGATGCGGTCCGTGGAATTGAAAAAGGAGCTCCAGACGCTGCAGGCCAGTTCGAAGAACAGGGAAAGCCCCAGCCAGAAAAGGGGCAGAAAGATCGATTCCGGAAGAGCGAACAGCGACCGGATCCCCTCATGGAAAACCGGAAGGGCGAGTGCGAAGATCCCGGTAAGCGCCATGCCGGCCTGCATCTGCAGCCTCATCAGAATCCGGATGCCGCTGTTCTCCTTCACGGAATGAAAGACCGCGATCATCGGCCCTGCCGCCTGCGGCGCGCCGTTTCCGATCCGCTGCGCCACGAAAGCGCCGTCGATCAGCGTATTGATGGTACCCGCGAGAACGGAAAACATCACCGGGATCAGCGTCCGTCCGTATTCCCGGCGGAGAAAATGATCATCCCGGAGCATGCTGCCTTCCTTTCCTCCCCTTTTTGGAAAACACTTCGTCCAGCACCTTCTCTGTATCCCGTCCGAACAGCGGTCCGGAGCAGAGCTGAACATCATTGATGCCGCCAAGGGACAGATTGGCCTCGATCAGGACGGCTTCGCCCGTCTCGTCAATGGCGACGTCCCAGGAAATCAGCCGGAAATGCCCCAGGAAGGGATGCGCCTTCCGGACCAGCTCCAGCGCCTTTTTCAGGCAGGGTACCTTCTGATCCGCGAAGCGGTAGCCCAGCTGGGGATGGCGCTCCGCCGTCCTGCCATTGTCCATGATGCCGAGCCGGCGCAGCCGACCGTCCGGACGGACGCCGCAGTAAATGCCGCCGTGGCAGCCATTATCCACGCGCTCCTTTCCCACGCCGATCTTCAGGCAGACCGCATATATTTTTACCCGTTCGCCGGTCAGGAGGGAAACGATCCGCAGGGTATTCACTGATTCCGGATGCAGTACGGCCAGCCCCGGATGCTGGCGCACAGGCTTCTGGATCACCAGATCGCAGGGGATCCCGGCGATCAGCCCGTCCAGCCCCTTCTTCGCTTCCCTTCTGTCCAGAAAGCGCACGCCATATCCGCCCTGCGAATTGACGGCGCGCTTTACCACAAGCTCCGGCTCCCTCAGCGCGGCCTCCTTTACCTTTTCATAGGAAACAGGAGAAAGCCTGCCGTCCAGCCAGGTCCCGCCGATCCGCATTCCCACCGCCTCCGGCTGCTTCACCTGCGGAAAAAGGCGGTAATAATAGCATTTATTGTCCAGGAACCGGGCCTCCTGCCTGTCGGAAAAATACCGGTCCACCCGCGTCACATACAGCTCCTCCGGCAGATAATCCGGCCGGAACACCCCGTTTCCGGCGGTATAGTAACGGTGATACCGGTCCGTGATTCTGCGTATATAAGGGCGGTAAAATCTCTTCACCGCCCTTTTCTGCCTGCCGCTCAGCTTCGGCACGTTCTTTAAAGACGGCGTCACCATCCCGCGGTCCACCCGGATGAGCGCCGGGTTCCACAGGACGTTCAGATCCGTCCTTCCTTCCACATACCTGCCCGTCAGCATACATCTGATATTTTCCCAAAAAACATTCATATCCGTCCGTTTTCCTACGCTTCAATTTCCAGAATGTCTGAAAAGCCCGTGGCTTCAAAAACCTCGGCTACCACTTCGTTGGGATGCCGAATCACGAGGCTCCCTCCGCTGGCGTTCATTCTCTTCTGCGTGCTTAAAAGCACCCGCAGGCCCGCGCTGGATATATATGCCAGATCCGTAAAATCCAGCACGATTCCCGCCACGCCTTCCGCGCTGTTTCTGATCTCGTTTTCCAGCTCCGGCGCGGTCATGGTGTCCAGCCTTCCCTCCAGCCCGATGGTAAGAACATTGTTTTCCACACTTTTTCTGATATTCATTTCTACCTCATTTCCTGCTGCCGCAGGCAACATTTTAATCATGGAAGATGGCAAAGCCGCCTTCCGCCTCTTTTTCCCGCTGCCGCAGGCAGCATTTTAATCCAGAAATACGGCCTTGCCGTATTCCGCCTCTTTCTTTTCGTTTCCGTCAGTCTGCGGCCGCAGGCAGTGCGCCTTTGCAGAAAGAAGCCGCGTTACCACAGCGAAGGCGATTATTTTATTATATACTGCCGCGTTTTCCCGGAGCAATGACCACTCGCCTCCCAAAAATGCAACTGAGGGGGCAAGCAAAACAGGCGGCACCTCCCCGTTTCGGGGCTGTGCCGCCTGTTTCTTCATCCGCCGTCCTGACCCGAAGGCTCTCAGACCGCGAACTGGCTGTTATAAAGCTGCGCGTAGAATCCTTTCTCTTCCAGAAGCTCTTCATGCCGGCCCTGTTCCACGATGCAGCCGTCCCGCATCACCAGAATCACATCCGCCTCCCGGATGGTGGAAAGGCGGTGCGCCACGATGAAGCTGGTGCGCCCCTTCATCATGCGCAGGAAGGCCTCCTGAATCTTCATCTCCGTCCTGGTGTCGATGGAGGAGGTGGCCTCATCCAGAATCAGCATGGGCGGCAGGCAGAGCATGACGCGGGTGATGCACAGAAGCTGCTTCTGCCCCTGGGAAAGACCGCCTCCCTCTTCCGTAATCACCGTATCATACCCGTCAGGCAGCCGCTTGATGAAGCTGTGGGCGTGGGAGGCCTTTGCCGCCGCGATGATTTCCTCCTCCGTGGCGTCCGGCTTTCCCATCACGATGTTTTCCCGGATGGTTCCGGATTTCAGCCAGGTATCCTGCAGCACCATGCCGAAGCTTTCCCGCAGGCTCTTTCTCGTCACATCCCGCACGTCGCGGCCCTCCACACAGATTTTTCCGTCCGTCACGTCGTAAAAACGCATCAGCAGGTTGATCAGCGTGGTCTTTCCGCAGCCCGTGGGCCCTACGATGGCGATCCGCTGGCCGGGCCGCACCTTCAGATTGAAATCCTCGATCAGCTTCTGCTCCTTCGTATAGGAAAAATACACATGGGACAGCTCCACATTTCCCTGTACGCCTCCCTCCCGTTCGGAAAGCACCGCCGCGTTCTCCCGCTCCGGCACCTGGGGCTCTTCCTCAATCAGCTCAAAGATCCGGGACGCGCAGGCCAGAGCGTTCTGCAGCTCCGTCACCACGCCGGAAATCTCATTGAAGGGCTTGGTATACTGGTTGGCATAGCTTAACAGGCAGGACAGATCGCCCACGCTGATGCGGCCCGCCACCGCGGAAATCGCTCCCACCAGGCCCACGCCCGCGTATACCACGTTGTTGACGAAGCGGGTGGCCGGGTTGGTGATGGAGGAATAGAAAATCGCCCGCAGGGAGCAGGCACGGAGCCTTTCATTGATCTCGTCGAACCGCTCCATGGCCTTTTTTTCATGGCCGAAGGCCTGCACCACCTTCTGGTTTCCGATCATCTCGTCAATCAGGGCGGTCTGTTCTCCTCTGGTCTCCGACTGCACCCGGAACATGGTGAAGGTCCGCTTCGCGATGAAGCCCGCCACGAAGAAGGACAGCGGCGTGATCAGCACCACCACCAGCGTGATCCCCACATCCGTGGTCACCATGAAAAGAAGAGTTCCCAGAATGGTCATCACACCGGAAAAAAGCTGGGTAAAGCCCATCAGAAGGCCGTCCGCAAACTGATCCACGTCCGCGATAACCCGGCTGGTGATCTCGCCGTAGGAGTGGCCGTCGATATATTTCAATGGAAGAATCTCAATTTTCCGGAAAGCTTCGTTGCGGATGTCCCGCACGATCTCATAGGTCATCTTGTTGTTGCAGATGTTCATGATCCACTGCGCAACGGCCGTAATCAGAATGGTCACCGCCATCCCCTTTAAAATCTGCAGGATTCCCGCAAAATCCACCCTTCCCTGTTCGATGATCTTATCCACCGCAAAGCCCGTCAGCTTGGGCAGATACAGAGTCAGCGCCACCGTCACCGCCGCCAGGAGGAGGGACAGGGCCAGATAAAACCAGTAGGGCTTCATATATTTCAGGACCTTGAAAAAGGTCTCCTTCTGTCTGGAACGATCCATTTTTTCCTTCGCCATGGTTACCTCCCTGAGGAAGCGGCCGTTCTTTCCGCCGTTTCCTTCTTTTCAAACTGAGAGTAATAAATCTCCTGATATGCCGGACAGCCCTCCAGCAGCTGCTCATGGGTGCCGATTCCCGCCACCTCGCCGTCATCCAGCACGATGATCTGGTCCGCATGCCGGATGGAGGCCGCCCGCTGGGATACGATGAATACCGTGGGGCCTCCCTCCATGTCCCGGATGGCCTTGCGGAGCCTTGCGTCCGTGGCATAATCCAGGGCGGACGCGCTGTCGTCCAGGATGAGAACGGAAGGCTTTCTCACCAGGGCGCGGGCAATGGTAAGTCGCTGCCTCTGGCCGCCGGACAGGTTCTTCCCGCCCTGCGCCACATAAGCGTCCAGGCCGCCGTCCTTTTCCTCCACAAAATCCTTCGCCTGAGCGATCTCCAGCGCCCGGTACAGCTCCTCATCGGAGGCGTCCTCCTTTCCCCAGCGCAGGTTTTCCCGGATGGTTCCCTGGAACAGCACGGCCTTCTGAAGCACCATACCGATTTTCCCGCGCAGTTCGGAAAGCGGATAATCCCGCACATCCCGTCCGTCCACCAGAACCCTCCCCTTCGTCACATCATAAAAACGGGGAATCAGGTTGACCAGAGAGGATTTTCCGGAGCCGGTTCCGCCGATGATGCCGATGGTCTGGCCGGGCCAGGCTGTAAAATCAATGTCCGTCAGGGATTCTGCTCCCGCGTTCTGATAGGTCAGACACACATGCTCAAAGGCGACGGAAGGGACGGAACCTTTCCCTGCCGTTCCCCGTCCATCTGCCGTTCTTCTCCCATCGGACATACCACTTACGTCGGATGTGTCCTTTACATCGGATGTGTCCTTTACATCCTCCGCCGGATCCGTCAGGCTGGATTTCATTTCAAACACGCTCTGGATCCGGTTGCCGCAGGCGATGGCCTTGGTGATGGTGACGATCAGGTTTGCCAGCTTGATCAGCTCCACCAGGATCTGGGACATGTAATTGACCAGAGCAACCACCTCGCCCTGGGTGATGGCTCCGTTTTCCACCTGCCAGGCTCCGGTCCAGACCAGGGCGATGACGGCCCCGTTGATGATGACGTAGGTGACCGGGTTCATCAGCGCGGAAAGCTTTCCCACCGCCTTCTGCATCTGTGCCAGCGCATTGTTGGTACCCTCGAAGCGCTCGATTTCGCTTTCTTCCTTATTAAAAGCGCGCAGCACCCGCACGCCGGTCAGATTTTCCCTCGTGATTCCCATCACCTGATCCAGACCGTTCTGTACCCGGCGGTACATGGGCGTGGTGAGGAACATGATGCCGAATACCACCAGGGACAGCAGGGGGATCGCCGCCACGAACACCAGCGCCGACTTCACATCGATGGTGAAGGCCATGAGCATGGCGCCGAACACGATGAAGGGCGAACGCAGGAACAGACGCAGCACCATGTTCACGCCGTTCTGCACCTGATTGGCGTCGCTGGTCATCCGGGTGATCAGCGTGGACGTTCCCACCGTATCCATCTCCGTAAAGGAAAGGCTCTGGATATGGGAAAACAGGGCGTGCTTCATCTGGGCCGCAAAGCCCACCGCCGCTTTCGCCGCGAAATACTGGGCCGTGATGGAGCAGGTCAGCCCGATGATGCCGAGCGCGATCAGCACCAGGCACATCCGGCCGATGTAGCCCATATCCCGGCTGGCGATTCCGTTGTCGATGATGGCCGCCATCACCAGCGGCACGAACAGCTCGAAGGAAGCCTCCAGCAGCTTAAAGAGCGGCGCCAGAACCGTTTCCTTCTTGTAATCTTTCAGATAAATGAGCAGCTTTTTCACTCGTTTCTACCTCCAGTTCGGCTTTTACTGCCAATCCTTCCCGCGGATTGGACTTGCCTGTATCTGCTTCTTATCGTATCATAGATTCTGCCATAGGAAAATTATGATATTGGTATGGTTGCCATATTTTTATGATATATTGTTACAGTTCACTCGTCCGTCAGAACCAGGAAGCTGTCATGCTTGCATGAACAGCTTCCTGATTCTGAGCGGACGAAGGGAGCGCCAGTCTAATGAGCAAAGGCAGCTGCGAAGCAGCGGAGAGCGCGGAGCGCGGCTTTGCGAATGGCGCGGAGCGAACTGTAACAAAATCCTAAACTGCCGCAGGGCAGATGAGAAAAGAAAGGAACGAACGCCATGGAACTGAAACAGCTGTATGGATTTGTCACTGTGGTAAAGGAAGGCACCATTTCCGGCGCCGCGCGGAAGCTGAATCTGTCCCAGCCTCCCTTAAGCGCGCAGATGAAGCAGCTGGAAGAGGAGTTCGGCTGTCTGCTGTTCGAACGGGGGCCGAGAAAAATCGTCCTGACGGAAGCCGGACGGCTTCTGTATGAACGGGCCGTTACCATGCTGGAGCTGGCGGATGTGACCAGAAAGGAGCTGTTCGACTGCAGGGACGGCGTGACGGGAGCGCTGCGCCTGGGCGTCGTCTCCTCCGTGGGAAGCAGCCTTCTGCCGGAATGGATGCAGGAATTTCACGCGCAGAACCCGGCCGTCCGCTTTGAGCTGTTTGAGGCCAATACCTATCAGCTCCTGGACCAGCTTCACGCGAACCTCCTGGAGCTCGCCATCGTCCGCACCCCTTTTGAAGCCGAAAATCTGGTTTCCTTTCCGCTCTGCCGGGAAACGCTTCTGGCGGTCGGGGACGGCCGCTTCTTTCCGGAAGCGGACTGCGGGCCTGACTGCGTTTCTCCGTCCGCAGGGAGCCGGGAGATCTCCCTTTCCCGGCTTTCCGGGCTCCCTCTCATCCTGTACCGGCGCTGGGAAAAGCCGCTTGCGGAGGCCGCGGCTCAGGACGGCCTGAGCCTCACCTGCTTCTGTCTGAACGATGACGCCAGAACCACGGCCAGGCTTGCGGACTGCGGGCTGGGCGTGGGCGTCATCCCCGCTTCCTCCAGAGGCTTCCTTCGAAATCCCCGCACCCGCATTCTCCCCATCCGGGACGAACGGCTCACCTCCAGCATTCTGGCCGTGCACGCAAAAACAGCCAGGCTCTCGGCCGTCGCCCGGCTGTTCCTTTCCTTTCTGCAGACCCGCGCCAAAGTCCCCTCCTCCTGAAACGGCCCCTCCAGCCCGGGAAGGCCGGACCGGAGAGGCAGGGTCCGCATGCAAAGTTCCTTCTGCGGCTTTTTTGCCTCTACAACAGTCTTTTCAGTTCATAGAGGCTGGTGATTTCCAGATCCCGATGGGCTTCCCTCTCCCCTGTCCGTCCGAAGCCCTCCGGTTTTTTCTTTCCTTTCGGATTGAACCAGCAGGTATCGATTCCGGCGTTGAAGCCGCCCTGAATGTCCGAAGTCAGAGAATCCCCGATGATCAGCGTCCGGCTCCTGTCCAGTCCGGGAATCCGTTCAAAGCAGCAGTCAAAAAATTCCTTCTGCGGCTTCTGCCAGCCGATGGCTTCCGAAATGAAAAGGTCCGTCATAAAGCGGTCGATTCCCGACAGGCGAAGCCGGTTTCTCTGGGTGCGCTCCACGCCGTTGGTGACCACATAAAGAGCATGGCCTTCCGCCAGGTACGAAAGCATCTCTTCTGCTCCCTCTATCAGCTGCGCGCCCTCGCCCAGAAGCGCCTGATACTCCCTTTCAAAAGCCGCCCCGTCCCCCTTGAGCCCAAGCGCGTCAAACAGCCTTCCGAACCGGGTGGAAAGGAGGGTGGGCTTATCGATCTCTCCCCGTTCAAAAGCCTCCCAGAGTCCATGGTTGATTCTCTGATAGCAGGCATATTCCCCTTCGCCGGCCGGATAAGAGTGCCGGGTCATGGCCGTCATAAAAGCGCTTTTTTCCGCCGCCTCAAAGTCCAGAAAGGTTCCGTCCATATCCAGCAGCAGCGTTGTGTATTCGTATTTTCTGCTCTTTTCCGTTTCCATCTTTACCTCCATACCGAAGCGTACGCTGCGGCACGCACCGTTTTTTCTGTTTTGCAGCTTCTCCGGCCGGCCCTTCACTCCCCGCCTGCGGCAGAAAGCGGCAGCAGAATCTCCGTGGCAAACACGCCCTCTTCCGTCTGCCGGTTCAGGTAGCCGCCGTATTTTTCCACGATCCGGTCCACCCGTTGCAGGCCGAAGCCGGGCAGTCCTTCCCCCCGCTTTCGGCTTACGAAGCCCGCTCCCTTCCTCCGGGCCGTTCCGTTCATTCCGTTCATGACGGAAAGGTAGAACTGATCCTGCAGGGTATCCATATAGATGCGGATGAACCGGTTGTCCTCCTCTTCCACCACCTCGCAGGCCTCAATGGCGTTATCCAGAAGGTTTCCCGCCAGCACGCACAGCTCCAGGTCCGTCAGACGCATCCGCTCCGGCACATGCACCGTCACGTCCGTCCGGATCTGTTTCTTTTTCATCAGAGCCAGCTTGCTTCCCAGAACCGCGTCCATCATCAGGTTTCCGGTTTTTATCACCGTATCGACCTGATACAGATTTTCATCCAGCCGCCCCAGATAGGTCATCAGCTCCTCGTATTTTCCCAGCTGCGCATAGGCCTTCATGGCCTGGATGTGGTTGTGGTAATCATGCCGCCAGCCCCGCATGGTACGGTACATGTTTTCCACCTCGTCGTAGTGCCGGTCCATCAGATCGCTCTGAAAATGCTCCAGCCTCCGGTCTATCAGGCGGGGAATCCATACAAAAAGAAAGACCGCGTCCGCAGCCACAAGAAACGCGAGCCCTCCGATGATCCACACGATCATAACAGTCTCCCTTCACCGTTCTTTTTTCAGAAAATAATCAATAAACCGGCGGTTCAGCTCCTGATAAAGCCTCCGGCTCACCGGAATCCTGCTTCCGTCTGAAAGCAGGGCCGCCTCCCGTTCAATCGCCCTGATCTGCGCGATGTTGACCGCATAGGACCGATGGCACCGAAAAAGCGGAACTCCCAGCCGCACCGCTTCCTTTTCCAGCGTGGAGATGCCGCTTTTTACGGTGATGCGTTCCGACAGGGTATGCAGCTCGCAGCTGTGGGCAAAGGCCTCCAGGTAACAGATTTCTTCCGCGTCCACCCGCCGCGCGCCCTCCGGAGTCTCCGCTATCAGGACAGGCTTCTGTCCGCTCCTTTTCTTCAGGAACTGATCCAGCGCCTGCCGCAGCTTTTCCTCCGAAACGGGCTTGATCAGATAGCGGAAGGCCTCCACCTCATAGCCCTGCACCAGGTAATCCTCATAGCCTGTCACGAAGAAAATCCCCATCCGCTCGTCCGTCCTGCGCAGCGCTTTCGCCACGCTCATTCCGTCCATGTCCGGCATCTGAATATCCAGAAGCACCTCGTCAAAATGGTTTTCCTTCAGGCTGTCCAGGAATTGTCTGCCCGCAGAAAACAGGGAAATGCGAAGCGCGCGGCCGCCCGCTTCGGCCCACGCTTCCAGATACCCCTTTAAAAGGCTTCGCTGTATTTCCTCATCGTCACAGACCGCGATGTTCATCCTTACCTCCATGCCGAAGCACAAAACTGCCGAAGGACGTCTTTCTTTTTCCTTCCGAAAGGCGGCTCTTTTTCATAAAAAATGGCGTCAGCCCTTCTCCAGCAGCACTCTGCACCGCTTTCTGCTGCACGCGATGCCGTATTTCAGAATGGTATGGATCCCATCCCGTTCCCATTCCTTTCCGTATCCTTTTTCATCGATCTGCCGGATCTCTTTCTCACATTCCGCTTCCATGTCCGTTTCAGCGTACTTCACCTCCAGGATGATCCCCTCGTCCGCATCATCGATCCGTATCATGATGTCGCTGAAGCCGTCCCCCGCCTCCCTGTTGGACGTCACTGTCCATCCGTCTTTAAAACCGAGAATACCAAGGAGCATTCCATGATAAAAATTTTCCTTCGTCGGTTTTCTGACGAAGGTATCCCTGACGCTCACCGTTTTCTCCATGTAGGAGGTAAACAGCCGTTCCACTTCTTCCGGCCTTCCCGCCGCAAGCGCATTGCAGAACGCGTTCAGCAGTTTTCCGTCCTTTGACGCTTTTTCCTTAAACAGCGCCAGGATCTGTTCCGTAAAAATATTCCGGATCTCCCGGTTCGGGATAACCAGCCGGTACCGCTTTCCGTCCGGTTCACCCCGCCAGGTGAGATAGCCCGTCATGAAAAGTGCGCTCCAGATGTTATCCGAAGAGGAATACAGCTCCGGATAAGTCAGCTCCTGACGGATCTCCTTCTGAACCTCTTCCCCGCTTACCAGCTGTTCCATTTCCGTTCTGGTGAGCATTTTCCGCTCCGACATATTTTCCATGCTCTCCACAAAACGCTTCAGGACATCGTTTCCGCTGGTATTCAGCCAGTAATTCTGCGGCGGCAGGCTTTTATTCCTCCGGTTCCTGCTGCAGTAACAGATCACGTCCCAGGGGCAGTACACCTGCGAATTTCCAAACCGGTACCCGTCATACCAGTCCTTCACGATTCCGTAATTTTCTTCCAGTCCGTAGTAAGCGAGAATTTCCTTCACCTCTTCGTCGGTAAATCCGAAATACTCGTCAAAATCCAGGTCGGTAATGGAAAACACATTAAAATTGTTCAGCCCCGTGAAAATGCTCTCCTTCGCCACCCGAAGGCACCCGGTCAGAACAGCAAAATACAGGTTATCGTTCGTTTTCAGGGCTGCCTCAAACAGATTCCGGATCAGAAGCGCCATCCGGTCATAATATCCTCTCTCGTTTGCCTTCGCCAGAGGGACGTCATATTCGTCGATGAGAATGATCACCCGCTGATCAAAATGCCTGCGCAGCAGAAGGGAAAGCTCCCGCAGACTTCCGCGCAGACTCTGATCGCTCATATCCTCTTTCAGAAGCAGAGAAAAGAACTCCCTGTCAACCTCCGTCAGTTTTGTGCTCTCCAGAAGGAACTGGAGCCTGCGCGCCTCCTCACGGATCACAGACGCCAGCATGTCCCTCGCCTCTTCATAAGTCTCCGCTTCAATTCCCTTCAGGCTGATGGAAATGACCGGAAATTTCCCCATGTATTCTTCGCAGAGCTCCGTTTCCTCCGAAATCGCAAGGCCGTCAAACAGCTCCTTTTCACAGCCGATCTCAAAAAAGGACTGAAGCATGCTCATATTCAGGGATTTTCCGAAACGCCTGGGGCGGGTGAAAAGATTGGCCTTTCCCCAGTTTTCAAGCAGCATCTTGATCAGCCCGGTTTTATCCACATAATAAAATCCATCCTTTCGGATTTCCTCAAAACTTTCAATGCCCATCGGCAGCTTTTTCCATACGGCCATCCCGAAAGACTCCCTTCTTTCATCGCTTCCTGAAAATATTATAGCCGAACTTTGAAGGAAGCGCCAGATATTTTGTCCTCTGAAAGAAATCCATTTATTGATAATACTGCGCCTGTGCCTGCCACATCCGGCGGTACAGGCCCTCCTGTCCTGCCAGCTCCTCATGGCTGCCCCGCTGGATTACGTTTCCGTTTTCAAACACCAGAATCTCTTTGGAAAAACGGCAGGCGGACAGCCGGTGGGAGATGAACAGGGCGGTTTTGTTGCCGATGATCTCATGAAAGCCCGTGTAGATCTCGTTCTCCGCGACGGGATCGAGGGCGGCGGTGGGTTCGTCGAGGATGACGAAGGGAGCATCCTTATAGATCGCCCTGGCCATGGCCAGTTTCTGTGCCTCCCCGCCGGAAAT
Organism: Candidatus Eisenbergiella intestinipullorum; assembly: GCA_019119815.1. Classification (GTDB taxonomy): domain Bacteria; phylum Bacillota; class Clostridia; order Lachnospirales; family Lachnospiraceae; genus Eisenbergiella; species Eisenbergiella intestinipullorum. The sequence goes on along the minus strand of DWWH01000034.1, from coordinate 2,138 downwards.
CTCCATGCCGGTATCGGAAAAGTCCCGGTTGATCATGGTGGCAAGGCCGTCCGGCATCTTCCGGTACAGGGCCTCCAGGCCGGCCCGGCGGATGGCGTCCATCGCCCTTTCCTTATCCACCTGCATGCTTCCCGCAATATTTTCGCCCAGAGCGAAAGAAAAGATCTGAAAATCCTGAAACACCACGGAAAACAGCCGGCGGTATTCCTGTTCGTCATATTTGCGGATGTCCACGCCGTTTAACAGGATCGTCCCCTCCGTGGGGTCGTACAGCCTGCACAGGAGCTTGACAAATGTGGTCTTTCCGGATCCGTTTCTTCCCACCAGCGCCATACGCTCCCCGATCTCCAGCTTCACGTTCAGATTCCGGATGGCATACCGGTCCGACTCCGGGTAACGGAAGGACACGTTCCGGAATTCCACCAGGAAACGGCCGTCCCGTCTCTTTTCCACCGGAATCGTCCCCTTCTTCATCTCATTTTTCAGATCCAGATATTCCAGATATTCGTCCATCATCCTCCGGTCGTAGTGCATCTGGTTCCAGCTGGCGAGCAGGTCCGTCATGGCCTGAATGAACTGCTGCACCGCGCCCGCGTAACGCACCACGTTTCCGGTGCTGATGCTGCCTGCCCAGGCGCAGAAGGCCACGTACAGATAGACGATGCCGCCCACACAGGCGGAAAGGAAGCCCTGCAGCCCCAGATGCCGCATGTCGTTTGCCGCATACTGCAGCGTCATGCGCCTCCAGTTGCGGTTCATCTGGTTTCCATAGCTTTCCATCATGTTCTGCTGATGAAAGATGCGGATGTCCTTTCCGGCCTCCGTGGACAGAACCACCTCATCCATCATATAGTCGTTGAGCCGGTTTTCATCCTCATGCTCATTATGGATCGCCCGTCTCTTCTTCCCCTGCTGTCTGACCGACCAGTGGTTTAAGAGCAGGCTGCCGACCAGAGCCGCCGCCGCGAGAAGCGTAAACATCCCGGTTCCTCTCCCGGCCGTCTGTCCCCCGTCCCTGCCCCAAAGCTGTCCCGCGAAAAAGGGCCAGACCGTTGCCAGAGAAAAAATCAGCCGCACACAGGAGGTCAGAAGCAGCTCCAGCTGCTGCAGGAAGCGTTCGAACACATCCCGCTCCTTTTTCCGGTATTCGTCCTGCCTCGCCCGAAGGGCGCGCACGCGGGCGCTTTCCGTCAAAGGGTAGTCCATTTCCATGGTCTTTCTCATCAGCGGCTCCGCCATCCGGTGCTGCATCCCCCACCACATGATATTCTTCTGTCTGACGGCGAAATGCTTCAAAGCGGACATCGCCAGGCTCAGACCCGCTCCTGCCAGCGCCCAGGCCATCATTTCCGCCGCGGGCCGCCCCGCATAGAGGGCGTCCAGCAGCATGGAGGACAGCCAGATCACCACAAAGGGCAGAGCGCCGTCCAGGAACGCGCCCAGCAGGATCACCAACCAGCCCCGGCTGTACTGATTCAGCAGCCGGAGCAGGCGCAGATAGACCCGGATGTCATCCTTCATACCCGAATGCCGCCGATTCAAAGAAACCTGTTTCATGCCTGTGCACCTCCCATCTGCATGGCTTCGTCCCATTCCTTCCCGCTCTCTTCCTTCCGATAATACTTTCCCTGTACCTCGAACAGTCTGGCATAGGCCCCCTTCTTTTCCATCAGTTCTTCATGATTTCCCTGCTCCGTGATCCTGCCGTTTTCCATCAGCCAGATCCGGTCGCAGAAGCGGGTGCTCGCCAGCCGGTGGGAAATGAACAGAGAGGTTCTTCCCTCCGACATCTGCACATATTTTTCATAAATCTCCTGCTCCGCCAGCGGGTCCAGTGCCGCGGTAGGCTCGTCCAGGATGAGAATGGGCGCTTCCTTGTAAAAAGCCCTGGCCATCCAGACCTTCTGTCTCTCCCCTCCGGACAGCTCGATCCCGTCATCCAGCACACCGCGCCCCAGAGGCGTATCCTCCTTTCCGGGCAGGCTGTCCACCATTTCTCCCAGTCCGGCAAGGGACAGGCACTGTCTGACCCTCTCTCTGTCAATGTCCTCCCCGTTATCCGAGGCCACGTTCTGGGCGATGGTGAGGGGCAGGAGCTTCACATCCTGAAAAACCGCGGCGATCATGGAAAAGTATTC
>DWWH01000033.1 GCA_019119815.1 Candidatus Eisenbergiella intestinipullorum | reverse complement strand
TCAAGTGCTTTAAGTGGGAATAGAGAAATAGGGATCGTCACAATGAAACCGTTGTAGAAACGGCGATATTGGGGCCGAAAACGGCGGTTTTGAAATAGCAAATTTCAAGCCGCCGTTTTCTTTCAAAAAATAAGATTGCGGGGGGTGTGTTAAAGTCGCCCTTTTTTAAGGATACGGCGGTGTCCAGGAGGTATCGCCGTGTCCTTTTTCCCTTTCCATCCCCCTAACCTGTCAAAAAAAGCCCACCCGCCCAGCAGGATCAGTCCGGCGGTAGATGTGCAATTTGGCAGTACATAAATGGATTTATCATTTCATGCGCTTGCGTGGCTTTGTGTCGCGCAGGCGTTTTTTGTTATCCGTACTTCGAGACAAAGTGTCCCGAGGTACAGAGTGGCTCCCCAGGGTGCCGTTCCCCGCCGAGCCCCGTTTCGGTCACTTATTCACCCAACACCGAAACGGAGGTTTATTATGGCTACAATCAATCTGAAAGATTTTTATTATTGGTACACACGAGATCAGTTTATCGAGGTTTCTGACGAGGTGGCCGAAGTGTTTCTGGCCGATACCCGCCACGAGATGGCTTATCAGCGGCGGCTCTCCCGACACAAGGCGCAGTATTCTTTGGACTGTGATGACGGGATCGAATACTCGGCTTGCCTGCATGAGCCCACACCCCAGGAACTCTTGGAACGCATGGAACTCTTTATCCGTCTGTGGAACGCGCTTAACTCTCTGCCCGAAGCCCAGGGCCGCCGTGTGGATGCCTGTGTCATTCTTGGCAAGACCTATTCTGAAGTGGCCGAAGCGGAAGGCGTTCACGAAAGCGCGGTGCGGCGGGCTGTGGAGCGTGGTTTGGAGAACATGAAAAAATACTTAAAAAAATCTCGCTGAACCAGTCCGAATATCATCTAAAAATGTCTCGGTTTATGAGAGGAGGTTTTCTTTTCTCCGCAGATGAACAAGGGCGGCCCCGAGCGCAATCCGGGGAGCCAGGCGGCGGGTGCGCGGTGACCTTTCCTAAAAGAAAATGAGCGAACAACACCAGCGCCGCAAGTGGGCCGGGCTATCCCACGGCCACGATCCGGCAGTGGACAGGCTGGCTGCCTGTCCCTCCGGGCCGCCCTCTCGTCTGCGTGGGAGCGCCGCGCCGAGTATAGTTGTCTTTGGACAGGTCAAGGAAATGGGCGTGGCGTTCCCTAAATTTTATCAAAGGGGGAATTAGAAAATGAAATACGATCCCGTATTGGCCGCTATGCTGGCCGAGCCGTGGAGCAACAACGCCTGCCGGGGATATGTGATCTATGCGATGGAAAACTGCGGTTTTTCCCCCGAGGACATCCGGCGCGTTGTCGGTGAGCTCCATTATGTATTTGATTTCAAAACGCTGGGCGAGGCCCAGCACCATTACGAAAACGGCCCCTATTAACTTCGAGACATTGTGTCCCGATGTGAGGACAGGCCAAAGGGCGGCACTTGTGCAGTGCCGCCTTTTCGCGTTTCCCCACAGGACAACCGGGAGGCGTTTATCAATCTGAACAAAGGAGGTTTTACCGTGAGATTAACCGCACAGGAACTGGAACAAATGAAAAGCGTTGACATTGGCGCAGTTTCCCCTGAGTCTCTGCCCGATGTGAGCGGTATGACCTTTGATAACGCCCTTTCCCGCAAAGAGCGCGTTACAAGGTTTTTGCAAGTTGCCAAAAATCTGTACTGCTTCAACATCGGCGGAGTCGGTGTGAAAATTGAATTTGCGGAAGGCGGGCCGTCTTTGCAGGACACCTTGACGGACTATTTGATCCGGCAAAAAAGCGGGCTGTGACTTCGGCTGCGGCCCGCCCCAGCTTCGAGACAAAGTGTCCCGAGGCGGAGCCATCCTTGTTGTCCCTATGGGACAGAGTTATAATATAAGTGTAATGTGATAGGGAAGGAGGAACAATGTCACGAACAAAAAACAGAGGGTTTCAGCAGAGTTTCTCTCCCTCTTATACGATCCGACGCTGGCGGCTGGGCGAATATATCCGGCTTTCCAAAGAAGATTTGAAAAAAGGAAAAGACGATAGCAACAGCGTAAAAAACCAGCGCGACCTGCTGAATGACTTTTACCAAAAACACATTGAGGAATTTGAAAGCGTTTCCGAATATGTGGACGATGGACACACGGGGACGGATGCCAACCGCGAAAATTTCCAGCGGCTTCTGGCCGATGTAATGAGTGGGAAAATCAACTGTGTTGTGGTAAAAGACCTTTCCCGTTTTGCCCGGAATTACAGCGATGCGGGAAGTCTGATTGACAACCTGTTTGTGCAGATGGGCGTCCGTTTTATCAGTCTTGCTGAAAATGTGGACAGCTACCTCAACCCGGACAGCGTTTCCAGCATTATTGTTCCGATTACAAATGTAATGAACGATCAATACTGCTATCAGACTTCAAAGAAGATCCGCCAGGTGTTTGACTATAAGCGGCGCAACGGCCAGTACATCGGCTCCTTTGCTCCCTACGGCTACATAAAAGATCCGAAAGACAAACACCAGTTGATTGTCGATCCCGAGGCCGCCGAGATTGTAAAGCTCATTTATAACAAGACTTTGCAAGGAGAAACAAGGCGGGCTATCGTCTACCACCTAAACGACCACGGCATCCCCAGCCCGACAACCTACCGAAAAAATAAGGGACTGCCCTATTCCTGTTCGGTATCAGATAATCCCATGTGGGGAGATCGGGTGCTTACGAACATTCTTACCAACCCGATTTATACCGGGGATTTGGTACAGGGCCGCCGCCGTGTGAAAAGCTATAAGGTACATGAGATTGAGGCGGTGCCAGAGGATGAATGGGTGCGGGTGGCTGATACTCACGAGGCGATTATAGACCGGGAAACCTTTGAAAAGGTGCAGGCCCTGTTGAAACGGGACACCCGGACGGCCCCACGGAAAAAGGAGCTCCATCTGTTCAGCGGTTTTCTCCGCTGTGCGGATTGCGAAAAATCCATTACACGGAGCCAGAGCGGGAAAAATGTGTATTACGCCTGCTCTACCTACAAATACCGCTCCCGGGCCGCCTGCTCTATGCACTCAATCAAGCATGAGCGGCTGGAGGCCGCCGTCCTGTTTGCCGTCCGTCAACAGGTACATCTGGCCGTTTCCTTTTCGGAGATACTTGCCCGTATCAACTCGGCTCCAGTCAAAAAAAGCCAGTCATTCCGACTGGATGATCTGATTGCCGCAAAGGAAAAGGAACTGGCGAAAATTACCCGCTACAAACAGTCTCTTTATCAAGACTGGAAAGACGGGGAAATTACCCAGCAGGACTACCGGACAATGAAGACTGACTATGAACGGCAAATAAGCTCTATCTCTGATGTGCTGGAGCGGCTGACTGCTGAACGGGCGGAACTGGCAAACGGCGTTGACAGCGAGCATCCGGCGCTGGTGGCCTTTAAGAAACATCAGAACATTGAAACGCTCAACCGGGAAATCCTCATTGATCTTGTAAACTACATCAAGGTTTACGAAAACGGCAATATCAGCGTGAAATTCAAGTTTGCTGACGAGTTTCGCAGAATTGCCGAATACATTGAAATTAACATTTCTGAAATTCCCGCCGCGGCGGGCTGATGCCCGCCACACCATTTCTGGCAGTGTGTTTTCCTAATATGAAACATACATATGATGATTCCTTTACAAAGTTGACTACACAGGCAACGGCAGGTAATCTCCCGGATGTGTATATGATGGATTATTCCAAGATCGTGGAATACGTGGAAGCCGGACAGATGGAATTGCTTGATCCTTACATTGAGTCAGGAGTAATTGATTTATCTGATGTAGATGATTCCCTAATATCCGGAGGAATTGTCAATGATGGTATGTATGCACTTGCGACTGGAGTTAACGCGCCATGTCTATTTTATGATCCTGTAATTTTGGAGGAAGCAGGTCTTACGCTTTCTCAAAATCCAGATTGGGCTGAAATTTCAGAAGTGATTCAGAATGTATATGATAAGACAGGGTATCGTGCATATGTGGACCCGCACCTAACTACGTTTGAAATTTATTTGCGATCAATTGGAAAGGAAATGTATTCTGCAGATAATTCTAGTTATGGATTTGAAGGAGAAGACTTTGCGGCTTATTTGGAAGATTATTATAACCTGTATGCAACAGATGCGGCACTGAGTAGCGCTGAATATAATGGAGAAGTAGGAGGGAGCATGCGGGAAGGCAGTGGCAATTGGATGAAATTTATAGGAAATACCTATAGTAATAATATTGCATCCGCAGAAGAAGAAGCTGGGAAAAACCTTTATATGTGTTGTTATCCTTCGGCCACTGGAGCAAAAATAAGCGGTACATATTTAAAACCTGTTATGCTGTGGGGAATTTCTTCTACATCTCAAAATAAGGAACTGGCAGCAGCTTTCATAAATTATTTTGTAAATGACAGTTCTGTTTATGATGTATGTGGAACAGACAGGGGTATTCCGATCAGTGCAGCTATGAGAGAGTATGTAGAAACAAATACGACGGAAGCAGGGAAACTGGAATCAGAATTTATTAGTTTCTTATCAGACGGTGTTGCAACAGAAATTTCTGCACCGGCCCCTACAGGTTCCACAGAAGCTAATTCTTACCTTCAGGAAGTAATCGAAAAACTCTATTACGGACAGCTTGGAAAAGATGAGATTTTAGATGCTGCAATGTCAGCGGTAAAAGAGGGAAATGCCATTTTAGAGAAGACAGCAACAAATAGATAGTATAGGCAGTAGCATATGATGGGAAAGAGCGGAGATTTTCCGCTCTTTCTTTCAGAAAAGAGGAGGATTCTATGAAGGCACTGAAAACAATTAAAAAAACAGAAGGACAGCGCCGGAAAGAACAAAAGAATATAAGGATAGGATATTTGTTTATTTTTCCTGTAGTAATCGGCCTAGTAGTTTTTACGGTAATTCCTTTTTTCTATTCTCTGTATCTTGCATTTACAGATTACAATGGATTAAATGCACCTGACTGGGTAGGATTACAAAATTTTGCAACTATGTTTTGGGAAGACGATAAATTTTGGCTTTCATTCAAAATTACTTTAAAATTTGCTATTGTGCAGGTCCCATTAAAACTGATTTTTGCCTTGCTGGTCGCGTTGCTTTTATCCAGAGGCTCTAAGGGAGTGGGAGCCTACCGCGTGGCTTTTTACGTTCCTTCCGTGCTCGGCGGCAGCGTGGCGGTCGCAATGACATGGAAAATTCTCTGGGGGGTAAACGGACCTGTCAATGGCCTTCTGAACCTGTTTGGAATAGAACCTGTAAATTTCCTGAAGGATACCAGGACCGCACTTTATGTGCTGATTCTTCTTGGCGTATGGCAGTTCGGCTCTTCCATGCTGATCTTTCTTGCGGGGATCAAAGACATTCCTCAGATCTATTATGAGGCTGCGATCATGGACGGAGCGAACAGTGTGCAACGCTTTTTAAAAATCACGCTGCCGCTTTTAACCCCATGCATTTTCTTCAATCTGGTCAACGGCATCATCGGTTCCCTGCAGGCATTCAATTCAGCCTATCTGGTTACGAACGGAGGTCCGCTGAATTCCACATTGTATTATGGACTGAACCTGTACAATCAGGCATTTAACTACGGCAAATTCGGCTACGCCAGCGCAATGGCATGGTTCATGCTTCTGATTATCGTGGCGCTGACGGCGCTGGTATTCCGTTCATCCTCCGGATGGGTATTTTATCAGAACGATCAGGATTGATAGGAGAAAGGAACAGTGGTAAAATGAAAAGAAAAAGAAAAATAACGGACATCATTTATCATGCCGGCATGGTGATCGGATGCTTTGTTATGCTCTATCCGCTGCTCTGGCTGATCGGATCATCGCTGAAAACCAACGATGAATATTATGCCTCCCCTTACAGCGTGATCCCGAAGACTTGGGCGTTTTCCAATTACACGGAGGGATGGGCCGGATTTGCGCGGCTGACGTTTACGACCTTTTTTGGAAATTCCCTCTTCATCGCGGTCCTTTCCACGCTGGGAACCGTGATTTCCTGTACGCTTGCCGCTTACGGTTTTTCCAGGATCAGATTCAGGACCAGAAAATTCTGGTTTGCTGCAATGCTCCTGACCATGTGCCTGCCTTCGCAGGTGCTGATGATCCCCCAGTACCTGCTGTTCAATCAGCTTGGCTGGGTGGGAACCTATCTGCCCATCATCGTTCCCCATTTTTGCGGCGGGGCATTTAACGTGTTTCTGCTGATGCAGTTTATGAAAAATGTCCCGAAGGAGATGGACGAGGCGGCCATTATGGACGGATGCGGTCATTTGCAGCTTTTTTCCCGCATCATGCTCCCCTTGGTAAAACCGGCCATAGCCACGGTGGCGGTGTTGAGCTTCATGGGGTCCTGTTCTTCCTCTTCCAGAAGAGCCTGGTAGAGGGGATCAGCACCACGGGTGTGAAGGGGTAAAGGACAAAAGGAAGCCTGCGGCCGGAGCAAGATGCTTCGGCGCATGACTCAGGACAGTAAAACTGCGTTGTATGACGCTGAGGAATGGAGGGAAAAATGGAAACGATCTCATTGCTTCTTGTGGGGACCGGCGGTTATGCCGGCGTATATGTGGAGGAGCTTCTGCACCGGACGCGGGCGCAGCAGCGGTTCCGGCTCGTAGGGGCGGTAGATCCCTATGCTGCGCAGAGCAGTTCGGGACGGGAGCTTCTGGACAGAGGGGTGCCGGTCTATGATACGGTGGAGGAATTCTACCGGGAGCACCGGGCACAGCTTGCCTGTATCGTAACGCCGATCTATCTGCATGCGAAGCAGGCAGAATACTGCATGGAGCACGGCAGCGATGTGCTGTGTGAAAAACCGATCTGCGGTTCGCTCCCGGAGGCGGCAGCCATGATGGACGCACGGGACAGGACCGGACGCAGGCTGGCCATTGGCTTTCAGTGGAGCTTCAGCGAAGGGATCTTGAAGCTGAAACGGGACATCCTGGATGGAAAATACGGAAAGATCCGCCGGATCAGAACGCTTGTTTATTTTCCGAGAAATCTGGACTATTACCGCCGGGGGACGGGCTGGGCGGGGAAGCGCCGTCTGGAGACGGGAGAATGGCTGCTGGACAGCGTGGCTTCCAATGCGGCGGCTCATTATCTGCATAATATGCTGTTTCTGACCGGAGAAAGGATGGACCGAAGCGCGGAGCCGGCGACGATGGAGGCAGAGGTATACCGGGCCAATGCCATCGAAATGTTCGATACCTGCGCTCTTCGCATCCATACCGGAAGGGGGGAGGAGCTTCTGTTCTACGCCACTCATGCGGTGCCTTATGAGAAACGGTTTGACAACTGTCTGGAATGCATTCTGGAAGGAGAAAAAGGAACGGTGACGATACGCAGCGGAAAGGATCAGGAGAGCATGATCGGGCGGCTTTCGGACGGCAAAGAGATCGTCTATCCCAATCCGGGCGCAGACAATATGCGCAAGCTGTACTGCATGGCGGAGGCCATTGAGAAAGATGCGCCTCTGTTCTGTGTACCGGAAACAGCCCTGCCCCATCTGGAATGTATCTGTGCGCTGGCGGACAGCTTTCCGCAGACGCCGTCCTTCCCGAAGGAATGGGTCCGTTACGTCGAAAAGGACAGGCAGTACATCTGTGAGGGACTTGGAGAAACGTTGCAGAGCTGCTTTCAGGAGGGGCAGCTCCCCGGAGAGATCCGAAGAAAAGGCGGGGCCGCCTGGGCGGAAAACCCTCATGAAATCTCGCTGAAAGGACCGGTCAGAGAAAAAGAAGAAGGAGCGGGCAGCACTTATGAAGCATGAAAAATTTTCGTACAGGAGCCTGGAGGAAATCAAAAAGAAGGCGGCGGAGCTTGGAATCCATCTTCCGTTTGCGGAAGATACCCGAGCGCTCACCCGGGAGGCGTCTTTTGGAAGCGTTACGCTGAAAAACCGGATGGGGACCGCGCCCATGGAGGGAGCGGATGCGCTTGCGGACGGCTCGCCTTCGGAGCTGACGCTGCGCCGCTATATGCGGGATGCGGAGGGCGGCAGCGCCATGATCTGGTTTGAGGCCATTTCCATCGTTCCGGAGGGACGCTCCAGCGCCCATCAGCTCATGCTGACCAGGGAAAATCTGGAGAATTATAAGAAACTGACGGAGGCGGTCCGGGAAGCGGGAAGAAAGAAGAACGGTTTCGCCCCCTATCTGATCATGCAGGCCAATCACAGCGGCCGTTATTCCAATCCGGAGGGGAAACCGGCGCCTCTGATCGCTTACCGGCATCCGGAATATGAAAAGCTCCGCCCGGCGGATGACAGCTGCATCGTCACGGACGATTATCTGAAGGGGCTGGAAGAGAAATTTGCGGAGGCGGCCCTCCTTGCCCGGGAGGCGGGCTTTGACGCGGTGGACATCAAGGCCTGCCACGGCTATCTGCTGATGGAGCTTCTGTCCGCTTACCGGCGTCCCGGCCTGTACGGCGGAAGCTTTGAAAACCGTACCCGGCTGCTGCGAAACAGCATCGCTGCGGCAAAGGTCCATGAAGACGGGCATTTTCTGGTAACGGCGAGAATCGGCATTTATGACGGGTTTGCCTGGCCCTATGGCTTCGGCGTGAAGGAAGGGGGGGATGCAAAGCCGGATATGGAGGAACCCATCCGTCTGGTGCGCGCTCTGTACGAGGAGGACGGTCTGCCGATGGTGAATCTGACCATGGGAAATCCTTATGTGAACACCCATGTCACCCGGCCTTTTGACGGAGGGAAATACATACCGGACGAGCACCCGCTCTGCGGCGTCGCCCGGATCATCAACGGGATCGGACAGGTGAAAAAGGCGGTTCCCGGCATGTTCCTTTCCGCTTCCGGCCCTTCCTATCTGCGGCAGTATGCCGATCTGTATGCAGCCGGAGCGCTGGAGGAGGGACTGTGCGACAACATGCTTTTCGGACGGCTGTCCTTCGCCGATCCGGATTTTCCGAAGCAGATCCTGGAAACGGGGAGGATAGACCCTTTCAGGACCTGTGTTGCCTGCGGAAAATGCGGGGATCTGATCCGTGCCGGAAAGCCCGCGGGGTGCATCGTGCGGGATGGGGAGATTTATCTCAGATACTACCGGGAATATCAGAAAGAAGCGGACCGGGCGAAGAACGGAGGAAGCGGCGCAGCGCATCAGAGCTGAAAAAGCCGCGGAAATGAGGAAGGGATGGACAAGAAAACAGCGATCGTAACAGGGGCAAGCAGGGGAATCGGCTATGCCATTGCAAGAAGGCTGGGGCTGGACGGCTATCAGGTGGCGATGCTGGCCACCGGCCCGCAGGAAAAATATGAGGAGGAGTTTCAGAAGCTTGGGGAGCTTGGCATCGTCTGGCATTATGTCCGAGGCAGTGTCGATCGTGCCGGAGACCGCGCCCGCCTTCTGGAGGAGACGCTGGCACGCTTCGGAAGGGTGGACGTGCTGGTGAACAATGCGGGAGTGGCCCCGCTGGAACGAAGGGATATTCTGGAGATGAGTGAGGAGAGCTTTGACAGGGTGATCGGAATCAACACGAAGGGCACTCTGTTTCTGACGCAGCTGGTGGCGAAGCAGATGCTGCAGCAGGAGCAGATCGGAAAAAAGAGAGGAACCATCATCAACGTGGGCTCCTGCTCCGCCGAGGTGTCTTCCACCTCACGCGGGGAATACTGCATCTCCAAAGCCGGAGTTGCCATGATCACACAGCTTTTTGCAGACCGGCTCGCGCCGGAAGGCATTCTGGTACATGAGGTACGGCCGGGCGTGATCGCCACGGACATGACCAGTTCGGTAAAAGAAAAGTACGATGCCCTGCTGAAGCAGGGCGCGTTTCCCATCCGGCGCTGGGGAACGCCGGAGGATGTGGCGGATGCGGTGAGCCTGTTCTGTTCCGACCGGATCCTGTATACCACCGGCAATTATCTGGACGTTGACGGCGGATTTCATATCCGGCGGCTGTAAGGAGAAGTCCGGAAGGCACGGCAGGGAGAATATGGCAAACAGGATATGGAAGGAGGGGAAACATGGCGGTTTTGAAGGAAAAGGAGATCCGGACCCTGGTGGTGGGGACGGGAGCGGCAGGCTATGCCGCGGCGGTGCGTCTGCACCGGTGCGGGGAGCGAAACCTGGCGATCCTTACGGAGGACGTGAAGGCCGGGACTTCCAGGAATACAGGCTCGGACAAGCAGACCTATTATAAGCTGTCCCTGGCCGGAAGGGAACCGGACAGCGTCCGCGGCATGGCGGAGGATCTGTTTGCGGGACAGTGCGTGGACGGAGATCTGGCGCTCTGCGAGGCGGCTCTTTCTGCCAGATGTTTTTACTATCTGACGGAGCTGGGCGTTCCCTTTCCGGACAATGCTTATGGAGAATATGTGGGCTATCAGACGGATCATGACAGGAAAAAGAGGGCTTCCAGCGTTGGACCATATACGTCCAGGATCATGACGGAATGCCTGGAGCGGGAGGCGGCTGCGCGCCGGATCCCGGTGCTGGACGGCATGCAGCTGATCCGGATTCTGGTCAGGGAAGAAAAGGTACGGGGGGTACTCTGCCTGAACCGCAGGAGTACGGAGGGAGAAGACGCGGAATTTTTTCTCATCTGGTGCGAAACGGTGATCCTTGCGACCGGAGGTCCGGCGGGCATGTACCGCGACAGCGTCTATCCGGCCTCCCAGACCGGCAGCAGCGGGATCGCGTTTGAAGCGGGCGTCCTGGGAAAGAATCTTACGGAATGGCAGTTTGGCCTGGCTTCCCGGAAGCCCCGCTGGAACGTGAGCGGAACCTACATGCAGGCTCTTCCCCGCTTCCTTTCGGCTGACCGGGAGGGGAAGGATGAAAGAGAATTTCTGATGGAACATTTTCAGGATGCGGCAAGGGTGCAGTACCTGACGTTTTTGAAGGGCTATCAGTGGCCCTTTGATGCCGCAAAGAGCTTTGAGGGCTCCTCCCTGATCGACCTGCTGGTCTATCAGGAAACGATCCTGAAGGGAAGAAGGGTTTTCCTGGATTTTTGCCACAACCCGGGAGGGGAGAGCGTGGAGTTTGAAAGGCTTCCGCAGGAAGCGCGCGATTATCTGCAGTCCGCCGGAGCCTGCTTCGGCACGCCTTTTCAGCGGCTGGCGCACATGAATGAGCCCGCTGTTTCCTTTTACAGGGAGCACGGCGTGGATCTGGAACAGGAAATGCTGGAGATTGCGGTCTGTGTTCAGCACAACAACGGCGGGCTTTCTGTGGACTGCCACTGGCAGACTAACATAGAAGGCGTCTTTGCCGTGGGGGAGGTATGCGGAAGCCACGGCGTTTCCCGGCCCGGAGGAACGGCGCTCAATGCCGGCCAGGTGGGAGCCCTCCGGGCGGCAGAGTATATTGTTTATGAAAAAGGACGAAAGCCCTGGAAGCAGACGGAAAAAGAGCGGGATTTCTGCCGCAGACAGGCATGGGAGCGGATCGCGCTGTCCGTTCCGGCGAAGGAAGGCTGTGATCTGCAGGCGTGCCGGGAAAAAGCGGCGCGGCGCATGAGCGGGGCGGCCGGGATGATCCGGAGTGAAAAGGGGCTGGAGGCGGCTCTGCGGGAGACGGAGGAAGAGCTGCGGTATTTTGAACGGGATGTGCGGATCACAGAATACCGGCAGGCGGGGATGCTGTACCATCTGCTGGACATGCTGCTTTCCCAGAAGGTATATCTGTCTGCCATGCTGGATTATATCCGCCGCGGAGGCAAAAGCCGGGGATCCGCTCTCTACACCTGTCCGGACGGAAAGAAACCGGAGGAAGGCCTGCCGGAGCTGTACCGCTGCAGCCTGGACGGCGGAAAGCTGGGCGGAACGGTGCAGGAGATCCGGCTTTTTTCTCAGGAAGAGGGAGGGGTGTGCCGGACAGTCTGGCGTCCGGTCCGTCCGCTCCCGGAACCGGACGATTTCTTTGAGACGCAGTGGAAGTCCTTCCGGGAACGAAAGGGACGTGCGTGCGGCGCGACTGTCTTTCATCCGCGCTGAGCCCTGCGGCGGTACTGGTTGGGCGTGCAGCCCTCCTGCCTGCGAAAGCAGGCCGTATAATAGCTCTGGGAAGAGAACCCGCATTCCAGCGCGATCTGGGCGATGCTCAGCTCCGTTTCGGACAATAGCCTCCGGCTCTGACGGATGCGGTACTGGAGCAGATAGGAAAACAGGTTCAGGCCGGTGGCCCGGTGAAAAAAGCGGCTGCACTCTCCGGGGCTTAAATGGCTGTGCGCGGCCAGAGAAGCGAGGGAGATCTTTTCCGGATAATGGGCGCTGATATAAAGAAGGATCTCCTTCAGTCTCCGGTTTCCTGCCGCGCTGACGATCTCTCCGCTTCCGCTTCCCAGGCGCAGAAGGCCGGGCCAGGCGCTCAGAAGCTCGCTCTGGATGAGAAGCTCCCGGCCTGCCGTATCTGTTTGCTCGGAAAGAGAAAGGATGCGGGAAAAGCCCTCCGTCAGCCTCTGCCCCTCCGGCGTGCTTTTGTCGAAAAGGATGAGGGAAGATGTGGATAACTGAAGAAGCGGCAGCAGCATCTGTTGATAAACCAGGCTTTCCGTCTGTGAACAGATCAGGCAGGGATGAACATTGATGCCGTAGTAGGAAGCGTCCGGGCTTTCCGGCTCCGCCATATGCGCCAGGCGGCGGTTGATGAACAGCCCCGTGCCCTGCGTCAGCCGGCAGCTCTGTCTGACCACATGAAAGCGCACCGTGCCCCGGTTTACCAGACAGAGCTGGAAATCCTCATGCCAGTGCCAGGGAACGAGGGAGAACGGGGAGGCAGTCCGGACGCCGCCGGGGCCTGCCGTGCATCTTCCCTGCTCCGGGCTCTGCTCTGCCCGGCGTCCTGGTCCGGCTTCGGCTTCCGCGAAGTCGGTCTGATAGACGGAGAGCGGAAAGCCGGGGGAGATCCGTTCCATAATCCCTTCTTTGCTGTCCAGCGTTTTCAACTGATTGACGATCAATGTTCTTTCCCCCTTCTGATCTATCCGGCGTCCGGCAGATGCTGCCGGAACAGGCCGTACCATGTCCGGCAGCGCCTGATTTGGATTTCAGATCCGCAATATTTTTATAAAAAATGCCGTTTTTTTAATATACGATCCCAGTGTATGGCTGATATTATGATAATGTCAAGAAAAAAAACGGCCTCAGAGCCGCAGACCGGGGTTTTGTGTGCTGCAGGAGGCGGGATCGGACCATGCGTCCGACAGTGCATGATTCGATCCGGATTTGGGCCGGGCGGCGTAAATCCTGTGATCGCAGGGAGATAACAATGGCACAGATGGATCTGACACAGGGAAATATAACAAAAACGCTTTTGAAGTTTGCGTTTCCGATGATCTGCGGAAATCTCCTTCAGCAGCTTTATAATGTGGTGGACACGCTGATCGTGGGGCAGTTTCTGGGCGCGGATGCTCTGGCGGCGGTGGGAAGCGCCTATACGCTGATGACGTTTCTGACTTCCATCCTGCTGGGACTGTGTATGGGAAGCGGAGCCGTGTTCTCCATCCGCTACGGAGAAGGAAACAGAAAGCAGCTGCAGGAGGACATGTTCGTATCCTTCCTGCTGATCGCGGCCGTTACCGTGGTGATCAATGCAGGGGTGTTCGTTTTTCTGGACGGAATCCTGCGCCTGCTTTCCGTCCCGCAGGAGGTTTACGGACTGATGCGGGAATACCTGTGGGTGATTTTCTGGGGAATCGGAGGAACCTTTCTCTATAACTATTATGCTTCTCTGCTCCGGGCGGTTGGAAATTCGGTGGTCCCGCTGGTTTTTCTTGGAATCTCAGCCGGAATCAATATTGTGCTGGATCTGTATTTTGTGGTTTCCTGCGGCTGGGGTGTGGCGGGAGCGGCCTTTGCCACCATTCTCGCGCAGTGGTTTTCCGGCGTGGGCCTGCTTTTCTACAAAGGGCTGAAATGCCCCCAGCTGAAGGTGGAGCGGCAGCAGATGCGCGTGCGCGCAGAGGCCGTGCGGGAGGTGACGGGAGCATCCATCCTGACCTGCCTGCAGCAGTCGGTGATGAACCTGGGCATCCTGATGGTGCAGGGACTGGTGAACAGCTTCGGCGCCACGGTCATGGCGGCTTTCGCGGCAGCGGTCAAGATCGATTCCTTCGCCTACATGCCGCTGCAGGACTTTGGAAACGCCTTTTCCACCTTCATCGCCCAGAACCACGGGGCGAAAAAAAAGGACCGGATCCGGGAAGGAATCCGCTGCGCGGTACGGACAGCGGTGATCTTTGCTCTTTGTGTATCGGCTGTGGTCGTTGCTTTCGCCAGACTGTTCCTGCTGATTTTCATCCGTCCGGAGGAAACGCAGATTCTGGCGATCGGTGTTTCCTACCTTCGCGTGGTCGGGGCGTTTTACGTCGGCATCGGCGGGCTCTTTTTGCTGTACGGCCTGTACCGTGCCATCGAGCGGCCGGCCATGTCTCTGGTGCTGACAGTGATCTCTCTGGGAACGCGGGTGATTCTCGCTTACGCGCTTTCCGCCGTTCCGGGTATCGGCGTGCTGGGAATCTGGTGGGCGGTCCCCATTGGCTGGGCGCTGGCGGATGTGACGGGGGCGGTGTATTATCGGTATATCGGGAAAAGAGAAGAGAAGCGGTAAAATTTTGAACGTGTCGGGAAGTAGTTGTACACATTAAAAAAATGGGGTATCCGAATCAAAAATATATTCTTCACCCCGTTGGTTTTGACGATTGCGTAAATTCCTGAAAAGAAAGGTACAGCGTATTCATTCCTGTGAAGACTCCGCTTCATGTCGCTTACCCTCCGATGGATCTGCGGAATCAGTGGGTTCTAAGAGGGAGGGTGGAATGCCAAGGGTTACATACGAGAACCTGTTCTTATTTTGGGTACTCATTGTCGCTCTTATCGGCTTGTGTTGTACAATCTTCAAGGGAAAGAAATAGCCGTTCACTACCCACAAATTGAAGTGAACGGCTGGCTTCATGTAAGGTAAAGCTGCATATTATTTGAGGTAGAGCGTGTGTTTCTGGCTTTTTCTCTTCTATAAATATAATATGCCGGGTGGTCAGTTACAAGGAACAGGCCCCTTCCCCTTTGCCCTGCCAACGGGCAGACGCCGCCTATTTCTGATTTTTCACAGACTCACTTCTCGGATAAGGTTTTCTTTCATCCGTCAGCCCCGCCAGATAATCCATGCTGGTGTCCAGTGCGATGGCGATCCGCCTGCACTGCTCGAAAGTGAGATAACGCTTTCCGTTTTCAATTTTGGAATAATCGCTCTGGTCAATCCCTGTCAGATGCTGCATTTTGATCTGGGTATAGCCCTTTTCTTTTCTCAGTTCTTTCAATCTGGTCATGATCCCCTGCCCTTTCTGTGATTTGTGTTGGATTCAAGCCTCTTCAAATTTTTGAATTTGAAATTCAATTTTGGAGTAACTCTCATTATGGTGTAACTGACCTTATAAATTAGGGTGAAATTGACCTAAAAAGCGTATGGGCAGACCGGGCTGCGGGAACGGACGGAAAAGGGGAAGAAAGGACTGTCGGATGATAACCGACTGTGCTATACTGATCAATGTCAGAGAAACGGGGAGCGCTGCAGCTTCTGCATAAAAATGCTCTGGTATGGAGGAAATATGAACAGGGATTATACACAGATCAATGCGGCAGTCATCGACGGATGGGTGCAGAACGGCTGGGAGTGGGGAAGGCCCATCGACCAAGAAACCTGGGCGAAAGCGGCTCGGGGTGACTGGAAGGTGTATCTGACGCCTGTGAAGCCGGTGCCCGGGGACTGGTTCTGTGACCTGAAAGGAGCCAGGGTACTCGGTCTCGCTTCCGGCGGAGGACAGCAGATGCCCGTTTTCACGGCGGCAGGCGCGGTATGCACGGTCCTGGATTATTCCGAAGAGCAGCTTCGTATGGAAAGGCTGGTGGCAGAGCGGGAGGGGTATGCCATCGACCTGATCCGGGCGGATATGACAAAGCCCCTTCCCTTTGCGGCGGAAAGCTTCGATCTGATCTTCCACCCGGTTTCCAACTGCTATGTGGAGGATGTGCTTCCCATCTGGAGGGAGTGCTTTCGGGTGCTGAAGAAGGGAGGGATTCTGCTGGCCGGACTGGATAACGGGATCAACTATCTGTTCGGTGAGGAAGAAGAGACCACGATCCGTTACCGGCTTCCCTACAATCCGCTGAAGGACGAGGCGCTCTATGAGGAGTCGGTGAAGAACCATTGGGGCATCCAGTTTTCGCATACCATCGAGGAACAGATCGGCGGCCAGCTCGCTGCAGGCTTTGTGCTGAAGGAGGTATATCAGGACACGAACGGATATGGAAAGCTGGAGGAATACGGAGTTCCCACGTTCTGGGCTACGAAGGCGGTGAAACCGTAAGAACAGTATATGGAGAAGCAGGAGAGATCATACCGGATCTGTGATGCTTCGGAACGGAGGTAAGAGTGAAAACAAAAGTATGGGCACACCGGGGCGCCAGTGCATACGCGCCGGAAAATACGCTGGAGGCATTTCAGCTTGCCGTCGATCAGAAGGCGGACGGTGTGGAGCTGGACGTGCAGATGACGAAGGACGGAAAGCTGGTGGTAATCCACGACGAGACCATCAGCCGGACCGGCGGCGGACAGGGAAGAGTGATGGACTACACCCTTGCCGAGCTGAAGGAAATGAAGTTCAACCGGACCCATCCGGAATATGCCGATGCCACGATCCCCACGCTGGCGGAAGTTTATGAGCTTCTGAAACCCACCGGGCTGGAAATCAATGTGGAGCTTAAGACCGGGATCATTTTTTACCCGGAAATCGAGGAGCGGCTGTACCGCCTTGAACTGGAGATGGGAATGGGGGAGAAGGTCATCTATTCCTCCTTCAATCACTACAGCGCCATGAAGATGAAGGAGCTGAACCCGGAAGCGAGGGTGGGGCTTCTTTATGCGGACGGTTTTCAGAATGTGCCTCATTATGCGGCGAAGCTGGGGGCCGACGCTCTGCATCCGGCGCTTTATAACCTGCAGTATCCGGATTTTCTGGAGGAATGCAGAAAGCGCGGCCTGGCTGTGCATGTCTGGACGGTGGACAGGGAAGAGGACATCCGCAGGCTTGCGGAGGCGGGAATCGACGCGGTGATCACCAACAGGCCGGATGCGGCGCGCAGGATTGTTGGTTAGAAGCGGACGGCAGGCCTTATTTTCGCAGATTTTCATTTTGTACGGGCGTCATGTATTGGCAAAAGGAGAATTGGTATGCATATAATCAACATAGAAGAAGACCGCATCGGTCTTCGGTTCGGTGTAACAAAGGAAAACAGACTGGTGCTGCTGGCGGTAACGGAAGGGAAAAGGGATCGGCATGTGTCCGCATCTTCGGAAGCCTGCGCACAGGAGGACGGGGCGGAAGCCGGAAACGAGGACGCTTTTCGGGAATACGCTCCGCTGGAGGCGACGGTCACGGGAGAAAACTGCCCGGAGGACCGGATGGGAAACCAGCTCATCCATACCTCCCTGGCGGTGAAGCTGCAGTATGAGCGGCAGGAAAGACGGCAGACGGAGGATGGAGCGGAATACGTCTTTTTCCTGAAGGAGGAAGACGGCAAAATGGCGGTCCGCCTGCATTACCGGTTTTATACAGATCTGAACGTGATCACCTGTTATACGGAGGCGGAAAATCAGGGAACGCTGCCCCAGGGGCTGGAGACGCTCACGTCTTTTTCCCTGCACGGGCTGGAACGGGGCGGCAGTATGCCCTATGAGGAACGCTTCCGCCTGCATCTGGTGCACAATGGCTGGCAGAAGGAGCTGCAGTGGCACGCTTACCGTCTGTCGGAGCTGGGACTGAGCGCTTCTCAGAAGCCGGGCAGATACAACAGCACCAAATTTATTTCCGTGACCAATACGGGCGCCTGGTCTACCAAGCAGTATCTGCCGCTTGGGATCCTGGAGGACGATGAGACGGGAAGGTATCTGGCCTGGCAGATCGAGCACAACGGCTCCTGGCACTGGGAGATCGGAGAGCATGCGGGACAGCTTTATCTGAAGGCGGCCGGGCCTACGGAGCAGTACGCACACTGGTATAAGGAACTGAAGCCCGGGGAAACCTTCGTGAGCGTTCCTGCCGCCGTGGCATACGGCTGCGGCGATGCGCAGGATGCGGTGCGCTCTCTGACTGCATACCGCAGGCGCATCCGCCGGGAAAATGAGGACAACCGGAGGATGCCGGTGATTTTCAACGACTACATGAACTGCCTCTGGGGCAATCCCACCACGGAAGAGGAGCTTCCGCTCATCGACATGGCGGCGGCCTGCGGCTGTGAATATTACTGCATTGACTGCGGCTGGTACAGCGCCGGGGAATGGTGGGGCAATGTGGGAGAATGGCTGCCCTCGGAGGAACGTTTCCCGAAAACGGAAGCGTTTCCGGAAGGTCTGAAATCCCTGCTCGCCTATATCCGGCAGAAGGGCATGGTGCCCGGTCTGTGGCTGGAGCTGGAGGTGATGGGTTTAAACTGTCCTCTGGCGAAGGAAAAACCGGACGAATGGTTCTTCGTCCGGCATGGAAAGCGTGTCCGGGAAAAGACACGCTACCAGCTCGACTACCGCAATCCTGAGGTTAGGGAGTTTGCCTCCGGCGTGATCCGCCGCCTGGTGGAGGACTACGGCGTGGGTTATATCAAGATGGACTATAACATCGAACCGGGGATCGGGACGCAGCAGAATGCGGACAGCGCCGGGGACGGCCTGCTGGAGCATCAGAGGGCCTATTTGTCCTGGCTGGACGGGATTTTTGCAAAATATCCGGAGCTGGTGATCGAAAACTGCGGAAGCGGCGGCATGCGCATGGACTATGCCATGCTGCGCCGGCACAGCGTCCAGTCCACCAGCGATATGGAGGATTATCGGATGTACGCCACCATCGCGGTGAATGCCCCGCTGGCCCTGACGCCGGAGCAGGCGGCAGTCTGGTCCTATCCCCTGAACGCAGATGATGCGGAAGAGACCATTTTCAACATGGTGAATGTGCTGCTCCTTCGCATCCATCAGAGCGGCCATCTGTTCCGGCTGGGAAAGACCTGCCAGGACCTGATCCGGGAGGCCGTCTCCTGGTATCAGGCTACGAGGGAGGACCGGAGGGAGGCTGTGCCGTTCTGGCCTCTGGGCTTTGGAACCTATTACGACGAATGGACGGCGCTGGGCATGAAGGGGGAGAAGAAGAGTTATCTCGCCGTCTGGCGCAGAGGAGGGGAACAGATCTCCTGCGTGCTCCCTCTTCCGGAATATGCCGGAACGGGTGTCCGGGTGCGCTGCGCCTATCCTTCGGAACAGCCTGTGGATTTTACCTGGGACGAAACGAAGGGAGAACTGACCGTTTTCTTCCGGAACGCCTTTATGGCGCGGCTGTTTGAGCTGACGCAGTAACTTCCGGGTTTGGAAAAGTTGTCATAGGACATACCATCCGCCAAATAGATTTAGTAAAAAAGGCGGATGGTATTTTTATGGGAAAAAAATGTGGGAAAAGAAAACGGCGCCTGTTCCTTTATGCGGCAGGCCGGTCTCTGCTTTTGGCGGCAGCCTGTCTCGCGGCGTTTTTCCTCGGAGCCTGTACCACGTCCGAACAGCAGAGTGGATCCCAGGATGATATGGAATTTACGGTGGTGAGCGAGGACCGGCTCCCGGAGGAGCTCAAACAGATCGTGGATGAAAAAAAGCAGGAGGCTTTTAAGCTCACCTATGCGGATGCGGGGTATCTCTATATCTGCACCGGCTATGGAAAGCAGGACAGCGGCGGCTACAGCATCACGGTGGATTCTCTTTATGAGACGGAAAACGCCATCTATGTGAATACCAACCTGCTTGGCCCGAAAGCGGGAACGGCTTCCGGAGACAGCCCTTCCTATCCCTATATTGTCATCAAGGTGGAATTTCGGGATAAGACGGTGGTATTTGACTGAACAGAAGGGTCATCCGGACGCCCGCCGCAGCGGGAAGCGCGGGAAAATCGCTACGGTTCGGCCCCGGCCGTGTGCCGGGCAGGATGCTTCCGGCCGCCTTGTTTTCGTACGGTCTGCGCAGGGAATGCGCAGACCTGGCTGAGTAGTAACAAACCTTCGGCGCCGGGGACATCCGCTGTTTACTTTCCGCTTCTTCTGAGGTACAATAGCCATAAAATCGGCATGTTTCGGCGAATGCCGTGTCTGTACCGGAAGGGGGACAGGCTCCGGATACGGAAGAAAGGATGAAGAACATGAGCGAATGCAACAGAAAGTATCAGATTGATACGGAGGAAAACCGCAGCTTCCTAAAGGAGATGCGGGAGGATCTGCTCCGTTTTGGCCGCCATTTTCCCTCCCCGGGCGGAAGCTCCTACTATCTCGGGGATGATGGCACGCCCTGGAAGGACCGGAACCGGGAAACCTGGATCACCAGCCGCATGGTGCATTCCTATTGCCTGGGAAGCTTTCTGGGACATAAAGGAAGCGAAGAGCTGGCGGATGCGGGTTTAAAGGGCCTGAAGGGGGAGCTGCACGATGACAGGAACGGCGGCTGGTATGCGGGCCTGACAGCGGACGGCGGCATTGTGCCCAACAAGCAGTGCTATGCCCATGCCTTTGTGATTCTGGCGGCCTCTTCGGCGGTCCTGGCGGGACGGCCGGGCGCAGAGGAACTTCTGGCAGATGCTCTTAAACTGTACGACCTGCGCTTCTGGAATGAGGAGGAAGGGCTTTCCTGCGATACGTGGAATACGGAGTTTACCGTGCTGGACGACTACAGAGGCCTGAACGCCAATATGCACACGGTGGAAGCCTTTCTTGCGGCGTCAGATGTGACCGGAGATGAGAAATACCGGGTGCGGGCCGGGCGCATCATCGACCATGTGGTCGGCTGGGCCGAAGCCAACGGCTGGCGGATCCCCGAGCATTTCACAAAAGACTGGACGCCGGATCTGGAGTGCAATAAGGATAAGCCGGATGACCAGTTCAAGCCCTACGGAGCTACGCCCGGCCATGGCATTGAGTGGGCGAGGCTGATCGCTCAGTGGGCGCTGTCCACCTTCCGGAACGACAGGGAGAATGCGGCAGGATACATCAGCATTTCCGAAAACCTCTACAACCGGGCGGTTGCTGACGGCTGGAACGCGGACGGCGCTCCCGGCATTGTCTACACTACGGACTGGGAAGGAAAGCCTGTGGTGCATGACCGCATGCACTGGACTCTGGCTGAGGCCATCAACACCTCTTCCGTCCTCTGGCACGTGACCGGAAAGCGGAAGTATGCGGACGATTATGCGCAGTTCATGCAGTATCTGGACGAGAAGGTTCTGGATCATGTCAACGGCTCCTGGTTCCACCAGCTGGATCGGAACAACCATGTGATCGGCACCGTCTGGCCCGGAAAATCCGACCTGTACCATGCCCTGCAGTCCACTCTGATCCCCTGCTATGCGGCAGACCTTTCCATCGCGCCTGCGGTAAAGGAAGGGAAGGAAATTTAAAAAATTTTATTAGCATTGAGAGCTGAAAAATGCGGTTTTGGAGAATGTAACTGTTTTCTGAAGCCGCGTTTTTTCTTCCTTCCCGGCGGCTTTTTTTTATGATATGATAAAAAGTAGTCTGGACGACGCTTCGAACAGAAGGGATGGTGGAAAGATGGAAAAATTATATATCACCCGTTTACAGATAGAGAAGGTCAGACATTTGAAGAATATTACGATTCCGCTCGGGGAAAACAGGATGGATCATCTGATTATAACAGGAAAGAATGGGAGCGGAAAAACCAGTCTGTTGGATGCAATGGCAACGTATCTGGAAAATGTGATCGTACAAAATAAAGTTGCTATGGCGCGTTCGCAGGAACGTTTGCTGCAAAATAGTTTGAATAATGTAAAAGGGGAAGAAAAAGAAAAACGAGAGTACAGACTGTCTGAATGGAAAGAAAAAATAAATGAGTTTACCGATGGAGTGGAAGTTACGCTAAATATGCCGGAAAGTAAAGCGGCCAGGACATATAAAGAAGGTAATTGTATATTAACTTATTACAAAGCAGACAGAATTTTTCAGGCTGATATCCCGGAATATGTGGAGAAGATACAGTTAAAAAGTAAATACGGAATCAATGAAACGCCGCGGAAGGACTTTGTAAAATATCTGCTGGATCTGAAAATGACAGAGGCGCTGGCGGTTTCCGGTGGGAAAACGGAGAAAGCGGGACAGATCAGAGAATGGTTTGTCAAACTGGAAGCTCTGTTGAGAAAAATTTTTGAAGACGATACTCTCACGCTTGAATTTGACGAGGAAACCTTCCAGTTTTTTATCCATATGTCAGGACGGGAAAAATTTGACTTTAATTCCATGTCCAGCGGGTATTCCGCCATTTGGGATATCGTGGCCGATCTGATGCTTCGGATGGAAAAACAGTCTCAGCGGACATTTCGCTTCGATATGCCGGGAATTGTACTGATTGACGAGATAGAAACACATCTGCACCTTGAGCTGCAAAAGAAAATCATGGAAATTTTGACGGGGATTTTTCCCAATATCCAGTTTGTTGTGACTACGCATTCCCCGTTTATTTTGAACAGTCTGGAAAATGTGGTGATTTATGACCTGGAAAACCATACTCTGGTAGAGAATGGACTGACAGAAGTACCATATGAGGGAATTGTGGAAGGATATTTTCAGGCAGATTCCATGTCGGACGAGTTGAAAGGAAAATTTGAAAGATATAAAGAACTTACGCAGAAGTCTGACTTGACGGATGATGATCTGGTGGAAATTGCTAAACTGGAAACTTATCTGGATGAAATTCCGGATTTTCTGGCCTGGGATATCAGCACTGAATACCGAAGGATGAAATTGGAATTTGAAAACCGGGAGGATGCTTAAATGGTCAAAATTACAAGAAGCTATCCTGCCCCGGAATCTCTGAAGATGGAAGCAAAGAAGAAAGAAGGAAGTTACAGCAAACCCGATGTCGTAGCCCGTCTGAAGGAGGATTTTCATGATAAGTGTTATATCTGCGAAATGAAAGGCCTTCAGGATCCGCAGATAGAGCATTTGCTTCCCCATAAAAACGGGAGATGGCCAGACCGGAAATATGACTGGGAAAACCTTTTCTGGGCATGCGGTCACTGCAATCGTGTGAAGAGTCGGAGAAAGTATGAAGAAGGAATTTTAAATTGCTGTCAGAGAGATCCGGAAGATGCAATGGTTTTTCATTTGAGGCAGGAGGAGGTAGAGGTCTGGCCTAAAAGCCCTGAGGACAGAGAGGCTGTGCTGACCTCTGAACTGGTGGAAGAGGTGTTTAACCTCGAAAATACCGGAATGCGGATTGTAGGGAGTGCAGTCAGAACGAGACTGCTTCAGGAAGAAATGAATACATTATATAAAAAACTGGAGGCTTATCGAAAAAATCCTGGATCAAAGCTCATTCAGAGAACACTCAGGGCGCTTCTTAAACGGGATACTGCATTTGCAGGCTTTAAGAGGTGTTATGTCCGGGAGCGTGCAGAACAGTACCCGGAATTGCAGAAGTACATAGCATAAGTGAAATGCCGCGCATTGGCGGCGAAAGGAGAAAACACCCATGCTTCTGATTCAGAAAGCACATCTGATCGACCCGGCGTCCCGGACGGACGGAATCCGGGATATTCTGATCGAAGGAGAGAAAATCATAAAAATCGCGGAGCACATCGCTCCCGGAGAGGCGGCAGGCTGGGGCCCGGAGACAGCCGGAGAGGGAAAGGACGCGTCCGCCCTCACCATCCTGAACGCGGAAGGTCTGACCGCCATTCCCGGCCTGGTGGACGCACACGTACATTTCCGGGATCCGGGCTTTACCTGGAAGGAGGATATTGACAGCGGAGCGCGCGCGGCGGCGGCGGGAGGCGTGACCACCGTGGTGTTGATGGCGAACACAAAGCCCTGCGTGGACAACGCGGACACCCTGCGCTACGTGCTGGAAAAAGGGGAAAAGACGCCCATTCATGTGGAGACCTGCGCCAATGTGACCCTGGGAATGAAGGGGAAGGAGCTGGTGGACATGCGGGCGCTGCATGCCGCGGGAGCGGCCGGTTTTACGGACGACGGAATCCCGCTCCTTTCAGAGGAAACCGCGAGGGCGGCCATGGAGGCCGCGGCGGCGGAAGGCGTGCCCATCAGCTTTCATGAAGAAAATCCGGCCTTCATCCGGAACAACGGAATCAACGCGGGAAAGGCCAGCGCCCATTTCGGAATCGGCGGGTCGGACCGGAAGGCGGAGATCGACATGGTGGAGCGGGATGTGCGCCTGGCACAGGAGACGGGCGCCTGCGTGGTCATTCAGCACATCAGCACGAAGGAAGCGGTGGGGCTGGTCCGCCAGGCGAAGCGGAAGGGAGCCGACGTGCACGCGGAGGCTGCGCCCCATCATTTTACCCTGACGGAGGAAGCGGCCATACAGTACGGAACGCTTGCGAAGATGAACCCGCCTCTGCGGGAGGAGGCGGACCGGCAGGCCATCATCGATGGGCTGGCGGACGGGACCATCGACATGATCGCCACCGACCATGCGCCCCATAGCGCGGAGGAAAAGGCGAAGCCCGTCACAGAGGCGCCCAGCGGCATCATCGGCCTGGAAACCTCCCTTGCCCTGGGAATTTTAGAACTGGTGGACACCGGGAGGCTTACCCTGATGCAGCTCATCGAACGGATGTCCCTGGCTCCCGCAAGGCTGTACAGGCTGGACGCGGGATATGTGGCGGAGGGAGGCCCGGCGGATCTGGTGCTCTTTGACCCGGCGGAAGAATGGACGCCCGCGCGGTTCTATTCCCGCTCTCAGAATTCGCCCTTCCTGGGAAAGACCCTGAAGGGAAAGATTCACGCGACCCTGTGCCGCGGCAGGGTGGTCTATCCTTTCGATGGACAGAAAGCGGACTGAGCCGGACCGGGAAACGGCGGGGCCGTTTTCCGGAAAGAATCCCGGAACGATTTTTCCATCACAAACAGATGGGACGCGGCCGCCCGGCCGCAGAAAAAGAAGCGGAAAATACCGGAACAACAGAGGAGAAAAAATATGGCAAAGAAGAGAAAGGAACAGGCGCAGGTGCTGGCGCAGAAGCAGCTTGCGCCTGGCATTTACGACTGCCTGTTAAAAACCACGCTGGCAGAAGAGGCGAAGCCGGGACAGTTCATCGCGCTGTATCCGAAGGATAAGAGCACCCTGCTTCCCCGCCCCATCAGCATCTGTGAGGCGGACGCGGAAAAAGGAACGCTCCGCATCGTATACCGGGTTGTGGGAGCGGGCACTTCGGAGTTTTCCCGGCTGAGGGAAGGCGATACGACAGAGATTCTCGGCGTGCTGGGAAACGGCTTCCCGCTGGATGCGGTGAAGGAGGATGAGACCGCCTTCCTGATGGGCGGCGGCATCGGCGTTCCGCCCATTCTGGAGCTGGCGAAGCGCTTAAGGTGCAGGAAGCAGATCATCGTGGGCTACCGGGACGCGGACTGCTTCCTGCGGGAGGATTTTGAGAAGTACGGGGAGGTTTTCATCGCCACGGAGGACGGCAGCGTGGGAACGAAGGGCAACGTGATGGACGCCATCCGGGAAAACGCGCTGAAGGCGGACGTGATCTATGCCTGCGGCCCCATGCCCATGCTGCGCGCCATCAAGCGGTATGCCGAAGAAGCGGGGATCGAGGCCTATATCTCTCTGGAGGAGCGCATGGCCTGCGGCGTGGGCGCCTGTCTGGGCTGCGTGTGCAGAACCACGAAGAAGGACGCCCATTCCCATGTGAACAATGCCCGCATCTGTACGGATGGGCCCGTCTTTGAGGCGAAGGAGGTGGACATCTGATGAAAACATCAGTCAATATCGCGGGAATCGAGCTGAAAAATCCGGTCATGACCGCATCCGGAACCTTCGGCTCCGGCATGGAATACAGCGAATTCGTGGATCTGAACTGCCTGGGCGCCGTGGTGACCAAGGGCGTGGCCAACGTGCCCTGGCCCGGCAATCCCACCCCCCGGGTGGCGGAGGTCTACGGCGGCATGCTCAATGCGATCGGCCTGCAGAACCCCGGCATCGACGTCTTTCTGGAGCGGGATCTTCCCTTCCTCGCACAGTATGATACGAAGGTGATCGTCAATGTTTGCGGCAAAACGGTGGAGGATTATCTGGAAGTGGTGGAGCGCCTTTCAGACGCGCCTGTGGACATGCTGGAGATCAACGTCTCCTGTCCCAACGTGAAGGAGGGGGCCATCGCCTTCGGCCAGAAGGCGGACTGTCTGTACGACATCACCTCCGCCATTAAGAAAAAGGCCGCTCAGCCGGTCATCATGAAGCTGAGCCCCAACGTCACCGACATTACGGAGATGGCGCGGGCGGCGGAGGCGGCCGGAGCGGACGCCATTTCCCTGATCAACACCCTGACCGGCATGAAGATCGACATTCATAAAAGAAGCTTCGTCCTCGCCAACAAAACGGGAGGCATGTCCGGCCCTGCGGTGAAGCCCGTGGCCGTCCGCATGGTGTATCAGTGCGCGCAGGCCGTAAAGATTCCCATCATCGGCATGGGCGGCATCATGAACGCCCAGGATGCTCTGGAATTCATCATGGCCGGCGCTTCCGCCGTGGCGGTGGGCTGCGCCAATTTCATCAACCCTTACGCCACGCAGGAGATCGTCTCCGGCATTGAAACCTTTATGGAACAAGAAGGCGTTTCCGATATTGCGGAGCTGATCGGCTGCGTGAGATAGGACGTGGTTCTAAATTCCCTCCCTGCGAATAGACTGTACAAAACAGCGCATGGAGGGAATTTTTATGGAGCTGATCAGGAAGAATATCCATATCGACCGTGTGAAATGCCGGGCGGGAACGCAGGTGGCGCTGGAGGATGACATCAACATCGCGGATGTACGCCCGGATGTCTACCAGCTCGTGCAGGAGCAGGGGGAAATCATCATTGAGGAGCTGAGGGCGGTGCAGGATCACGTCCATGTGAAAGGAAAGCTTAGGTTTACGGTGCTCTACCTTTCGGACGACGATGTGCGAAAGCCCTCCAGCATGGAAGGAGCGCTTCCCTTTGATGAACAGATCTATATGGAAGGCGTGGCGCCCACGGACGGCGTGGCGGTGAAGAAGGAACTGGAGGATCTGAGCGTCGGGATTATCAATTCGAGAAAGCTGAGCGTTCAGGCTCTGATCAGTCTGGAGCTGCATGTGGAGGAGCTGTATGATGAGGAGGCGGCGGTGGAGCTGACCGGAGAAGAACCGGTGGAGCTGAAGCGGAAGGTCATTGATCTGGCGGGCCTGGCCATTCAGAAGAAAGACATTTTCCGCATCCGGGAGGAGATCGAGATTCCGTCGGGCCATCCGAATATTTTCGAGATCTTCTGGATGACCTGTGAGCTTTCCGATGTGCAGTTCAGGCTTTCGGACGGACGGATCGCCGTGCAGGGACAGGTACAGCTTTTCTTCCTTTATGAAGGGGAAGGCGAAGGAAGGCCCGTTTCCTGGTATGAAACCACGGTCCCCTTTGGCGGAACGCTGGACTGCCAGGGGCTGAGGGAGCAGATGGTGGACGACATCTCCTGCAGCATCGGGCATAAGGAGATCGAAGTGAAGGCAGATGCGGACGGCGAGGAGCGCGTAGTCAGCCTGGAACTGGTGCTGGATCTGGATATGAAGATCTACGAAGAGGAACAGACAGAGATCCTTTCCGACGTGTACGGCGTGACGAGACAGATCAGCGTGGTCACGGGGACGGCAAAACTGAAGCAGCTTCTCATGAAAAATACCGGCCGGGCGCGCCTGGGCGGCCATTTCCGGGTGGCGGAGGGAATGCCGAAGATGCAGCAGATCTGCCACAGCGGCTGTACCATCCAGCTGGCGGAGGTCCGGGTGGTGGAGGAAGGACTGCGGATCACGGGAGCGGCCGTGGTGGAAAGCCTGTATGCTTCTCAGGATACGGAGATACCTTACTGCAGCTGTGAAGGGACGATCCCCTTCAGCTACGTGCTGGAGATCCCCGGCATTCGGGAAAGCTGCACCTGGCGGCTGGAAACCGCTCCGGCGGAGCTTTCCGTCATCATGGCGGACGGCGAGGAAGCGGACGTGAAGCTGTCGGTCGTTTTTTCCGGGATCGTATTTGACAACTATGAGGAACCGATGATCCGGGACATCCGGGTCCTTGAGCCGGATCCGGAAAAGCTGGGAAACCTTCCCGGCATCGTGGCCTATATCGCCAGAGAAGGAGACAGCCTGTGGGACATCGGAAAGCGGTATTATGTACCCGTTTCCCAGATCCGTGAGATCAATGAGCTTTCCGGCGACGAGATCCAGCCGGGAGAGAAGCTGCTGATCGTCAAGGGTCTGGCCTGAAGCATCCGGCCTGGCGCGAAGCGCTTGGAAGGGTCGGATGCCGTTACGGCTCTGTCGAAGGCTGAGCTGTAACAATAGGAAGGACCGTATCGCAGATGGACGTTGACGGAACGGAAGGAATTGTATATAATCAAAAACAATCAGTGTATACAAAGTACAAAAGGGGAAGGAACAGGGGCAAAATGGATAAACTGACGCTGCAGGCGATGGCAAAGATCAATCTGGGACTGGACGTGGTACGGCGCAGAGAAGACGGCTACCACGAGGTGAAGATGGTCATGCAGACCGTGAAGCTGCATGACCGTCTTACCTTTGAAAAAAGAAAGGAAGATATGCTGCGGATGGAAAGCAGCATGAAGGAGCTGCCCTCGGATGGAAGCAATCTGATCCTCCGCGCGGCGTCCCTTCTGAAAGAGGAATTTGGCATCCGGGAAGGGCTTTTCGTCCGTCTGGAAAAGCAGATCCCCGTGGCTGCGGGAATGGCGGGAGGAAGCACGGATGCCGCCGCCACGCTGGTGGCGGTGAACCGGATGTTCGGCCTCGGACTTTCCGAAGACCAGCTTCGGGAGCGGGCGGTGAAGATCGGTGCGGACGTTCCCTACTGTATCGGGGGAGGAACAGCGCTTTCCGAAGGGATCGGAGAGATACTGACGCCCCTTCCTGCGGCGCCCGCCTGTTTTGTGATCGTGGCCAGGCCTCCGGTCCATGTGTCCACAAAATGGGTCTATCAGAACCTCCGCCTGGAAGAG
This sequence comes from Candidatus Eisenbergiella intestinipullorum, assembly GCA_019119815.1. GTDB lineage: Bacteria > Bacillota > Clostridia > Lachnospirales > Lachnospiraceae > Eisenbergiella > Eisenbergiella intestinipullorum. The sequence continues at coordinate 68,057 of DWWH01000033.1, read as the reverse complement.
GTGAAGGAACATCCGGACATCGACGGCATGGTCGAAAGCATCCGGGAGGGGGAGCTTTCCGGTGTGATAAAGCGGCTGTCCAACGTGCTGGAGACGGTGACGGTTCCCAGCTATCCGGTGATCGCCCAGATCAAGGATTTCCTGATGAAGAACGGAGCGGCCGGGGCGCTGATGAGCGGAAGCGGACCCACGGTCTTTGCTCTGTTTGAGGACAGGGAGCGGGCGGAGCGGGCACTGGAGGAACTGCAGCAGACCGGGATGGCACAGCAGGCCTGTCTGACCGCTTTTTCGGATGAAACCTGTGTGGAAGAAGCGCTTTTGCAGTAGGCGGACAGCGGGGGATGGGAGAAAACAAAATGGAGGGGGACCGGACGGCACGGCCGTTTCCGGAAGGAAAACGAAGGAGGATGGATGAAGACGGAAGACAAAGCAAATGAATATCTGCCTCTTCGGGATGTGGTGTTCAACACGCTGCGCGAGAGCATCCTGACAGGTGAAATGAAGCCGGGCGAGCGGCTGATGGAGATTCATCTGGCCAATCGTCTCGGAGTGAGCCGCACGCCGATCCGGGAGGCGATCCGCATGCTGGAGCTGGAAGGGCTGGTCACTATGATCCCCCGGCGGGGAGCGGAGGTGGCTCAGATCACGGAAAAGGGGCTTCGGGATGTGCTTGAGGTGAGACAGGCACTGGACGCTCTGGCCATGGAGCTGGCCTGCGAGCGGATCACGGAGGAAGAGATCCGCGCTCTGAGAAAGGCCTGCGATACCTTTGTGCAGGTGACCCGCACCCAGGATGCGGTGCAGATCGCACAGGCGGATGTAGCGCTCCATGACATCATCGTCCGCGCCAGCGGAAACGACAGGCTGGTCCAGATGGTGGGAAATCTGTCCCAGCAGATGTATCGCTACCGCCTGGAATACATCAAGGATGTCAGCCAGCACGGACGTCTGATCGAAGAGCATGAGGAGATCTACCGCTGCATCCGCAGCAGAGACCGGGAGGCCGGAGCCAGAGCCATCCGGATGCACATTTACAATCAGGAACAGTCCATTCTGACCCAGATCCAGCAGAAAAAGAGGACGGACCGCTGACCGGCCCGCTGCGGTATAAAATCTTTTCCGCCGTCAATACTCTCCATAAAAAGGAAAAAGGAGGCGGCGGACATGCAGGAGAGAAGAAAAAAGGGCAGGAAGACGGGAAGGATCCCGGAAAACGGAGGCGCGGCAGAGCGCCGGAAACAGGTGAAAGGCTTCGCAGCGGCGGCGCTTCTGACGCTCTGCTTCTGGAGCGTGATCTATCCGGAGTTCACCTTCGCTCCCGGCGTCTGCCGGAAAGCGGACGGGAGCGCCATGAGCGGACAGGACTATGATAGGCTTCTGAACGCGCAGGCAGGAGAGCTGCGGATCGTCTTCAGCTTTCAAAAGGAAAAACGGACAGAGGATCAAGCGTCCTCTGAAATGCAAGAGGACAGGGAGGAAGATAACGTTGGAATCACTGGAATGCAGGAAAAGGCCCGTCGGGGTTTTTGATTCGGGCGTGGGCGGGCTCACCGTGGTCCGCGAGATCATGCGCCAGATCCCGAATGAAAGGATCGTATATTTCGGGGATACGGCCAGAGTCCCCTACGGGAGCAAATCCAGAGAAACGGTGACCCGCTTCTCCGAACAGATCGTGCGATTCCTGCAGACACAGCAGGTGAAGGCGATCGTGGTGGCCTGCAATACGGCCAGCGCCTATGCCATGGATGCGCTGGAAAAGGAAATCGACATTCCCATCATCGGCGTGGTGAAGCCAGGCGCCAAGGTGGCCGCGGAAACCACGAAAAACGGCAGAGTGGGTGTGATCGGCACGGAAGGGACCATCGGAAGCGGCATTTATTCCAGCTACATCCATCAGATCGATCCTGATGTGCAGGTGACGGGAAAAGCCTGTCCTCTGTTCGTTCCCCTGGTGGAGGAAGGACTGTGGGAGGACCCGGTGACGGATGAGATCGCTTCCCGCTATCTGGCGGAGCTGATCGACATCGGGATCGATACGCTGATCCTGGGCTGTACCCACTATCCCCTGATCCGCAGGACGGTGGGCAGGATCATGGGAGACGATGTAACGCTGGTCAATCCCGCCTATGAGACGGCAGTGGAGCTGAAGGCGCTGCTTGACCGGCACGGGCTTCTGAGTCCCGATCCGCCTCCGCTGGGAGAGAACCGCTATCGTTTCTATGTGAGCGACGCCGCTGAAAAATTCAAGCGCTTTGCGAATTCCATCATCAAATACGGCATTCTTTCGGCAAAGACCATACCGATCGAGGAATATTGAAAGGGCGGAGCGCGCTGCTGTTTGGCAGCTCTACGGGGATCAGAGCGTTGTAGGGAGGAAGCCGTAAAAGCGGCAGATTGTGAGAGAAAGGCAATGACAAAAGAAGTAATGCTTACCATACGCGGGCTTCAGTTTGATCAGGGCCCGGACAGCGAAGAGATCGAGACGGTGCAGTGGGGGCAGTATTACCGAAAAAACGGCACCCACTATATCATTTATGACGAAGTGATGGAAGGGTTTGAAGAACCCGTCAGAAACGTGATCAAGTTCAGGGAACGGGAAATGAACCTGATGAAGCGGGGCATGGTGAACGTTTACATGGCATTCGAGGAATGCAAAAAGAACATCACCAACTACCTCACACCCTACGGAAGCCTGCTGATCGGCATGGACACCCGCAGGGTGAAATTCACGGAGGGCGATGAGGAGATCCGCCTGCAGGTGGAATATGCGCTGGAGGTAAATTACGAATATCTGGCGGACTGTCACATCGAGATCCGCGTCCAGCCTGCCGGGAAGATGACTCCGGACGCGCGGCTGAAGCTTTCGGAAAAGAACATTTTTCCCGAAAAGAAGGCGCAGGAGATAAAAGAGCCGGACTCCCGGATGAGAATGTAGGAAAAAACATACGAATGGGGGAATCATGACATGATTTTCAGACTGAGAAACATACCGGAAGGATATGAGAAGGCGGCAGAAGAGCTGCTTGAGGAGAGAGGATACGCGATCGTGCCGGATGGGGATGCGGGCGCCGGAAAAGGGGAGCCGGTGGTGGACATCACGATCCTTCTGTCGGAGGAGAGAGAGGTTTCCGTTGTCTATACGGCAGAGGAAACGGACGGGAAAGGGGAAGAGGGCGGCAGTGCTGTTCTTACGGCCTGCGGCAAGGCATTCTGCTTCCGCGCGCTGATGCGGCTGGTCAGAGAGCTGGAAAAAAGAGGCTGCCGGGAGAGCTTCCGAACGCAGGAGCAGGTATTCCTGGACAGAAACGGCGTCATGCTGGACTGCTCCAGAAACAGCGTGCTCTCGGTGGAGCGGATCAAGTGGTATATCCGATTTGAGGCGTCTCTGGGCATGAACACACTGATGCTGTATACGGAAGACACCTATGAAGTGAAGGAGTATCCTTATTTCGGAGCATGGAGGGGACGCTACAGCAGCGAAGAGCTGAGAGAGCTGGCCGTATATGCGGACAGCTTCGGCATTGAGATGATCCCCTGCATCCAGGCGCTGGCCCATCTGAAAAACGCACTGCGCTGGGAGGCCATGAGCGGCATGCGGGATACGGACGACATCCTGATGGTGGGAGACGAGGAGGTCTACCGATTTATCGAGGCCTGCATCCGCAGAGCGACGGAGCCCTTCCTGTCAAAGAGAGTGCATCTGGGCATGGACGAGGCCTGGTCTCTGGGGCTGGGGAAATATCTGCATAAGAACGGGTATCATCCCAAGACGGAGATTATGGCGGCTCATCTGGAACGGGTGGCGCAGATCTGCCGCCGGCTGGGACTGAAGCCCATGATCTGGAGCGACATGTACCTGCGGATGAATTCCAGGGACAATGAATATTACGACCTTGCGCTGGATATGGACCTTTCCGGCGCGGTAAAGCCTCCGGCGGATGTGGCTCTGGTATATTGGGATTATTACCATACGGATGAAAATTTTTACAGGCAGTATCTGCGCATGCACAGTCAGCTTTCCGATCAGGTGATCTTTGCGGGCGGCGGCTGGGTCTGGAACGGCGTATCTCCCAATCTGAAGGGAGCGCGGGACACCACGGAGCCGGCCATGCGCGCGGTGAAAAAGACGGGGATCCGGGAAGCGGTCTGCACCATGTGGCAGGACGATGGTGCGGAGACGCCCATGGGCGCCGGCCTTACCTCCATTGTCCGCTTTGCGGAGCACGGTTTTGCACAGGAGGTATCTGAGGAAACGCTGCGGGAGCAGTTTGAATTTCTGACCGGTGCATCCTGGCGGGCTTTTGAACTGCTGGGAGAATTCGACCGGCCGCAGGGCAGCGCCTTTTATGACAATCCTTCCAAGTATCTGCTCTATCAGGATGCCCTGCTGGGACTGTTCGACGGACAGATCGGGGACTGGAACGTAAAGGCCTATTATGAAGGCCTTCGGGAGGAGCTCCTGCAGGAGCTGAGAAAAATCTCCGAAAAGGCTTCGGAAACAGGAAGCGGAAACGAAACGGAGGGCCGCGTACGCCCGCTGTGCGGTGAAAGCAGAGATTATGCCTGCAGAGTGCTTTCCCTCTATGTCCGCCTGGCAGACGCCCTTTCCGTAAAGGGGCCGCTGGGGAAAAAGCTGCATGACGCCTACGCTAGAAAGGACCGGGCCGCCCTGCGGAGGCTTGTGAGGGAGGAGATTCCTCTTGCCATGGAAAAGATCCGCGCCTACCGCAGCGAAAGAGAAGCTCTCTGGCAGGAAGAAAGCCGCATCTTCGGCTTTGAGGTGCTGGATATCCGCATCGGCGGACTCCTGGCCCGTCTGGAAAGCGCCGGAAAGAGGGTGGAGGCTTTCCTGAACAAAGAGACGGACCGCCTCCCGGAGCTGGAGGAAGAGAGACTGCCCTTCCGGCCGGTAAAAGAAGGAGAGGAGCATACCCTGTGCGCCTGCAACACCTGGAAAACGATCATATCTGCTTCTCCGGTTTAAAGAAAACAGCAGAACGTTTTTTGAAAGTATGTTAGGAACAGAAAGGATCCCGCAGCCCTGTCTTCGGACAGCGCTGCGGGATTATGACTTGCCGGAGCCTTTCGGCCCGGCCGACGGGAAATGGAGGATGCGATGGCTGATATTCGGAATGATATAACGGAACTGGTCGGAAGGACGCCTCTGATGGCGCTGAATAACTATGGAAAAATGGCGGGAGCGGAGAAGGTGACGCTTCTGGCGAAGCTGGAGTACCTGAATCCCACCGGAAGCGTGAAGGACCGGGCGGCGCTGCAGATGATCCTGGATGCGGAAAAGGACGGAAGACTGGCGCCCGGCGCTGTGGTCATCGAACCCACCAGCGGCAATACGGGGATCGGTCTGGCTGCGATCGCTGCCGCAAGAGGCTACCGGGTGATCCTGACCATGCCGGATACCATGAGCGCAGAGCGCAGGAAGCTGCTTGCGGCCTATGGGGCCAGGATCGTCCTGACGCCGGGAAAGGAAGGTATGGCGGGAGCGATCGCAAAGGCGAAGGAGCTTCAGGAGCAGCTTCCCGGAGCCTTCCTGCCGGGACAGTTCGACAATCTGTCCAATGCGAAGGCTCATTATCTGACCACCGGACCGGAGATCTGGGAGGACACGGACGGAGCGGTGGATATTTTTGTGGCGGGGGTGGGCTCCGGAGGAACCATTACCGGCGTGGGAAAATATCTGAAGGAACGCAAGCCCTCCGTCCGGGTGGTCGCAGTGGAACCTGCCGCCTCCGCGGTCCTTTCCGGAGGAAAGGCGGGGCCGCACGGACTGCAGGGGATCGGTGCGGGCTTCATCCCTTCCGTGCTGGATGCCGGGATCTACGATGAGGTGATCGCGGTGAAGGAGGAAGAGGCTTACGCGGCAAGCCGCAGGCTTGCGGCGCAGGAAGGGATCCTGACGGGCATTTCCTCGGGAGCCGCCCTTTTTGCGGCCGGGCTTCTTTCCGGGCGGCCGGAGAACAGAGGAAAGCAGATCGTAGTCCTGCTTCCGGATTCCGGGGACCGTTATCTGTCCACACCGCTGTATGCCGGTGAGCCTTCCGATATGTGAGCCCCCCTTTCGAAAAGCGTGCAGGAGATCCGGAATGACGGACCGGGTTCCTGTTCGCTGGCCTGCCGGTGAACAGGAACATTGGCCCCGGGATGTCCGGGATACGGGAGGAAAACCCTATTTACAGAGGCGCCCGTGGTGTGTTATGATTGGTTCAATCTGAGTAAACGAACGCGCGCGGCGAACGTATGCAGCGGGAAATGTCCGTATGGAACGCACATGACGGAGCGCAGGAAACAAAAGCGAGGGGAGCGGATCGAAATGGAAACGCCTATCATTCAGATCCGGGAGGTATCCAAGACCTTCCGGACGAAGGACGGAGAAGTAGAAGCTCTGAAAAAGATCAGCCTGGACATTGGAAAAGGAGATATTTACGGCATCATCGGCATGTCAGGAGCAGGAAAGAGCACGCTGGTGCGGTGCCTGAACTTCCTGGAAAAGCCTACGGAAGGGACCGTGCTGATCGACGGCGTGGATTTGGCGGGATGCAGCGACAGGGAACTTAGGAAGGTCAGAAACAGCGTGGCGATGATCTTCCAGCATTTTAATCTGCTGATGCAGCGGACGGTGCTGGACAATGTATGCTTCTCGCTGGAGATCCTCGGCGAGAAGAAAAAGGCTGCCAGACAGAAGGCAAGAGAGCTTCTGAAGATCGTAGAGCTGGAGGAAAAGGCGGATGCCTATCCGGCGCAGCTCTCCGGGGGGCAGAAGCAGCGGGTGGCCATTGCCCGGGCGCTGGCCATGAATCCCAGGATCCTTCTGTGCGACGAGGCGACCAGCGCTCTGGATCCCAGGACTACCCGCTCCATTCTGGAGCTGCTTTCCAGGATCAATAAGGAATACGGAATCACCATTGTGATCATCACCCATGAGATGAGCGTGGTGCAGGAGATATGCAGCCACGTGGCCATTATCGACAGCGGAAGCCTGGTGGAGACGGGAACGGTGGAAGAGGTTTTTGCCTCCCCGAAGTCGAAGGCGGCCAGACGGCTGGTCTTCCAGGGAGAAAAAAAGACGCCCATCATGACCAGCAAGCGCTGCATCCGTATTGTCTTTACGGAAAATTCTTCCTTTGAACCGGTGATCGCCAACATGGTCCTGGAGTGCAGGGCTTCCGTAAACATCCTGCTGGCGGACACCCAGGACGTGGGAGGCATCGCCAGAGGTCAGATGATCCTCCAGCTTCCGGAGGACGCTCAGACGGCGGAGAAGATGATCCAATATCTGAAGGACAGAAAATTGACGGTGGAGGAGCTGGACGATTATGTGGAATAGTTCGACGGTAATGATGATTGTGGAGGGCACGTTCGCTACCATTTATATGACGCTCCTCTCCACGCTGATGGCATATGTGATCGGGCTTCCCGTTGGCATTGCCCTTGTGGTGACAGGGCGGGAGGGCCTGAAGCCCAATGCGGCGGTGAACCGGGTGCTGGACGTGATCGTGAACATCACCCGGAGCATCCCTTTTCTGATCCTGCTGATCCTGGTGATCCCTCTTACCAGGGCCATAGTGGGAAAGAGCTACGGTCCCAGCGCCACGGTGGTTCCCCTGACCCTTGCGGCGGCTCCCTTTGTGGCAAGACTGGTGGAATCCTCTCTGCTGGAGGTGGACCGCGGCGTGATCGAAGCGGCCAAGAGTATGGGGGCGGGCATTCCCACCATCGTGATGAAGGTGATGCTCCTGGAAGCGCGCTCTTCCCTGCTTTCCAATCTGGCGATCGCGCTGGGAACGATTCTGGGTTATTCGGCCATGGCCGGAGCGGTGGGAGGCGGCGGACTCGGCGACATCGCGATCCGCTACGGCTACAACCGGTATGAATTTGACATCATGATCGTCACCGACATCCTGCTGGTGCTTCTGGTCCAGATCATGCAGGCGGTCTGCATGAAGCTGGCGAGGAAGCTGGATCACAGGATCACGGGCTGACATCTGATGATAGAGAGCGGTTTTTTCCGCTTTGAAGAGAGAATGCGGCGGTATGGCCGCGGATGATTTTCAGGAGCGAAGGCTTCGAAATGGAGGAGATTATGAAAAAGAAAACGGTATCACTGATCCTGACGGCAGTGCTGACTGCCGGACTGCTGGCAGCCTGCGGTTCGGATGCGGCACAGACCGGAGCGGAAAACGGACAGAGCGCGGCGGATACTGCCGCTGAAGAGACGTCGGCCCCTGCGGAAAGCACGGCGGAGGAAAGCGCGGAAGCGCAGAGTACGGAAGCTTCCAATGCGGAGAGCGCTGATGCGGCGGAGGCCACGACAGAAGCGAAGGGAACCATCACGGTGGCGGCAACCAGCGTGCCTCATGCGGAGATCCTGGCGGCGGCGGCTCCTCTTCTGGCGGAGCAGGGCTGGACGCTGGAGGTGACCGAGTTCACCGACTACATCATGCCCAACGAGGTGGTGGAAAGCGGGGAAATGGATGCCAACTATTTCCAGCACATCACTTATCTGGAGAGCTTTAATGAGGAAAGAGGAACCCATCTGGTGAGCGCCGGAAGCATCCACTATGAGCCTCTTGGCATCTATCCCGGCAAGCAGAGCGACCTTTCCGCCATCACGGATGGAGCGGAGATCGCCGTTCCCAACGATACGACCAACGAGGCAAGAGCGCTGCTTCTTCTGCAGGAGCAGGGACTGATCACGCTGAATCCGGATGCGGGCATCAACGCTACCGTGAACGACATCACGGACAATCCGCACAACATTTCCTTCATTGAGCTGGCGGCGGAGCAGATCCCGAGAAGTCTTCCGGATTTTGACTTCGCAGTCATCAACGGAAACTATGCGCTGCAGGCGGGACTGAACGCTTCCACGGACGCGCTGGCGGTGGAAACCTCCGATTCCGAAGCGGTGCAGAAGTATGTGAATGTGGTGGCCGTAAAAGAGGGTCATGAAAACGACGAGGGAATTCAGGCGCTGGTATCGGTGCTGAAGTCCGACGAGATCAAGCAGTTCATTGAAGATACCTATCAGGGCTCCGTGGTTCCTTACGAAGACTGATCGGGACAGGATGGCACCTGCGCGCGGCGTCCCGCGCGCGGGTGTGAAAGGAACAGGAAGCGCAAATGAGTGCCATGAGAATTTCGACCAAAGGCAGATACGCGGTCCGTGTCATGCTGGATCTGGCCCTGTACGGACGCGGGGAGTATGTGAAGGCGAAGCAGATCGCAAAGCGCCAGGGTATATCGGAAAAATATCTGGAACAGATCATAGCGGTCCTGAACAGGGCGGGCTTCGTTCAGAGCGTCCGGGGAGCGCAGGGAGGGTATTGTCTTGCCGGTTCTCCCGAGGACTATACGGTGGGCCAGATCCTGCGGCTGACGGAGGGATCGCTGAGCCCTGCTCCCTGCCTGGAGGAATGCGGGGCGGAGGGCGGCTGCGCCAGACAGTCTTTCTGCGAGGCGGCCGACGTATGGAAACAGCTTGCGGAGGCGGTCAGCGGAGTCGTGGATCATGTGACCATCGCGGACCTGGTCAGAAAGCACCGGGAGAATATGCCGGACATGGATGAGGGAGAGAACGAATGAAAAAACTGCTGCAATCTGTGATCAGAAAATGGTACTGGTTCCTGTTCGGAGCCGCCGTTCTGGGAGAGGCGGCGGTTTTTCTTTTTTTCGGGGAAAACAGCTATATCGCCGTCCATGATAACCTGGACCTGTTCATGGGGCATTTTATGGCGATGAAGCATTCCGGAACCTTTTTCGCTCATAATGCGACCGTTCCCATCCTGGGCGGCATTACGAGGGACTATCTGAGCTCGGAATTTTCCCTGTACAATATCCTTTATTATCTGCTTCCTCCGTTCGCCGCATATCTGTGCGGATATTTCCTGAAAATTCTGATCGCGGAGTTTTCCGTATATGTGCTGGCGAAGGACATTTATGATACCGGAAGCGGACGCCGCCTTTCTGGTACCGGAGAGGCGGCAGGCGGGGAGGCGAACGCGGAACCGGAAGCCCGGAAAGCTTCCGGGAGGAAAAAGGATGCGCCGGACAGCTGGAAGCAGTACCGCCCCATCGCGGTGGTCTGCGGCCTGATCTACGGCCTGCTTCCGCTTTTTCCTGCCTACGGCATCGCCTTTGCCTCCATTCCGCTGGTCATTTACCTGTTGCGCAGAATCTACCGGGGAGAGGCGCCCTGGGGGAGAGAAGGAAAGGCGGCGGAAGGCGGCGTCGGGAAGAAGGGCGCGCCGTCTGCGGCTTCAGGAAAAGGGCGGCGGGGATGGCTGCTCAGCTGCCTGCTTCTGTTTTTTTATCCCCTTCTTTCCTATTTTTCCTACTTCGGAATCTTTATTCTGGGCTATCTGGTGCTGGCGATCCTGATCCTGTGGGTGAGGGATTCGGTCAGGGGAAGAAAAGCGGAAACGGCCACCCAGGATGCAGGTTTGAAGGAAAAAAAGAAGGGCGGCCCCTCCCGCTTTTTCAGCCGGCGCCTTCTGGCGGCGCTTATTGTGCTTTCCGCCGGGTACATGGTCTTTGAATACCGTCTGTTTGGAGAAATGCTGTTTTCCAGCGTGGAGACCATGCGCGGCAGTATGGCGGAGGATAACTTTACGGCGGCACAGATCGCAAAGACCATCTGGGAGGTGTTCTCCCAGGCCATCTTTCACGCCCAGCCCTCCCATACCCGGTTCCTGCTTCCGCTTTGCCTGCTGTTTTTTATGTACCGGGTGATCTGCCTGATCCGCAGGGGCCAGCCGAAAAGGATCCTGACGGACAGCTTCTGTCTGGTGCTCTATTTCATCGTGGGAAACTGTCTGGTTTACGGCTTCTACTACTGGGGCGGCCTGCGGGAGCTGTTTGAGGCGCTGATTCCGCCGCTGGAGGGCTTCCAGTTCAACCGGACCGTATTTTTCAATCCGTTTCTGTGGTATGCGCTCCTGTTTTTGCTGGTGAAGTATCTGTATGACCGGAGAAAAAAGTGGCTGGGAAACGCGATCCTTGTGATCAGCCTGGCCGTGGTGGTGCTCACGCCTGCCGTGTACAATGATTTTTACTATACGCTTTATTATCACGCCTACCGTCTGGTGAAGGGCGTGGAGGTGGAAAACCTGAATTACCGGGAATTTTTCTCGGAGGCGCTTTTTGATGAGATCAAAGAGGACATCGGCTACGACGGGGAGTACAGCGTCGCCTATGGCATGCATCCGGCGGTCCTGTCCTACAACGGCATCTCCACGCTGGACGGCTACCTGGGCTTTTATCCCCAGGAATACAAGGAAGCGTTCGGTGCGATGATCGCCCCCGCCACCGAACGGGTGGAGGAATGGGATACCTATTTCTGGGACTGGGGCGCGAGAGCCTATATTTTCTCCGGCTCCGGAGAGAATACCTGGAATCCGGTGCGCACCATGCAGGTGGCGGACGACAGGCTCTATATTGACGCCGACGTGTTCCGACAGCTTGGCGGAAAATACCTGTTTTCCCGGATCGAAATCAGCAACGCGCCGGAGCTGGGATTCGCGCTGGCAGGGACGTACAGCGGAGAAGGATCGCCCTATACGATCTATGTGTATGAGCAGGTTTGACAGAAAGTCCCCCCGGTGATATGATGATAACGCATCACGCGGCCATTCTGGCAGAGAGCAAAGGATAAAAGGAGATAGTAAGATGCCGATCAGAGTTCACAACTACGCCGGAAAATTCGGCTGGAACATGAGAAAGTATTTCCCAAAGCTGGCGAGCGAAGGGTATCTGACCCTGCAGTTTCTGACGCGGGGAAAATCCCAGAGAGAATACATCAAATATTTTATGGAGAGCGATCCGATCCCCCATCCCAATGTGGTCAATCTGGAGACGATCAACCGCTGCAACAGCACCTGTGAATTCTGCACGGCGAATAAAAACGCGGAAAAACGTCCCTACGCCAGAATGTCGGACGAGCTGTATTACAGCATCATCGACCAGCTCCGCGACTGGGGCTACAAGGGTCATCTGACTCTGTACGGAAACAACGAACCCTGGCTGGATACCAGAATCGTGGAGTTTCATAAGTACGCCAGGAAGCAGCTTCCGGATGTGTTCATTTTCATGTCCACCAACGGCCTGCTTCTGACCGTGGACAAGGTGAAGGCCATTGTCCCTTACGTGAATCAGCTCATCATCAACAATTACTGCCTGGATATGAAATTCCATGACAACATCCAGGAGATCTATGAATATGTGAAGAGCCATCCGGACGAGTTCAAGGATGTGGACATCCTGATCCAGATGCGTTATCTGAAGGAGGTCCTGACCAACCGTGCCGGAAGCGCGCCCAACAAGGCGGCGACGGAGAAGGTCATTAAGGAAACCTGTCTGATGCCCTACACGGATATGTGGATCACGCCCAACGGCAAGCTGGGAATCTGCTGCTGCGACAACTTCGAGGTGACGGACATGGGAGACCTGACCAAAACGCCTCTGAAGGATGCCTGGAACAGCCCGGAATATCAGAAGCTGCGTCAGGCGGTGAAGGACGGCAGACAGAATTATCCCTTCTGTAAGCACTGCGATTTCATCGACGCGGGTCTGCGGATGGATATTGTGAATGATATTCTGAAGAAGAACAGGAATAAATAAACAGAAAAAAATTGGACTGCCGCACGGGGAAACCTGTGCGGCAGTTTTGGCATGAAACAATGGAAGGAATAAAAAGGTTCTATTTTGATATGGGTTTTACTTCATTTTTGGGGTGAAAATTTTTGTTGCCTAGATTTTGCAGAAGAAGTATAATGAACCTATATTGTGTAAAATATACAAAAAGACGGAGTATAAATGAAGAATTATTGCAATTTCATCTATTCCGCCTGTTCGGGACCTGTAAGGTTCCGGAATATCCAACAACCTGTGGATTTGAAACCCTTTCGTTTGGAGCGCATTGAAACCGCAGGGGATGGATGGGAAAGGAGATGACGTAAATGGAAATCCAATTGCAGGAGCTCATTGACCAGATTAAAAATGATGGCGTAAAAGCCGCTGAAACGGAAGCCGCTTCCATATTGGAATCAGCAAAGGCTGAGGCTGAAAAGATCATTTCCGATGCGAAGGCAGAAGCTGAGAAGATCATGCTGGAGGCCAGGGCGCAGAATGAACGCTTTGTACGCGCAGGGGAGGATTCGATCCGCCAGGCCGGAAGGAACCTTTTGATCTCATTCAGAGAAAGCGTTGCGAAAGAACTGAACGCCGTTGCAGGGGATCATGTGAAAGAGGCATTATCTTCCGATGCCCTTACGCAGTTAATTCTTACGGCTGTGGAAAACTGGACGAAGGATACGGAAGCGGAGGATCTCTCCGTTTTGGTCGGAAGCAGAGACCTGGCTTCCATTGAGGAGGAACTGCTTGCGGGACTGAAAGAACGGATGTGCGGGGGAGTCACGTTGAAACCGGACGACAGCTTTGAAGGGGGATTCCGCATTTCGGTCCAGGATGGACGGATTTATTATGACTATTCGGCGGAAGCGGTTACCGAGCTGCTGTCTGTATATTTAACTCCAAAACTGACATCATTGATGAAAGAAGCTGAGAATATATGAATCAATATTATCTGATTGCACAGCTGCCCTCTTTGGAGATTGCCGGTGAAACAACAGCTCTGCCCATTACAGAGGAACGGTTTTATGAACTCTGCAGAAGCAATCTGGGGAAAAAGGCCTGGAATGCTTTGAGCGGGCTGACCCTTGTCCCGAAAAGAGAGAATAAAAAATCAGGATATCCGTTTATTGACAGGTGGAACGAGTGGGAAATCAATTTTCGCCTGGCGCTTGCCGAAGCGCGCGCAGAGAAGATGAAAAAGCCGTTTGAAGGAAAAAGAGGGGAAGCTTCCGCCGCGCTGCTTCAGACGGTACGTCAGGCGGTGGAGATGGAGGATCCTCTGGAGGCAGAGCGGTATTTAACCCGCGTCCGCCTGGATTTTCTGGAAACGCTGCGTCCCGCGGATTCCTTCAGCGAAACAATGTTGTTTTATTATGCGCTGAAGCTGAAGCTGATTTTAAGGCTGAAACGGTTTGATAAAAACAGGGGACAAAGCGCATATCGGGAAATTTACAGCTCAATTATGCATGGGGGCGATCAGGAGGTTAAGGAATGACCGGAAACAATCAAAGCACAGGGCGGGTCGTAGGCGTGAATGGAAATATGGTATCCGTCCAGTTTGAAGGCAACGTCTCAATGAACGAGATCTGCTACGTAAAAGTTGGAAATACCTCTCTCAAAAGCGAAGTGATCCGTATCCGGGGAACGATTGCCCAGATACAGGTTTATGAGATGACAAATGGCATTGAATGCGGCGATGAGGTAACGTTTACCGGAGACATGCTCACCGCGGAGCTGGGGCCGGGTCTGCTGGGCCAGATTTACGATGGCCTTCAGAATCCGCTGCCTCTTCTGGCAGAGCAGGCGGGATGGTTTCTGGAGAGGGGCATCTATACCGACGCGCTGGATGCCGAAAGGAAATGGGAATTTACTCCGGTTTCGAAACCGGGCGATGTTGTAAAAGCCGGGGAATATGTGGGAACGGTCCCCGAGAGTACCTTTGTCCATAAAATCCTTGTACCGTTTTATCTGCGGGGGAATTACACGGTAAAATCCGTGGCGCCGAAGGGAGAATATACGATTAGGGAAACCATTGCGGTCATAGCGGATAACAGGGGCAATGAGATACCGCTTACGATGTCTTTCAAATGGCCGGTAAAACGTGCGGTCACGTGTTACAGCGAACGTCTGGCGCCCGTGGAAACCATGGAAACGAAGGTCCGTCTGATCGATTCCTTTTTTCCTGTGGCAAAGGGCGGGACTTACTGTATTCCCGGGCCTTTTGGCGCGGGTAAGACGGTGCTGCAGCACACGACTTCCAAAAACGCGGATGTGGATATCGTCATTATAGCCGCCTGCGGAGAGCGTGCCGGAGAAGTGGTGGAAACGCTGACGGAGTTCCCGGAACTGGTCGATCCCAGGACAGGACGTTCCCTGATGGAACGGACCATTATCATCTGTAATACGTCCTCCATGCCGGTTGCCAGCCGTGAAGCATCGGTTTATACTTCTGTGACGATGGCGGAATATTACCGCCAGATGGGACTGCATGTACTGCTTCTGGCAGATTCTACTTCCCGCTGGGCCCAGGCGCTTCGGGAAATGTCGGGGCGTCTGGAAGAAATTCCGGGAGAAGAGGCGTTTCCGGCATATCTGGAGTCCTATATTTCGGCATTTTACGAGAGGGCCGGTTATGTACGCCTTCCGGATGGCTCCAAAGGCTCCGTAACCATCGGCGGTACGGTTTCTCCGGCGGGAGGTAATTTCGACGAGCCTGTGACGCAGGCGACCCTGAAGGTGGTAGGCGCTTTCCACGGCCTGTCCAGAGAGCGTTCGGATGCGCGTAAGTATCCGGCGATCGACCCGCTCATTTCATGGTCGAAATACCGGGGAGTCATCGCGCCGGAGAAAACGGCATTTTTGAAGAGCATTCTGCTTCATGGCAACGACATCGGCTCCATGATGAAGGTGGTCGGAGAGGAAGGGACGAGCCTGCCGGATTATATCGTTTACCTCAAGGGAGAAATGCTGGACGCGGTTTATCTCCAGCAGGATTCCTTTAATCCGACCGACGCGAACTGCGGGGCAGAGCGTCAGCGCTATGTGCTCGATAAACTGGTACGGATTCTTGGTTCGGAATATGCGCTGAGCGATAAAGACGGGGCGCGCGGCTTCTTTAACAGCATGCGGCAGAAATTTATCGACTGGAATGATACGGAATTTATGAGCGAGGCTTTCAGGGCCAGGGAAGCTGAAATCGACCGGCAGTATGAAGACGGCGGCGGAACCTGCAGCGACGAGGCGGAAGCACTGTGCAAAGGCGGTGAGTGAGGATGAATAAAGTATATAACCGGATCGAATCCATAACCGGAAATGTGATTACGGTCCGCGCCAAAGGCATTCGGAACAACGAGCTGGCGACGGTCAGCACACGCTTCGGCAAATCCCTTGCGGAAGTGAATAAAATTGAAGGCGATCTTGTTTCCCTGCAGGTATTTGCGGGCGGAAAGGGTGTGTCTACCGGTGACGAGGTGCGTTTTCTGGGACATGAAATGCAGGTATCGTTCAGCGAGGACCTGCTTGGAAGGGTATTCAATGGTTCCGGCGAACCCATGGATAAGGGAACGGCGCTGACGGAAAATATGAAGCCCATCGGCGGTCCTTCCGTCAATCCCACGAAGCGTATTCTCGCCAACCGTATGATGCGTACGAACATTCCAATGATCGATATGTTCAATACTCTGGTTGTTTCCCAGAAGCTTCCTATTTTCTCTATTTCGGGAGAACCTTACAATGAGCTTCTGGCCCGCATTGCCATGCAGGCGGAGGCGGATGTCATCGTTCTTGGCGGAATGGGATTAAAATATGATGATTATCTTTATTTCAGGGAAACGCTTTCCCAGGGCGGCGCTTTAAGCAGGACGGTCATGTTTATCCATACGGCTGCTGACCCCACCGTAGAATGTATGAAGATTCCGGACATGGCGCTGGCAGTCGCGGAGCAGTTCGCCCTGCAGGATAAGGACGTTCTGGTGCTCCTGACGGATATGACCAATTTTGCCGATGCGATGAAGGAAATTGCCATTACCCAGGAACAGGTGCCCTCCAACCGGGGCTATCCGGGAGATTTATATTCCCAGCTGGCATCCCGCTATGAGAAGGCCGTTGACTTTGACAATGCCGGTTCCGTAACGATCCTGGCAGTGACCACCATGCCGGGGGACGACGTTACCCATCCGGTTCCGGACAACACAGGCTATATCACGGAAGGCCAGTATTATTTAAAGGGAGGGCGGATCGAACCCTTCGGTTCTCTGTCCCGTCTGAAACAGAATGTAAACGGAAAGACAAGAAAAGACCACCGTGCGCTTATGGATGCCATGATCCGTTTATATTCTTCCTATAAAGATACGGTTGAGAAGAAAAACATGGGTTTTGTCATGAGCCGTTGGGATGAAAAGCTTCTCAAATACGGAAATTTATTTGAAGAGAAGCTCATGAGCCTCTCCGTAAACCTTTCCCTGGAAAATGCGCTGGATCTGGGGTGGCAGATCCTTGCCGACTGTTTCGAGAAGGAAGAAACCGGAATGAAGTCGGAGCTGCTGGAAGAATTCTGGCCTGAGAAATAAGGGGGTCGGTAACGTGGCAAAAATTAAACTGACAAAAAATGAATTGAAGGTACAGAAAGACGCGTTAAAAATGTACCAGAGATATTTGCCTACCCTGACTCTCAAGAAACAGCAGCTGCAGTCCGAGATCCGCGGCATCGAAGCAAAGGCGAAAGCCGTAAGGCGGCAGAAGGAGGAGCTGGAAAAGGAGTTTGAGCAGTGGATCGCTGTTTTCAGTGAGGCGGATGCGTTCCCGAAAGGGATCATTACCGTTGCCAATATCCGGAGAGGAACCGGCAATATTGCGGGCGTTACGATCCCGATCTATGAAGGGGCGGATTTTTCCAGAGGGGATTACGATCTGTATGAAACGCCTCTGTGGGTCGACCTGGCCGCGAATCACATGGAAAAGGCGATGGAACTTGACCTGGAAGCAGAAGTGCTGGAGGAACAGGTGCGGCTGTTGCAGAAGGAATTACTCACCACATCACAGAGAGTAAACCTGTTTGAAAAGGTGAAAATTCCTGAGACCCGGGAGAATATTAAAAAGATTTCGATTTATATGGCAGATCAGCAGGTCAGCGCAGTCGTCCGCTCTAAAATTTCCAAAAAGAAAATCGCGCAGGCGAATGCGGCTGCCGCCGGAAGGGAGGTGGCGGTTCCATGATCGTGCCTATGAAAAAAGTTTCCCTGATCGTACTGGACGGCGAGAGAAAAAACGCGTTGAAGAAGCTGCGGAAGCTTGGACTTCTGCATATTGAGATCAAAGAGGGAAAAGGGCCGCGCCTTGTGGAGCTGAAGGAACAGATCGCTTCCCTGGAAAAAGGAATGGCCGCAGCGGCGGATAAACCCGTCCGGGGGATGGCTCAGAAAGAAGCGGACACACAGGAAGCCCTTTCCATAGCAGGAAGGATCGATTCCCTGCAGGAAGAGCAGAAGAACTGCTATGCGGATATTTCCGCATATCAGGCGGAGCTGGAACGGACCAGGGCATGGGGCGATATTGATCCCGAACAGATCGCGTTTCTGGCCAAAAAGGGAATTGTCCTTTCTTTCCATGAAATGAGTCCTTCCGTATACGACAGACTGGGCGATACTGCCAGGACGATTGCGCTGGAACGTACCAAAGATGTCGTGCGCTTCCTTCTGATAAACGATGGAACGCTCACGGAGGAAGATAAGATTCAGCTGGAGCGCAGCCGGTTTAAACTTCCGGACGTGTCAACAGGAGAACTCAGAAAGAAACTGGAGGATGCCCGCAGGCAGCTGCAGAGCATAAAGGAAGAACTGGAGGCCCTGGCGGCCTACAGGCCGAGTCTGGAACGGGCCGTCGCGGCCCTGAAAAAGGAAGTCGAGTTTGAAACCTATGCCAGCGGAATGGGGGAGGAGGATCTTTCGGAGGACTCTTCCGGAAAGGTTTCGGTGGCTTATCTCGTCGGATTCCTTCCGGCAGAAGATTTAAGCAGACTTCAAACGATGGCGAGGGAAAACGCATGGGGGCTTCTGGCGGAAGATCCTACAGAAGAGGACGACGCGCCGACGAAACTGCGCAATAATAAATTTGTCAGCCTTGTTTATCCTGTGACGGATTTCCTGGGAAGTATGCCGGGGTACTTTGAACCGGATATTTCCGGCTGGTTCCTGGTATTTATCACCATATTTGTCGGTATTATTTTTGGAGACGGCGGTTACGGCCTTCTGATCTGCGGGATAGCGGCGGCAATGATGATCAAGAGCCGTAAAGAGAAAAAGGCGATCGCCCCGATAGCGTGGCTGCTCCTTTTGTTTGGCGGAATGACCGTGGTATGGGGAACCGTTACCTGCTCTTGGTTTGGCCTGGCCGCGGAGGAACTGCCGGAATGGCTCAAAAAGCTGTCTGTGCCGGTGATCTCCAATGTGTATTCGGATAAGATCTGGTACCCGTTCTGGACAGGCGGAAAAGCAGGGCTCACCACCAGCCAGAATGTTCAGATCCTGATGTTTACGATCGCGCTGCTGCATCTTCTGATCGCGCATGCGAGCGGGGCGGCAAGGAACCGCGGCTCCTTAAAAATGCTGGGGGATATTGGCTCGATCCTGGAGCTTGTGGGAATGTATTATGTGGTTCTTTCCCTGGTGGTAAACGGGGCTGTATTTGGCCTGGATCTTGTCGTGGCAGGGATTCCGGTGGGGACGATTGCCGTTGCCCTTGTCATCATCGGATTTGCGGTGAATTTTATTTTCGGGAATTATGAGGAAAGTATTCTGCAGTCCGTCCTGGACAGCGTAAAGGATATTGTTTCCATGCTGTTGGGAGTTGTCAATGTATTTTCCGACATCGTTTCTTATATCCGCCTGTGGGCGGTAGGATTGGCCGGAGCGGCAATCTCCGCAACGATCAACGATATGGTCAGCCCGCTGCTCGGACATTTTATCTTTATTATTTTTGCCGTCATTATTCTGGTATTCGGCCATGGGCTTAATATGATCTTAAACGTACTGTCTGTGATCGTCCACGGCATCAGGCTGAATACCCTGGAATTTTCCACACATGTCGGTCTGTCGTGGAGCGGCCATAAATATGAGCCATTTGAAGAATGAAACGTAACCGTTCAGGACGGCGGGAAAACAGGGGAAAAAGATACGCCGTCCGGAACCGTTATAAATTAAAAAAAGGAGATTTAATTATGGACATCGGATTAATTGGAACAGGATTATGTATGAGCATCGCAGCGATCGGTTCATGTATTGGCGTTGTGATCGCGGGAACCACCTGTATCGGGGCATGGAAGAAATGCTACATGAGCAATAAGGCAGCGCCCTTTATTCTCACTTCCTTTGCGGGCGCGCCCCTGACACAGACGATTTACGGTTTCCTCCTGATGCAGACCATGCAGGGCTCCGGCGCGGATCCCCTGCTGAAGCTTTGCATGGGTATCGGGGCCGGCGTGGCGATCGCTTTTTCCGCTATTATTCAGGGAAAAGCCGGCGCGGCAGGCGCAGACGCCATGGCTGAAACGGGAAAGGGCTTTGCGCAGTACATTACCGTTGTCGGTCTTTGCGAAACCATTGCTCTGTTCGTGTTGGTATTCAGTATGGTTGCCCTTGGATAGCATCCGCTGGTCCGGCCGGAGAGTATGAAAAACAGAGAACCTGAAGAAAAGGAAGGGGCCTGTCGGTGCATGCCGGTTTGGGCCTCTTCCTTTGATTTTCTGAAATCCCCGGATGAAGTGAATAAGGGCATCACAAAGCGGATGCGGCAGAGAAGGAAGGAAAAGAAGATCACGCAGGTACAGCTGGCAAAATACTCAGACGTGAGTCTCGGCTCGATCAAACGCTTCGAGCGTACCGGCGAAGTATCCCTGACTTCGCTGGTGAAAATCGCGTTTGCTCTTGGGTGCGAAGACGATTTCGAGAGTCTGTTTGCCAGAAAGGGATATGCGTCCATAGAGGAGGTTATCAATGAGGGAAAATAAATCCTGGCTGTGGCTGCCGCAGTGAAGCTTGACCCTTCCCGGTCAGAAGCCATCAGGGCAGAAATTGAGGAGAAAGTAAAAAGCAGGCTGAAAAAATGGCTGAAATAGAAACGGTGACAGATAGTATTCAGATGATAAAAACATCCCTCCCGCAGTTCCATGTTCAGAAAAGCGGGAGGGAATTTTGTATTTTGCTTGTAAAAGACGGCATTTGTATTTACAGATACTTATTATATTTCCCTTCAGGAAAAGGATTTTCCAGGCCGAGCACTCTGGGCCATAACCCCGTATCATCAATGATAAACCCCATCAACATACCCATGTGGGAATGGAGGTGGCGGAACTGCGCCAGAATGAGGGTGAATCTGCTGTATTCACAGTCCGCAGGATATTCCAGCAGCTGTTCATCTGTCAGTTCTGACAGGTATGCCAGGATTTTGCCCTCGATTCCGGAAAAATAGGAATCGATCTCTTCCCGGGTGAGGCTTTTGGAAGAAACCACATCGAGATTGTTCAGATCCTTTTCGTGGATGGCCGGTTCTTTAAAATGTCTGTCTCTCGGATTGATATACCACAGGTCCAGGGAATGGAGCATATGATAAACGTGTTTCCAGCAGGGCATTTCGCAGTAGCTTTTGTTCCATAGCTCATCAGGGATGCAGGAAATGATATTTTTCACTTCCCATAAAGCGCGCCTGGTCTGTTCTTCAATAATGGCGGTGAGCGTATTCTGATCCATGCTTATTTCCCTTCCAGATACTCCTTCTCCGTATTCACGTTCCAGATGTTGTCCCGGGAGCGGACGCCGTTCAGGATGTTTTTCACCGTCTCGAAGGAGGTTACCATGGAATGGTCAATATTATTGTAACGGTGCTGGCCGTTCCTTCCCACGCAGTAGAGGTTGTCGATGGAATCCAGCCATGCGCGCAGCAC
The DNA here is from genome assembly GCA_019119815.1 of Candidatus Eisenbergiella intestinipullorum. Lineage (GTDB taxonomy): Bacteria > Bacillota > Clostridia > Lachnospirales > Lachnospiraceae > Eisenbergiella > Eisenbergiella intestinipullorum. The sequence continues at coordinate 46,480 of DWWH01000033.1, read as the reverse complement.
GTCCATATCCCTGTAGGTGTCAAAGTAAGCGGGGTAAGCCTTTTTTACCTTTTCCATGTGGGTATCGAGAACCACGTCCGGGCTGTCGATCAGGCCCATTTTTACCATTTCGGAAACAGCAAAGTCAGAGAATTCCTTCTCGGACATGTTCCAGAGAGAATCGCCCTCCGTGCAGAAATATTCCAGGCCGACCCAGACGGTGTTGTGCAGATCCTTTACCATGTAGGGGGACCAGTTGTTGTAGATCTGGAAGCGGCCCATCTGTACGGTGCGGTCATGAACGTAGATCCAGTCGTCCGGAACGATGTCGCTGATGGTTTTCATTTTGGTCTTATTAACCAGATTCAGCTTCGGGACCAGGACGCCCAGGGTCATATAATCGCGGTAGGGAAGGCCAGCGGCGATGGCGGCTTTCCGTTCAGGTACGTCGTTCATGCCGCCCACCAGATCCTTGATGGGCATGGAGGAGATGAAAATATCTCCGGTTTCCTCATATTCCCGGCCGTCCTTTACATAGGTGAGGCTGGTGAGGTGATTTTTCTCATCCCGGTGCAGGCGCACTACCCGGCAGTTTCTCAGGATCCGGCCGCCCATTTTCTCGACTTCGGCTCCGGTCACGTCCCAGAGCTGTCCGGGGCCGAGCTTGGGATAACTGAACTCCTCGATGAGGGAGGTTTCCACATGTCCGGTTTTTTTGCCGGGAAGGAGCTTGCGGAACATGTCCGAAAGGATCGCCATAACGGACAGGCCCTTCACGCGCTGGGCGCCCCAGTTGGGATCGATTTCCGAAGGACTTCTTCCCCAGAGATTTTCCGTATATTTTTCAAAAAACATGGAGTAGAGCTTTTTCCCGAAACGGTTGATGTAGAAGTCCTCCAGGGAGTTTTCCTTCCGCTTGTGCAGGACACTGGCCATGTAGCTGGCTCCTGCCTGGATGGTGGTGATCAGCCCCATGTTTTTAAAGGTTTCCCATTTCAGGGTGATCGGGTAGTCAAAAAATTTCCGGTCGAAATAAATGCGGGATACCCGGTTTCTGGTGAGCATGACCCGGTCCGTCTTTTCCGGATCGGGACCGCCGGCTTCCAGATGAGGGGCGCGTTTCAGGACGATGTCGTCATAGGCGGGCGCGCCCTGAAGCGGAAGCATCTGATTCCACCATTCGTTCACCTTCGGATCCTTGGAAAAAAAGCGGTGGCCGCCCATGTCCATGCGGTTGCCGTTATATTCCACCGTCTTGGAGATCCCTCCGAGCTGGCCGCTTTCTTCAAAAACGATGACTTCAAATTTTTCAGCGGACGAATCTGTTTCAGAAGCCTTCAACAATTCATAGGCAGCTGTCAGGCCAGCCGGACCGCCTCCGATGATCAGAGCTTTTCTCATAAGAATTCGGATTCCTTTCCGGGCGCGCATCCGGACCTGCCGCACAGGCGCCGCTGTTGAATGATCATTGTTTTCATCTTATCATATCTGTCCTGTGAATTCAAATAGAAAGAGCGAAGAAGGCCGCTGCCCGGTTACTGCTCAGTCAGGTCTGCGCATTCCCTGCGCAGACCGTACGAAAACAGACCGGCCGGAAGCATCCGGCCTGGCGCGAAGCGCTTGGAAAGGCCGGATGCCGTTACAGCTCTTCCGAAGGCTGAGCTGTAACGCTGCCCGGCGGCGCGGATGGGATTGGAAACAGGCGGAAGGGGGACGGCTGACCGCCTTATTTGTTAAATAGTTTAAAAAAAATATAATTTTGAGAAATTCTGAATAAATTATAAACTTTATAAAATTGTGCCATGTAATATCTTTACAAATATAAATTTTCTGCTAGAATATCGGATGAATAATAAGTTGTATACACAAAAGTGTTGTATACTTCTTTTGAGAGGAGAGATCATATGAGTTTGATGTGGGTATCGGTAACCGATTGTAGTCAGTCGCATATTTATCATCTTACCCAGATGATAAAAGAAGACGAAGATCTGAGGATCATCCTGTCCTCCGGAACGCCATATATGGATGAAAGAGGAGACGGCGGACTTCTTACGAAGGACATGGAGCGGATGCTGTCTTTGCTTGGTGTTCCCTCTCACCTGAAGGGATACCAGTATCTGAAAACAGCCATCGACCTGTGCGTTCAGAGCACGGAGGAACTGGACGGAGTGACGAAGCGGCTGTATCCGGATATTGCACGAGTCTATCGCTCATCCGCGCAGACTGTAGAGCATGCGATCCGGCATGCCATTAAGACGGCATGGGAAAGAGGAGATGAGAAGGCGCAGAAAATGCTGTTCGGCTGCAGCCGGACGGAGAGCAGAAGGCCGACCAATTCGGAGTTTATTGCCAGACTTACGGCTTATTTTACAGACAGAGGTGAAAAATATCTTTCCTGAATGGCCTGACTGAGATAAAATAGAGAAGCGGGCAGTGCCTGACAACGGCGGAAGGAGATCCTGGAATCCTCCTTCTGGCAGCGGATGAAGGAAGGATCAGGATATGAAGGAAGCAGGACGGATAGCTCTGGAAGGGCTTTATAACACAAGGGATCTGGGAGGGATCAGAACGTCGGACGGACGAAGGATCCGCCCGCACAGGCTGATCAGGAGCGGCCAGCTCGCGGGAATGACGCAAAAGGATGCCGGTGTGCTCAGAAAGGAGTATGACCTGTGTACGATCGTGGATTTCAGGACAGAGAAGGAGAAGGAAGAAAATCCGGATCCTGTTCCGGAAGGGGTAGCCTATGTGGAAATTCCCATACTGGACGAGCTTTCCGTAGGAATTACCAGAGACAGGGAATCAGAAAAAAGAATGCTGAAGCTTTTGGCAGAGAAGCTGGACAGCGGAGTGGACGCAGCGGCAGAATACATGCAGGGTCTGTACCGGAGCATGGTGAAGCAGGAATATTGCCGCAGGCAGTACCGCCGCTTTTTTGACGTGCTTTTGGAGCAGGAGCGAGGAGCCGTACTGTGGCACTGCAGCGCAGGCAAGGACCGGGTCGGAGTCGGAACGGCGTTCCTTCTGTGGGCTCTGGATGTGCCGGAGGAAACCATTTATGAGGATTACAGGCTGGTGAACGAGCTGACCGGAGCAGTGGTGGACAAGGAGCTGGCCAGGATCAGAGCGCGGATCCCGGATGAAAGGCTCCTGGAATGTCTGCGCAGCCTGATGCAGGTGCAGGATTCCTATCTGCGCAGCGTTCAGAATGAGATCCTGGCGGACTATGGGAGCATGGACGCATTTCTGGAGCGGGAGATGGGGCTGGACAGGGAAGCGCGGACACGCCTGAGAGAAAAGTATCTGGAGGCGGAGGAAAAGACGGGAAAGTGCGCTCAATGACGCATTTTTCAATTCGGATTTGTGCCGCTTCGGCATGGAGGTAAACATGAATAACGCTGAACAACGTATGAGCAGGATGGGCGTGGTCTTTGGCTGCGCCCTGATCTGCTGTTTTTTGTGGGGAAGCGCTGCTCCGAGCATCAAGATCGGCTACCGGCTGTTTGAGATCGGCGCCGCCGACAGCATGGCGCAGATCGTATTCGCCGGGATGCGCTTTATGCTGGCGGGAGTGATGGTCATTCTGGCGGGAAGCTTTCTGAACCGCAGGGAAAAAGGCGGAGGGCTGCTCAGGCCCGGGAAGGCGGCTTTTCCCATGATCCTGAAGCTTGCCATGGTGCAGACGGTGGCCCAGTATGTGTTTTACTATGTCGGACTGGCGCATACCACCGGAGTGAAGGCGGCCGTCATCGGAGGCTCCAACGTATTTTTCGCCATCTTTATCGCAGTTGTCGTCTTTCATATGGAAAGGCTCACCCTGAGAAAGCTTCTGGGCTGCGCGGTGGGATTCGCGGGAGTAGCTGTCGTCAATGTGGCCGGAAACAGCGTAGATATGAGCATATCCTTTCTGGGAGAGGGCTTCATCCTGCTTTCATCCTTGAGTTATGCCCTTTCCTCCGGCCTCATCAAGAAATATTCCGGAAAGGAGGATCCGGTGGTCCTGAGCGGCTATCAGTTCCTCTGCGGCGGGATCATCCTTACCGCGGCAGGGCTTGCCTGCGGCGGCCGGGTGAGCCTGACGGGTATTCCCGCCGGCGGCTGGGTGCTGCTTCTTTATATGGGACTTATTTCGGCAGCTGCCTATACGCTCTGGGGCATCCTGCTCAAATACAATCCGGTCGGCCGCGTCGCCGTATTCGGCTTCATGAATCCCGTGTTCAGCTTCTTCCTGTCTGCCCTGCTTCTGGGAGAAGGCAGCCAGGCCTTCGGCTGGCCTGCCCTTCTGGCGCTGCTCTTGGTCTGCGCCGGGATCCTGGTCGTCAATACAGCAGAGTCACATTCCTGATCTCGTTTTCGATCACATCGAACTGCCAGATGGAGCAGCCGGGGATCCGGTGCTCCGTCAGGTAATAGTGTCCGTCAAAATTTCCCATATAATAGGGCGTTCCGCCGCCCACAAAACAGGAATAAATATCTTCATATTCTCCGGCGGCAAGAGAATGCAGGTCCTTTGTGCGCAGAATGGTGGCATAATCCTGACTGCCCGCAGCGTCGGTGGAAACCGTGATGTAGTAGTAGTCCTGGATCTTTTCCAGCTGGACCATTCCCGCGATCTCGGGGGTGACAGGGTATTCCTCCAGGATGGAAAGATCCTTCAGCCTTGCCCGGATGATGCTGGAATTGCCGGAGACGAAACAGATCTCATCGCCCATGATGGTGAAGGAGCGCACATAGACGCCGTTCAGCTTTTCGATGCTGCGGACGTCCTCCAGAACCACCCGGGAGGAATTGCGCTGCCTGCGGAACACATACAGCTCCCCGGTCATGGAGCTGTAGGCATAGAAGCGCTTGGTCCTCTCATCATAGACCACATAGTGGGGGCGGGTCCCGATGCCGGTAAACTCCTGCGTAAGAAGGAAGGAGCCGTCCTTCTTTTCCAGGATCAGGATCCGGTCGTTTTCCGTATCGTCAGCCAGATATACCGTTCCGTCTCCGGCAATGGTATGCCCGCGCGTGATCTGATCCGTCGCCACCTGCCATTCGTTCAGCGGACGGCTCAGGCTGTCGCTGAAGAGGATCTGATCGTGATAGGTATCCACGATGAAATAATCCGTTCCGATCCGCGTGATGCAGGAGGGGACGCTGAGAGAAGCATAGGGATTGACGGCTTCTGCGGGACGGGCAGCGGAGACGGGAACAGGCCCGGAGGCACGCAGGAAAGGGGGATCTCTGAAAAGAAACAGAAAGATCCCGGCTGTGGAGAGAAGCAGAAGGAAGAGAAGCGGGAGGAGGAAGGATAATATTTTTTTCTTCATGATCGATAAAAGCCCCTTTCCGCGGACACCCCTTTTGCAGCGGCAGCGCCCGTTGCCCCAAGTATACCACAAAAAATGTGTTCTTTGACAGAAAACTTCCCGCTTGGAGCAGCGTGTCATCCATGGTACAATAGAAGCAGAAGGACGGCAGGGAGTATGGGACAAAAGAAAGCAGGATAGGACGGCCGCCGGACGGCGGCAGACAGGAGGAGGGTATGAAGAAAGTAACGATCACGATCGGAAGAGAGTATGGAAGCGGCGGACATGAGGTGGGAGAGAAGCTGGCGGAGCGTCTGGGATTCACCTTCCTGGACAGGATCATACTGAATGAGATCTCCAGAAAGAGCGGGATCAGCGTGGAGGAGCTGATGAACCGGGACGAGGTGAAGTCCTCGCCCTTCAGGGAAACGCTCATTCCCTATGATTTCGAGTCGGAGAATCTGAATGAAAAGCTGTTTGACATGCAGGCGGATTTTATCCTTCACAAGTCCAGGGAGGAGTCCTGCGTGGTGGTGGGACGCTGCGCGGATGTGATCCTGGCCTATCAGGATGATGTGGTAAATGTGTTCATTTATGCGAATATGGAGGACAAGATCCGCAGGATCAAGCGGATGTACCATCTGGGGGACAGACAGAAGGCGGCGAAGCTGATCCGGAAGACGGAGAAGATCCGCCGAAATTATTATCAGTATTATACGGACGAGGAATGGGGCGACAAACGGAACAAGGCCCTGATGATCAATACCTCTCAGACAGGCGTGGACGGGGCGGTGGAGCTGATCATCGCTTATCTGAAGCTGAAGGGGTATCTGGAAGAAAATGAGGAAGCGGCGGGAAAGCCGGAGGAGGAAGCATGAGCAGAGAAGGAGAAAACGGTATCGCAGGGAGCAGCACGGTCGTTCAGATCGGCTTTGTGGTGAAGGACATTTATGAAACCAAACGGAAGTGGGCGCAGTTTCTCGGCGTGGAGGAGCCGCCCGTGGGAGATTCCGGGGAATATGCCGTCACCCATACTCAGTACAAAGGGGAGGATGCGCCGGAGGCGAAGAGCCTTCTTTCTTTTTTCAATTTCCCGGGCTTTCAGATCGAGCTGATTCAGCCCAATGAGGCGCCGTCCACCTGGAGGGAATTCCTGGATACGCACGGAGAGGGGATCCATCATCTCGCTTTCAATGTGGGCGGCATGCGCATGGAGCAGGCCATTGAAAACTGCAGGGATTTCGGCATGACGCTGGAACAGAAGGGCGAGTACGCGGACGGGAGCGGGAGATATGCCTATCTGTCCGCCGAAAAGGATCTGAAGGTGGCCATCGAGCTTCTGGAGAACGGACGGAAGGAGGACTGAGGTATCCTGCATGGGACGGCCTGCAGGCTGCATAGACTGAAATCAGAAAAGAGCAGGAAGGAAACGGGTCCGGTCCATGCAGGAAATGGTGCAGCAGATCATGAATCAGTTTGGGTATCCGGGGATTGGCATGCTGATCCTTCTGGAGACCGTTTTCCCGCCGATCCCGTCGGAGGTGATCCTCACCTTCGGCGGGTTTCTGACTACCTGTACGGATCTCACTGTGACCGGCGTGATCCTGTCTTCCACGCTGGCCTCTCTGGCGGGAGCATGGCTGTTCTACGGAATGGGACGTCTGATGAGCCCGGAACGGCTTCGCGGGCTTTTTTCCGGAAGGCCGGCAAAGAAGCTGGGGTTTCAGGAAAAGGAGATAACGGACACGATGGCGTGGTTTCAGCGAAAAGGAGAGAAGGCGGTCTTTTTCGGCAGGTGTGTGCCCATTCTGCGAAGTCTGATTTCCATACCCGCCGGAATGGCCGGTATGAGGCCTGCCCGCTTCACGATCTATACGCTGTCCGGCAGTCTGATCTGGGATGCCGCGCTGGTCCTTCTGGGAACGGCGGCAGGAGGATCCTGGGAGATCATCCTGGAATATACGGATGCCTATTCCGCCCTGATCAAGATCGGGGCAGCCACAGCGCTGGCAGTGGCGCTGATGCGGCTGTGGAGAAGCTGCCGGGGAAAAAACCGCAGGATTTGATCATCGGAAAGCCATATTTCGGAAGCGGCCGGACGGAGAAGGAGGTATACTGAAAAGACAAAAAAGAACGGTTGGCGCACCGTACGCAGAGGAAGTGCCGCACAGGGCGTCTGCATGGGCGGAAGCGCCGAAAGGATGGAGGAAGGATCAGAAAAATGAAGGACAGAAAGAGGGCCGAGGAGGCCGCAAAGAAACTGGTAGCTCAGATGTCGCTGGAAGAGAAGGCTTCTCAGCTTCGCTATGACTCTCCGGCGATCCCCAGGCTGGGGATCCCAGCCTATAACTGGTGGAACGAGGCGCTGCACGGAGTGGCGAGAGCGGGAGTGGCAACCAGCTTCCCGCAGGCCATCGGAATGGCTGCGGCCTTTGACGAAAAGCTGCTTCGCACCATCGGGGATGCGGTAGCCACCGAGGGACGCGCCAAGTACAATGAGTATGCAAAGCACAATGACAGAGACATCTACAAGGGGCTGACCTTCTGGTCTCCCAACGTGAACATTTTCAGAGATCCCAGATGGGGAAGAGGACATGAGACCTACGGAGAAGACCCGTATCTGACCTCACGCCTGGGCGTGGCCTACGTGGAAGGCCTGCAGGGAACGGAGGAGACAGAGGGCGAAAAAAAGGAATATCTGAAGACCGCCGCCTGCGCCAAGCATTTCGCCGTGCACTCCGGGCCGGAGGGAGTGCGCCATGAATTCAACGCCGTCGCGGGGAAGAAGGATATGTATGAAACGTATCTTCCCGCCTTTGAAGCGTGCGTGAAGGAAGGAAACGTAGAGGCTGTCATGGGAGCCTATAACCGCACCAACGGGGAGCCCTGCTGCGGAAGCAACACGCTGATCCGGGAGATCTTAAGAGGAGAATGGGGATTCCGGGGCCATTTTGTATCGGACTGCTGGGCCATCAAGGACTTTCATGAGCATCACTGCGTGACGAAAACGCCGGAGGAATCCGCAGCGATGGCGCTGAAGGCGGGCTGTGACGTGAACTGCGGCGTTACCTATCTGCATCTTCTCAAGGCCCATGCTCAAGGGCTGGTGACGGAAGAGGAGATTACACAGGCTGCAGAGCGGCTGTTTACCACCCGTTATCTGCTCGGATGCTTTGACCGGAACGAATATGACGACATCCCTTATGAAGTGGTGGAATGCAGGGAACATCTGGAGCTGGCACAGAAGATCGCAAGAGAGGGCATGGTGCTTTTGAAAAACGACGGTACCCTGCCCCTGAAGAAGGACAGGCTGAAGACCATCGGCGTGATCGGGCCGAACGCGGACAGCAGGAGAGCTCTGGTGGGAAATTATCACGGAACTTCTTCCCGCTATATCACCATGCTGGAGGGAATCCAGGATGCGGCGGGCGAAGAGGTGCGCGTCCTTTACTCCGAGGGCTGTCACCTGTATAAAGACCGGGTGGAGGGACTTGCCTGGCGGCAGGACCGCATTTCGGAAGCGCTTACAGTGGCGGAGCACAGCGATGTGGTGGTGCTCTGTCTGGGACTGGACGAGACTTTGGAGGGAGAGGAAGGAGATACCGGGAACAATTATGCTTCCGGCGATAAGGTGGATCTGCAGCTTCCCGAATCCCAGAGAGAGCTTCTGGAAGCGGTGGCGGGCTGCGGCAGGCCCGTGGTCCTGTGCGTTCTTGCGGGAAGCGCGGTGGATCTGAGCTTTGCCGATGAGCATGTGAATGCCATCCTGCAGGTGTGGTATCCCGGAGCGAGAGGAGGAAAGGCTGCTGCGGACATCCTGTTCGGCACCTGTTCCCCTTCCGGAAAGCTTCCGGTGACCTTCTACCGTGACCTGGACGGCTTCCCGGCCTTTGAAGACTACTCCATGAAGGGAAGGACCTACCGCTATCTGGAAAAAGCTCCCCTTTATCCCTTCGGCTACGGCCTGACCTACGGCCGCGTGGCGGTAAAAAGCGCCTCCCTCGCGGATGCGTCTGTCTCCGGCAGAGCGGAGGCGGACAGGGATATTGCGGTAAAGGCAGTCCTGGAAAATGCCGGGGAATACGATACGGACGAGGTGCTGCAGGCATACATTCATGCGGAGGATTCCGCTTTTGCTCCTCTGCATCCTTCCCTCTGCGCTTTTGCCAGAGTGAGCCTGAAGGCGGGAGAGACCAGAGAAGTGAGCCTGACCGTTCCGGCATCCGCCCTTACCATCGTGGATGAGGAGGGAAGAAGATATGTGGACGGAAAGCGCTTCAGCCTGTATGTGGGAACCAGCCAGCCGGATGACAGGAGCGCAGCTCTTACGGGAATGCGTCCGGTGAAGATAGAGCTGACGCTGGAATAGAACAGCTTCCGGAGAACAGCCGCCCCGGAAAGAGGCAGCAGGGAAAGGCAGGACGAAATGCGTTCCTCTTTGGCCTCTCCCGATCAGGATTTGTAAAAAGACGCCGCCTGGCGGGAATCTCCCCGCAGAGCGGCGTCTTTGGCGGCCGGAAGCATTTTTCCGATGGCGCCCGCATCCGGCGTGGATGGCGGGAGCGTCTTTTTCTCAGTGCGTTTCCAGGTAGGCGGAAAGCTCGGCCACTTCTTCCGTCAGAAGGCCGGTAAAATAGACTGCGCCTTCCTCGTTCAGATGATCTGCGTCTCCGAAATATTTCAGATTCGTCTGGAACCGTTCATCATGGGAGTAGTCATAGTAGCTGACCCCGTATTCCAGAGCGATGTCGTTGATGACCGTGTAGAAATCATACAGAAAATCTGCCGATACATACTGATTATAGTAGATCGTAAAGGGCGTTGTGATCAGGACCGGAACGATGTCGTTTTCCTTGCACAGGGTGATCAGATCGACCAGCTTCTGCCGTTTGTCCGCTTCAAAATATTCTTCTCTGTTCTCAAAATGTCTCCGGTATCTTGCCAGCCCTTTCTCCTGAAATTCCTGAACGGTTTCGGCGCCGTAGATTTCCTCCGGCGTGCCCTCCTGAGCCGCATCCGCCGTGTTTCCGGTGTCTGCTGCGCTTTCGGCGTCTGCCGCGGTCCGGCCGTCATCCGTCGTGCTTTCGGCGTCTGCCGCGGTCTGGCCGTCGTCCGTCGTGCTTTCGGCGTCTGCCGCGGTCCGGCCGTCATCCGTCATGCTTTCGGCATCTGACGCCGTGCTTTCGCCGGCCTGTGCTTCCGCCGCATATACGACATTTTTCTTGTTTTCGGACAGAGACGGGAAGATGATGGGCGGTTTGAACAGCTCGAAGATCTCGTCTCCGGCGGAAAGGATGGGGAAGCGGACGGTGACCAGATCCTTGTACAGGCTGTAGTCCGGATTGTACTGAGGGGACAGAATGCGGTAATAGCGGACGCTGATGGCCTCCTGATCCTCCGGGCTGGTGGCCTCCTCATTGAAGGAGAAGTAGGAGACGGGAATGAACAGGATGCTGCCCGGCGAAAAATCGTCCTTATGCATGTTGATCAGAGAGTAATCGTACAGGAAGGACTGGCTGGTGAGGGCGAAGTTAAAGGTTTCATAGCCCCGCTCCTGCGCGAGCGTGTCCCAGTTGAAGGCGCACTGGCCGTGGGAGCTCCCCACGTTGGCGATCTGAATGTTTTCCGGTATGAAATGAAAGGCGTTGATCTCCGACATGCCGGTGCTGACCTTCTGTTCATACATCATGTCCAGATAAAACAGACAGCAGAGGGTGATGCAGACGGCGAGAACACATTTGACAATAAATTTTTTCATGGGCATCTCTCAGAATTGCATATAAATGAATTCTGTGGTCACTCCTTTCTCGGAAAAAAGCAGGATGACTAAGAGCAGCAGGATATAGACCGGCCAGCGGATGAAGAAACGCTGCCTGGAGATCAGGGCGATCACGTCGGTCTTCAGGGAAACGAGATCGAACAGAAACAGCGGGATCATGGGCAGGCAGTGAAACACCAGGTTGCGGAAGGTAAGCCCCATCTGCAGCGCGCAGTCATGGAAATATGTGTAGGGGGAGCCGATGCCCGTAAACATGTTGCGCAGCACATAAAGAGCGTCCCGGAAGGTAGCGGCCCGGAAGAAAATCCAGGCAAAGCAGACCAGCAGGAAGGTTGCCGGGACGGTGACGATGCACAGAAGCGAATGAAGCCGCCTGTCGGTCTGGAAGGGAGAACTCTTTTTGTTCCAGGGGAAAAAGCCTTCGATCACCTGGAGCGCACCGTGGATGCCGCCCCAGAGCACATAATTCCAGCTCGCCCCGTGCCAGAGACCGCTGACCAGGAAGGTGATCATGATGTTGAGGGCATGGCGGATCCTTCCGACCCGGTTCCCGCCCAGGGGAATGTAGATATAGTCCCGCAGCCAGCCGGAAAGCGAAAGGTGCCATCTGCCCCAGAAATCCTTGATGGAGGAGGCAAAATAGGGGGAACGGAAGTTGGGCGAAAGGCGGATGCCGAGAAGTCCGGCGGAGCCCAGCGCGATGTCCGTATATCCGGAAAAATCACAGTACAGCTGAACGGCATAGAAAAAGGTAGCAAGAAGGAGAGAAAAGCCGGTATAGGAGGGCAGATTATCATAGACCTGACTGACATAAACGGAAAGTCCGTCCGCCAGCACCAGCTTTTTGAAAAAGCCCCAGGCCATCTGCTTGACGGCATAGGAAGCCTGACCGTAGTGGAAACGGCCCGGCCTGTGCAGCTGGGGAAGAAGAGCTCCTCCCCTTTCGATGGGGCCCTGCATGACCTTCGGAAAGAAGGAAATGTAGACCGCATAAATGCCGAGATGCCGTTCTGCGGGGATCTTGCCCCTGTATACATCGACGAGATAGCTGATCGTCTGGAACAGATAAAAGGAAATCCCGATGGGGAGGGCAAGCCGCAGGGTAAAGGGCTGCATGGGAATGGAAAACTGCCGCAGCAGAGCGGTCATATTTTCAGAAAAGAAGTTCAGGTATTTAAAGAAAAAAAGCATCCCGGCACAGAACAGGATGGAAAGAAGGAGAACGGCTCCGGAAGCCTTCCTGCCCGGATTCCGGCCCGCCTTTCTGTCCGGTGCGCCGGCCCCCTCCAGATACAGCGCGGCAAAGTAGGAAACCAGAATGGAAAGGAGGAGAACAACGATGTATTCCGGGCCCCAGGAAGCGTAAAAGAACAGACTGGAAGCAAGCAGAAGCGCCCAGCGCCATTTCCGGGGAACGAGCCAGTGCAGAAGGAAGACGATGGGGAGAAAAACGGCGTAGCCGAACGAATTAAAAAGCATGAAGATCCCTTTCTGACCCGGCAGCGGTCCGGCCGGTCATTGACGCAGTTTATCAACCGCTGTCCGGAGGTATCCGAACAGCAACATTTATTATACTACAGGACGGGAAAAAGATACAAGCCCGCGCTACCCCACCCATTCGCGATAGAGGAATTCCTTTCTGGCGGCGAGGAAGGAGCGGACCTGCTCCACCTGATCCAGGTAGGCCCGGCGCGCCTGACTGACCGGGGAAAGGGACTGCGCGTCTGATTCTGTGCCTGCCGCGGCGGGATCAGAGTCCGCCCCGCCCGTTCCGGCATCCGTCCGCCCCCAGCGCAGGTAGTCCATGACCGCGCTGTCTGACAGCTCCTCCGCCCAGTCGGAAAGACCGCTTTCCGTCAGGCCGGTCAGCCAGGGATAGAGGATGTCCTTATAGACGGATGTCACATCCTGATAGAAGGCGTTGTTGTAATACAGAAGCTGCCACCAGGTCAGGCTTCCGGGAATGTCCCGGGCGGAGAAGCCCTCCGGGTCCGTGTAGTCGATGTCCTCCTGTATGCGTTCCACGCCGTAGGCCCAGTCATAGTCCCAGACGGGACCGGCATACAGAAGGCCGTCCCGGTCTTTGAAGAAATACTGGCTGGTGGCGGAGCTGTCGATGTTCTTGCTGACCTCCTCCACCAGATATTTGCCCACAAAGCTGGGGATGTCGATATAAGCGGAAAGGGCCTGGTAATCGTTCAGCCCTACGCTCTGCTGCATGACGTTTTCGCATTCCTGCACATAGGAAAGAATGTACTGATATTCCGCTTCGCTCAGAAGAGCTGGGGATTTGGATACCATATAAGCCCCGCTTGCCAGGATGAAGCCGCTGGCCTCGTCTGTGTAGCGGAGGGCATTGTCTCCCTCCAGGATGTAGGCGCCCGTGATGTTTTCCGGATTGTGCTCATAATCCCACCATTTTCCGGTGACGGACTGATTCCAGTCATCGATGGTCAGGCCGGTGGTGAGCTGGGTCAGGCTTTCTTCGCTCTGCAGAGGGTTGGCCTGTTCGGTCAGCTCTTCCAGATCGGTCAGTCCCAGGTTTTCCGGCGTGATCTTCTGATACAGCTCATAGACACCCTCAAAGCTGTTGTTGATATACAGATTGACCCGGATGCAGGACATGCTGCTGGTGCCTGCCAGTTGCCCCATTTCGTTGGAAATACGGTTCCGAAGAAAGGTGAGATCGCTGGAGGTTACGAGGGAATATTCCGCGGTCCGCCCTTCCATGCCGGGCAGAGAAACCGCATCCTGCAGGGTGATGTTGTAGGGCTTTTTGTCCTGCTCCCAGCTGGTATTTCCCCGTCCCTTAATACGGTCCAGCCCGCCGGAATAGAGGGTCCTGCCGTCCCCGTCCAGGATGAGGGCCTGCCCGGAATCGGACTGCTCCTTATCGGAGCTGATATGGGAAAGGTCGTGTTTGAGTGTGAGAAAAACCGAGGGGATGCGGGATCCGGTGAGGATAGTGAGACTGCTTCCGTCCGCAAGGGAAAAGGCCTGGCCGGAGGACAGCAGGGGCAGGGAAAAGAAGCTTTTTTTCCGGCCGGAAGCGGATGCCGAAGCCGGCCCCTCCGTCTGCAGAAGGCGGTCTTCGGCCCAGGAGGGCAGAAAAAGCCAGTAATCTCCCCCGGCGGACTGCCAGGCGTCTATGGAGACGGAGGTTTCCCCGCTGGTGAGATGAGCAGAGACGGCCTGACTGCCGTCCTTTTCCCGTATGCTGATGAATGCGGTCTGCGCCTGCTTCAGGCCGGAGAGAAAAAACAGGACAAATACGCCCAGAAGCAGGAGCAGGCCGGACAGTTTCCACTTTTTACTCATGTTTACCTCTGTGCCGGAGCGGCCTTAATAGACGGCCTCTCCGTCATGGGCGATCAGGGAGGCGCTCTGAACGTGGGGGATCGAGGAGGCGGCGTCGAGCAGCGCTTTCTCCTGTCTGGTACGGCATTCGATGATGAGATCGGTGCCGTCCATGGTCCGGCTGCGGGACTTGATCCTGGCGTTCCTGGAAAGCTTTTCCACGGCGGACATCAGCTCGTCCTCCCGTCCTTCCCGGTCCAGGTTGACCACGAGAAGCAGGGCCGCCCTGCTGTCCGGGATCAGCTCCAGCCCGAACAGCAGAATGGTGACGACGAGGGAGATGAGAAGCGCCAGCTCATAGTTGCGCGCGCCGAGAATGATGCCGATCCCGATGGACCAGAAAAGGAACAGAAGATCCTTCGGCTCTTTGACTGCGGTGCGGAACCGGACGATGGACAGCGCGCCCACCATGCCGAGAGAGATGACCAGATTGGACTGCATGGCGAGGATGATGCCTGCGGTGATGACGGGCAGGACCCCGAGCACGATGTTGAACTGCTTGCTGTAAAAGCCCTTCCTCTGCGACAGATAATATACCGCGTAGATATAAAGGCAGAACAGGATGGCAATACCCAGCGTGATGCAGAGGGAAGCCGTGGACAGGGTGTTGTTCTCCATCGTTTCCAGGATGGAATTTTTGATGATGTCTTGGAAGCTCATTTGAAAGACGCCCTTTCTTTTTGATATTGATATTCTTTGATATTCTGAAAATCACAGCCGCAAAAACGGTCCGGAAACGGAGGGGCCCAGCGCATACAGACGGCAGAGCGTATATTTGGAAAAGGTGGTCCGTTCCAGCTTTCCCATGTTCAGCGCGCTGCGGATCGGGGAAGGGAGGAACTCATCGTATTTGACCTCCATGATATGCTGTCCCGGAGCCATGACAGGGCGCCTGGGAAGCGCCGGATCGGAAAGGCGGAGGACATAGTCGGAGGAGGCCAGGTTCCGGTCGAAGGTGACGCGCACGTTTCCCTCCCGGCAGGTGTAGGCGGTCCGCTCATATTCCACAAGGATCCGCGGCAGAAGGAGGCGCATCCGCATCTGCGCCTGAAGGAGCAAAAAAAGCGGCCTGTCCTTTCCCGCACCCGGCACGGGCCTTCCGCTCAGAAGCAGCCGGCACTCCTCCGCGGTGAGGACACAGCTTTTTTTCAGCGTGAGGTCGTGGTCCTTCCGCTTCTGCTCCAGATGGATCACATCCATGCTTTCATCGTAGATCCGTATCCGGAATTTGCTGCGCGGAGAGACGCCGTTCAGATTCTGGCGCAGAGCCGAATCCTGCCGGTCGTCAAAATACACGCTCCGGATGCGGTATGCTCCATCCGGATGGAAGGCATCCGGCTTCATCAGCGGGCGGATCCTGGCTGTGATGAGGGCAATATCCCGCTCGTCCACCAGGTATTTCTGTTCATGACGGTATTTTCCACTGAAACGGTCCATAGCCGCTCCTTTCTTCGGGCGCCTCCCGGCGCTGCCGGATGATCTGATACAGAAAAAAGGGCAGAAAAAAAGCTGTTCAAGATACAGTTATATCCGGCCGTATCTCAAACAACACCCATATGGAACGCCGTACAGGCGGTTTTTTCCGATGCGGAAGCGGATCCTCCTGCGGACTGTCCGCCGTATGCTCTGAAAAAACATTTTCTCCCATCCCCAAAAGACTGCGGCTTCTTGAAAAAAGCTCCTGCTTTGGCCCGCCGTTCTGCCGGACAGCGGGCTTCGCCGCATATTGAATGTATTATGGCAGAGCGGCGGGAAAAAGTCAATATGATAGATGCTATGATATAAAGGAAAAGTTTGCAGCGCGCTATTCCATGCGCAGCCGCTCCACAATGCTGTGCCGGTCCAGATTCCGGAAGCAGATGCAGGGGATCAGGACGGCAAATACCAGGAGGAGAGGCGCACAGACCGCCAGGGGCAGGAGCGTGAAGCGGAAGGTGGTAAAGCCGCCCGCCACCATGGCGCGGATGACAACGCCCACAGCGAAGGAGCTGATGAGGAAGGAAGCGGCCAGAGTCAGGAAGGCGTAGAAGAGCCCTTCGCATATCAGCATCCGGCGAAGCTGCTTTCTGGTCATGCCGATGGACTGGATGACGGCAAATTCCCGCCTGCGGGACACGATGGCTGTCGCCATGGAGTTGACAAAGTTCAGAACGCCGACCAGCGCGATGACGATGCTGACGGCATTTCCCATCACGGCGGCAGAACGGGTTTCGGTCTTATACTGCTGAGCCATGGACAGGCGGGAGGTGACGGGCAGACCGGGATCAGACGATGCGCGGTATTCCTCCAGAAAATCCTGAGCGGCGTCCAGGTGAGCGTCATCCACATTGAGAAACAGCTTCCTCAGCGTATTGTCCGGCCAGCAGGAACGGAAGACATCCGCAGGAAGGATGAAATGCAGCTGCATGTCTCCGGAAGAGCCGGCCTCCGCTGCGCCGCTGTCCACCGGGGTCAGGGGATAGACCACAGCCATGACCGTATAGTCCCTTCCTTCCAGACGGATGGTGCTTCCCACGGAAGGAGCGGGAAGTACCGGATCATCCGCATCCGGATCGACAGCCGGTCCGACGGCCAGGACATAATCTCCGCCGGCAAAGGCTTCGCTGTCAAAGGAGCCGTCCATCAGATACCGTTCCTGTGTGATGGCATGCAGAGGGATGCCGTCCAGACCGAGGATCACGACCGAAAGCTCCCCGCTGTCCACCGCACGGTGGAAGGCTTCCACGCCGGCGGCGTCATAGGTGGCCCAGTCGTCCAGCATATCCTGGGTATAAAAGGCCTGCAGGTTCTCACGGGTGCCCGGATCCATCTGCCACCGGGTCTGATGAGAATACAGATGTCCGGTCTGTTCCAGCCCTTCCATGCTCTCCAGAGTCTGCACCAGGGCATCGTTCAGCGTGGTGCCGTGCGGGTCGTAGCCGTCGTAGTAGTCCTCGCTGGTGATGTCGGACAGTTCGAAATCCGCCAGCGTGAGGTCCTCCAGGTATTTTTCCATATCGAAGGCCGCATTTTTGGCATAGAAGCAGGAGAGGAGCACCAGGCCCAGGCTCAGGGAGCAGATTACGGTCAGGGTGCGCTTCCTGCTGCGCCACAGATTGGCCCAGGCCATGGAAGCAAGGGAAGGGATTTGAGGGTGTCTGCCTGCCCTTGTGAGCATGCCGGAACGCCGTACTTTTCGGGGATCCGTATCGGCATCACTCATGCGCATGGCTTCGATAGGGGAGACCTTTCCGGCCAGCCGGGCGGGATGCA
The DNA here is from genome assembly GCA_019119815.1 of Candidatus Eisenbergiella intestinipullorum. GTDB lineage: Bacteria > Bacillota > Clostridia > Lachnospirales > Lachnospiraceae > Eisenbergiella > Eisenbergiella intestinipullorum. The sequence continues at coordinate 28,819 of DWWH01000033.1, read as the reverse complement.
GGCAGGAGATCAGTACGGTCAGACAGGAAAACAGGGCGGAGCCGAGGAAAATGACGGGGCTTACGGACACGGAGGCTTCGCCCGGTTCGGTTCCCATCCATACCGGAACCAGTACGGATCCCAGAAGCCAGCCCATCAGGAGGCCTGCGGGAATGCCGATGAGGCACAGGCGGGACGCCTGCCCGTAGACCAGTCTGTGCAGCTGCCCGGAGGAGGCGCCGAGCGTTTTCAGACGGCCGTAAAACTGTACGTCAGCGGTTACGCTGATCTGAAAAATATTATAGATGATGAGGTAGCCGGCCGCGAAGACCAGTGCCATGCCGAAGTACATGGGAAGGCTTTCCTGCGCGGCGACAGCGCCCATTTCAGGGGAATAGGCCAGATTGACGCTGTATTCCAGGCCGGAAAGCCCGGTATCGGCAAGGATCCGGTCCATGGTCCCCTCGATGTCCCGGTCGCTGTACAGGCTGATCTGAACCATGTACAGGCCAAAGGTCTGAGAAGCATCGGCGGAGAGCACGCCTTCCGTCATGGCATCGGCATAGGAACGGCTGACCCAGGCCATACCGGCATAGGAGGATTCATTGCCCTCCCAGAAGCCGCAGAGAGTGAAGGGCTGGGTGACCGTCTCTGTACCGGATCCCTTCCGCCATGTCAGGATGACCGGCTGCCCCACCTCATGCGGGATGCCCAGCCGGTCCAGGGTGAGGGTGTCAAGAGCGATCTCCGGGAATTCCTGCGGCATCCGGCCGGTGGAAGGAAGCGCGAAGGAATGTCCGGCATACTCCTCATCGGCCCAGCGCACTTCGATCTGACGGCCTGCGAGAGCGTCAAGATCTGCGGTTCCCAGGACGATGCTGCGGCCAAGGCCCGCCGTTTCCGGATGAGCGGCGATGGCGTCCGCTTGCTGTTCAGTGAGGGCGCGGATGGACGCCTGGGCATCATAGCCGGTCTGGCGGAAGGTCATTTCCACGAGATTGCGGCTCATACTCTGTGTCAGGGTGAACAGTGCGGCGAACATCATGGTGGTCAGAAGGATGGCGAGGATTGCCGCCAGATTGCGCCCTCTGCTGCTTCGGAACATGCGCTTGGAGAGGACGGGAACGGGTTTGAAAAGTGTTTTCTTGTTCATGCCGTCTTCCCTCCTTACGCTGTCGCGATCCGGCCGTCTTCTATGCGGATCACGCGGTCGGCCATTGCGGCGATCTCCGGATTGTGGGTGATCATGACGATGGTCTGATGAAATTCCCTTCCGGTCATTTTCAGAAGACTGATCACATCGCCGCTGGTCCTGGTATCCAGGTTCCCCGTGGGTTCGTCCGCCAGAACGATGGAGGGCTTGCTGGCAAGGGCCCTTGCGATCGCCGCGCGCTGCTGCTGGCCACCGGAGAGCTGGCCCGGCAGGCTGTCCAGCTTTTTCTCCAGTCCCAGAAGCTGGACGAGCTTCAGGATGAATTTCCGGTCCGGTCTGCGGCCGTCCAGGGAAATGGGAAGGATAATGTTTTCCCATACGCTTAAGACCGGCACCAGATTGTAATTCTGAAAGATGAAGCCGATCTGTTTGCGACGGAAGACGGTGGCTTCCTCTGCGCTCAGGCCGGAAAGCTCCGTGTGCTCCACACGGATGCTGCCGGCGCTGGGGGTATCCAGCCCGCCCAGCATATTCAGAAGAGTGGATTTTCCGGAGCCGGAGGTGCCGACGATGGCGGTGAATTTTCCCCGCTCAATATCCAGATCCACGCCGTCCAGAGCGCGGACCTGGGTTTCCCCTTCTCCGTAATATTTTTTCAGGCCTCTGGCCTGCAGGATGATGCTGTCGCTCATATGCTGCCTCCCTTTTCATTCCTGTCCCCGCAAAAGGCGGCGGACAGGAGTTTTTCTGTTCTGAAAAAGAGAGTACCATGCCAGTGTTACGAAAAAGGTACTTTTCCGGTACAGTTTTGTAACAGGGAGCAAAACGACGGATCAGAGATACCGTCCGTGACCGTTGCCGGATGTGCCGTCTGACAGGGAGGCCGGTCCCGGGAACGCGCAGAGCCGCTCCCGGATGCTGCCGCGCCGCAGAAGATGCAGGCACAGAAGCGGCACGCCCGTTGAAAAGAGGAGCAGGATGAGAAGCAGCAGATACAGCGGGGCGAGCGAAAAGGTGTAGGAGGATGCCCAGGTATCGGCCGCGACCACCGCCGGCATGACAAAGCGGGAAAACAGGACGACGCAGGGCGCGACGATGAGAGCGGTCAGAAGAAAGCAGAGGACTCCTTCCAGAAGCAGCAGGCGGCGGAGCTGTCCTCCGGTCATGCCGAGGCTTTCGTATACAGCAAATTCCCGTCTGCGGCTGACGCACCACGCGGTCAGCAGATTGCCGAAATTCAGCAGAGCGGTGCCCAGAAGGACGACGCCCACGATCAGCTGCGGAAGCACCATGTTCAGCCGGGCGGCCTCAAAATGCTCCTGATAATCGCTGCGGCGGATGATGCCCGCCCCATAGTCCAGGCCTTGTTCCCATTCATTCAGCCAGGCTTCAAACGAGGCCTGATCGGAAGGATCGATGTCCACCGCGAGCTGCCGGATCCCCTGGCCGGGAAACAATGCGTCGAAGGCGGACAGGGGAAGGATATAGGCAATGGAAAAGGCGGCGTCGGGACTGTTGGAGCCGTTTATGTAGGAATCGTCGTTCATTACGGAGCCCATCACCGGAAAGGAGCTTCCCGCCAGCGTGACGGTTTCTGAGGCCATGGGCGAGGAGATCCCTTCGTGATAGGCTCCGCCGGCGATCACGAAGCGGCCGGAGGAAAAGGCTTCCGCATCGAAGCTTCCGCTGGTAAAGGGAGAATATTCCAGCAGAAAATCCAGATAGTCGCCTTCCAGGCCGATGACGAGAGCGGTATATTCTCCGGTCCGCTCCAGCCGCCGGAGCCCTTCACCCCATTCCGGAAAGGCCGCCTGTGTGTCTCTCAGCAGGCGGGTTTCATCATAGGGCTGGCTGTAAAAATCGCTCAGACGCTTCCGGAGCGTTTCGGAGGCAGTCAGAGGAAGCTCTCGGGTCTTCAGCACGCTGACGGACGTAACCTCGGGACGGTCCCGAAGCTCCTGTGCGTCTGCCTCCGTGAGGGCGAGGCTGTCCTGGTTATAGATCTGTATGGACAGAGCTGCCGAGCCGTCGGTGATGGAATAGTCCCAGGGAGACAGGGAGGACAGATAGATCTGTTCCTTCATGCCGATGTAGCGCAGCCACTGGGCGGACAGAAACAGAGCGGCGGACAGCACGATCCCTGCGGACAGCAGGATACGCCGGAAATGTTGCCGCAGGATGCGGCGGGCAAGGCGAAAAAGGGACAGGTACCCGTCCGGCGTGCCGCGTCCGTAGCTCCTCTTTGCTTCCCGGAACAGGCGGGCGGGAAGGCAGCCCGCCAGCCGGTTCATGGGAAGCAGGAAGGAAAGCAGTACGGTACCCAGGGAACAGAGGCCCGCGAGAAGGAAGGGAGGCCAGTCCAGAAAAAAGAGGGCCGGATGGACCCGCATGCCGGAAATGAGCTTTCCCGTGATGAAAAAATCCAGCGCAAAACCGGCCAGCCAGCCCGGAATCAGGGAAAAGAGAGTGACGGCGCAGCCCTTTTCCAGAAGGAAATGCCGGATCTGGCGGGGAGTCATGCCCTGGGCCTTCAGGCCGGCAAAAAACAGCATGTTCCGGTCCGTTTCCACGTGAACGATGCCGGAGATCATGAGAAAGCCGCACAGAAGCACCAGAATGGCAGGCGCATAATAGGGCAGGGCCTGTCCCACCGCCTGCTCCCGTCTCGCCTCGTTCCAGGCCAGGCTGGTGGAAAAGGAAACGCCGGAAATCCCCTGATCCGCCAGGATCTGTGCGGCCTGCGCTTCCAGATCGCGGGGAAGATACAGCGTCACGCCCAGCGTGATATTCTCCGCGTCCTCATCCTCATAGCCGGGGGAGAGCTGGGCGGCGGCTTCCTTCGTGATCCAGGCGCAGGACTCGGTAAAATTGGCGGAGCTTTCCCACCAGCCGCAGAGAACGAAGGAGGAGTCATGTGCCTTCCCGTCGGTGTCGGTCCAGCGGATGCGGACGGGAGCGCCCAGCTCGTGACGGATGCCGAGGGAATCCATGGTATATTCATCCATCGCGATCTCGTCCGCCTTCTGCGGCAGATGTCCGGTGCCGGGAAGGCAGAGAATGGTTTCCGCATAGGCCCGGTCGGTGACCGCCAGCTTCACGGAACGCTGTCCGATCTGCGGGGAGGAAAGCTGTCCGATGCTGCTGAGGCGGACAGCGCTTTTCACATCGGCATTTCCGGAGATCAGATCGGCCTGATGCTCCGTCAGCCCCGTATAGAGGATATGGCTGGTGGAACCGTAGGAATACTGATAACTGAGAAGAAAAGCGCCTTCCACCGCGCTTCCCAGAAGAAATACGAAGGAATAAAGCCCTGTCACCAGGGCGGCCGCCAGGATCAGGACGAAATTTCCGGCCTTATGAAAGGAAAGATCCCGCCGGATCAGTTTCCGGCAGACGTTCAGATTGTTGTTTGCAAGCATGAAAGATCCTCCTTTGGTAACGAAGAGCGGATGCGACCGTCCTCCATGCGCACCACCCGGTCGGCCATCTGGGCCAGCTCCAGGTTATGGGTGATCAGAAGGAGTGTCTGCTTCCAGCTTTCCACCGAAAGCTTCAGCAGGCCGAGCACATTCTGGCCGTTTCGGGAATCCAGGTTTCCGGTGGGCTCATCCGCCAGCAGGATGGCGGGACGCATGATCAGCGCTCTGGCGATGGCCGTCCATTTGGGATCATGCCGGATGCGCAGGCCGGAAGGGCAGTCGGCGGACAGACGGATTCCCTTTGCATCCGCTTCTGCCCACACTGTGCTCATGGCGCGGGCGATGGTGTCCTCCAGAAGGGCCTTAGCCGGATGCAGGACGAAGGTGCCTGTTTCCAGCCGGGACATTTTGATGAGGGACTGGAGGAGGAAATCCAGCTTGTCGGTCTGCTCCGACAGGGTGGCGAGAAAACGCTCCCGCTGGCTGTCGGAAAGACTGTGCCTGCGCAGGATGTCCGTAAACATGCGGATGTTTGCGATGGGGGTCTTGACCTGGTGGGAAATATCGCTGACCAGCCCCTGGATCGTCTCCTTGTCTGCCTGGCTCCGAGCCCTCCCTTCCTCCAGAACGTCGCAGCACTGCAGCAGCTTTCCCTGTACGCGGGAAACCAGAGAGTCATCGTAGATGTGATCGGTCTGCGGCTGATGTCCGGATAAAATGGCGTCCAGCGTCTGGCACAGCTCGTCGGCGAAACGGACGGTCTGGCGGCGCTGCAGAAGGACCCATAGTCCGGCCAGTAGAAAGAATCCGGCGCAGAGGGCGAGGATGCCGTAACGCACCGCCGCTTTGGGAACGAAGGCCCACAAAAGCCATAGCAGGGATATGGTCAGACAGAAAGCGGCGGTCAGGAACAAAAAAGGGATCAGGACAGAACGAAGGAAGGAACGGCGGTTCATGCTCTGCCTCCCGTCCAGATGTAGCCCATCCCCCGCACGGTGCGGATATAGGAATGGGAATCATCCTCGATCTTGGCCCGCAGACGGTTCATGGTCACGGTGAGCGTATGGTCGTCCACAAAATTTCCGCCGCTGTCCCAAAGCCGCTCCAGCAGCCGTTGCCTGGTCAGGATGTTTCCCGCGTTTTCCGTCAGGATGCGAAGCAGCTTGTATTCGTTGGGCGTGATGGAAAGGGTCTGCGTCGAGCGGGGATCGGAACCGCGCATTGCCTTTAGCGCGGAAAAATCCAGAGAGAGGAAGCCGTCGCTCCAGAGATCCGGACCGTTTTCTTTTGCGGCTTCTGCCGCGCCTCCAACCCGGCCGTCCCTTTCGGAACTGTTTCTGCGCAGGACGACTCCGATACGCTTCAAGAGGATCGGCATGCGGAAGGGCTTGGTCACATAGTCTTCCGCGCCCAGGTCAAAGCCGTTCAGCACATCCGCCTCCAGGTCATTTGCCGTCAGAAAGATCACGGGCTGTCCGGGCCGCATTTCCCGGATCCTCCGGCACAGGTCGAAGCCGTTCCCGTCCGGAAGGTTCACATCCAGCAGGACCAGAGAAAAAGCGCTCTCCGTGAGCAGATATGCCGCCTTGGCACAGCTGTAGGCGGGTACGGAAACATAGCCCGCACTGTCCAGTTCAAAGCATAGCCCTGCGCTCAGGGCAAGGTCGTCCTCTACTACCAAAATTCGTTCCATCGGTTTGCAGTTCCTTTTCAAGATCAGATTTCTTTCCTGCCGGGAGGAAAGTGCTTCCTGTCGGCAGGAAAGCGTTTTCCGTCCGGCAGGAAGGCATGGGAAAAGCGCCGCCGTGGTCCCGGCTGCGCTTTCCCTTCTTCCCGTCGGCCTGTCTGCCGTTCAGGATATTATTTCGTTTCCGGCACGTGCCATTTCCAGTCGCGTACCTCGGGCAGATCGATGCCGTATTCATGGATGTACTGCTTGTGCTCGATGAGCTTGTCGTTCATCTTCTGGATCAGATAGGAGCCCCGGTTTCCGAGCTGAGGCAGGTTCTGGACTGCGTTCTTCACCAGGCTGAAGCGGTCGATCTCATTCTGCACGCGCATGTCGAAGGGCGTGGTGATGGTGCCCTCTTCCTTATATCCGAACACATGAATGTTGCGGTTCTCCCGGCGATAGGTCAGCTCGTGGATGAGCGTGTGATAGCCGTGGAAAGCGAAGATGATGGGCTTGTCCTTTGTGAACAGCGCATTGTATTCTGCGTCGGTCAGACCATGCGGATGCATGGTGGAAGGCTGCAGCTTCATCAGATCCACCACGTTGATGACGCGGATCTTCAGCTCCGGCAGAGCCTCGCGCAGGATGGTGACGGCTGCCAGGGTTTCCAGAGTGGGCGTATCGCCGCAGCAGGCCATGACGATGTCCGGTTCCTCCCCGGCATCATTGCTCGCCCATTCCCAGATGCCGATGCCCTGGGTGCAGTGCTTGACGGCCTGCTCCATGGTCAGCCACTGAGGTCTGGGATGCTTGCTGGTCACCAGCACATTCACATAGTTCCGGCTGCGGATGCAGTGATCGAAACAGGACAGCAGGCAGTTGGTGTCCGGCGGAAGGTACAGACGCACCACGTCGGCCTTCTTATTGGAAATATGATCCAGGAAGCCGGGATCCTGGTGGGTGAAGCCGTTATGATCCTGCTGCCATACATTGGAGGAGAGGATCAGGTTCAGTGAGGCGATGGACTGTCTCCAGGGAAGCTGGTTGCAGACCTTCAGCCATTTCGCGTGCTGAGCACACATGGAATCCACCACGCGGATGAAGGCCTCATAGCTTGCGAAGAAGCCGTGGCGTCCGGTAAGAAGATACCCTTCCAGCCAGCCCTCACACATGTGCTCGCTGAGGAAGGAGTCCATCACGCGGCCGTCATGGGCCAGGAATTCATCCGTATCCAGCAGCTCGTTGTTCCAGTCGCGGTTGGTTTCTTCAAATACTTTTCCCAGACGGTTGGACATGGTCTCGTCCGGCCCGAAGATACGGAAATTGTGAGCGTCTTCATTCAGCTTGAAAATATCCCGCACAAAGCCGCCCAGCTCCACCATATCCTGCGCTTCCACCGCTCCGGGAGCGGGAACCTCGATGCCGTAGTCGCGGAAATCGGGCATGCGCAGATCGCGCAGCAGCTTGCCGCCGTTGGCGTGAGGATTGGAGCCGATCCTTCTGTCTCCGGTGGGAGCCAGAGCCTTCAGCTCGGGGATCAGCTTTCCGTTTTCATCAAAAAGCTCTTCCGGATGATAGCTCATCAGCCAGTCTCTCAGCATATCCAGATGCTCCGGCTGGTCCATCATGATCGGAACCTGGTGGGCGCGGAAGGAGCCTTCGATCTGCTTGCCGTCCACCACCTTCGGTCCCGTCCAGCCCTTGGGCGTGCGCAGCACGATCATGGGCCACTTGGGTCTGGTGGCGTCGTGATTTTCCCTGGCGTTTTTCTGGATGGCCTTGATGTCATCCATTGCGGCATCCAGCGCTTCGGCCATCTTGCGGTGCATTTCCATGGGAACCTCACCTTCTACGAAGTAGGGCTTCCAGCCGCAGCCGTCGAAGAAGTGCTCCAGCTCCTCATGGGAGATACGGGCCAGAACGGTGGGATTGCTGATCTTATAGCCGTTTAAGTGCAGGATGGGAAGGACAGCGCCGTCCGTTTCCGGATTCAGGAACTTGTTGCACTGCCAGGAGGTGGCAAGGGGGCCGGTTTCCGCTTCGCCGTCGCCTACGATGCAGGCGGCCACCAGATCTGGATTGTCGAACACCGCACCAAAGGAATGGGCAAGGGAATATCCCAGCTCGCCGCCTTCATTGATGGAACCGGGCGTTTCCGGAGCCACGTGACTGGAAATGCCGCCGGGGAAGGAGAACTGCTTGCACAGCTTTTTCAGGCCGTCCATGTCCTCTCCGATGTTGGGATAAACCTCGCTGTAGGTACCCTCCAGATAAGTATTTGCCACAAAGAAATTGCCGCCGTGACCGGGACCGGAGATCAGGATCATATCCTGGTCATATTTTTTGATGACCCGGTTCAGATGTACATAGATGAAGTTCTGTCCGGGAACGGTTCCCCAGTGACCGACGATCTTCTTCTTCACGTGTTCCATTTTCAGGGGTTCGCGCAGAAGAGGGTTGTCCAGCAGGTAGAGCTGAGCCGCGCCGAGATAATTGGCAGCGCGCCAGTAGGCGTCCATCTTTTTCAGATACTCATCCGTAAGCGGAAGCCTTTCCTCGATTTCCGTGTTTGCCATAAGGGCGTTACCTCCTTTTGCTGTTTTTTGTTCAACCGGCGGGAACGCCGGTATTATTGTTGACTGACAGATTTATTTTAAACTGATTTTGGTTATCGGGCAATGCTAAAATGTCAGAAAAATGTTTTTTTTAGTGAAATTCACGAAATCTGCAAAAATGTGGGGATAATCCCCCTCATTCTTTCTGAGGCATGTGGACAAAAATATATTTTTGTGTGGACAGCAGTATATCTGCGTATTACAATATTTTTGTGTCCATTTCAATATTCCATTTCTTTTCTCTCTGGTTACAGAGTGTCTGTTTTGCTTTTGGGATAAGATCCTCTTTTTTCTTATTTAAAAAAGTGAACGTGAATGAACCGCAACACAGAGTGTCCGCTGACAATAAATGAAGCCTGCGGCGGAAGACGGGACGCCCTCTGCTTTCGCAGGATGATGAGGGAGGAGTTATGTTATGCTGGTTTTTGAACTGCCGCTGCAGATCTGCTTTCTGGTTCCGGTGCATTCCTGTTATGTTTCGGGGCGGATCGCGCATCTTCTGGATGCGGCCCTGTATAAAGGGAAGAATGCGGAAGGAGGGTCGCTGCGCCCGCAAGACGGTCTGTTCCGGCCTTATACGTTTGACCATCCGTACCCGCTGGAGGGAGAACGTGTCTACCGGACAGGAAAGGTTTACACGGTGCGCATCCGGACCATCAGCCAGGAGCTGGCCGAATTCTTTGCGAGGGGGCTTCCGGGCTGTGGAAGCGACTGGCTGCAGGTGCTTGGAGCGGAGCTGAGGCTGATCCCGAGATATGTGTTGGAGAGAGTACACACGCTGACCCCGGTGGTGGTGAAGACAAAACAGGGGTACTGGAGAGACCAGATGTGCGTGGACGAATATGAAGAACATCTGAAATCAAATCTGATCCGGAAATACAATTATTTTCAGCAAAGGAAGCTGTCCGGAGATTTCCCGCTGTTCAAAGGAATCGAATTCATAAACCGCAAGCCAGTCCGCGTGGCACAGGATGACATTTCCCTGCTGGGAGATAAGGTGAGCCTGACGGCGGCCGGAAATGACGCTGCACAGGAGCTTCTGTACATGGCTCTGGGAACGGGAGTCGGGGAAAACAACGCGAGAGGCTGCGGCTTCCTGGGATACCGGTTCCGGTAGCTGCTGAAGTCATGAGCCCGCATCGGTCAGCAAACGACCGGCGCGGGCTCATGGCGTTTGCTGACCGGCGCGGAGGATGAACAGTGCGGCCCGGATCCGGTGTCCGGCCGCAGGCGTTTTGAATCCGGGCCGGACGCCGTTACGGTTTTTGCCAAAGAGGAATCCGAAAGATCATAAAATAACAGTCAAAAAGGATAGTGACATTTCCTGCCTGCCAGAGTAAGATAAAAAAGACCGAAAAATGCGAAAAAATACGGGAGGGCATCGGGCTGGTCCCGCCTGCTTTAGAAACTGTCTGAAAAAGACAGCATGGCGGAAGGACGGCGGAAAGGAAGGCGGCAGAATGGACGGAGGGGAGAGGGAGCGGTCTCTGACAAAGCTGCGGGATTTTGAAAAGGTGGCAAAGCATCTGTATGAAGCCAATCCGGAGGCCTTTGCGGATGTGGTGTGGAGCTGGGAGGAATTCGTGGAACGGTTCCGGAAAACGGGACGGGAAAGCGTGCCTCTGGAAGAAAAAGCGCCCTTTTTCATGGGCAACCTTCTCACCGAGCAGGACTGCTTCCCGGAGGAAAGCATGGAGGTGTCCGTCATCCTGCATGACCGGTACGTGCCGCCCTTTTATCACAGCCTGAAATTCATCAAGATCGTCTATGCCCTGCGGGGAGGGTTTTTCTTTTACCTGAGAGAGAACGGACAGGACCGCAGGATGCGGATGGAGGAAGGGGATTTCGTCATCATTCCGCCGGAGGTCAGCCAGGCGGTATTTACCGGAGACGAGGACGCGGTCACGGTCAACATCGTCCTCAAACGGAGTACCTTCGGAGAAGCGTTTTACAGCCTGCTGATGGAAAATGATGATATTTCCGACTTTTTCTGGCAGATGCTCTACAGCAAGGGGAAGGAACGGGCGCTTCTGGTGCGCTGCGGACGGGACGAGAGGCTGGAGCGGATCGTCCTGGAAATGTGCGGGGAAGGCATCCTGGATGAGTCGGGGAACACAGCGGGAAAAAACCTGATGATGAAGGGCTACGTGATGCTCCTGTTCGGCAGAGCCATCAAGGAGCATTCCGGAGAGATGGAGAGCGTGGGGCATCTGAGCGAGGCGGACGCGGTCCTTCCGGAGCTGGTCCGTTATATCCGGGAAAACTATACCACGGTGACCCTGCCCGAACTGGCGGGGCACTTCGGGAAAAGCGAGGGATATTTAAGCCGCTATATCCGGAGGGAGACGGGGAAGACCTTCCGCTTTCTGCTGAAGGAATTCCGCATGAAGCAGGCAGTTCAGATGATCGAAAATTCCTCCTGCAGCATCGAGGAGGTGGCTGCTGCCGTCGGCTATGCGGACATCAGCTGTTTTTACCGGAATTTCAGGGAGAGATTCAGCATGACCCCGATGCAGTACCGGAACATCCGCAGCAGGATCAGTATTTGAAGGCCGTCCCGGACGGCAGAAAGGTGGTTGAACATGGATTGGAGTGCAAAATGGATCGCACCGGCACGGGAAATGGGAGACGTATGTCCGGTGTTTGAAAAGGAATTTCCGGAGAAAGAAGGCACTGTGCGGGCAGAGCTTTTTATCACCGCCATGGGCGTCTATGAAGCTGTTCTGAACGGAAAGCGGGTGGGTGAGTATGTGCTGGCGCCCGGCTGGACCTCCTATGAAAAGAGGCATCAGTATCAGTGCTACGACGTGACGGAGCTTCTGCAGGAGAAGAACCGTCTGGAGGTGACGGTGGGAAAGGGATGGTACCGCAGTCCCATGCCCGGCTGGGTGAATGAGGGAGAACGCAGCGAAAGAGAGCAGATCCCTGCCGGACTGATCGCGCAGCTGGTCCTGACGGGGACGGACGGCTCCCGGAGCGTGATCGCTACGGATGAAAGCTGGACGGTGCAGGAGAGCCCCATCCGCTTCAGTGAGATCTACGACGGCGAAACCTTTGACGCTTCTTTCGCAGCAAAGGAAAAAGAAGCTGTGGTATGCCTGGATCAGGGGAGGCAGAATCTGATCCCTCAGCAGGGAGAAGAGACGAGAGAAGAGGAGTATGTGGCGGCAGAGCGGATCTTCACCACCCCGAAGGGCGAGACGGTAGTGGACTTCGGCCAGGAGGTGACGGGCTATGTGCGCTTCACCGTGGACGCGAAGGCCGGTGACGTGGCGGAGATTTCCCACGGCGAGGTGCTGGATAAGGAAGGAAACTTCTATAATGCCAATTACCGCAGCGCGAAGGCGAAGATTCTCTATACCTGTAAGGACGGCGTGCAGACGTATCATCCCCATATGACCTTCTTCGGCTTCCGTTATATCCGCCTGGACCGCTTCCCTGGAACGCCCGCGCCGGAGCAGTTTACGGCGGTGGCGGTGCATTCCCATATGAAGCGCACCGGAAGGCTTTCCAGCTCCAACCCGCTTCTGAACCGCCTGTTTTCCAATATCGTCTGGGGACAGCGCGGCAATTTCCTGGATGTGCCCACGGACTGCCCGCAGCGGGACGAGCGGCTGGGCTGGACGGGAGACGCGCAGGCCTTTGTGAAAACGGCCAGCTACAATTATGACGTGGAAAAATTTTTCACCAAATGGCTGGCGGACATGGCAACAGATCAGTGCGCGGACGGCTCCATCCCTCATGTGATTCCCTCCTGCGGCACGGGAAGCGGCAGCGCGGCCTGGGACGACGCGGCGACTATCTGTCCCTGGCAGATCTATATGACCTATGGAAATCCTGCCATCCTGCGTCAGCAGTTTGAATGCATGAAAAAATACATCGGCTTCATCACCGCTTCCACGAAGGACGAATACCTGTGGACCGGTGGAACCCATTATGAGGACTGGCTGGGGCTGGATGCTCCGGTGGGAAGCTATAAGGGCTCTTCCCGGGCGGATTTCATCGCTTCCGCTTTCTATGCCCATTCCACCGGCCTGGTGGTGAAGGCCGGAAAGGTGCTGGGCGAGGATGTGAGCGAATATGAGGCTCTGTATGACAACATCGTGAAAACCTTCCGCAAAACCTTCCCGGACTACCGGACCCAGACCGAGATGGTGCTGGCCGTCCATTTTGACCTGGCAGAGGATAAGCAGAAAACGGCGGATCAGCTGGCGGAAAAGGTGATCGCGGACGGGAAGAAGCTGCAGACTGGCTTCGTGGGAACCCCGTATCTGCTCCATGTGCTGAGCGGCTGGGGACACACCGACCTGGCCTACACCCTGCTCCTGCGCACCGAATATCCCTCCTGGCTCTATCCGGTGACGAAGGGCGCCACCACCGTATGGGAGCACTGGGACGGAATCATGGAAAACGGGGATTTCTGGAGCGTGGACATGAACTCCTTCAACCATTACGCCTATGGCGCGGTTGCGGACTGGGTGTATGAGGAGGCGGCGGGCATTCAGCCGGCGGAGCCGGGCTTTGCGAAGGTGCGCATCGCGCCGAAGCCGGACAAACAGCTGGAATGGCTGGAGGTTTCCCTGGAGACCAGGCATGGTCTGGTTCGTTCCGCCTGGAGCCACATCGAGGAGAACGGACAGAAGAAGGTGCGTTATGAGATCATCACCCCTTCTCCTGCGGTTATCGTGATCGGCGGAGTCCGGAAAGAAGTGGAAGCGGGAGAATATGTCTTCTGCGTGGAGGAAAACTGACGCGGCCCAAAACTTCCTTCCGGCTCAGGACTTCTTTCAGATCAGAACGTCCTTCAGGGAGCGCTTGGGAACATAGTGGACCGTTCCCGTTTCGTCCCGGTAATAGCGGGTGCTTCCGTCCGGCCCTGTCTGGGTGAGCACGATCTGCTCCGCGGGCTTGCCGAAGGCGACGACCAGATTCGGAACGATGGATCCGGGGAGTCGGAGCAGCTCGTGGAGCGCTTCCTTTTTGAAATTTCCGATCATACATCCGCCGAGACCTTTTTCCGTCGCGGCAAGGAGCATGGTCTGGGCGGCGATGCCCACATCCCTTAAGAAGGCGGTTTCATTGGAAGCGATGTCCGTGTCCAGGCAGATGACGATAAATGCGACAGGCTCCGTGCCCGGACGGGGAAGCTTCAGCTGCGGCAGGGCGGCAGCCCATCCGGTCAGCTCCTGGATCCGGGCGGTTTCGGACGGTTCGCAGGCGATGTGATACTTCAGCGGCTGGGTGTTCGCGCTGGAAGCCGTGCATCTGGCGAGGTCCACGAATTCCAGCAGCTCCTCCCTTGTGACTGCCCGCGTGCGGTCATAGCAGCGGCAGCTTCTGTTTTTTAAAACCAGATCTTTTAACATGAATGATCCCTCCTGTATGAAGTGCGGGCGGCAGAGACAACAGCCTCTGCCGCCCGCTTTTGGGTGCGCATATGCGGTCCTGACGGTTCCTCCGCTTACTTGAGCGGCTTTGCTCCGGCCTTCTCCTGAAGCTTCTCCACCTGACGCTTGAACCAGCTCTTTTTCTTCTGAGCGGGCTTTGCCAGGGAATTTCCATGAAGCCCTTTTACCGCGGTGATATAGATACCGCTCACTGTGGCCTTCACTTCCTTTTTTACCGGGACGAGATCGAAAATGCTTTCCTCGCACACCAGCGTCATGATCTGAGGACCGATCTTGGCCTTTACGATGGGAAGCTTGGCGCGGCGCAGAAGCTTGGGCGTCTGTTCCAGCACCATGGAGGGAAGTCCGGCATCCTTCAGCTTCATCCGTTTCTTGTCTATGATCAGCATGGAAACGGTCTGCTTGTACGCTTCGATCTGTTCCTGCTGCTCCGCCTGCTTTTTCTGGGCCTTTTTGCCGAAAAAGTACAGTGCCACCACAGCGATGATCAGTACGGCCAGGATTACCAGTAATACGATTGTTACGGGACTCACGAGGCAACCTCCTCTTTTCCGCCGCCCTCCGGCGGCATTTTTCTGATGAAATTTGGTAAAACGCAAGGCTATTGTAGCAGAATTTCGGGGACAAGGCAAGGGAGGATGCACGTTTTGCCGGCATTCAGCCGTTCCGGCCGCTTCATGGCAGGATGTGAATAAATTTGTTACGACTCAGCCAGGTCTGCGCATTCCCTGCGCAGACCGTACGAAAACAGACCGGCTGGAAGCATCCGGCCTGGCGCGAAGCGCCTGGAATGGCCGGATGCCGTTATCAGCTCTGCCGAAGGCTGAGCTGTAACGTGAATTTGGGAATTTAGCGGACAAAGGGTTTTAAGGAAGAAAAAAATATGATACAATGAAAAACAATGCAGAGATGCAGGTGAAAGGAGCGGAGAAAACGCTTTGGTTTTCCCTTCCGAAAACAAAGCCGCCTTCCGGCGGCGGAAAGAGGAGAAGATGAAAAAATGGATCAGAATGGCGGCGCTTCCGGCAGCCGGCGCGGCCCTGCTCGGCATGCTGCTCACAGGCTGCTCGGGCACGGACGCCGGAGCAGAGCAGGAGAGCGCTTTGCAGAATAGCACGGAAACGGAGAGCACAGCGGAAAGCGGAACCGGTACGGAAACGGAGGATTTTGGTCCGCAGGCTTATCTGAACGGGATCAATGTGGCGGATTATGTGACGCTGGGAAACTATAAGGGAGTCGAGGTGTCTGTGGATGCTGCCGTGGTGACGGATGAATATATGGACAGCTATATCGACTACGTGCTGCAGAGCAATATGATCAAAACGGAGATCACGGACAGACCTGTTCAGGAAGGAGACATTGTCAACATTGATTATGAAGGCAAGATCGACGGCGTGGCCTTTGACGGCGGAACCGCACAGGGATACGATCTGACCATCGGTTCCGGTTCCTTTATCGATGGCTTCGAGGACGGTCTGATCGGCGCCGAAAAGGGAGAGACCAGGGACATTCAGGTGACCTTCCCCGAAGATTACCACGGTACGGAGGTGGCCGGAAAGGATGCGGTCTTTACCGTGACGGTCAACAGCATCAGCGTGGAGACCCTTCCCGAGCTGACGGATGAATTCGTCCAGGGACTGGACGTGGGCGCGTCTACGGTGGAGGAATACCGGCAGTACGTCTATGACCTCCTGATGGAACAGGAGCAGGAGAACCGGGACGCCAATGCTGAGGTGGCGGTGCTGGAAGCAGTCATGGCCGATTCCACGCTGCAGGATCCGCCGGAGGATATGACGGACCGCTATTACAGCCGCCTCATCGACAATATGACCTATTATGCTTCCATGTACGGCTACGATCTGGAAACCTTCCTGACTCTGCAGGGAAGCTCGGAGGACGCCGTCCGGGAATCGGCGGTGGAAGCGGGAAAGGAGATCCTCACCATGCAGGCCATTGCCGAAGCGGAGGGCCTTGAGGTGACGGACGAGGAGCTGGATGCGGAGATTGAAGAAAACGCTCAGTCCATGGGCTATGACGATGCGGAGGAATACCGTGCGGCTCTGGATGTGGAGGGCTATCGGGAATACATGATGTCAGAGAAAGTGCTGGATTTCCTGATGGAAAATGCGGTGGTTACGGAGGTACAGCCTGAGTCGGAACAGTCCGCTGAGCCGGCGGAGACGGCGCAGACGGAGGAGACGGCGCAGACGGAGGAGACGCAGACCGCAGAAGCAGAAGAAACGCAGACCGCAGAAACGCAGGGCGCAGAGACGGAAGGAACACAGGCCGCAGAGATAGAAAGCGCACAGGACTGAGGCGCAGGCATCACAAATCAGCGATCACGGCGTGAAAACGCCTTGAAATGGAGGAAAAAATGGAACTGACAAACATCAGAGATCTGTTCAGAGAAAAAGAAAGCTATGCAGGAAAGAAGGTGACAGTAGGCGGCTGGGTAAGAAGCAACCGGGATTCCAAGACCTTCGGCTTCCTGGTGGTCAATGACGGAAGCTTTTTTGAGCCGCTGCAGGTGGTCTATTCCGATAAGCTCGCCGATTTTGCCTCCATCGCAAAGATCGGCGTGGGGGCGGCAGTGATCGTGACCGGAACCATCGTGGAGACGCCCGGCGCGAAGCAGCCTCTGGAGATGCAGGCGGAGGAGGTCGCCGTTGAAGGTGCGTCCCCGTCCGACTATCCGCTTCAGAAGAAGCGTCACAGCTTTGAATACCTTCGCACCATTTCCCACCTGCGCGCCAGGACCAATACCTTCCAGGCGGTGTTCCGTGTCCGCTCTCTGGCAGCATACGCCATCCACCGCTTCTTCCAGGAAAAGGGCTTCGTCTATGTGCATACTCCCCTGATCACCGGAAGCGACTGCGAGGGCGCGGGAGAGATGTTCCAGGTGACTACCCTGAATCTGGAAAACGTGCCGAAGACGGCGGACGGAAAGGTGGATTACAGCCAGGACTTCTTCGGAAAGCCCACCAACCTGACGGTCAGCGGTCAGCTTGACGCGGAGACCTATGCCTTTGCCTTCCGCAATGTCTACACCTTCGGCCCCACCTTCCGTGCGGAAAATTCCAACACCACCCGCCATGCCGCGGAGTTCTGGATGATCGAGCCGGAAATGTGCTTCGCTGACCTGAAGGATGATATGATCCTGGCGGAGAGCATGCTGAAATATATCATCCGCTATGTGCTGGAGAACGCGCCGGAGGAGATGGCGTTCTTCAATCAGTTCGTGGACAAGGGTCTGATCGAGCGGCTGCAACACGTGCTGGATTCGGAATTCGGCCATGTGACCTACACGGAGGCTATTGAGATCCTGGAAAAGCATAACGATGAATTTGAATACAAGGTACATTGGGGCAGCGACCTGCAGACAGAGCATGAGCGCTATCTGACGGAAAAGGAATTCAAACGTCCCGTATTTGTGACCGATTATCCGAAGGAGATCAAAGCTTTTTATATGAAGCTGAATGAGGACGGAAAGACCGTCGCCGCCATGGACTGCCTGGTGCCCGGCATCGGAGAGATCATCGGCGGAAGCCAGAGAGAGGACAAGCTGGAGCTTCTGGAAAAGAGAATGGACGAGCTGGGACTGAAGCGGGAGGATTATGAATTTTATCTGGATCTGCGCCGTTACGGATCCGCGCGCCACGCCGGCTTCGGGCTGGGCTTTGAGCGCTGTGTCATGTATCTGACCGGAATGGGCAATATCAGAGACGTTATCCCCTTCCCCAGAACCGTGAAAAACTGCGACCTGTGATGTGATCCATTTTCTGCAAAGCCGCGAAGTTGCGGACGGCATCTGATACAGAGCCTTCGGAGGCGGCTTTCGGCCCCCGGTACTGACTTACACTGCGATAAAGAAGGGACAGGATATGCGAAAGAAACTTTTCAGTCTGTTTTTGATCATCATGGTTGCATTTTCAGCGGTACAGCCGGTATCTGCAACCAGCAGCAGCGAGCTGAAAAAACAGAGACAGGAAAAGGAAAGCCAGAAGAACAGCACCCAGGATGAGCTGGATGCCATCAATGACCAGATCAGCGACCTGACCGGGGAAAAAGAGGATGTGGACGCCCAGATCGACGAGCTGACCGGCCAGATCGCTGAGATCATGGTGAGCGTAGACCTGATGGAAGAAGAGATCGCAGATACGGAGGAACAGATCGGCCAGGCACAGAAAGATTATGATGCGGCAAAGGAAAAAGAAGAGCGGCAGTATACCGCCATGAAAAAGAGGATCCAGTACCTCTATGAAAAGGGGGAAAACAGCTATCTCCAGATCCTTCTGGAGGCGAAAAGCTGGGGAGATCTTCTGAATAAGGCGGAATACGTGCAGGAGATCTATACCTATGACCGGAAGATGCTGGACGATTATGCGGCTACCGTGGAGGAAGTGGCTCAGCTGAAGGAAGACCTGGAGGTCAAGAAGTCAGATCTGGAAGCATCCCAGTACGAGCTGGAGCAGGAGGAAGCTTCCCTGCAGGAGTCCCTGGACGAACAGAAGGCCATTTCCGCCGATTACGAAAAGGATCTTGCGAAGGCGCAGGAGCAGGCCGCAGTCTATAAGGAGAAGATCCAGAAGCAGAACGAGGAGATCAGACAGCTTGCCGCTGCGGAAGAGAGCAAGCGGGCGGAAGAAGAAGAGGCTCAGCGAAGGGCAGAGGAGGAAAGCCGCAGGGCAGAAGAGAGCCGGAAAGCGGAGGAAAGCAGAAAGGCGGAAGAGGAAAAGAAGAAGAAGGAAGCCTCCTCGGCCTCGGAGCAGGAATCAAAGAAGGAATCCGAAAAAGAATCTGAAAAGGAATCACAGAAGGCTTCGGAAAGCGCTGCTGCCAGCACCGCGTCCTCTTCGGGCGGCAGCTCTGCCAAGGGAAGCGAGATCGCAAACTTCGCCTGCCAGTTCGTGGGAAATCCCTACGTGCCCGGCGGTACCAGCCTGACGGAAGGTGCGGACTGCTCCGGTTTTACTCAGTCAGTATACAAGGCCTTTGGCTACAGCATTCCCCGAACCTCCTCTGAGCAGAGGAGTGCGGGACGGGAGGTTTCCTATGCGGAAGCCCAGCCGGGCGATCTGATCTGCTATGCCGGCCACGTGGCCATCTATCTTGGGAATGGCCGGATCGTCCACGCCAGCAGCGTCAAGACGGGGATCAAATACGGCAACGCCGCTTACAAGACGATCCTTTCGGTGAGACGGATCGTGGGATAAAAAAGGCTGTCTGTCCGGCAGGGGGAACTGCTCCCTGGGCCGGGCAGACAGCCTTTTTTGAAATCACTGTAGAGCATCCGGCTCGGAAAGATGCCTGTTCACATACTGTCCGGCGTTTCGGCCGGCCTCTTCCCCCGCCAGATTATAAGCATGCTGGTAATAGTGAAACGCATCCTTCATCAGTCCCTGCCGGCGCATGCCGGCGAAGCAGCGGGAGACCATGACGACCTTCGGGCAGGTGAGGGCGAGCTGCTCCTGTGCGCGCCGGATGGTGGCATAATCGGGAAAAGCGCCTTCCGGTCCGCCTGCAGGGGCCGAAGAAGCGTTGAAGCGGCCGATGCGGATCAGGAAGAGCCGCTCAATACCATGGGAAAGCAGCATATCCAGCATACAGCGGAAGCGTTCTTCATAAACGGCGGAAGGCGTACCCAGATCGCCGTCCGTCTCACCCTGACACCACAGGACGAAGCGGTGCCGGATGGGAAGCCCTGCGGAGGCCAGATAGGTTTCCGCCGCCTGCAGGCGCATGAACGCATCCTCCAGGTAAGGAGAACCGGGCTGCCATTCCAGAATGGAAGAGCCTCCCTTGGAAGCGGAAACGCCGACGATGGGCGTCCGGGTCTGCAGAAAATATGCGTTGATGAAGGCGGTGACAAGAGAACCGGTCTTCATGCCGGGTTCAAAGATGCCGCCCGGGCGGTTTTCCTGCCGGCCGAAGGGTTCAGATACCGGATAGAGGCGGCCGGGATCACTGACTGCCCGGAATTCCCGGCCGGCTTCCGGCAGACAGCCGGGAGCCTTCTGCGGAAAACGGGAGCAGGATATGCCCCGCCCTGCCATATTGGACTGTCCCATGAAAAGGAACAGATCCACAGGAACGTCAGTATGAGAAGAAAAAGAAGCTGCAGACATCAGGCCACCTCCAATGTGGGAATAAAGGGAATGCTGGGGCCGCGTTTCCTGCGGTGCTTTGGCAGGCCGCATCGGAAGAAAATGATAAGCGATAGCAGAGCGGTCCGGCATTCCTTGAACAAGGTTCCGTATCGTGTTCAGTATAATTTTTTCGGAAGAAAATGACAAGCGATAAAAGAAAAGGCAGGATGACAGGAGCCTCCCGGGGTGATAGAATGAAGTATCGGGAAGGAGGATGAGAGGATGAAATATCTGAGCCTGATCGCAGCCATTTTTACGGGGGATTTTTTCCTGAAAAATCATATGGAAGAGACGCTGGAGCAGGGAAAAACGCAGAAGATCCTGAAGGGTCGTATTCTGCTTCGGAAATATCACAACGAGGGAGCCTGTCTGAATCTGGGAGAAAAACAGACGCGGGCCGTGGCCGTCATTTCACTCATTCTTACGGCGGCGCTGTCGGCGGTATTTCTGTTCACACTGACGAAGCGGGGATTCGGCGCGCTGAAAACAGGACTGGCTCTGCTGCTCGGCGGAGCGTGGAGCAATACGTATGACCGGCTGAAAAGAAAGTATGTGGTGGACTATTTCAGCTTTAACGTGAAGTGGGCCCCGCTGCGGCAGATCATTTTCAATATTTCCGATTTCTGTATCCTGGCCGGCGCTCTGATCGTGGCGCTGAAGGGGGATGCCCCCGCAAAATGAGCGCCGCATGGAGCCGATCAGAAAAGACGGACGGACCTTTTTGGCCGGGAAAGCGCCTGGGCGGGAAAGACCGGCAGAGAAAAAAACAGGGGGCTGTGCTGGACAGTCCCCTGAAACCATATCTGCGGAACATGGGCAGAATTATGCGGTGATCACTGTTCCGGCCTTTCCTTTGATCGCATCCGCCACAAAATCCAGGGAGGTGATCAGCACACTTCCCCCGGGTACGGCATCCAGATAGCTGACGGCGGCTTCGATCTTGGGAAGCATGGTTCCTGCCTCGAACTGGCCGTCCTGCATGTAGGCCCTCGCTTCGGCTGCGGTCATGGAACGGATCGGAGATTCCGTTTCCTTCTGATAGTCCTTGTAAACCTGCTTCACGCTGGTCAGAATGATGAGCTGATCCGCTTTCAGATCGCAGGCCAGCTTCCCGGCGATGGAATCCTTCTCAATGACAGCGGAAGCGCCCTTTAAGGCATGCTCCTGAGGAATGACCGGGATGCCGCCGCCTCCGCAGGCGATGACGACCTGATCTGCGTCCGCCAGCGTCCGGATGGCGTCGATCTCCAGAATGTCGAGAGGCTTGGGGGCGGCTACGATCCGGCGGAATCCTTTTCCGGGCTCTTCGACCACATAATTGCCCTTTTTCTGTTCCGTCTCGGCATCTTCTCTGGACATATACCGGCCGATGATCTTGGTGGGCTCATAGAAGGCTTCGTCGTAAGGATCCACCGTTACCTGCGTCAGGATCGTGCTGACCGGCTTGGTGATGCCGCGGCTTAACAGCTCCGCACGCAGCGAATTCTGGATGTCGTAGCCCACATAGCCCTGACTCATGGCGCTGCAGACGCACATGGGCGCGGGAGTATAGTCGATATAGACTCTGCGCAGCTCCGTCATAGCTTTATGGATCATGCTGACCTGCGGTCCGTTGCTGTGGGTGATGGTGAGCTGATAGCCCGCTTCCACCAGATCTGCCAGAGCTTTCGCGGTTACCCGGACAGCGTCCTTCTGCTCTGTGGTGGTATATCCCAGAGCCTGATGTCCCAGAGAGACGACGGCCCGTTTCTTCGCAGATTTTTTCTGCTGATCTTTGCTTTCCATATTTGTGTTCATATGCTTTCCCTCGCTTTATGTTGATATTCGGTAATCGTTCTGATCTATCCTGCGCGGATTGCCTTCCTTTCGCATTCTCCGCATCGGGAAGAAAAATACTCTGCCGCAGGCGGAAACTGCTTCCGAAAGGATGTTTTCATTATATCAAAAACGTCCGGGTTTGTATACCAAAAGAAAACCGGCGGGCCTGTCCGCCGGAGGGAGAAAATCTACGGGTTTACCGGGTCCAGCAGCACGCCCCGGTTCAGGGAACGGTAGGAGGAAGGCGTACAGCCGTTTTTCTCCCGAAAAAGGCGGTTGAAGGTGGAAATGCTGGAAAAGCCGGACTGCAGGGCCGCTTCGGTGACAGATAGATCCGGAGACAGCAGCAGGCGTTCCGCGTGCGCGAGCCTGCGGCCGGTCAGATATTCGTAGCACGACTGGCCGGTAAACTGTTTGAACAGCCGGGAAAAATGATACCGGCTGAAGCCGGCGAGTCCGGCAAGCTTTTCGATGGAAAGCGGTTCTGTGCAGTGTTCGTTGATATAAGCGCAGACAGCCAGGAAGGTTTCAATGTATTCCTGCTGCTTGCTGGGGGAAACCTGGGAAAATCTTCCGGAATCCGTCACCACGGTGCGCCCCAGAGAAACCAGAAAACGCAGGAGAAGGGAACGGACGGCAGGCTCCCGGAAAGGGTCGTCGCTCAGATATTCCTCTACGATCTCATGAAGCAGGCGGGAAAGAGAAGCAGCGGTATCCGGCAGCTCTGAGGCGGAAAGCAGAAAGCAGGGCCGCAGGGCATGGAGCAGAAAATCCATGCCGGAAAGGCCGGAAAACAGGGAATAGTCAAACTGCAGGATCAGCCGTTTCCCGTCCCTGGGCGCCAGGAGCGCATGAAGCTCTCCCGGCGGGATGAGCAGAATATCTCCCGGCCGGAAGGCGACCGTCCGGCCGTTTGTTTTTACCGTATATTCATTTGTGACCGGATGAATGACTTCCAGCGCGGTGTGCCAGTGGAGAGGAAAATCCTCCGCTTCCGTATTGATAAATGCGCGCACGCCCGTCATGCTCCGGTAGGACACGGTTTCATGTGTACCGTTCAGGATCTCGATCAAGCGGATCACCTCCGGTTCGGTTTTTTCTGGATTTCAGTATAGCATTGGAGACCGGACGGCGCAAGGAAGGAAAGGGGATGGGGATATATCTGTAAAATTTATTTTCAAAATAGAAATATTGGAAAAACTATTTGATTTATTTTGCAATTTTCTGATAAAATAAATAATATGGAAAGGAGAAAAAATATGTTTCAGAAAGGAGAATTTGTTATTTACGGAAGCAAAGGAGTGTGTGAGATCACGGATATTTCCACGATCGACATCAGCGGGATGAACCGGGAAAAGCTGTACTATTTTCTCAGACCGGTCAACGATCAGGATGGGAAAATCTTCATTCCGGTGGACAGCGATAAGATCCGGATGCGCAGGATCCTGACGCGGGAGGAAGCGCAGGAGCTGGTGGACAGCATTCCTCAGATCGGGTATTTGTGGATCGCGGATGAGAAGCAGCGGGAAGCCTGCTACCGGCAGGCGGTCAACGACTGTGACTGCAGAGAATGGATCAGGATCCTGAAGACGCTGTGGAAGCGGAACCGGGAGAGATCGGCGAGGGGGAAAAAGGAAACGGCGATGGACAGGAAGTATTTCCGGATCGCGCAGGACAACCTGTATACCGAGCTGGCCGTGAGCCTGAAGATCGGGCCGGAGGAAGTGAAGGAGTATATTGCCGGACGGGTGGAAAGCAGGGAGAAAGAGGAACCGGAAGCCGTTCCGGTATGAGATGAGATCCGGAGAGAGTTCGGAACGAAAAACAGGGCATATGCCCGAAGAAAAAAGGAGAGGGATTGCAATGAATGGAATGATGAAAACGGCGGTGATGACCGCCATCGGAAAAGTGGAGCTGACGGAGCGGCCGATTCCTGTTCCGGCGCCGGGGGAAGCGCTGGTAAAGGTGGAGTATGTGGGGATCTGCGGATCCGATCTGCACTATTTTGAGTCCGGAAGGATCGGGGATTATGTGGTAAAGCCGCCCTTTGTGCTGGGGCATGAAGCGGGTGGCGTGGTGGTCGAGGTCGGAGAGGGCGTGACGGATCTGAAGCCCGGAGACCGGGTGGCTCTGGAACCGGGAAAGACCTGCGGACATTGTGAGCACTGCAAGGAAGGCAGATACAATCTGTGCGAGGATGTGATCTTTTTTGCTACCCCTCCGGTAGACGGTGTCTTCCAGGAATATGTGGCACATGAAGCGGATCTGTGCTTTAAGATCCCGGATCAGATGAGCACCATGGAGGCAGCCCTGATCGAGCCGCTGGCCGTTGGGCTTCATGCCGCCGGACAGGGAGGGGCCCGTCTGGGACAGACTGCGGTGGTGACGGGCGCAGGCTGCATCGGCCTGTGTAGCTTGCTTGCACTGCGGGCCATGGGAGTTTCGCGGATCATCGTGGTGGATGTGATGCAGAAGCGGCTGGAAAAGGCGCTGGAGCTGGGAGCCGATCATGTGATCAACGGAAAAGAGGAAGATACGGTCGCCCGCATCCTGGAGCTGACAGGCGGCAGGGGGGCGGATCTGGGAATTGAGACGGCCGGCAGTCAGATTACGGCCGCACAGCTCATCCGGAGCGCGAAAAAAGGCTCCACGATCGTCTTTGTGGGCTACAGCGCATCCGGTGAGATGACCCTTCCCATGAGCCTGGCGCTGGATAAAGAGCTGACTTTCAAGACGGTGTTCCGCTACCGCAATATTTATCCGATGGCGATTGAGGCCGTCTCGTCCGGAAGGATCCGCATCCGGGACATCGTGACGGACGTCTTTACCCTGGATGAGATCCAGCATGCGCTGGATTCCTGTGTGAAAAACAAGGCGGATATTGTGAAAGGGGTGATAAAGATCGGGTAGAGCGGAGGATAACCTGTCGCGGTTCGCCGGCGGGCCGGCGGACTGCGATACGACCGGTTCCCTGGA
The DNA here is from genome assembly GCA_019119815.1 of Candidatus Eisenbergiella intestinipullorum. Classification (GTDB taxonomy): domain Bacteria; phylum Bacillota; class Clostridia; order Lachnospirales; family Lachnospiraceae; genus Eisenbergiella; species Eisenbergiella intestinipullorum. The sequence continues at coordinate 3,633 of DWWH01000033.1, read as the reverse complement.
AAATGGAAAAGGGGTGGATGCATATGATGGGAACATTCATTGTTTTTCTGGCTGCGGTCTATCTTCTCTTGGTTTTTGTCTGGATCCTGAAGGATCCGGATGTGGAGAAGGGCTGGGGGAGTAAGTCATATCACATGCTTTTGTTCCTCTTCACGAAGGCGGATCTTGCGCTTGCTGCCGGAATGGAATACGCGAAGCTGAGGCTGGAGGGTATCTTCCGGGGCTGCCGCTTCATACCGGACGTGCAGAAGCCGGAAGGAAAGCGGGCGCATCCGGAGAAATTCCGGAGCCGGATGCAAAAGGACGGTCAGGATTTCTTTGGCAGGGAACGCTATAACCGGAGGATTCCGGGATAGACAGAAGCCAGGCAGGCCGGGGGTGACATCATTCCGGCCGTCTGGCGAGTGACCGGCAGCCGGTGACAGCGCTCCGGTCTGAATCGGGCCCGTTCATCGCCTTAGGCGATGGACGGGCCCGGCTGCGGTTTGCCGGAAGATCGGCGAACCGCAGCGGACAATGCGAAAGGAACAATAATCGAACGGCAGCCTGACGTTACTACTCAGCCAGGTCTGCGCATTCCCTGCGCAGACCGTACAAAAACAGACCGGCCGGAAGCATCCGGCCTGGCGCGAAGCGCTTGGAATGGCCGGATGCCGTTACGGCTCTGCCGAAGGCTGAGTTGTAACAGCCTGACGAAAGCGTCGGGCTTTTTTGATTGCTTTTTTTATCAGACTGCGTTATACTTCTTTCATCTGTAGGATTTGTTCCTGCTTCTTTTGGCGCCGGCTCCGGGTTTCGGAGACCGGTATTCAGATCGGGCAGTCGCCCGGGGGCAGATTTTCGCCCGCATTTCAGGTAAATCAGATTTTTCACAGCCTTATATTGGAAACATGAAAAGAGGGAAACACGCGGAAGAAAAAGGAGAGGACAGAATGCTTCCTGCGATCGACAAGAAAAAGACCGGGGAAAGGATCCGCTGGTTTATGGAAAAAAGGGGGATCAGTCCCGCTGATGTCCAGGACTATCTCGGTCTGGCCTGTGTGCAGACAGTCTATCGCTGGCTGGACGGAACGAATATCCCCAGTGTAGATAATCTGTATGCCCTGGGCTGCCTTCTGCATGCGGATATGGACGAGCTGGTCGCCGGAACAGCGGACGGGGGCCGTCCGGCCCGTCCGGTCCGTGACTGGCGTGCCTGCTTCATTTCGGACGAATATCACAAAAGGGTGCTGACCTATATTGAATTTTGCATTCAATGACAGCGCCTTTCGTGCGGGTTATACTTTTCTATACCACAGAAAGCGGCATGGTTCTGTGGCTCAGAAAGGAGGCCGGCATGGGTATTTTTATTGATCTGTATCTATCGGAGGATGTGAAGGAGGAGGAGTGGGCTCCGGTTTATGAGGAGAGCCTCAGGCTGGTAGAGGCGTTTCATCTGATGGACTCGGAGGTTCTGGAGGTTTACGGGCACAGACTGGTCTGCGGCATCCCGTCGGGGGAAAAAGAACGGAAAAAGGGATGGCGCGCCATCGGAGACAGCGTGACCATGGGACGGGCGGAGGAACAGTTTCTGCCCGGGAGACTTCACGGGAAGAATGCCGGGATGGAAGAGAACGTCAGAGCGGGGGAATGTACTGAGAAAGAGGAGGACGCTGCCGAAGGAGAGAAGGAGGGAAGGAAAGAGGCGGCAGGACAGAATGTGTGGGGAACGGTTACGCTTCCGAAAAAAGGAGGCGGCCGCGGGAAGCACATCATCATTGGGCGTCCCATGCGCGGTGCGGGCGTATCGGATCCGCTGCTGGCGGCCGCAGCGGGGCGGACGATTCTGGAATGGAAGGATGCCAGATGCGGCGGGAGTCTGCATTTCTGGGGAAACAAAACCCAGGGAGAGACTTATCATATCTATCTGCTCGCCATTGGCTGCATGATCGAAGACAGGCTGGAGGGGAGGGCCTGTGTGGACGGGGACATCACGCTGGGACAGTGCCGGAGGGCGGTCCGGATGGCAACTCGGTATCTGGAACGGCCGGTAAGGCTTCCGGCCCGCTGCGTGCCGGAACGGCTGTACAGGCGCATCCGTGCGCTTCCTCTGAAAAGGCAGGAGGTGCTGAATGTTTTTTACAACCTGTATCTGGGTGTACCGGACGCGGGATGCGGGAAGTTCATAAGAGAGCATTTTTCCAGGGAGGAACAGGCTTTTTTCTGGAAGCGTGAATTCCGGAATCTGAGGATCGGGTCTCCCGGCTTTGCCTCCGCTCTGCGGGATTTCCTGAATCTGGGAAACAGCCTGGAGGATCTCTGCCGGTATGTGCCGTTCGTGGACCGGGACGGCACGGAATATTACAGGACGTTTGTGGAAGAACTCATGAAGTCGAAGGTTTTTCTGAAAAAGAAGGATTTGAGAGATTGCCTGGAGATCGACCGGGAAGAGGAGGCGCCGTACTCCGTTTATACCCTTCTGGCGCAGTTTGTCCTCTCCGGAGCGAAAAATTACAGTGCGGACCGTTATATCCCGCCGGATGAGATCCGGGAAACGCTGGAGCGATTTATCGGAGGCTACTGTGATGTGAGCGGGATCATGAAGGATTATCTGAAGGCGGAGACGGAAAAGAAGGGGCTGCCGGCCATGCTCAATGATCTCATGGATCAAAAAGTGGCAAAGCTGCAAAAGAAGCAGGAGGGGTATAAGATCTGTGAATACCGGGAGCTGCTTTATTATGAACCCGGAGACCGGATCGAGCCGGGAGTGGAGGAACGCTGTGTGAAATTCCTGAAATTTTATAAAAGCCTCTGTGAGGAGGAGTGCTTTGAAAGGCTTGTGAAGGGCACGGCAGAAGAAAGGAATGCTTTTCTGGTCTGTCAGAATGCGGATATTTTCCTTATGGAAGACAGATGGCGGAAAATTTTTGCAGAGATGGAAGAGTATCCGGAGCATTTCCGGCGCTACTATCCCATGGTCCGGGTGCAGGGGGATGAAAATGGGAGGTGGATCCTATACGCCTATGTGGCAAATGATGCGCTTTTCCGATATTTTGAGGACCGCCTGGCTGCGGAAAAAGAAGCTTGACATATATCGGACTTCTATATATATTATATATAGATGACCGATATAAAAGATCTCCGCGGTGGAACGGGGATCCTGTGCTGAAAGGAGTGAGAATATGCCGGTCGACAGAAGTCTGATCTCGGGGAGTACCTCCATGCTCCTGCTCCGTCTGCTGGAGGAGAAGGACATGTACGGTTATGAGATGATCGAGGAGCTGGAACGCCGCTCCTGCCATGTATTCAGTCTGAAGGCGGGAACGCTTTATCCTCTCCTGCATTCTCTGGAGGAGAAGGATTATCTGAGCTCTTATGGGAATGAAGTGAACGGAAAGGTGCGCAGGTATTACAGCATCACCAGAAACGGGAAAAAATATCTGAAGAGCAGAAAAGCGGAATGGAAGGAATACGCTTCCGCCGTTGCAAATGTGCTGTATGCGCAGGGCTGACGTTTCGGGATGGAGGAAGATTGAAAAATAAGCCTGATGGCTTATTTTTCAATCGGCAGTTTTGCGCCGAAGCACAAAACTGCTGTGATCGCAGAGGAGAAATCACATGCGTGATTTCTCCTCGCGGCCTCAGCGTAGAACG
>DWWH01000005.1 GCA_019119815.1 Candidatus Eisenbergiella intestinipullorum | reverse complement strand
CAGTGTTCGGTTTTGAAGGTATGGGCAGGAAACTTTTGTGGGAGTTTCCGGAAAGACCTTCGGTTTTGAAAGAGGGTTGAAGAAGGGATAATCCTCGATAGCTCAATGGTAGAGCACTCGGCTGTTAACCGAGTTGTTGTAGGTTCGAGCCCTACTCGGGGAGTTAAGCTCTGTGAGGAAGGGGAGAGCCGGCGTCACGGAGGAAAAGAGAGGGCTCCATGGTCAAGCGGTTAAGACATCGCCCTTTCACGGCGGTAACACGGGTTCGATTCCCGTTGGAGTCATTTTTTACAAAAGACAGCATATATGATATTATGGCGCAGTAGCCAAGTGGTAAGGCACCGGTCTGCAACACCGTTATTCACCGGTTCAAATCCGGTCTGCGCCTCTTCTTGAAACCTCGAATTTTTCGGGGTTTTCTTTTTTATTCAATGTTGAATAAAAAAAGACGTTGATGCGCACACGCAGGTAAGGTAGATGTTGCCTGATGGCAACCGCGCTCGGCGTGAGTGGCGCGCATGATGCATACCGCATCAGGGCGCACACTTTGTATAAAGAGATTTATAAAGAGAAAAGAGGAGACCGGGCTGCTTCCTGAGGAAGCAGCCCGGTCTCTGAATATTTTGGGGAATCTGTATTCCGGGATCGGCTGAAATATCAATCAGTCGGGTATGAATCATACGAGATATTTTTCCAGCGTAGCCTTCACCGCGCCGGGACCGGCGGTAAGCTCCTTGAAGTAAGCTTTTACCGTGTCAGCGAGGCCGACGGAGAAGAGGTTCACGCCCCAGATGCTTTCATTGGAAAGCAGAGCGTCCAGGAAGGAAAGGTCCTGAGGCATATCGCCCAGTCGGCAGGATGCGAAAAGAGGACGCAGAGTCGGGAGCATGGGATCGGAGCTGGGCTCAAAGGGTGCGCCATTGTCGTCCACCGCCATCAGGTAACGCAGCCAGCCTGCGAATACCAGGGGAATCATCTTCAGGGAAGAAACGTTCAGAGAAGGATCCCGGTCATAGGCCTTGATGGTTTCGCCGAAACGGATGGGAAGCTTCTGAGAGGTATCGGTGGCGATCCGCTGAGGGGTATCGGGCATGAAGGGATTGGGAATCCGTTTCTGAACCACTTCATCAATGAACTGCTTCGGGTCCAGAACGCCCGGATTGACCACAACGGGAAGTCCCTCGGTATAACCTACAGTCTCCACGAACTTTTTCAGGAGCGGGTTTTTCATCTCTTCGGAGATGAGCCGGTAGCCGAGAAGGCAGCCGTAAATGGCGAGGGTGGTGTGAAGCGGGTTCAGGCAGGTGCAGACCTTCATCTTTTCCACTTTATCTACGGTTTCCCGGTCGGTGTAGAGGATGCCTGCCTGATCCAGAGGAAGTTTTCCGTTGGGGAAGGCGTCCTCGATGACGAGATACTGGCATTCCTCCGCGTTGACGAAGGGGGCGACATAGGTTTTCTTCCCGGTGACACAGGCCGCGAGGTCGCTGATTCCATCCTGTTCCAGCATGGCCTTTACGGTATCGTCCGGTCTGGGCGTGATTTTGTCGATCATGGTCCAGGGGAATGCGGTTCTGGTGCGGTCGTTGATGTAGGAGACAAAGCCTTCCTGAATCAGGCCATTGTCCTGCCAGGCTGAGGCAAAGGCGCTCACGGCAGCGTACAGCTTATCACCGTTGTGGGAGCAGTTGTCCATGCTGACCAGGCTGATGGGCAGCGCTCCTGCCAGGAAACGTTCGTAGATGAGGGAGGAAACCTTTCCCAGATAGCTCTTCGGCGCTTTTGGGCCATGGGCGAAATCCCAAGCGATGTCCGCCAGAATATCTCCCTTTCCATCGGTCAGGCTGTACCCCTTTTCCGTGATGGTAAAGCTTGCCATCTGCAGGGAAGGCGCGCGGAAGATTTCCTTCAGCCGTCCGTACTCCTGCGGATTGGCGCTGTCCAGAATGAGGGATTCCAGGATGCTGCCCACCACCGTTTTTTCTACGGTCCCGTCTGCCTTCAGCGTGGCGAGAATGCTCAGGTTGTCGTGAGGACGGTACATTTTTTCAATGATTTCATAGTCATAGCCCTCCGCCGCGATCAGGCCGGTATCCAGGACGCCGCGGTTTAAAAGCTCCTGCGCCACGTTTGCCTGGAAGGCACGGAAAATGTTGCCGGCGCCGAAATGAATCCAGCGGGGGTTTTGACGGGTTTGTGCGGCCGCAGCAGAGAGATCGTATTCCGGAAGGCTGTAGCCTGCCTTCTTCCAGTCGTCGGTCTGCTTCAGTCCCTTCAGAGTCAGTTCCATACTGATGATGCTCCTTTCGTATCCGGCCGCATCCGCAGATGCGGATCCGGCCGTTTCTGATTGTTCTGATGATGATTTATTTCTGATGGGATTTTACAATGGCTTCCCAGAGGCCGTTCAGATATGCTGCGCCGAGAGCGCGGTCGTAGAGGCCGTATCCGGGCATGGCCACCTCTCCCCAGATCATGCGGCCGTGGTCAGGCCGGATGGGGCCGGTAAATCCGATGTCGTAAAGGGCGAGCATGATTTCATACATGTCAAAGGTACCGTCGGAGGAAAGATGAGCGGCCTCCTCGAAATCGGTCGGGGAATTGAATTTCAGGTTACGCACATGGGCAAAATGAATCCGGCCCTTCAGGGAGCGGATCATGTCCGGCAGGTCGTTTTCCAGGTTGGTGCCATAGGAGCCGGAGCAGAAGGTGACGCCGTTGTGCGGGTTGTCTACCATTTTCATCATGCGCAGGATGTTGGCCTTGTTGATGATGATGCGGGGAAGGCCGAATACGCTCCAGGCGGGATCATCCGGATGGATTGCCATGTTGATGTCGTATTTGTCGCAGACCGGCATGATGCGCTCCAGGAAGTATTTCAGATTGGCAAACAGAGCCTCGTCGTCCACGTTGCGGTACATCTCGAACAGCTCTTTGATATGCTCCATGCGTTCCGGTTCCCAGCCGGGCATGATGGAGCCGTTGGTGTCGGAAGAAATGGAAGAAAACATTTCTTCCGGATTCAGCTTATCCACAGCTTCCTGGGTGTAGGCGAGCACGGTGGAGCCGTCGGGACGCACGCGGGCCAGCTCTGTTCTGGTCCAGTCGAATACGGGCATGAAGTTATAGCAGACCAGATGGATGTCCGCCTTTCCCAGATTTTCCAGAGTGGCGATGTAGTTGTCGATGTATTTGTCGCGTTCGGGGAGCCCGGCTTTGATGGCATCGTGGACGTTAACGCTTTCAATGCCGGCAAGGCTCAGTCCGGCGTCCTCGATTTCCTTCTTTAAAGCCAGAATGGCATCCAGCTCCCAGACGTCTCCGGGTGCGGTGTCGTACAGCGTGGAGATTACACCGGTCACGCCGGGGATCTGGCGAATCTGCTGCAGGGTAACGGTGTCGAAGCGGCTTCCGTACCATCTCAAAGTCATCTGCATAAAAATATCCCTCTCTTTCTCAAAATCATTTTCGGTCTCAGGCCGTTTGTAGTCTTGCAGCGTTTCTTATGATTTCATTATATAGGAATGAAAAATGCTTGAAAATACCATTTCTTGCTTGATAAGATGCAAAAATTGCTCTAAGATATAAAAAAAGGAAATCTTTCAACGGACTTTTTATGAGGATAAGCGGGGAAGAGGCGGGAGCTTTCGCTAGGAAAAGAGGAAAAGATGGCAGCGATCAGAACCAGCTTTATGAGCGGGGAAGATGAGAGACAGTACATGATCCGGGAGGACTATGAGATTTATGAAAAATATGGCGCTCCCACAGGAGCAACGGCTCTGCATTATCATGATTTTTACGAGCTGATCTACATTCTGGACGGAGAATTTTCCAGTCTTGTGGATAACGTGACGTATTTTTTGAAAAAAGGGGATTTTCTGCTCATCGGGAGAAATGTACTGCATAAGTATCACTTTGTGGAAGGAAAGCACGCCAGGTCCCGGCGGATCGTCCTGTGGATCACGAGACAGATGCTGGACAGGCTGTCAGGCGGAGAGCAGGATCTGAGCCGGTGCTTTGAGCGGGAAAAAGGGGCGGTCTATCATTTTCCGCGTCATTATGAAGATGTTCTCCACGATCTTCTGGTGAGAGCGGCCATGACGGAGGTGCCGGATCTGGAAGGGGCGGCGGGAAAACGTCTGTATGACCGGGCGCAGCTGACGCTCTTCTTTTTTTATCTGAACGAGCTGTGCGGGAAGGAAGCATTTTCTTCCAGAGAGCCGGACAGCGTACGCCATGCTCTGGTAGAGCAGGTGAATGCTTATATTGAGGCGCATATGCAGGAGCCGATTTCTCTGGACGAGCTGGCAGAGCATGCGCATATGAGCAAGTATTATTTTCTGCGCCGTTTTAAGGAACTGACCGGAACCACCGTGCATGCCTATCTGAATAACAAGCGTCTGATCGGCTGCTGTGAACTGCTGCAGGAGGGAGAGCCGGTGGGAGCGGTATGGGGAAAGTGCGGCTTTTCGGATTATTCCTCTTTTCTGAGGAATTTTCGGAAGGAGTATGGGATGTCACCATCCAGATACAAAACCTATCTGGGAAAAAGGGGAAGCTTTTTTACGTAAGAAGCTATTGTGGAGCCGACGGTCAATATGTTACAATGTACCGTAAAGTACGTAACAGTTATGTAAAATATGGAAGGCGGCCGGAAACAGGCGTGAGGCCGCATTGCAACATAGAAGACAGGAAAATAGAGAAAATGAAACAGAATTCAAATACGGAAGAGGTCCCGGAAGGAAAAGGGAAAGGGACCCTTGTCGGCAGAGCGGTGTGGGCGGTCTGCCTTTTCTGTCTGCTCGCAGCGGTGTTTGTCTGGCGGATGGGAGTTCAACGTGCGGAAAAAGAGCCGGTCAGCGTGCCGCAGGAGGCCATGCTGGCAGGAACGGCAGGGGAAGGCGCATATTTTCTGCTTTCAGCGGTGGAGGATGCCAAAGAACAGGTGCAGGTGGACTCCTGCGAGGTGCTTTCGGACGGAGAAAGGTTTACGCTGAGCGGAACTGCAAAGGTGCTTCCGGAGGGCGATGACGGAAGGTTTTATCTGTTCGCGCTGGAGGTATACGAAGAGGCCATTCCGGAGGGGGAAGAACCGATCGCTCAGACGAAGGCGGCAGAAAAATTCAGGCTGACAGCCGATGTCGGTCAGTACGGAGAGGATTCCAGACTGTATGATAAATTCGTGGTAGGGGTGAAAAAAGACGGCAGATATGTGGCGGTGAGCACGCCGCATTATATCACCAATCCGGAGGCGCTTGCCGATTATACGGAGCCTTTTCCCGAGACAGATTCCATCAAAGGGCTTCTGGTGGATTCGCAGAAGCTGGGTACAACGGAGCTGGATGAGCTGGGCGTGAAGCATGCGGTCTATAATGTAACGCTGTCAAGGCTCCTGGGCCCGACCACGGACAAAAATTATCCAACAATCATTTATACTTATAATGGAAAGGATTATGAACTGAACGGCAGGGTGGTCAGCGAATATGATTATGCTTTCAGCACGCTGACGAAAAAAGGGATCGTGACCACTGCGATCCTGCTGAATGACAGGTCTGAGGATCAGATGCAGATGATCCATCCACTTTCCAGAGACGGAGATGCTTATTATTATGCGTTCAATGCCGCTGAGAAAGAAGGAAGTGAATATCTGGCGGCCGTGGTGTCTTTCCTGGCAGAGCGTTACCGGGATACGGAGCATGGCATCGTGATGAACTGGATCGTGGGAAACGAGATCAACGTGCGCTCTCTGTGGAATTATATGAGTTATGTGGACCTGAAAACCTATGTCCGGGAGTATGTGCGGGCTTTCCGTATCTGCTACAATGTGATCAGAAGCATCAATGCGAATGCCAGAGTATATATCTCTTTGGATCAGCAGTGGGACCGGGAGCTGAGCAGTGAAAGCAGCTACAATTCCAGGGATGTCTTGGATGAATTCAATGCGCAGATCAAAAAAGAGGGAAATATCAGCTGGGGGCTGGCTCATCATCCCTATTCCATTCCCATGACCTGGCCGAAATTCTGGGATATGTCCGGTCAGGATGAGCGGCTGGTGCAGGATTCCGAAGACACTTCGGTGGTTACGATCTATAATATCGGGGTGGTGACGGATTATCTGCAGAAGGAGGAATTCCTGGATCCGGACGGGCAGGTGCGTCATTTCCTGCTCAGCGAAATGGGATTTTCCTCTGCCTATGGGGAGGATGCGCAGGCGGCAGCCTTTGTTTATGCCTATTATATTGCAGAAAATGATCCTTATATTGACGCGATGATCCTGTCGCGGGAGACCGATGCGGCAGAGGAGGTTTCTCAGGGGCTGGCGCTGGGACTTTCCTATCAGAACGGCCGTCGGAAAATGATTTATGATGTATTCAAATATATCGATACGGATCAGGCGGAGGAGTATACGCAGTTTGCTCTGGATTATATCGGCATTTCCGATTGGTCAGAGGTGATCGATATGCAGGAGGATTAGCCGGGGCGGAGCGACCGTAGCCGGCGGGCGAGGGAGAGAAAATGTGCAAGAAGAAGACTCCCGTCCGGCATATCCGGCTGCCGGAAGGAAAAGCTCATGCGCTCCGGATGCCACTGGACGCCCAGAACGGGAAAGCGGACATGGACGAGGGCCTCTGCCACTCCGTCAGGAGCGCGTTGGATGACCGCAAGATCCTTTCCGGGCTCAGATATGCCCTGATGATGAGCACTGTTGACGGGGAAGCTTTCTCCATAGAGGGAATGGAGAAGGCTTCCTTTTTGTGTGCGGGTAAGATGGATCCGGTCATGGCCGGCAGCAGCTTCATGCTGCTGCCGGGTGGGAAGATCCTGACAGATCCCGCCCCCGAAAAAAATGTTGATGAGCTGCATGCCCTTACAGATGCCGAGGACAGGAAGACTGTTTTTCAGAGAAACCTTCAGAAGGCTCAGCTGAAGGCGGTCCAGCAGGGGATCAATGGAACGGGAGCCCTGATCCTGCTGATGAAAAAGGGACGGATCAATGTCGCCTCCGCCCGGAAGGACCAGGGCATCGAAGGCCGGAAGAGCAAAGCGGTCTGCGGGCATGCCGCTTCCGGAAAGGCTGTCGGCATCCGGAGAGGGGACACCGGGCAGGGGGAGCTGGCCGCCCATATCGTCCGGCAGCGTATGACAGCGGGCTCCGAGCAGGCTGAAGGCGGAGAGATAGTTTTGCACCTGCCCGGCAGGCCCGGCGATGAAAAGACAGGGAGTCTGCATGTTCCGGATTTCCTTTCCGGTCTTTCTGTCAGTATATGCCGGGAGGGCATCGGGAGTGCTTTCCGGAACGGGGAAAAGAATGGAAAGCTTGACAAAAAATTAACTTTTTTCGTCTGTTCGTCTGCGGTATTCAAATCATAAAAAGTATGATATACTTGGCTCACAGAACGGATGCGGGGCCGGGCCGACGGATGCGCCGGGAGGGGCGGGGGAAACCGGAGCATGCATGACGGCAGGAGAGGGGCAGTGTTTTCCCGCAGGGCTACTGAAGGAAAGGCTGCGGCAGAAGGTCTGCCGCGAGAAAAGGAAGTGGGGTTACAGAAGGAATGAAGCAGTACCAGATCAGTGACGAATACCGTACCGGAAATGACAGAATTGACCAGCAGCATGCGAAGATGCTCGATTATACCTGGAGGGCTCATGAGCTCTTCGCAGATGAAAACATGCTTTTCAAATCCGACGATATCCGGAAGATCCTGGAAGGACTGGAATATTATACGGTGGTCCATTTCACGGAAGAGGAAAGGTTCATGGAGCAGATCGGCTTCGACGGGATCGAAGCGCACCGGAAGCAGCATGATGCCTTCCGCTCGAAGATCCGCAGCTTTATCGACCGGGTGCCGGAGCTGTCTCTGGATACGCAGGACGACATGCTGGGAGAGGTTTTTGAGTACCTTCAGGACTGGTGGAAGGTCCATATCACGCATGAGGACCGGAAGTATGTGGAGTTTGAACAGGAAAACGGCCTGGTGAGGGAGGAAGCCTGAGGCATTCTGACAGGATATGCTTCAGACATAGCCCGGCAGCCGGGAAGAGCGGGTCAAATGGCAGTGCTCGGATGTGCCGCGCAGAGCGCGGCACATCGTTTCAGGAAAGGAAGGATCAGAATTGGATAAAAATCTGTTGCAGATGAAGGAACTGATCGATCAGACGGACAATATCGTTTTTTTCGGCGGAGCGGGCGTCTCCACGGAGAGCGGCATTCCCGATTTCAGGAGTGTGGACGGGCTGTATCATCAGAAGTATGATTATCCTCCGGAAACGATCCTGAGTCATACGTTTTATCGGGAGAGACCGGAAGAATTCTTCCGGTTTTACCGGGATAAAATGCTTTATCTGGACGCGCAGCCGAACGCAGCTCACAAAAAGCTTGCCTGCTGGGAGCGGGAGGGAAAGCTGAAGGCGGTGGTCACGCAGAATATTGACGGCCTGCACCAGAAGGCGGGAAGCAGAAATGTGCTTGAGCTGCACGGAAGCGTTCTGCGTAATTACTGCGAACGCTGCCACAAATTTTATGATGCGCAGTACATACTTCATTCAGAAGGGATTCCCCGATGCAGCTGCGGCGGGATGATCAAGCCGGATGTGGTGCTTTACGAGGAGGGGCTGGACAGCGGCATCCTGAACCGTGCGGTCAGGGCCATCGCGGAGGCGGACGTGCTCATCATCGGCGGAACCTCTCTTGCGGTCTACCCGGCAGCGGGCCTGATCGACTATTACCGCGGCCATAAGCTGATTCTGGTAAACAGGACGCCCACGCCGAGGGACGCGGACGCGGATCTGGTGGTCCAGGGAAGGATCGGAGAGATTTTTTCACAGCTTTGACCGGATAACGGGAATGCGGAATGGAGACGGAAATGGATATACAGGTTGGGAATATTGTGAAGCTGAAAAAGAAGCATCCCTGCGGCAGCCAGGAATGGGAGGTCCTGCGCGTGGGCGCGGACTTTCGTCTGAAGTGCCTGGGCTGCGGTCATCAGATCATGGTGCCGAGAAAGCTGGTGGAAAAAAATGTCCGCCAAATTCGTGAAAAAGCTTGAAATCAGGGAAACCGTATGATAAAATATCAGTCCGTGATATATAAATTCCTTGCTCCTGAAGAAGGGGCCAGAGACCAAAAGGAGGTAACTATGAGCAAATACGAATTAGCGCTTGTTGTGAATGCGAAGATCGAAGACGATGAGAGAACTGCGGTCGTTGACAAATGCAAGGCTCTGATCGAGAGATTCGGCGGCACGATCACCAACGTGGATGACTGGGGAAAGAAGAGGCTTGCTTATGAGATCCAGAAGATGAGAGAGGGCTTCTATTATTTCATCCAGTTTGATGCGGAGACTTCCGTTCCCGCTGAGATCGAGAGCCGTGTGCGCATCATGGACAACGTAATGAGATATTTAGTTGTAAAGCGTGAGGCTTAATCGGTTCATGCTTTTCTCGTTACAGGAGGGAATATGAATAAAGTCATTCTTATGGGACGTCTGACCAGAGATCCCGAGGTGAGATACTCACAGGGTGAGAACGCTACGGCTATTGCCAGATATACGCTTGCGGTGGACAGAAGGTTCAGCCGCAACAGCAGCGACGGAGCGACAGCTGATTTCATCAGCTGCGTGGCTTTCGGAAGAAGCGGGGAGTTCGCTGAAAAGTATCTGCGCAAGGGCACCAAGATCGCTCTTACGGGGAGGATCCAGACGGGCAGCTATGTGAACAGGGACGGCGTAAAGGTTTATACTACGGAAGTGGTTGTGGAGGACCAGGAATTTGCGGAGAGCAAGAACGCTTCGGCAGGGAACAGCGACGGGGGTTATTCCATGCCGGTATCCAGGCCCGAACCCAGCGCGCCCGGCGACGGTTTCATGAACATTCCGGACGGGATCGACGAGGAACTGCCGTTTAACTGATGATGTATGTTAACAGTGCGGTGACTGCGCACTGAAGTGTTTTTCAGACAGGAGGCAAAATTATGGCTTTTAATAAAGCGGAAAGATCTGACGCACCGGCCAAGAGAAGAGGCGGCGTTCGCAGAAGGAAGAAAGTCTGCGTATTCTGTGGAAAAGACAATGTGATCGATTACAAGGATGTCAATAAGCTGAAGAGATACGTTTCCGAGAGAGGAAAGATCCTTCCCAGAAGAATCACCGGAAACTGCGCGAAGCATCAGAGAGCCCTGACTGTGGCGATCAAGCGTGCAAGACACCTTGCTCTGATGCCTTACGTGGCAGAATAAATTTTGTGGCAAGGTGTCTTGACACCTCGTCAGATGCCCTACGCGGCAGAATCGGTTTTATGGCAAGGTGTTGCGACACCTTGAGTGATCTCTTATGTGGCCGGACAGGCGACGAAAGATCAAAAGCTCTGCGGACCTGCATCAGCAGGAACCGCAGAGCTTTTTTTAACAGGAATGATTCTTTCTTGCTAAATTAAAAAGATGCTGATGCCCTTTCGGCGTGCAGGAGTTCCGGGAAACGATGGTGAGACGGTAAGAGCGCCGGACGGGAGCTGTGCTGTGACAGGAAACGGGATATGATACCAAGGGAAGAGGGAGGGAAAGAAAAATTCCGAAAATTTTAAGAAACCGTTATGAAAAAGTTCCTGAAAATCTGACGGAGTTTTTTATCCTTTTCCGTTATCCTGTGTACATAACGAAAGGCGGACCGGATGGATGGTCCGGATCCGGAAATGGAGGGAATGATATGTATGATGGTACACGGCCGATGTCGCAGCCGGAAAACAGCGGAAAAGGAAGAATATGGAAGATCGCAGCACTGGTGATCCTGCTGCTGTGTGCGCTGCCGGTACTGATCCCGATCGCTCTGTGTGTGGCAGGAGGTGTTCTGGTCGTGGCGTTGTGCGCGGCAGGAGCAGTGCTCGCAGGAGTGCTTTGTGTGCTGGGAGGCCTGTTGGGAGCGGCCCTGTGTGTGGTTGCCGGACTGCTCTGCCTGGCTGGAATACAGTTCGCAGCTCTGGTCGGGATCGGCTGTGGTGTGATCCTGCTTTTTCAGGCTCCGGCCAGCGGACTGGCAGTCCTGGGAGCATGTCTGTTGATGACGGGAGCCGGCGTGTTGTGCTGGATCGCTCTGTGGCAGATCTGCAAATGTCTGGTCAGGGTGTTCAGGTCCCTGGTCGGATGGATACAAAAGAAACGGTTCGCGAGAGGACAGAGCTCCGGGCGGAGAACGTTCCGGAAGGAACGGGCGGAATGCCGGGATGATGCAGTACGGGAAGAGCGACAGGACCGGACAGCATACCGGGAGGAGGTGCGGCCGGGACAGGAGGAATATTGCGAACCGGAGGGATTGAAACCGGACTTTGGAAAAACGCAGGGAATGGCTGTACCTGCTTCGGACGGAGAAAACACGGATGGTATGCTCGATCGGGAAGTACCGGAAGCAGAAGCGGGGGAAAGCGGAATGGATGGCGCAGAGGTGCGGAAAGGAGCCGACGATGATGAATAAATGGTTGAAGAGAACGCTGCTTGCCAGCGTCGCTCTGGCAGCGGCAGGAGCCGTTCTGATGGGAGCCGGAATGGCACTGGGAGGCTCACCTTCTTTTTATTATGATGCGGACGGCCTGCATGTGAAGGAGAATACGGACGGCCCGGTCAGATCGGATTATGTGCTGGAAAGGACGCAGACCGGTACGCTGTCCAGGCTGGAGCTGGATCTGAAGAATGCAGACCTGCAGATTGCTTCCGGAGAGGAATGGACTGTGGAATATGTTCTGGACGGCTGGTATTCGGAACCGGTTTACAGCGTAGAAAACGGTACGCTGACCCTGCAGGAGGGCAGCTACGTGGATAGGGGAGACTACCGGATCAGCTTCGGCTTTGGAGGTTCCGACTGGATGTGTGCGGGCGAAAAGGTGGCAAGAAGCCCTTATGTGAAGATCACGATCCCGGAAAATGCAAGGCTGGACAGCGTGAATATCTGCAGCGGTTCCGGAAAAGTGTCCATTGAAAAGAATCTGCGCGCAGATACCGTTTCGATCGACACAGGTGACGGGGATGTCCGGCTGGATGGATGGACGGGTGATACGCTGAGGGTAAAAAACGAATATGGGGAGCTGGTTGCCGGAACGCTGAACGGAGAGAAGGTAAACATATATGGGGGGAACGGTCCGCTTCAGATCGGCCTGCTGAAAACAGATACGACGGTGATCGAAGCAGAGTACGGAGATGTGGACGCCGATGTGGACGGGCCGCAGAATCTGGAGGTGAGAAGCTCGGATGGAGAGGTTCGTCTGGGCCTGTCCGGAACGATGGAAGACTATGGAGTGAGCCTGTATTCCGAATATGGGACGATCCGTGTCCCGGACGGAGGAGTGGCGACACCGGATGAAGATTCCGGAGGATGTTTCTACAGCTGTCTGAGTGGGGACCAGGATGCGGCCTCCATTCTGGTCGATACAGAAGATGGGGATATTCGGATCCGGGAATACTGAACCGGCAGTCCGGCAGCCGAATTTCGGCGGACGGTCGGAAAAGGAAAGCGGAAAAGGGAAGGCTTATCATACAGGAACGGAGAGAAGGCAGGATGTTTTCTCTCCGTTTTTGACTGCCTCAAAGCCGGGAACCTCCTGCCTGTCATATCCTGTCGTCCCCCGTCAGCGGACAACGCGATGAAAACTGTGGCAATCCGTCAGGAAAAATGTTATAATATCAACGGTGTTGTTCAAAAAATGCCTGCACATGGTAGGGATAATGGGTACGGATATGAAGAAAAAACGGGTCAAACTGAAAGGACGTCTGAGAATATACATGCAGACCTCTCTGTATCTCGGGCTGCTTCTGGTGCTTGTAGATCTTGGAATTTATCTGCTGAATGTGAGGGCGGGTTTCTTTTTGACCTGCTTCCTTATGCTGTATTTTGGACTGATCTTCTATCTGATGCTTTACAACAGGCCGATCATCGTCAACGAGCTGGTGAGCTTTGCCACCCAGTACGGCCAGATCCAGAAGGAACTGCTGCGGGAGCTGGACGTTCCTTATGCGCTTCTGGATGAGGACGGAAGGATCATCTGGAATAACCGGGCGTTTTCACGGGTCATACATAATGAAAAGGCTTTGAGAAAATCCGTCACCTCCTTCTTTTCTTCGGTGACCAGGGACCGGCTGCCTTCTGAAGAAGAAGGTGTGGCACAGTTTGAGATCTCTTACGATGATAGTGAGTATGTGACGAAATTCACCCGGATTTCCCTGAGGGAGGCGGCAAATGACAGTGACATCATCGAGGATGAGGATTATAAAGGCTGTCTGTTTGCCATGTACCTGTTCGATGAGACGGCGCTGAAGATCGCTCTGAAGGAAAATGACGATCAGTCTCTTGCGGTGGGTCTGATCTATCTGGATAATTATGATGAAGCGCTGGAGAGCGTGGAAGAGGTGCGTCGCTCCCTTCTGATCGCCCTGATCGACAGAAAGGTGAACAAATATGTTTCCGGTTTTGACGGCATCTGCAGGAAGCTGGAGAAGGACAAGTATCTGGCGATCCTGCGCAAGAAGGCAGTCTCCCAGATGAGCGAAAAGCGCTTTGAGATTCTGGATGATGTGAAGACGGTGAACATCGGAAACGAGATGGCGGTTACCATCAGCGTGGGAATCGGTCTGGACGGTCTGACCTATTCCCAGAACTTCGAGTTTTCAAGAGCGGCCATTGATATGGCGCTGGGGCGCGGCGGAGATCAGGCGGTAGTAAAGACGCCGGAGCAGATCAGCTATTACGGCGGCAAGAGCCAGCAGGTGGAAAAGAATACCCGTGTGAAGGCGAGGGTAAAGGCACATGCGCTGCATGAGATCATCACCAGCAGGGACCGGGTCCTGATTATGGGACATAAGCTGGGAGATGTGGACTGCTTCGGCGCTGCGATCGGCATTTACCGGATCGTAAAGTCTCTGGACCGCAGGGCGCAGATCGTGATCAATGATATTACCACATCGGTACAGCCGCTGATCGAGATGTTCCAGAACAGCCGGGAGTATGAACCTGACATGTTTTTAAAGAGCCAGCAGGCGATCGAGACGGCGGAGAGCAATATGGTGCTCATCGTGGTGGATGTGAACAAGCCCAGTCTGACGGAATGCCCGGAGCTTCTGAAGATCTGTAAGTCTATCGTGGTGCTGGATCATCACAGGCAGGGAACGGAGCGGATCGAGAATGCCACGCTTTCCTATGTGGAGGCCTATGCTTCCTCCACCTGTGAGATGGTTTCGGAGATCCTGCAGTATATCGACGGGGGTGTGCGCATCAAGGTGGAGGAAGCCGACTGCATGTACTCCGGCATGATGATCGATACCAACAATTTCATGACCAAGACCGGCGTGCGTACCTTTGAAGCCGCGGCTTTCCTGCGAAGAAACGGTGCGGACGTGACCAGGGTGAGAAAGCTGTTCCGGGAGGATGCGGCGGAATATAAAGCCAAGGCGGATGCGGTGCGTCAGGCGGAGATCTACCGGAATTATTACGCGATTTCCACCTGTACCAGCGAGGGGCTGCAGAGCCCGACGATCATCGGCGCGCAGGCAGCCAACGAGCTCCTGAATATCAAGGGAGTCAAGGCCAGCTTTGTGCTCACGGAATATCAGGGGAAAATATACATCAGCGCCCGTTCCATCGATGAGGCGAATGTGCAGGTGGTCATGGAGCGGATGGGCGGAGGCGGCCATATGAATATGGCGGGCTGCCAGGTCGCTGACAAAAAGATCCCGGAAGTGATTGGGGAGATCAGGCAGACGCTGGATAAAATGATAGAGGAAGGTGAACTGAAGTAATGAAAGTGATCTTACTGGAAGATGTGAAGTCCCTTGGAAAAAAGGGAGAGATCGTAAATGTAAACGACGGATACGCAAGAAATTTCATTCTGCCTAAGAAGCTGGGGCTGGAGGCGACAGGAAAGAATCTGA
Source organism: Candidatus Eisenbergiella intestinipullorum (assembly GCA_019119815.1). Lineage (GTDB taxonomy): Bacteria > Bacillota > Clostridia > Lachnospirales > Lachnospiraceae > Eisenbergiella > Eisenbergiella intestinipullorum. The sequence goes on along the minus strand of DWWH01000005.1, from coordinate 28,541 downwards.
ACGACTTAAAGCTTCAGAAGGCGAATGAGGAAAAGCGGGCGAAGGAGCTTCTGGAGGCGGCGCAGGCGGCTGCCGGAAATCTGGAAGGAAAATCCGTGGTGATCAAAATGAAGGCGGGAGAGGGCGGAAAGCTGTTTGGTTCCGTTTCCTCGAAGGAGATCGCTGCCGCTTTTAAGGAACAGTGCGGCCTGGATATTGATAAGAAGAAGATCCAGTTAAGCGATCCGATCCGGGCATTTGGATCCTATGAGGTGCCCGTGAAACTGCACCCGCAGGTGACCGGAGTGCTGAAGGTTAAAGTACAGGAATGAGAAGGATACCATGGCATCATTAGATGAGGACGTATTAAAGAGAGTGCTGCCCCACAGCATGGAGGCGGAACAGTCCGTGATCGGTTCCATGCTGATGGACAGAGAAGCCATTGTGGTGGCATCTGAGATCATCAGCGGAGATGATTTCTACAACAAAGCCTATGGCGTTGTGTTCGATGCCATGGTGGAGCTGAACGATCAGGGGCAGCCTGTGGACGCGGTGACGCTGCAGAACCGGCTGAAGGAGAAGGATGTGCCGCCGGAGATCATGAGCCTGGAATTCGTCCGGGACGTGATGGCGGCGGTGCCGACCTCAGCCAATATCAAATCCTATGCTTCGATCGTTTCGGAAAAGGCTGTCCTGAGAAAACTGATCCGTCTCACGGAGGAGATCGCCAATAACTGCTACGCTCAGAAGGACGCGCTGGAAGCGATCCTGGAGGATACGGAGAAGCGGGTGTTTGATCTGGTCCAGCGCCGGAACACGGGAGATTTTGTGCCTATCCGGGAAGTGGTCATGAATGCCATGGACAAGATCGAAAAGGCGTCTCACAGCAATGGCAATGTGACAGGAATTGCGACCGGCTTCATCGATCTGGATTATCGGACGGCGGGTATGCAGCCCTCCGATCTGGTGCTCATCGCTGCAAGGCCTTCCATGGGAAAGACGGCTTTCGTGCTGAACATTGCGCAGTACGTGGCTTTTCATTCCGGAGAGTGCGTGGCGATCTTCAGCCTGGAAATGAGTAAGGAGCAGCTGGTGAACCGTCTGTTTGCCATGGAATCCAAGGTGGATTCTCAGCATCTGCGGACCGGCAATCTTTCTGATCTGGAGTGGGAGAAGCTGATCGAAAGCGCCGGGATGATCGGCCAGTCCAAACTCATCATTGACGATACGCCCGGCATCAGTATTGCGGAGATGCGTTCCAAGTGCCGCAAGTTCAAGCTGGAAATGGATGTGAAGATGATCATCATTGACTATCTCCAGCTCATGTCGGGGAGCGGAAGGGGGAGCGAATCCAGACAGCAGGAGATTTCTGATATTTCCCGTTCCTTAAAGGCTCTTGCCAGAGAGCTTCAGGTCCCGGTACTCGCGCTTTCCCAGCTGAGCCGTGCAGTGGAGCAGCGGCCGGACCACAGACCCATGCTTTCCGATCTGCGTGAGTCGGGGGCCATCGAACAGGATGCGGACGTGGTCATGTTCATCTACCGGGATGACTATTACAATCCGGACACGGAAAAGAAAGGGATTGCGGAGATCAACATTGCAAAACAGAGAAACGGCCCCATCGGTACGGTCGATCTGGTCTGGCTTCCGGAATTTACCAAGTTTGCCAATCTCCAGAAATAGCGGGAACAGGCAAAATGAGAGACAAAGGCAAAAAAGTACATACAGGACGGCGGATGCGTTCGCATCCGGACCATTTTACCAAAGAGAGCTCATGCCGGGAGTTCTCTTTTTTTTATTCTTTGCCCGCAGCATCTGCTGCGGCGTAACGCGGAATCCCGCAGCGGATGTTGCAGACACGAGGTTTAAGACCTGAGGCTGGGATCCGGCAAAATTTATTTGTGTGGAAAGGGAAAAATGAGATGAAAACGGAACAGGAAAAAAAGGAAGAACGTTATCTGATTTCAGAAACAGCGAAGCTGGTGGGAGTGGAAAGCCATGTGCTGCGCTACTGGGAAGAGGAGCTGAAGCTGCCGATCCGGCGCAATGAGCTGGGACACCGGTATTATACAGAAGAGGATGTGAAGCAGTTTCGGGAGATCAAAAAGCTGAAGGAACAGGGCCTCCAACTGAAAGCAATCCGTACCGTGCTGACGGCGGAGGGAAGCATGCAGATCCTGATGCCGGTCCCAAATCTGACCGCGGAAGAGGAGAAAACCTCTGACAGAGAAGAAAAGGCGGAAAGTAAGATGAAAAAGGTTCCAAAGGAGGCTGGAAAGGCGCGGGATATAACAGAAGGAGTGCCGGACATCCGGGAAAAAGCGCCGGCAGAACAGGTATCGGACGCGGGAGAGAAGGCAATGCGCCTTCAGATGCTTCTGCATGGGCTGATCTCTCAGGCTGTACGGGAAAACAATGAGGAGCTGGCAAGACAGCTGCGGGATACGGTTACCAAAGAGATGGACTATCAGTTTCGGGTCCAGGAGGAGGAAAGCCGGAAACGGGAACAGATCCGTGTTCAGCAGGAAGAAGAACACTTCCGGAAGCTGGATGAGACGCTTCGTCAGTACGCAGGCAGAAGGGGCAGGATTCTGAACAAAAACAGCAGAATGGAAGCCCGGAAGCTGAAGCAGGAGGCGGCGAAAGCACAGAAAGAGGAAGCAAGGGCACAGAAGGAGGCGGCCAGGGCGCAGAAGGCGGAAGCAAAGGCACAGAAGGAGGCGGCCAGGATGCAGAAGGCGGAAGCAAGGGCACAGAGGGAGGCGGCCAGAAGGAAAGCGCAGTGAGGAGCGGCTTGAACGCAGAACAAAAACGAGGCATTCCGCCTTCTATTCAAAGGAACGGAAATGCCTCGTTTCAGGACATCCAGAGATGTCTCCTATGTTTCTGCCATACTCCAACAGCTGCCGCCCGGAAAGGACGCCTGCTGCCGGGGATGTCTTTCAGCAGGAGCCGTATTAGCCCTGAGAAATCGCTCCGGTAGGGCAGGCACCAGCGCAGGAACCGCACTCGATGCAGGTATCAGGATCGATCACGTACTGTCCGTCTCCCTGGGAGATAGCGCCTACAGGGCACTGTCCCTCGCAGGTTCCGCAGCTTACACAAGAGTCGCTGATTACATATGCCATAGTATTATCCTCCTTCTAAAATAATGATCTGTTGATTCTCAATAGTTATTCTAATATAGTCGGAGAAAATGTACAAGTGATTTTTCAGGAATATTATCTGATTTTTTGTACTTTTTGAAGTACATTTCCGGCATATTGAAAAAAAGGAAAACTTATCCGTCGTGCTGTCTCCGGTCTCTGATGCCTTTCAGGATGGCCTGCTTTTTCAGAAGCAGGGTGGGTCTGTCCATGGCGGGAATACCCTCCAGCCGGTAGGGAATTCCGAGCTTTGCATATTTCGGTTTTCCCATGGTGTGGTAAGGCAGTACATCCAGGGCTTTCAGATTGCCGAGCCCTCCGATGAACCAGCCCAGCCGGTACAGAAAGGTCTCATCGTCGGTAATGGTGGGAACCACCACATGACGGATCCAGACCGGGATCTTCTTATGGTCCAGATAATGGGCAAAACGCAGGATGTTTTCGTTGGAGCAGCCGGTAAGCTGTTTGTGGAGCTTCGGATCGATATGCTTGATGTCCAGCATGACCAGATCCGTCAGGGAAAGAAGGCGGTCCAGCCGTTCCATCCAGATGTGGTCAGAAGCATGAAAACAAATGCCGGAGGTATCGATGCAGGTATGGACATTTTCCTTTTTGGCCAGAGCGAACAGCTCCAGCAGAAAATCGATCTGCAGAAGAGGCTCGCCTCCCGTCACCGTCAGACCGCCGTCTTTATAAAAGCTCCTGTTGCGGCGGAAGCTTTCCATGATCTCTTCCGCCGTCATTGGCTTTCCGGACCCGGTTTCCCAGGTGTCCGGATTATGGCAGTAGGCACAGCGCATGGGGCAGCCCTGCAGAAAGACTACAAACCGCACGCCCGGGCCGTCCACTGTGCCGAAGCTTTCTATGGAATGAATTCTTCCCAGCATAGCGTCGCCTTTTACAGCGCCTCATGGAAGGTGCGGGAGATCACATCCGCCTGCTGCTGCGGGGTCAGCTTGATGAAGTTCACCGCATAGCCGGACACGCGGATGGTGAGCTGCGGATATTTCTCAGGATGTTTCTGGGCATCCAGCAGCGTTTCCCGGTTCAGAACGTTTACGTTGAGGTGATGGCCGCCTTTTTCCGCATAGCCGTCAAGTAAGGTCACCAGGTTATCGATCTGTGCTTTATTTGCTTCCATAGCAAAATCTCCTTTCCGTGAAATGGGCGGAGGAATATCCCGAAGGAATCCCCCGCGGTAACAGTACCATCCGGGTCGGGCCGGACAGCTTTATGCCTCCCGGTCAAGTCCTTCATGAAGGGTAGGGACACTGCAGGCCAGCGGGACCGCAGAGCAGTCCGGACAGCCGGTCTGAATGGAAATATCCGTCTCTTTGTCCGGACATCCGGCGATGTTCACATGGCCGATGCCCTGAACAGTCCCTGCGTCCAGAAGTCTGACCAGATCGTCGATCATTTTTTCCTGATCCATAAATTTCTCCTCACAGCCGCCGGAACAGGTCCGGACAGCATCACTCTTCCCCGTTCAGAGAAAGGTCGAGCTCAATGTCGCCGGCAAAAACAGCATCCTCCTTGCCCAGCGCTCCCGGAATGATGGTAAAGGTGTTGGAGATCCCATCCTGAGAATCCATGAAGGGGAGCTTGGCTACGGAAGAAAGGGAGGCGACGGCTCCGTGAGTATCTCTGCCGTGCATCGGATTGGCTCCCGGTGCAAAGGGAACGCCGGCCTTTCTTCCGTCCGGAGTCGCTCCTGTAGCCTTGCCGTATACCACGTTGGAGGTGATGGTCAGCACGGAGGTGGTGGGGAAGCCGTCCCGGTAGGTGTGATGCCGTCTCACCGCGGTCATGAACCGGGAGACCAGATCCCTTGCGATGTCGTCCACCCGGTCGTCATCATTTCCGTATTTGGGGAAGTCTCCCGTGATCTTAAAGTCAATGATGATGCCGTCCTCATCCCGGATGGGCTCTACCTTCGCGTATTTGATGGCGGAAAGGGAATCCGCGACCACGGAAAGACCGGCGATTCCGGTGGCAAAATAGCGGCGCACATCCCTGTCGTGGAGCGCCATCTGAGCTCTTTCGTAGCAGTATTTGTCATGCATGTAATGAATGATGTTCAGGGTGTTTACATATACGCCGGCCAGCCATTCCATCATATCATGGAAGGAATCGAGCACCTTATCATATTCCAGCACATCTCCTTCGTACTTCCGGTATTTCGGACCTACCTGCTTTTTTGTTTTTTCATCCACGCCGCCGTTGAGCGCGTAGAGCAGGCATTTGGCCAGATTGGCGCGGGCGCCGAAGAACTGCATTTCCTTGCCGATGCGCATGGAGGAAACACAGCAGGCAATGCCATAGTCGTCTCCGTGTACGGGACGCATCAGGTCATCGTTCTCATACTGAATGGAAGAGGTCTGGATGGACATCTTCGCACAGTACCGCTTGAAGCCCATAGGCAGTCTGGTAGACCACAGCACGGTCAGGTTCGGCTCGGGAGCCGGTCCCAGGTTGGTCAGGGTATGCAGGTAGCGGAAGGACATTTTCGTCGCCATGTGGCGTCCGTCCACGCCTACGCCTGCCAGAGACTCGGTGATCCATACCGGGTCGCCGGAGAACAGCTCGTTGTATTCCGGCGTGCGCGCGAATTTGATGATGCGCAGCTTCATGATGAAATGATCCACGAATTCCTGGATCTGCTCCTCCGTGAAGGTTCCGAGAGCCAGGTCGCGTTCCGCATAGATGTCCAGGAAGGTGGAGGTGCGTCCCAGGGACATGGCTGCTCCGTTCTGCTCCTTCACAGCGGCGAGATAGCCGAAATAAGTGGCCTGGATAGCCTCCTGCACATTGGAAGCGGGGCGGGAAATATCACAGCCGTAGGAGGCCGCCATCTCCTTCATCAGCTTCAGCGCCACGATCTGCTCGGAAAGCTCCTCCCGTAAGCGGATCACGTCGTCGGTCATCACACTGCCGGTGGAATCCTTCTGCGCCTGCTTGTCCTCGATCAGATAATCGATGCCGTAAAGGGCGATCCGTCTGTAGTCTCCGATGATTCTGCCCCTGCCGTAGGCGTCCGGGAGGCCGGTGATGATGTGGGCGCTTCTGCAGGCGCGCATTTCCGGGGTATAGGCGTCAAATACGCCCGCGTTGTGCGTCTTTCTGTGGGTGGAGAAGAATTCCTCCACTTCGGGATCCAGCGTATATCCGTTGTCCGCGCAGGCCTTCTGCGCCATGCGGATGCCGCCGTAGGGCTGCAGGGCACGCTTGAAGGGCTTGTCCGTCTGCAGACCGACGATTTTTTCCTTCTCCTTATTCAGATAGCCGGGAGCATGGGAGGTGATGGTGGAGATCACCTTTGTGTCCATATCCAGAACGCCTCCTGCTTCCCGTTCCTTCCGGGACAGCTCCATGACCTGATCCCAGAGATCCTTTGTATCCTGTGTGGGCGGAGCGAGAAAAGCTTCATCCCCATCATAGGGGTGGTAGTTTTTCTGAATGAAATCGCGCACATTGACTTCGCGTTCCCATTCTCCGCCAGTAAAACCATTCCATTCTGTCCTCAAGACTTCCTCCTGTCTGCTGCATGGGCAGCATGAAACCTGTTGTAATCAAAAGGCCGGACAGCCGGTTCCGGATGCGGCATGCCGTATCTGCGTATGCCGGCATGATCCGTCTTCCTGTCTGTACGGAGCGGACACCCGGTCCGCATCTAGTATTATAGGTTACCCTGTAAAGCTGCGTCAAGGCGGGAATGTTCTTTTTTCGGGATATGAGATTTTTTATCGTTACGGTTCCATGTCAGGCCGGCGAACGGGAAATGGGGCCGATCAGTACCGGTTTTGCAATGCAGAAATCTTTTTTTGAACTTTTTCGGAAACACATTTTCAGGTATCATGAGTCTGCAAAGGACCGAAGGGGATCTGATGCTCCTGCCGGTAGCGGGAAGGACTGAGCCCGTAAGCCTTCAGAAAAGCCTTATAAAACAGGGAGGGATCCGAATAGCCGCACTCGCGGGCGATGGCCTGAACGGGCCTGTCCGAATAGGTGAGCAGGCGGGCGGCGCGCCGGAGACGAATACCGGCGAGGCAGGCATGAGCGGTGACGCCAAGCTCCGCCTTCATGCGCTTGTTGATGTATTCGGCGGAGTAGTGAAAACGTTCTGCGAGGCTTTGGGCGGTAATATGCTCCGGATAATGCTCATTGAGATAGCTCATCACGGAAGCCGTGAGGGAAGAATAGGCATTTTCATGGGTATAGAGCAGATTCAGCAGCCGGTAAAAGCCGCTCTGCACCTCAAAAGGATTGCGGGGAGAACGGGAAAAGGCGGCATGGAGCTCCCGGAGCAGGGGAAGAAACAGCGCAGGCTGAAACGTTCCCCGGATGGGGAGGCGGATACAGTCCGACCGGTTGGCGGAATACTCCGCCTGAAAATGGATCCAGTAATATTCTGCGTGAGGGCTTGGGAGCGGAGCGCTCTGGCGGAGGGATTTTTTCTGAATATACCATTCTCCGGCAGAGAGGGTGGTCAGCCGTGCGTCCTCGGTAAATTTCAGATGATGATCCAGCATGAAAATGAGGACGAAATAGTCGCAGCAGCGGGAGCAGTGATATTCAAAGGCGCCGAAATGCTTGAGATCGCAGTCGGTCATAAAGGGCATGGGCGCGCAGGAAAGGGATATGATCTCTGGATGCATGGATTCTCCTGTCTGTGAATGAAAAGCTGCCGCAGGATCCGGCGGCATGCTGCAGGAAGGCGGGCAGGAAGCCCGCAGGGCCAAGGATCAGTATAGCACAAACGAAGGAAAAACGGAACGGAGGCAGAGGATGAGAAAGGGAGAATGGAAATCGGGACCAAAACAGAGAATGCTGACAACGGGGCAAATCAGGCCGGAGGGGTGGCTGAAAAGGCAGCTGGAGATCCAGGCTGAAGGATTGTCCGGACATCTGGACCTGATCTGGCCGGACATCCGGGAAAGTCGGTGGATCGGAGGAGACAAGGAAGGATGGGAACGGGTGCCGTACTGGCTGGACGGTTTCATCCCGCTTGCGTTCCTTCTGGATCAGGAGGACCTGAAGCGCCGTGCCAAAAGATATGTGGACGCAATTCTGGAGGGACAGGATGAGGACGGCTGGATCTGCCCGTGCTCCAAGGAGGAACGGGAGCATTATGACGTGTGGGCGGCGTTCCTGATCTGTAAGGTGCTGACACTGTATGCGGACTGCACGGAGGATGACAGGATCGAGGAGGCAGTTTACCGCGCCCTGAAGCAGCTCCTTTCTCACATTTCTGTCCACACGCTCTTTAACTGGGCGGCGGCCCGGTGGTACGAGTGTCTGATCCCGCTCTGGTGGCTGTACGAGAGAAGGCCGGAGAAATGGATGCTGGATCTGGCCGTTCTGCTGGAGGCGGAGGGCGTGGACTATGAAAAGCTTTACGACCGGTTTGACTTTGAACGGCCGAAGCAGCGTAGGTACTGGACCCAGATCAATCATGTGGTCAATACTGCGATGGCACTGAAAAGCAGAGCTCTGATGTCCCGTCTGACCGGAGAGGACCCGGATGCTTTTGCCCTTCATATGTACCGGACGGTGATGAAGTATAACAGCATGCCGACGGGACACTTCACCGGAGACGAGTGTCTTTCCGGCGACGACCCGGTCCAGGGCAGCGAGTGCTGCAGCGTGGCGGAGGCCATGTATTCCTGCGAGGTGCTTCTTGCGGAAAGCGGAAACAGCTTCTGGGGAGATCTTCTGGAAAAGGAAGCTTTCAACTGTCTGCCTGCTACGACCACTGCGGACATGTGGGCTCATCAGTACGTGCAGATGACCAATCAGATCAGCGCCAGGACCTTCCCGGAGGAAGCGGTGCCCTTCAATTCCAATTCCGGTGAGGCGAACGTATTCGGGCTGGAGCCGAATTTTGGCTGCTGTACGGCGAATTTCAATCAGGCATGGCCCAAATTCGCTCTGTCGGCGATCATGGAAAGCGGAGCGGGACTGGCGGTGAACCTGCTGGTGCCGTGTGCAGCCAGAGTGGAAAGGGATGGAAAGCTCCTTCAGGTGCGCGTCCATTCGTCATACCCCTTCCGCGACGGAGCGGTGCTGGAGGTGAGCGCACAGGAGGAAATGGAATGCGAGATTTCCGTCCGCATCCCGGGCTTTGTGCAGAAGGCGCTGGTGGACGGAAAGGAGGCGGAGCCGGGAAGGTTCTTCTCGATAAAGAGAAAGTGGAAGGGGAGTGTGCAGATCCCCGTGGAGCTGAAGATGGAGGGACGGCTGATCGACCGGCCGCACGGAGCAAAGGCATATGTCAGAGGGCCGCTGGTCTATGCTCTGCCTGTCCGCGCAAAAACGCGGGCGGTGGAATACACCAGGGACGGTGTGGAGCGGAAGGCACCCTACTGTGACTATGAAATGCTTCCGGATTCCGATTGGAATTATGCCTTCTGCTCGGAACATTTTGAAGTCCGGTTTGAAGAGATCAAAGAACACCCCTTTTCTTTGCAGGAGCCGCCGATCCGGGTGAAGACAGAAATGGTCCCCGTCGCCTGGGAGGAAAAGGACGGGATCTGCGGGCCGGTCCCGGAAAACCCTGTCGTTCTGGGAAAGCCGCGGGAGATGGAGCTTCAGCCCTACGGCTGTACGGATCTGCGGGTAACGGAGCTGCCTTTTGTGAAAACGGAATGATCGGGATACATATCTTGCGCAGAACGGGAAAAAGTATTATACTGAAAAAAGCCGCAGACGGCTGCCTGCCGGACGGAAAAGAGAAGGCAGGGGCCGGACATCCGGCGGCATAAAAATCGTAAGAAAAGGAGGTTGGCGAAATGACCGGTATTACGAAGGAAATGACAATCGGTGAGATCCTGAGGACCAATCCGGCGGTAGCTCCTGTTCTGATGAACGCGGGAATGCACTGCCTCGGATGCCCTTCCGCACAGGCGGAGAGTCTGGAAGAGGCTGCCATGGTCCATGGTATTGATATTGATGAGCTGATGAAGGCGATCACAGAGGCTTAAAAAACAGAACGGCGGCGAACCGGAAAGGTACGCCGCCGTTTTCCTTTTTCTATTGTGTGCCTCTTTTTTCGAATTTTTCGGACGGATTCCCTGCTCAGATCCTGCCGAAGGCCTGCAGGGCGTGATCCTTGACGATCAGTTCGCAGTGCTCTTCCAGGAAGGCAGCGCCTCCGGGGGCGGATTTTTCCTGTCTGCCGTATTCAGACAGGCAGTTGCAGAGTTTATTGAATTCCTCCGGCGTGTGGGAGGAGCTGGACACGATCAGAAGGTAGCGCTCCTTTTCCGCGTCCTTGTAAAGAGAATTGGCTCCGTTGTAAAATCCCTCCAGGACATGGGCAAGCCGGGTGATATGATTGAGAGAATCGAAGGAATAGATCCTGGTGATCTGTACGTTTTCCTCCGTCTCCTTCTTCCGGGAAGCCCCGGCATCGGAAGAAGTCTGCGGCGCGCTTTCCTTCGTGCCGGACGCAGAAGCGGTGCGTCCTTCATGGATACGCCGGAACAGGTCAAGAACGTCGTCGGCGCCCTCGTTGAGCTCCTGGATCATGTCGTCCAGGCTGTCGTCGTCATGCACGCTGGGAGCAAATTTGGAAAAGCGGGTATCCAGCTCCTCCGGGTCCTCCACTTTGGTGATGATGAGGACGATACAGTCCGAATTCAGCGGGATTGCCTCGATCATGAGCGGGATGTCCTCCGCTTCAAAGCCGAACTTGATCGCCGCCTGCTGCATCATATCACGAAAAAGGCTTTTCGCCTTTTCTGTTCCGTAAGCCAGTTCACTGATCTTAAGCTCTCTGTCGGCAAGATCTGCCCTAGTCAGAGTGCAGCGGATCTGGTGGTCATTCACTTTTTCAATTTTCATATGATCACATCCTCAATATAAAGATATAGAAATTCCTTTTTTGTGTGACTGAAAAGGTGTAAAATGAACGTAAATTACAGTATCTGCGATTACAGATATATTATACTGCACCCGGTGAGAAGTCAAGCGTCCGGGAACTGTTTCACTTTTTTTTTACAAATTGCTTGCTAATTTTCCAGTTATCGGATATAATCCATCTAAAGATGCTTCCGGGCACTCCGTATCAGAAGGAGGGGAGCTGCAGCCGGAATTTTTCAGATCCACATTTTAAGCAGATTCTGCAGAAGCGGCCGCTGTGCGGTGCGGCTTCTGTATCTTACCGACAGCGGACGGAAATATCGTTTCGCTGCTGCCTCATCCATATAGTATGAGGAGGTCTTACAGGCTTATGTGCCTGTCGGAAAAGAAATCGTTTCCAAAATTTTCACCTGGATATTCAAGTTTAATTCAAAAGATAACTGTAAAAGTTTTGTTCGCGTATTTTTTTTGCAACAATTCCGCGATACAGGTCCGGGAGCATCTTACAGGCTGATGGAGCATCGTCGCTGCCGCATGAACAGAGGGCATAGGGGTTATATATCACGTCCTTTTGGAAAACCGTTCTGAATGGAGCTCTGTTATGTCCCTTTGTGCATACAGGGAGGGAATTATGATGAACGACGATGAGATCGAGCTCAAAAAGCGTTTGAAAAGGATCAGCGGGCAGGGCGTGGACCTGTATCTGGAAGGAAAGCCGTCTTCTCCGGAAGAGATCGCCAGAAAATATTTTGTCTGTGAGGACGCCGTGTATATGCCGGACTTTGTCATGGATGAGAAGGGACAGCTGACTCAGGTCAGATACGATAAGGTGAAGTGCCCTTAAAGGCCGCGCGGATACCAGGGCTTTCTGTCTGAAAAAAGTAAAATGAATGTGCAGGATCCGGCAGCTGTGCGATCGCGGGCCCCCGTCCGCCGCTGCACGCCGGATCTGCCGAATCCAAGCCGCCTTCGGGATGTCCGAAAACGGCGGCGGAAACCGTTAGCTGCGATGAAGAACATGTAAAAATAGGTAATGACGATGTTTCAATAGTCTGCTATAATAAGGACGGTCAGGAGGTTACGGAAGATGAAAAAGGCAATTCCGGTGATCATCGCGGTCGTCCTTATTTTTGCGATCATCGCCATTACATTTGGGATGAAGGTTGTGGACCGCTTTTCCTATTCAAAGGAGCAGATGGACCTGAACGGGTATTTCGGACTGGAAGCATCCGATGAGGCGGCGATCGTTCTGAACGATGAGCTCAGGGAAGAAAAGGGCATTGTCAGGGACGGCAGATGCTACCTTCCGCTGGAGACGGTACATGCCTTCCTGAATGACCGGTTTTATGCGGATTATCATGAGGGCTGGCTTCTTTATACCACGCCGGACGAGATCCTCTACGCCCGTCAGGGAGAGACGGGAGAGGACGGCTATGTACCGGCTTACCTGGAAGACGGCGTGATGTATGTGGCGCTGGACTATGTGAAGAAGTACACCAATTTTTCCTACACTCTGTATACGGAGCCGAACCGGGTGGTGATGACTACGGCATGGGATGAACATCTGGCTGCGGACATAAAAAAAGATACGGCGGTCCGTTATCAGGGAGGGATCAAGAGCAACATTCTTACCAAAGTGCAGGCCGGAACTCAGGTCACGGTGCTGGAGACGATGGAAACCTGGAGCAAGATCGTCACCCAGGACGGCTTTATCGGCTATGTGGAGAACAAACGTCTGAAAAACGAACGGAGCGAGACGCTGATCCCGGTGACCGATTATGCGGAGCCGGAATATACCTCGGTCCGCAGAGACCATAAGATCAGCCTGGGCTGGCATCAGGTGACCAGCGAGGCGGCTAATTCCACGCTTTCGGAGGTCCTGGACGGCGTGAGCGGCATGAATGTGATCTGCCCTACCTGGTTTTTCCTGAGCGACGGCGAAGGAAGCTTTGTCAACATCGGAAGCAGCGCTTATGTGCAGGAAGCGCACGACAGGGGGCTTGAGGTATGGGCTCTTGTCGATAATTTCACTTACGATGTGGACATCAGGGAGATCCTCTCCTATACGAGCAAAAGGCAGAAGCTGATCGAAGGTCTGATCAGCGCGGCACAGGCGCTGGGTGTGGACGGCATCAACGTGGACTTTGAACAGGTGCCGGAAGATGCGGGAGAGGATTATATTGAATTCATAAGAGAGCTGTCCATTCCCTGCCGTGCAAATGGACTGGTCCTGTCTGTGGACAATTATGTGCCGAAGGGCTATAATTCTCATTATCACTGGAAGGAGCAGGGCGTTGTCGCGGATTATGTGATCATCATGGGCTATGACGAGCATTATGGCGGTTCTCAGGAAACGGGAAGCGTGGCCTCGATCGGCTATGTGGAGGAAGGGATCAGCACCATGCTGCAGTACGTGCCTGCGGAGAAGGTGGTGAACGCGCTTCCCTTCTATACCCGGATCTGGGAGACCACGTCCGAGGGAGTGCAGAGCCAGGCGGTGGGCATGACGGCTGCGGAGAATTTTCTTGCACAGCGGGGCGTCGAGACAGTGTGGGACGAGACGACCTGCCAGAATTATGCGGAGTTTGAAGAGGACGGAGCCCGCTTCCAGGTATGGCTGGAGGATGAACAGTCTTTGCAGGCGAAGCTCGGCGTAATGAAGGAATACGGTATCGGCGGTGTGGCGGCCTGGAAGCTGGGGTATGAGAGCGGTCACCCGGAGGTATGGGCGGCAATCTCGGACTTTGTGAACAGCTGAGAAAACAGCCTGTGAAAGGCCGGCGGGCCGGGCAGGGGTCTTTTCATTCCGGAGGGTTCATATATATGGAACAAACGGAATGCGGAGGACCTGATGAGGACGGAATTAAAGGAAGGAATGCTGAAAGGAGCTGCTACGGTCCTTCTGCTGAGCGCCATGTTCTGGTCGGCCGGTCAGACAGCCGTTCTGGTGAATGAGGAACAGGCAAAGGCGGCCGATGTGCCATGCGTGGTGATCGATGCGGGACACGGAGGCGTTGATCCCGGGAAGGTAGGCGCGAACGGAGAGTTGGAAAAGGAGCTGAATCTGCAGATCGCTGAAAAGCTCAGGATGTTTCTGGAGGCTTCGGACGTGAAGGTGGTGATGACCCGGACCACAGATACCGGACTTTATGATGAGAACGCATCCAACAAGAAGGTTCAGGATATGAAGCAGCGCGTTCAGATCATCGAGGAGGCGCAGCCGGATATTGCGGTGAGCATCCACCAGAACAGCTATGAGGACGGATCAGTCAGGGGCGCGCAGGTGTTCTATTATAAAGGAAGCGGGGCCGGAGAGCATGCGGCCGGTCTGATCCAGAAGCGCCTGGCGGAAAAGCTGGATCCGGAAAATCACAGATCCTCCCGGGCGAACGACAGCTATTACCTGCTGAAAAAGACAGGAAGGCCGCTGGTGATCGTGGAATGCGGTTTTTTGTCCAGCAGAGAGGAAGCGGCGAAGCTTACCGACGATTATTATCAGGAAAAGCTTGCCTGGCATATTCACATGGCCCTGATGCAGTATCTTTCCACATATGGAAAGAGTGCCTGACGGGCGGGAAGCAGCCAGGGAAGCAGAAAGAAGCAGAAAGAATGAAGACACTTTATGAAGTGATGGATGGAAGCAGCGGGGATGAAGAAAAGCTGAGGAAAGCGGGAGAGATCCTGAAGGCAGGGGGGCTGGTGGCCTTTCCCACCGAGACCGTGTACGGCCTGGGCGGGGATGCGCTGAATCCGGCTTCCTCCCGGAAGATCTATGCGGCGAAGGGAAGGCCTTCGGACAACCCTCTGATCGTGCATATCTGCCGCCTCTGTGACCTGGACCGGATCGCCTGGGATACGGACAAAAGGGCGGCTCTGGTGGCGCGGGCGTTCTGGCCCGGCCCCCTGACCATGATACTGAACAAGAAGGACGTGGTGCCGATGGAGACGACCGGCGGACTGTCTACGGTGGCGGTGCGTTTTCCCTCCCATCCGGTGGCACAGCGCATGATCGATGCGGCGGGCGGTTTTGTTGCGGCTCCCAGCGCGAATACCTCGGGAAAGCCAAGCCCGACCAGCGCCAGATATGTGGCGGAGGACATGGATGGAAAGATCGATATGATCCTGGACGGCGGAGATGTCGGGATCGGACTGGAATCTACGATCCTGGACCTGACGGAAAAGGATCCCATGATCCTGAGACCCGGCTATGTGACGCAGGAAATGCTGGAGGAGGTTCTGGGAAAAGTTCTGGTGGACCGGACGATTCTGGACGCTTCGTCAGCGCAGCGGCCGAAGGCTCCCGGCATGAAGTACCGCCATTATGCGCCGAAGGGGGAGCTGGCGATCGTGGAAGGAGAGCCGGAACGGGTGACGGAGCGCATCAATGCGCTGTGCCGTCAGGCCGCTCAGGAGGGAAAGAAGACCGGCGTGATCGCTGTGGATGAGACCGCGTCCCGCTATCTGGCCGACAGCGTCAAGAGTGTGGGAAGCCGGGAAGATGAAGAGGCGATCGCTCACAGCCTCTATCGGATCCTGCGGGAATTTGATGACGAAGGGATCGAGGTCATGTATTCTGAGGCCTTTTCCTCTCACGGAATGGGACAGGCCATCATGAACCGGCTTTTGAAGGCGGCAGGCCATCACGTGATCAGGGTATAAAGCCGGAGCGGAAAGCATTACAAAGCGAGCCTTAGGAATGGAGGAAGAATGAGATGAAGATTGCACTGGGCTGTGACCATGGCGGTTATGCGCTGAAGCAGGAGGTGATCCGTTATCTGGACGGAAGAGGAATGGAATGGGAGGATTTCGGCTGCTTTGACGAAGCTTCCTGTGATTATCCGGATTTCGGGCGAAAGGCTGCGGAAGCCGTAGCGGCGGGAGAATGCGACAGGGGGATCGTGATCTGCACCACAGGGATCGGCATTTCCATCGTTGCCAACAAGGTGGAGAAGATCCGCTGTGCGCTCTGCGCGGATACGGTTTCTGCCAGACTTACGAGAGAGCATAACGACGCGAACATGCTGGCGATGGGAGCCGGGATCGTCGGGAAAAACCTGGCGCTGGGCATTGTGGAAGCTTTTCTGGACACGCCTTTTTCCGGGGAGGAGAAGCATGTGCGCAGGATCGGAAAGATAACGGCGATGGAACAGAAACCGTGATGCTGACCTGAAATACCGGTGATGAGAAAGACGGCGCCCTGAAAGAGACGGCCGGGCAGAAACCGCAGGCCGCAGGACTGCTGAAAGAAGAACGGACAGGAGGAGAAAACATGTCAAAGGTAGTAATTATGGATCATCCGCTCATACAGCACAAGATTGGATATATCAGAAGACTCGAGACGGGGACCAAGGATTTCCGGCAGACGATCGGGGAGATCGCAATGCTGATCTGCTATGAAGCGACGAGGAACCTGCCGCTTACGGATGTGGAGATCACAACGCCGATCTGCAGAACGACGGTGAAGGAGCTGCGCGGGAAAAAAATGGCGATCGTACCGATCCTGCGCGCCGGCCTGGGCATGGTGGACGGTGTCCTGAACCTGATCCCTGCCGCGAAGGTGGGACACATCGGTCTTTACCGTGATCCGGAGACGCTGGAACCGGTGGAATACTACTGCAAGCTTCCGGCCGACTGTGCGGAGAGAGAGGTATTCGTGGTAGATCCCATGCTGGCGACCGGAGGCTCTTCCGTGGCCGCTATCCGGATGCTGAAGGAGAAAGGCTGCAGGAAGATCCATTTCATGTGCATCATCGCGGCGCCGGAAGGGGTTGCCCGGATGCAGGAGGAGCATCCTGACGTGGATCTGTATATTGGAGCGCTGGATGAGAAGCTGAATGACCATGGTTATATCGTGCCTGGTCTGGGAGACGCGGGCGACAGGATCTTCGGAACGAAGTAAAGTGGGAAAGGAGCAGTCATGAAGAGACAGGATTATATCACATGGGATGAATATTTTATGGGAGTTGCCAAGCTGTCCGGGATGCGTTCCAAAGATCCGAACACGCAGGTGGGAGCCTGCATCGTCAGCAGCGACAACAAAATTTTGTCCATGGGCTATAACGGATTTCCGATCGGCTGCTCCGACGATGTATTTCCCTGGGACAAATACGGGGAGGAAGAGGAAACCAAATATCCTTATGTGACCCACAGCGAGCTGAACGCCATCCTGAACTACAGAGGAGGGAGCCTGGCGGGCGCCAGATTGTATGTGTCCCTGTTTCCCTGCAATGAATGTGCGAAGGCAATCATCCAGAGCGGCATCAGAGAGATCGTATATGAATGCGACAAATATGCGGATACGCCTTCGGTGCGCGCTTCCAAGCGCATGCTGGACGCAGCCGGCGTGCGTTACCGGAAGTATGAACCGGCAGGCCGGAACGTGACTCTTGCATTATAGAAGGACCGGAGACGGAAAGAGGAGAAATACGGATGAAAAAAATGGGAAAACGCAGGCTGATCGCGGGAATGCTCACGCTGGTCATGCTTACGGTCCCAGGTCTGGGCGCGGAGGCCACTTCCAACACGAGGCAGCAGCTGGAGGACGCGAAGGAACAGCGGGAAGCCACTGAGGATCAGAAAAATGCTCAGGAGGAAAATATCACCAGCATGGAGGAGGCCAAGGGAAGCCTTCAGGGAGAGCTGAACAGCTTAAACAGCCAGCTTGCAGAAGTGAGCAGCAGCCTGGAAGAGATCGAAAACAATATTATCGCCAAGAATGAGGAGATCGAGACGACTCAGGCAGAGCTGGAGGAAGCAAAGGCAACGGAGGAAAGGCAGTATCTGTGTCTGAAAAAGAGGATCCAGTATTCCTATGAAAGAAGCAGCACCTCCTATCTGGAAGCCATTCTTTCTGCAGATTCCCTTGGCGAAGTTCTGAACATGACGGAATATTTCAGCCAGATGGCCTCCTATGATCAGAAGATGCTCGCCGCCTATCAGGAGGCAAGAGAAGCGGTGGAAGAAAAGGAGGCGCAGCTGGAGGAAGACATGGATCAGCTGGAAGAGATGCAGGCGTCTGCAGAAGCGGAGCATGACCGCTTTTCCGGCCTGATCAGTCAGACGCAGAGCAGCATTTCCGCTTATTCCGATCAGATTGCTACCGCGGAAGCGCAGGTGGAGGTGCTGGAGGCTCAGATCGCTGCACAGGATGAAAACATTGCGGCGCTGCAGAAAAAGCTGGAGGAGGAGATCCGGAAATCCCGTCTGGCGGCGCAGTCCAGCTGGCGCGACATTTCGGAAGTGACTTTTACGGAGGGTGACCGCTATCTCCTGGCCAATCTGATCTACTGTGAAGCGGGAGGAGAGCCCTATGACGGTCAGGTGGCCGTCGGTGCGGTGGTGATCAACCGTGTGCTCAGCTCCGTTTTTCCCAATACTCTGTCGGGCGTCATCTATCAGAGCGGACAGTTTGAACCCGTATCCACAGGCCGTCTGGCGCTGGCGCTGGCGGAAAACCGGGCGACGGACAGCTGCTATCGGGCTGCGGATGAGGCCATGAGCGGCTACAGCAATGTGGGAACCTGCGTATTCTTCCGCACCCCCATTCCCGGACTGACAGGGATCAATATCGGGGGACATGTGTTCTATTAAGAACGGAGGAGGCAGGGCAGTTCGGGTCAAAGCGTTCCAGGGGACGGGAGAGCTCCGGAAGCTTTCCGGCATAGACAGCCTGCAGGAGCCGGTTCAGAGATCTCAGTGCGGTGCGCAGAAGAGGGATGTCCAGAACGCCTGCGTCCACCGCATCCGCCATTTCCTCCAGATCCACGACTTTGACGAAGCCGTCCGGATAGATAATGACATCGGCGAGCAGATCGGTCACGATGAGGGAGGCGGTTTGGGGATCGTAGTCCGGCGAGATAATGTCGCAGTAATGATAGAGGAGCGAATTGTCAGCGGCATAGAAGCGGCTGATCTTATAGCCCTCGTCCAGATAATAACAGGAGAAGCCATGGCTGAGATCCGGCCGTGGCTTCAGCGCTTTCCAGGAGGTCACGAGAAGGCCCGGCCCGTTGAAAAGAATGACATCATCCTTCAGACGGACGCATTCCTCCGGGATCAGACGTTTGCGGTACAAAGCGGAAACAGTCATGTGCCCTCCTTCTCCTGCCTGCAGGCAGGTCTTTTATGATATGAAAGCCTGGGACATGCGCTCGACGGCGCATGTCCCAATCCGGATTGGGGCCGGAGCGCTGCTGATCCTGTGGCTGCAACGACGAACCGGAGGCCCGGCGTGCGTTCCTCAGCGCAGAAACGCTTCGGCATGGAGGTAAAAATGGAAAAAAATTATATATATTCAGAATACTACGCTTTTTCGTGCTTATTGTCAATAAAAAGGGCCGGCTGAGCGGGCCGGCTGGCTACTACTCAGCCAGGTCTGCGCATTTCCTGCGCAGACCGTACGAAGACAGACCGGCTGGAAGTATCCGGCCTGGCGCGAAGCGCCTGGAATGGCCGGATGCCGTTATCAGCTCTGCCGAAGGCTGAGCTGTAACGCCGGCTGCGCGATGGACAGAAGAAGGGAAAAAAGGTATAATCAAAGAAAATGTGCCGCCCGCGCGGGGAGGATGCAGAAAGCGGGCATGCGAAGGGCGGGTGCTTCCCGGAGGAGGAACGGCAGAAAGGTTTGGTGAAGGTATGCGGGAAGAAATGCAGAAGGTCATGGATAATGTGGGCAAGGTCATCATCGGAAGGGAGGACGTGGTCCGAAAGCTTCTTGCCGCCATTCTTGCGGACGGGCATGTGCTGCTTGAGGATGTGCCGGGAACAGGAAAGACAAAGTTGGCAAAGGCGATCGCTGCCTCGCTCGGGATCCGGATGGCAAGGATCCAGTTTACGCCGGACATGCTGCCGGCGGATATTACCGGGCTGCAGATATACAGCAGGCAGAAGGAGAGATTTGAGCTGAAGAAGGGGCCTGTTTTTACAAACATCCTCCTTGCGGATGAGATCAACCGGGCCACGCCGAGGACGCAGGCGGGGCTGCTGGAATGTATGGAGGAGAGGCAGGTCACAATCGACGGGGAGACTCTGGAGCTGGAGAGGCCCTTTTTCGTGATCGCGACGCAGAACCCGGTGGAGACAGCCGGGACCTTTCCGCTGCCGGAGGCGCAGACGGACCGCTTTATGATGAAGCTTGCTATGGGTTTCCCCGACAGGGAGGAGGAGACGGCCATCCTGCAGGCATACAGCAGCAAGGATCCGCTGGAGGAGCTTCAGCCTGTGATGACGGGACAGGAGCTTCTCGCTCTGAAGGAGGAGGCGCAGAAGGTTTATGTCCATCCGCTCGTAGCGGGATACCTGGCGGATATTGCCGCGGCGACCAGAAAGCAGGAGAAGGTGGCTGTCGGCGTGAGCCCCAGAGGAACGCTGGCTCTGATGCGGGCAGCAAAGGCGATGGCCTGTATGGAAGGACGGGACTATCTGATCCCGGACGATGTGAAGGCGCTTGCGCCCGACGTGCTTTCCCACCGGCTCATTTTCGCCTACGGAAGCGGCCGTCAGGAGGAAGCGCGCAGGATGATGGAGGAGATCCTTGCGCAGGTGCCGGTGCCCGTGGAGGATTTCGGAAGGAGAGGCTGAAATGCTGATTTTATGGATTGGCCTGGGCGCTGCCGCCTTCTATTTCCTCCAGGCGTGGCTGTATAGAAGGCTTTGGGACCGGGGACTTACGGCACGGCTGTTTTTTTCCGCCCGCAGTGTGACGGAGGGAGAGAGCTGCTGCCTGTCGGAGCAGGTAGAAAACCGGAAGGCGCTGCCGCTTCCCATGCTGAAGGTGAAATTTCAGGTCTCCCGCAAGCTCCGCTTTGAGGATGAAGGCGACAGCGCGGTGACGGACCAGTATTATCGGAACGACATCCTCTCCCTCGGCCCGAACCAGCGGGTGACCAGAAGGATCCCTTTCTGCTGTACGGCGAGAGGATATTATCGGATCGATGGGCTGGACCTGGTTGCCTCGGATCTGTTCCTGAGCCGGGAGATGATAACGAGGATCGGAGAGGAAAGCGTGCTTTATGTCTATCCGAAGCCGGCGAAGGGGGTGTCCCTGGATGCTGCCATCCGGAAGCTGAACGGAGAGATTTTGGCAAAGCGCCATCTCCTGGAGGATCCTTTCGAGTACCGGGGCCTGCGGGAGTATGCACCTTTTGATGATCCGGGGGCGGTCAACTGGAAGGCGTCGGCCCGGACGGGGGAGCTGATGGTGAACCTGCGGGGCTATACGGCTCTGCGCGCGGTGCGGATCTTTCTGAATCTGGAGGACGGAGGGATCTGGAAGCGGCAGGAGCTTCTGGAGCTGTGTATCCGCATTGCAGTCCGGATCGCGCAGGAGCTTCTGCGCCAGGGAATCCGGGTGGCCGTTTTCTGCAATGCAAAGGACGTGCTTACCGGAGAAGTGATGCGGCTGGCGCCGGGGGCGGGAGCCGGGCATCTGGAGCAGCTGAACCGGGCGCTTGCCAGAAGGAATCTGGATGAACCGGCCGTTCCTTTTTCGGAAGCCTTCGGGGGAGAGCTGGAGGCGGACGGGCGAGATACCGCCACTCTGTTTCTGTCCGCGGAGACGGAAGAAGGCTTCCAGAAGCTTCTGGAACGCTTTTCCAGGTCCGGCGCGGACTTCACCTGGATGTGCCCGCTGCTTCCGCGGATGGAAAGCGGTGTTTCGCAGCCGGAGCAGCTGCATTTTGTACGGCTGAACGCGGAGGAAATGCTGAATGAATGAGAAATGGATGAGACCGGTGGAGCTGCTGGAGATCCTGATGAATTTTCTGACGGTATTCTTTGTGGAGACAGCTCTGTTTTCTGTTTTTTCCCTGCTGGAAGGCGGGGCGGCGGATGGAAGCCTGCAGAGGGAGGGCGGCATTTTTCTGCCTCCTGCGCTCCCGTTTCAGCTTCTTCTTGCAGCGGTGCCGGTCTGTTTCTGGCTGATCCGCATTTTTTCCACCCGCTTCTGGCCGTTTGTCCTGCTGCATGCGGCCGTTTTCGCAGCGGCTGTCTGGCTGTTGGGACGGAATGGATTCCAGCGGACGATATTCGGCGCCTTTTCCGGGATCTATCTGTTCGTTTCTTTTCGTGCCAGGCTGCAGGAAAAACGGGAGGAGGAAGGACTTCTGGGGCCGGTGGCCGCTCTGATCGCGGCAGCATCATCCGTTTTCCTGTGCGCGTACCTGGAGGATGGGGCGGCCTGCGGCAGGATCCTGAACGCTTCTTTGCTGTATGCCTTTCTGTTTTTTGCCGATACCTATCTGAGGAATCTGGAGCGTTTTGTACAGTTCAACCGTTCCAGCAACGCTCATATCCCTGTGCGCAGAATGCTGCTGCGGGGCGGCGGACTGACCGCGGCATGCAGTCTGGCCGCGGTAGCGCTCCTGGCTCTCGGCGCGGACCGGGAGTTCATGGACCGGGTGGGAGAACTGCTGAAGAGTATCCTCCTGTGGCTGGGAAAGGGATTTTTCCGGGTGCTCGGCTTCCTTCTGGGCTTCTTTGAATCGGGAGAAGGAGAAACGGCTGCGGCAGAACAGGGAGCCGCTCTGCCGCCGTTCATGATGGAAGAAGTACAGGAGCGTCCGTTCTGGCTGGAGGTGCTTTACCAGATCCTTCTGTATCTGATCCTGATCGGTGTAGCCGTCGCCGCAGCGTTTTTGCTTTATAAGGCCGTGGCGGGTCTGATCCGCATGTTCAATGAAGGAAAGCGGAAGCGAACGCAGGAGGAAGAGAAGACGGTGGAGATCCGGGAGACGCTGCGCGCAGAAAGAAAACGAAAGGAACGGAGGGAGACGGCGCATCTGTTTCCCGGAACTCCGGAGGAGAAGATCCGCAGGATCTTTGTGCGGACGGTACAGAAAACGGAGCGCTTCCGAAACCCGGAGGGAAAACCCGGCAAAGGGAGAGGAAAGGATCTGTGGAGAAGGGATGCGAGAGAAAGGCTGCTGCGGGCGAAAACGGCGCGGGAGCTGGATTTCCTTTTCCTGGATGGAACGGTACAGAAGGAAGAAGGATCAGAGGAACGGCAAAGAGCGTTTCTGGAGCTGGCGGAATTGTATGAGAAGGCCCGGTATGCCAGGAAAGAGACTTCCGGCGGCTGTACCCTGGAGGATGTGAAGCGGGCGGAGGACTGCCGGGCAGTGCTGCTTGGCAGAAAGAAAGGAAAACAGGAGACCGCCTGATACGGATCGCGTCCGGCTGCATACTATAAATCATAAGAAAAGAAGCATGCCGCCGTCCACAGCGGCTCCGGCCGGAAGTGCTTCCGCAAAGACGCAGCAAAAAGAGGGCTGGCAGGGGAAGCCGCGGCAGAAGCGGAAAAACGCGGTAAAGAAACCACAGAACGGTGCGGCAAAAGCGGAATGGCGGCTATGGAAAGGATCATATGGACGATTTCAGAAAAAATCCGGGAGGAATTCCGCCCTTCTGTTTTTTACAGGAGGAAGAGTCCGCGGGAGCGGCCCAGCGAAGGAAGGAGCAATGGCGGGAGCCGCCCGGAAGAAAAGGGATGGCGCTGCCTTTTTATCTGACCTATCCGCTTCCCATGTTCTGGGAGGAGGAAGATGCAGCGGCGCGGGATCTGGACTATCTTCTTCAGCTCTATCCGCAGCGGGCCAGGAAATACCGGGAAAGGATCAGCCGGATACTGGACGGTATGGATTACCGGGGAAGCCTGATCTACGATGAGTATCCGGACAGACTGGCGCTGGTACAGCTTTCGGAAAACATCCGGTCCCGGATCTGCCGAGAGGAGCAGGAGGAAGCGGCAGCCGAAGAAAAAACGGGAAAAGAAGCAGCGGCGTCTGCCGGAGAAGCGGAAGGAAAAACGGGTACGGCACCCGGAAAGGAAGCGGCAGCCGGGAAGGAAGCTGCACCGGGAGGAGAGATGCAGGCGGCTCTGATCCAGGTCCTGCTTTATTATGAGATCTATCGGAGACGGAGAAAGAGCGGAAGAATCTGGCAGGGATGGGGGCCGGAGCGGTGAAGGCGGCATTCGGCACTGCGTGCCGGCAGACAGCAGCGAGACATCCTGGCGGCTGCCTTTTTTAAAAATATCGGTTGAGTATTCGGACGAAAATCATTACAATGAATCTGACGGAGGAAAACAGGGGGCGCAGGAGGCCGGGAGAAGCGGAAGGCTTCGCCGGACGGCTGCGCCGTCTTTCCGGTTGGAAGAAAGGAACATACAGAATGGATGAATTGCGCGCTCTTTTGCAGGAAAGCCTGAATGGAGGTCTGTATCAGATGACGGCAGGCGGTCCCAGGAAAAAGGATGGGGATGTCCGTATGAAGGTGCGGCCCGTCATGCTTCGGGACAGGCTTCTGTTTCAGGCGGAGACCTTTCGGGGAAACCAGGTCTTTCACAGAAATCTGACCGCGGAGGAAGCCTGCGAGGCAGTATACGGAGCCATGGCAGATTTTCGGCAGCTTTCCGTGAAGACGGAGAGCTTTGAAGCGGAGGTGCTGGTGAGCAAAAAGGGAAAGGTAACGGTGAGACGAAGAGAGCATGCCGGAGAGGGAAAGAAGATCGGGTCAGACGCGTTCCGCCTTGCTCACAACAGGAAAAAGGAATATATTCTGGAGGAAGGACGGGCCGTACCCTTTCTCATCGATCTGGGCGTTCAGACGCCGGATGGAAGAACGGTAAAAAGCAGATACGATAAATTCCGCCAGGTCAACCGTTTTCTGGAATTTATTGCGGATATTCTGCCCATACTCCCAAAGGACAGATGTGTGAGGATCATTGATTTCGGGTGTGGGAAAAGCTATCTGACCTTTGCCCTGTACTATTATCTGCATGAGCTCTGCGGGCTGAACATCCGTGTGACGGGACTGGATCTGAAGGCAGATGTGATCAGCCGCTGCAGCGCTCTGGCAGAAAAGTACGGTTATCAGAAGCTGGATTTTCAGCAGGGAGATATTGCGGAATTTGAAGGAGAGGACAGCGTGGACATGGTGGTGACGCTCCATGCCTGCGATACGGCCACGGACCATGCGCTGTACAGAGCGGTGAAGTGGGGAGCGGCAGTCATCCTGTCCGTGCCCTGCTGCCAGCATGAGGTAAACCGGCAGATCCGAAACGAGGTCCTCGCCCCGGCCCTGAAATACGGACTGGTCCGGGAACGGATGGCCGCTCTGTTTACGGATTCGGTGCGTGCCTGCCTTCTGGAGGAGCACGGGTATGAGACGCAGCTTCTGGAATTTATCGATATGGAGCATACGCCGAAGAACATCCTCATTCGCGCCGTCAAAAAACAGGGGGAAAAGGAAAACGGACACAAAAAGACCGGAGTGAAGGAGATGACAGAATTCCTCCACGTGCATACCTGCCTGCAGAGGCTGTTTGAAGAAGAAGGAAAACAGGAGCATTCATGAAGAGAACGATCATCAGAAGCTGCGTCTGCCTCGTTACGTTTGTGGCAGCGCTGATCATAAGCAGCATGCTGCTGAACAGAGGAAATACGGACATGACCGCACAGGTGGAGCCTCCCAGACTTCCCTCGGTCTATGTGGATGCCGGAGGCCTGCGCGTCAACAGGATGGACGGCTACCTTGACGATATGGAAGAAGAACATATGCGGGGCAGACTGATGCCCATCGGGACAGATCGGAAGCTTTCCATAGGAATCCTGACCTATGGCATACAGGTGGACGCCATGGCCTTTGAGGTGCGCAGCGCGGACGGCTCGAGGCTGGTGGAGGACACGGAGGTTTCCGGGCTGACGGAGGAGGACGGAGTCCTGAAGGCCGACATTGTGCTGAAGGACCTGATCGATATGGAGACGGAGTACAGCCTGATCCTCAGACTCACTCTGGAGGATGAGCGGGAGGCTTCCTATTACATGAGAGTGGTCGAAGAGGAGGATCCGGCTGCTCAGGAGATGCTGGATTTTGTCGCAGGCTTCAGCGAAGATACCTTTGAGGATGCTTCCTGTGCTGCCCTGGCCACTTATATGGAAACGGATTCCAGCGGGGACAATTCCTCCCTGAGCAGGGTGACGATCCACAGCAGCCTGGATCAGCTTGGCTGGGGAAGTCTGGATGTGCGCAGAGAGACGGAACCTTTTTTTACCATTCTGGATATGACAGGACAGACGGCCGCTGTCACAGTGGAGTATCTGGTCGGTTATACCAGATATGAAAAAGAGATGCAGGCATATGTAAAAGAGATCTACCGGATCCGTACCGGAGAAGAACGGATGTATCTGCTGGATTATGAACGCACCATGAGCGAGTATTTTTCAGAGGATGCTTCCTCCTTTGTGGACGAGGAGGTGGTGCTCGGGATCCGGGATTCGGATGTGCAGATGGCGGAGAGCGAAGGAGGCGGCATCGTGGCCTTTGTTCAGAACGGTGTGCTTTACAGTCTGAACGTGACGGAAAACAGGCTTGCCAGGCTTTTCTCCTCCCACGACGGAAGCAGCTTGGACGAGAGGGCTTTCCTGGATGACCGGGACTTTAAGATCCTTCAGGTGGATGAGGCGGGAAACGTCTTTTTCATGGTATACGGCTATATCAGCGCAGGCCGGCGGCAGGGCAGCTGCGGTGCGCAGGTCTACTATTATAACAGTTCGGCAAATACCATAGAGGAGCTGGCTTTTCTCCCCAGCCAGAAATCACCAAAGATCCTGGAGGCGCAGATCGACCAGCTTTCTTATATCAACGGCAGGAACGAGCTGTATCTGTTCCTGAACGACCAGATCCTGTGTGTGCATCTGGACAGCCGGACGGTGGATGTTACGGCGGAAGACCTGAGCATGGATGGCTGCAGCGTTTCGGAAAGCAATCGGATGATCGCCTGGCAGACCGGGGAAAGATATGCTTCGGAGTCGCTGATCCTGATGAACCTGAGCACCGGCGTACAGACGCAGATTGAGGCGGGAAGCGGGAACTATATCCTGCCGCTCGGTTTTATGGGAGAAGACATCGTGTACGGGATCGCCAGACGTTCGGAGCTTTCCCAGGATGAGACCGGAGCCATCGTATTTCCCATGTATCAGGTCAGGATCCAGGATGAAAACGGAGAGATCCTGATGACCTATGAAAAAGAGGGCTTCTATGTGACCGGCTGCGAAATGAGCGGAAATCAGATCATCCTGAGCCGGGTGGAAAAGGACGGACAGGGCGGATACGCGCCCTGCAAAGCGGATCAGATCGTGAGCAGCCGCACGGAAGCGCAGAGGACCAATACGGTCATAACGGTACCTACGGAAAAAGACGACCGGCTGACAGAGATCAAAATGAAAACCGCAGTGAAGACAGGACAGCTGAAGATCCTTACGCCGGGCGAGGTGCTTTATGAGGGAAGCAGGCAGGTGGAGATCCCTCCGTCCCAGGAGACGGTGGAGCTCTATTATGTATACGGGCTGGACGGAAAGGTCACATTTGCACCCACGCCGGGAGCGGCCATCCGGCTCGCAGCGGAAAGCTCCGGAACGGTAACGGCACGGGACGGCTTCTACATCTGGAGAACGGAACGCCTTCATACCGCGAACCAGATCATGGCCATTGAAGGAATCGCAGCGGATGAAGAAAGAAGCGGCCTGGAAGTGTGCCTGGATGCGATCCTCACCTATGAGGGCGTGACGAGAAATACCGGATACTTGCTGGAACAGGGCTATACGATAGCGGAGGTTCTGCAGGAAAATCTGGGAAATGTGCAGGTGCTGGATCTGACGGGCTGCAGTCTGGAGGCTGTTCTGTATTATCCGGACCGGGAGATCCCCGTCCTTGCCCTGCTGGAAGACGGCAGCGCCGTTCTGATCACCGGCTTCAATGAGAGAAATGTGATCCTGATGGATCCTCAGACCGGCCAGATTTCCCGAATGGGACGAAACGACGCCGCTTCCTGGTTTGAAGAAAATGGAAATATGTTTATTTCCTACGTGAAAATGCAGTGAGATACCCGTTAAAGGTTTTTCCCAAAGAGCTGGGAGCGGTATTTATTCAGCGTGAAGGCGAGCAGCAGGCCGAGAACTCCGCAGGAGATGACCTCGCCTGCTCCCACCGTCAGAAACGAGAGCCACAGCGGACGGATGCCGTATGCGTAGAAAAGCACAAACGGAACGATGATCGTGTTTGCCAGTATGGGAGGGAGGGGAGCAAGAAAGATGTTTTTCGCTCCGGGAGAGAAGAAATTTCCGGCCGCTTTGTTCCATGTATTTCCCAGCTTCCAGGTCCCGAGCGCGCCGATCAGAGTTGCGGCGGAACCGAAGACAATATCCGGAAGAGCGCAGCCGGTCAGGATATTGCTGATCAGACAGCCAATAAACAGTCCCGGTATTCCGGCGGGGGTAAACAGGGGAAGGATGGTAAGAGCTTCCGAGAAACGGACCTGAACCGCATAGTTCGCGAGTCCGAAGGCGTTGGCCACGAAGGTGAGCACAACGTAGAGGGCAGCGATCATCGCCGCCTGGGTGAGCAGGTAGATGTTTTTCTTGTTCATTTGTTTTTCTCCTTTAGTTTTGTTTTAGGTGAGGAAGGTCTCGAACTCACCGGGATCATGCCGAAAAACCCTGATTCCATGGGCGTTTCCAGCTTTTCCAGTATATCAGGAAAAGGGGAATTGTCAAGGGCTGA
>DWWH01000032.1 GCA_019119815.1 Candidatus Eisenbergiella intestinipullorum | reverse complement strand
CAGCGCCACCTGAGGCCGGTTGTCCTCCTCCAGATACTGGATGAACTGCTTCGGCGCGCTGGGAAGATTCAGCTCCTGGGGAACGCCCCGGAAGCTTACCAGCTTCTCGATCAGTTCTTCCTTCGTGGCTTTCTTCGCGAATTTTACGAATACGGCGGCGGTATGGCCGTTCAGAACGGGAACGCGCACGCACTGGCAGGTGATGACAGGAGAGGTTGCGGGAACGATCACGCCGTCCTCGATCTTACCCCAGATGCGCAGGGGTTCCTTTTCGCTCTTCTCTTCTTCTCCGCCGATGTAGGGGATGATGTTGCCCACCATTTCCGGCCAGTCCTGGAAGGTCTTTCCTGCGCCGGAGATCGCCTGATAGGTGGTCGCCACCACTTCGGTGGGTTCAAACTCCTTCCAGGCGGTGAGAACAGGGGCATAGCTCTGAATGGAGCAGTTGGGCTTCACCGCTACGAAGCCTCTGGCGGTTCCCAGTCTCTTTTTCTGGAATTCAATGACCTGCATGTGCTCCGGATTGATCTCCGGCACCACCATGGGAACGTCTGGGGTCCAGCGGTGGGCGCTGTTGTTGGAAACCACGGGGGTCTCCGTCTTCGCGTAGTCCTCTTCGATCTTTTTGATCTCTTCCTTCGTCATGTCGACCGCGCTGAAAACGAAATCCACTTCTCCCGCGACCTTCTCCACCTCGTTCACGTTCATGACCACGATGTTTTTCACCGCTTCCGGCATGGGCGTATCCATTTTCCAGCGGCCGCCCACGGCCTCCTCATAGGTCTTTCCCGCAGATCTGGGACTTGCGGCGATCACCGTCACCTCAAACCAGGGATGGTTCTCCAGCAGAGAAATAAAACGCTGTCCCACCATTCCGGTTCCGCCCAGGATACCAACCTTCAGCTTCTTTTCCATGATTCAATCCTCCATTTTTTCTATTCTGTAATTTTCCCGTTTTCCTGCAGGTATGTTCTGTTGATGGCGATGACCTGTTCCATGGCCGCTCTTCCCGGCGCGCCCAGGGTCAGACGCTTCTCCACGCAGGTTTTCATGGAGACGGCGTCGTAAACATCCGCCTCAAACACCGGGCTGAAACTTTTGAATTCCTCCAGGGAAAGCTCCCCGATGCTTTTTTCGCACTCAATGCAGTAGAGCACCAGCCGTCCGATCACGCCGTGCGCATCCCGGAAGGGAACGCCCTTTTCCACCAGATAATCGGCCGCGTCCGTGGCGTTGGTAAATCCGCCCGCCGCGCTTCTTTCCATCTTTTCTTTGCGGAAGCGCATGGTTTTTACCATGCCGGTAAACAGGATCAGGCAGCTCTTTACCGTATCGATGGCATCGAAGGTGCCTTCCTTGTCCTCCTGCATATCCTTGTTGTAGGCCAGCGGAATGCCTTTCATGGTGGTAAGGAGCCCCATCAGGGCACCGTAAACCCGTCCGGTCTTTCCTCTCACCAGCTCCGCGATGTCCGGATTCTTTTTCTGCGGCATGATGCTGCTTCCGGTGGAATAGGCGTCGTCAATCTCCACAAAACCGTATTCGTTGGAATTCCAGGTGATGATCTCCTCACAAAAACGGCTCAGATGCATCATCACCGTAGAAAGAGCGGCCAAAAGCTCAATGCAGTAATCCCGGTCGGAAACCGAATCCATGCTGTTTAAGGTCGGGCCGGCAAAGCCAAGCAGCTTCGCGGTATACTCCCGGTCCAGCGGATAGGTGGTTCCGGCCAGCGCGCCCGCGCCCAGCGGGCAGGTATTCATCCGGTGATAAATGTCCTTCATCCGGAGCCGGTCCCTCTTGAACATTTCAAAATAAGCGCCCAGATGGTGGGCCAGCGTGGTGGGCTGCGCTTTCTGCATGTGGGTAAAGCCCGGCATGATGGTATCCAGATTTTCCTCCATCAGAGAAAGAAGGGTTTCCAGAAGCTCCCTGATAAATCCGTCGATCTCCAGGATCTCTTTTCTCACGTAGAGCTTCATATCCAGCGCTACCTGATCATTCCGGCTTCTGCCGGTATGGAGCTTCTTTCCCGCGTCCCCGATCCGGTCGATCAGGTTCGCCTCCACAAAGCTGTGGACATCCTCATACTCGTCCGTCACGGCAAGCCTTCCCGCCGCCACATCCTCCCGGATCCCGGTAAGGCCGTCCACAATCGCATCTTTTTCCTGATCCGTCAGGATTCCCTGCTTTGCCAGCATGGTCGCGTGGGCGATGCTTCCCTGAATATCTTCCTCCAGAAAGCGCTGATCAAAATGGATGGAAGCGTTGAACTGATATGCAAGACGATCCGTCTCCTTTGTGAAACGTCCGCCCCAGAGCTGTGCCATATGTACCTCCGTTCCGCCGCACCAGGTCCGGCATGTTTTCTTCTGCTGTCCGCCGAAAGGCCTGCCCGTCAGGCCGGCTTCCGGCTCAATTAAAAATGATAGTACCACAAATCTTCCGCTCTTGCAACGTTCGATCCGCGGCTGTTTCAACAAAAAGGAACACAATTCTTCCTTTTTCATATCATATCCTATAATCGAAGATATGCCGCCGAAGCTTCACGCTTCGAAATGGAGGAATGACATGGAATACATTCAGCTTTCCCTGAAAAACGTATCCTTTTCCTACCACAGCCAGAGCGGCGAGGTACGTGCCCTTGACAGCGTCAGCTTCCATGTGCGTGCCGGAGAATTTCTCGCCATCGTCGGCCCAAGCGGCTGTGGAAAATCAACGATCCTGTCCCTGATCGCAGGCCTCTTAAAGCCGGAATCCGGAGACATTACTTTTTATACAAAGGATCCTCATGACAGAAAGCCGGGGATCGGCTACATGCTGCAGCGCGACCACCTGTTTGAGTGGCGCAGCGTATACCGGAACATCATCCTCGGACTGGAGATCAATCATCAGCTCACCCCGGAAAGGAAGGAAAAAGTCCTCGCCATGGCGGAGGACTACGGTCTTACGCCCTTTCTGTCCAAAAAGCCCGGCGAGCTTTCCGGCGGACTGAAGCAGCGGGCCGCCCTGGTGCGCACCATGGCTCTGGAGCCGGATATCCTGCTGCTGGATGAACCCTTCAGCGCTCTGGACTATCAGACCCGTCTGAACGTCTCCGCGGACATCTGCCGGATCATCCGCTCTGCCGGAAAGACCGCCATTCTCATTACCCACGATCTTTCCGAGGCCATCAGCCTTTCGGACCGGGTAATCGTTTTAAGCCGCCGTCCCGCACGGGTTTTAAGGGAAATCCCCATTCACCTGACGCTGCGGGATGACAGCCCGCTCGCCGCGAGGAACGCGCCGGAATTCAAAACCTATTTTAATCTGCTGTGGGAGGAACTGAACCATGGATAAGAAAAAAGAAGCTATTCTCAGAGAAAGCGAAATTGGAGTCCGGCCGGAAGAAGTGTCCGTTCCGTCCGTCACGCCGCTCCAGACGGCCTTTCTTACCGCCCACAGGAAAAGCCGCCGCATAGTCACCTTCCTGCGCGTCTTTCTGCTGATCCTGTTTCTTGCCGTGTGGGAGCTGTGTTCTGATTTTGATGTGATCGACGCCTTCTTCTTTTCCAGCCCCAGCCGTGTGGCGCTGGAGTTTCTCACCCTGCTCAGAGAAAAAAACCTGCTCACCCACATCGGGATCACGCTGTATGAAACGCTGCTGAGTTTCCTGCTGGTCTTTCTCATCAGCATGATATGCGCCACCATCCTGTGGTATTCCACCAGGCTGTCGGAAATTCTGGAGCCTTACCTGGTGGTCTTAAACAGCCTGCCAAAATCCGCCCTGGCGCCCCTTCTCATCGTGTGGCTGGGCACCGGAATGAACACCATCATCGTGGCTGGCATCTCCGTGGCGCTCTTCGGCGCCATCATCAGCCTGTATACGGGCTTCCGGCAGGTGGACGAGGAAAAAATCCGGCTGATCCAAACGCTGGGAGGCAGCCGGCGGGATTCCCTTTTCAAGGTTGTCCTGCCCGGCTCCATTCCCATCATCCTAAGCACCATGAAGGTCAACATCGGTCTGGCTCTGGTGGGCGTGATCATCGGAGAATTCCTTGCCGCCAGACGGGGGCTGGGCTATCTGATCATTTATGGAAGCCAGGTGTTCAGCCGGGTTGCGTGAGTGAGAAATCTGGTTATCCGAGAAAGATCTCCGGACATCTTTATGTGGGCTGAAACATAGAAATTTTCCGGCTTTCCGACAGCTTCTCTTCTCTTGCTGATTATCTTCATACAGGATATAATAGACCTATATTGAAAGCAATTTTCTTTTCTTCGA
This sequence comes from Candidatus Eisenbergiella intestinipullorum, assembly GCA_019119815.1. GTDB lineage: Bacteria > Bacillota > Clostridia > Lachnospirales > Lachnospiraceae > Eisenbergiella > Eisenbergiella intestinipullorum. Next base: position 7,569 of record DWWH01000032.1, on the reverse strand, counting down.
TCTGCATAAGCGCTGCATGGGCGGTTTTCTCCATCTTTGCATACGTCTGCGCAACCTTTATCTCTATTATGATGGCCCTGCCCTCATAGGGTGCGGAACGGAGTACGATATCGCTTCTCCCCGGACCGTTTTCCCGGTTCGACTGTACAATATACCCCGGCATTTTCGTCAGCATGCCTGTCACAAATCCATGATAGTAATCCTCCTTATAATCGAAGAAGCTGATGGTCTCCATCAGATATTCGGAAAGCACCTTTTCTACCGTTTCCGTATCCTGATTCAGCAGTGCCTCGTACAAGGGAGAAAAATTCTCCTGTCTGACCTGTCTGTTGAACCATTCCATAATCGTAGAACGATAAATATACCTGACTTCTGCATTTGGGATTGCCAGGGAAATATAAATGGAATCCATCTGCATCCGCTCTTTTACTTTTTTCAGATAACCGGTAAAAAACAGGAAATTCCAGAGGTTATCCTGAGACGCATGGATTTCTTCATAGGTAACATCTTCATGAACGAGTGTTTCCACACACCCCTTCCAGCAGTCTTTCCAGTTCCTGCCTGATGTTCACGTCCGCATGTTTTACCAGTTCCCGAACAATGCTGTTGGATGATGTGTTGGCCCAATACGGCCTGGGAAGGGCATTTCCGTCATGGTATGCCGTCTTTACATAATCCACAACACTCCATAGATTATATACATCTGTATTCCCAAACAGATAACCATCATACCATCGCCGGATTTCTTTCTTGGATTGGCAACTGCCGGTTCTTTTTCCCGTCATTTCTGCTTTCTCTCCTCCAGAATAATCCAGTGTCCTCTTCCGTTCGGCGTGCTGTACCGGATTCTGCCCTCCTTTCTCAACTCCTGAATTCTCTTATTTACAACTGAGGTATTGCTTCCCAGCCGGACCGCAATCTGAGCAGCAGTGATCGGCGGATCGCTCTTCATCAATGCAATAATCGCCTCCTTTTCTTCCTCAATCAATATGCGGCGGGATGTACTGCAGCACTGGGGAATCCGGATAACGGTTCTTTGCAGTTCTTTTCCCTGTAACTCTTTTGCCTGCAGTTCCTTCTCCATTTCCGTTTCCTCCTCTTTCAGTCCGAGGACCGCCCAGGGACTGAAAACGATTTCCATAAAGTCCGGGAAGACACGGATTGTCTGAATATTTTCCATCATCTCCTCTGTCTGAGCCTGTTCTATCATACCGCTTGCAAGCCGCTTCCGAATCTGCGCAAGGCGGGCGGAAAGCTGATCTTTTCTGGCGGCATCCTCGTCCGCCTGGCGCAGTTCCGTGTCCAGTTTATCTGCCTTTTCCTGAAGCTGTAAGTTTTTCCGTTTGAAGTCGTCATCCTGGATCACGCCGTCCAGAAGTTTTTCCAGAAGCATATCCTTCTGTTTCAGAATTTCTTCCCGCTTCTTCTGCAGGGCATCTCTTCTGGACAACAGATCATCGTTTTTCAACGCCTTTTCCAACAGGTCTATTGTTTCATCCAGCAGCTTCTCCTTCTGGCCGCTCAGCTTTTTATATTTTTCCATACAGACCGTTTCCAGAGCCTGATACAGTTTTCTTTCGTCCAGATGCACGTTATCGCAGCCGGCCCCGTCACTTTGGCTGACCTTTCGTATTGTTTCCTTCCGCAGTTCTTTTTTCCTCCTTCCATTCTGCAGATAGTTGCTGCATTTCCACTCCATAACCTGACCGGAGCTGTTTTTCCTGCCGATACGGTAATAGGGACTGCCGCAGAGCCCGCAGACAATTCTGCCGGACAGAGTATAGCTGGACGGATTGGAAAACTTGGGATACCTTCCCCTTCGGTTTCCCTGACATTTGCGTATATCCAGCCCCTGATTCGCCCGAAGGAACAGTTCTTCGTCCACGATGGCCGGAAGAACATTTTTATGGATGATCCATTCCGAAGGGGGATTGACGACAAGCTCCTTGCGTTCAAAATCATAATGCGCCCTGTTCTGGACCACATCCCCTTTGTAGATCGGATTCCGGATGATTTTCCGGATGACCGACGGGGACAGCGGTTTCCCGTTGTGGTTGGCATATCCCTTCTGAAAAAGGATTTCCGAGCTGCAGTGCGTCCCGTAGCCCTCCGCGGAAAGCTGATAAATCAGCCGGATCATCTCCGCTTCCTTTTCTTCCAGCACTACCGTTTTATCCGGAAGCTTGCGGAAGCCATAGGACTGGTTCGTAAGGACAAAGCTTTCCCCTCTTTTCTGCCGGTTTCTATGCGCGTTGTTGATCTTCTTGCTGAGTTCCCGGCTGTATTCTTCCGCCAGGATCGCTTTGATTCCTGTAATCAGCGCATCATCCGGCGTATAAAATTTTCTGTCCAGATAGATATAAAGCCTTTTCCGGTTCTTCTGCATCCGATCCAGGAACAGATACCAGTCCTTGGTATTGCGCATCAGTCTGTCCTGGGACTTTATGACGATGATGTCAAATTTTCCGCTTTCCAGATCCCGGTAAAGCCGCTCATATTCGCTGCGTCCCTTAACCGTTGTCCCACTTTTTGCTTCTATGTAAATATCAACCAGAATCCAGCCCTGCTCCGCCACGCATTCCCTGGCTTCCCGTTCCTGCTGGATCAGGGCCTCCCGCTGGCTTTCTTCCTCTGTGCTGCAGCGGTTGTAGATCACCGCCCGCAGCCTTTCGGAAGCATCTGTGTCACGATCAATTCTTTTCTGCAAAAGAATCACCTCTTTCGGATCAGCTCCAGCATACGGAGCTGTTCTTCCGGCGTGATCTGTTTTTCCCGAACAAGGATTCTGGAAATCTGTTCCAGAATGCGGTTTTCGTCTTTTGTGGTCATATCTTCCTCTTCCTTTCCCTGAAGGGGCATGTCATATTTCTCCCGTCAAAAGCAGTTGTTAGAATATATGCGCACGCCCCTGTCCAGTATATGCAGGTTTACTTATTTCTGCTAGGAACCATTTGATCACTGCGCTGCATATGTTAACTGAATACATAAATAAGCACTGGGCGACTTTTTCAATCCCTTTAAAGGAAGCCTTTCCTATAAAGATGATGAAGGAGCTTTATGCATCGTTCAAGATAAAAATTGGGATGTTTTTGAAGATTTTGACTTACTGGAATGGCGGCTCTCAAAATCCAGTTCGATAGCTCGAATAGATACTGTGTTTTTCCGCACTCTGTCTCTTAATATTTATTAAGCTATTTAAGCATCTTTATCACGGAAATAAAAAACCTGCTTTATGAACCTGGCAGAAAAAACTGCCAGGTTCATAAAGCAGTAATCCAAAAGCTCGAGCCTTGAAATGACGGAGTCAGAGTCCGTGATTTCATGCTCAGTTTTCCCCCTGTTTAAGCCATTTGGAGGGGGGGACGAGTGCAAAAGAAATTGACCTATGGATTGACCTATTCCTTCTCTCGCGCTCCTTCCAGTAGCTTTTTCACATTTTCCCTTAACATCGGCAAATCTTCCTGAATCGTATCCCATGCCGACTGATAATCCAGATTTGAATATTGGTGTGCAAAGATATCCCGGATTCCGCACCATTCTTTCCAGGGAATCTCACCATGCGCTGCTCTCAATTCTTCTGAAATAATTTTACACAATTCGCCGATCTGTAAAATACACATACAGCAGGCATTCTGGAATACGGAAATATTTACAAATTTTCCATAATCATTTTCAAACATACTGCACGCTTCATCTATCTGGCCGCAATACTCCAGAATTTTTTTCAAAACAAAATAGTCCTTACTCTTCATATAGCAAAATCTCTGTTCCTGAAATCTGGTTTTTAAAATCTTCTTCAATTCCGGCTGTTGTCACAAGGTCAACCGGGCGCTGCAACGCTTCTTCACATTTCAGCCTCATGCCGGAAAGCTTCAGCAATGATATTGGTTTTCCCTTCTCAACAAGAAGATCGACATCACTCTGAGGCGTTGAAGTTCCTTTTGCAAAAGAGCCAAACAGATACAGACGCTTTACTCCATATTCTTTTGCGATTGGGTTTAATAATAATTTAATCTCTACGATATCAGGCAAGTACGATCCCTTCCTTTCTGATATTATCATAATATGGCAACGCTCCGAGCCAATAATTGAAATGCCCCTCATTTTTTATATTCACGCTGATCTGCGCCTGGTCGGACAATTCATAGTCATATGCAATATCATATACCTGATTCTCTATTGCCCTTATCTCATTCTCTGTAAGGGTAGTCAAGATCATGATATCCATATCTGAGTTTTCCCGATTATCACCTCTCGCATAAGAACCATACAAAATAACTTTTTTAAGGGATTTTCCAAATGTTTTTTCATTTCCGCCACGAAGCTCTGCAAGATTTCCTTTTTTTCCTTCATACTGTATGCTTCACCTCCTGATGAAATCATAAATCCTCATACAGCAAAATCTCTGTCTTCGAGATTTGATCCCTGAAACAGGGTATTTGTATCCTCTTCGATTCCTAAACTATCATTGGATTCCATCGTTCGCTCCCACAACCCCTTTGGTTCTCTTTGATTATATCAAATCCTCCCGCGTTTTACTATGCTTATTAAACTTTTCCTCCTCGCTTTTTCCGTCGCCATTTTGATCGTTGGACAGTCATTTTTATTGGAAATCTGCCAAAAAACCCCGATTTTCCCACCTTTCCAGTTTCCTCAGACCATTTACAGGCCGCCGCCCCTCAGTACGGCGGCCCGAAATGATACGATCCGTTCGTCAAGCCTCCACGATCACATCCCTCTCCGCGATATACCTGTACAGCTTCCCGGACAGCCAGTCCTTTTCTCTCCGTTCCACCCTGTCCATCTCCGCTACTCTCTCCTTCAGGAATTCCCCGTCGGTTTTATCACCGACCGGAATAATCAGCACACTGTTGATGCTCGAAGGAAAGATATACATGTCTGCCTTTTCCTGTCTGGCCAAAGCATGCAGTACACCCGGATAAAGGATACACGCGGCTCCATAACAGTGAGAGGGATTTGTCAGCAGGAAAATCCTCTGCGGAAAATGGCTGCTGGCTTCCATCTTTCGCTCAAACCTCTCAACGGCCGCGTCAACTTTTTCCCGGATTTCCTCCGGGCTGTTCCCGGCTGATCTGAAGGCGTCCGTCAGACTGATTTCCAGGATCTGAGGGACTGACAGTATCAGAATCTTTTCTTTCCTTGCATTTTTCTCCGCCAGGCCGAACAAAGAAGGGGAATCCATCTGCCACAGTTCTGCCAGAGTCTTCGGGACTAACACAGTCGCAAAAGGCTGTCCCTCCTTATAAACCACAAAATACACTATGACCGCCAGATCAAGGAAACGCCTGTGTACCAGCCCTTTCAGGCGCTGTCTGTTCGCTTCATAATTGACCAGGCCATAGCGGATATTTTCCTTTACCTCGGCAAAAGGAGGGACAAGCCCTGCCAGGTCGTTGTCTGTGCTTTCCGGATATGAGAGTTCCTCCCTGACCCGTTCCATCACATCATCCATATCCTTGTCCCGTTCCAGATAATAATGGTAGTAATCTCTGATATTGAGGATCGGAAGCATCCGATCCTCCAGTCCCATCATGTAAAGCCCTTCATAATAGCTTCCGTTGTTCTTCATAATATCAGAATACTCTATTACCACCTCAGGCCCAAGGAATTCCTGTATTCTTTTCTTCAGCATTTCCCGAAATCTTTCGTAATTCGTCATTTTTCTATTCTCCTATTCTGACCGGCCTCCCATATCATCGGCCAGCACCTTTGCTATCACTGCCAAAATACCAACAATCAAATCCACAACAATTCTGCGCATATTTTCTCCTGTGCATATTTGGGTATTTATGTACGGTCTGTCAGGCCGCTTTGGAACGGGACCGTTTCAGGCTCTTCATTGCCTTCGCGTAAATGTCCGGGGTGAGCTGTCCGATGTCGGAAAGTCCGTACCGCTCCAGCACGGTGCTCAGCTCCACACCTGTCCGTTTCAGTTCCTCTTCCAGCCGTTCAAAATCCTCCGGTACGAGATAGGTCGGCTTTGCGTCCACAGCTTCCGTTTTTCGGAAAACCATTACGCCGGAAGCGTTCACGATCTCCAGGGAGACGATTTCCCGGTTTGCGTTATAACCGATGGATTTCACCTCAAAGCGATCCGTGGTAACATACTTTTCACCCTTCCTCTGGATTTTCATACTGCCTGCGGGAATCCAGATAAAGGGAGCCGTGTACAGCTCCCTTCCGATCCCCCAGTTGACGCAGGCCCGTTTGAAGCTGTCGGAAGCCTGTCCCTTTTCCTTTTCCGTAAAGCTGACCGTTCCCACGTCCTGTTTGGCGATCCACTGGTTTTTCTGTGTGTCCCAGACCTCCACCGTACAGTACAGATTTCCGTCTATGATCTGGTGGGTGCGTTTCCAGCCAAAGGGAGTAAATGTTTCGTCCAGAATCTTCTGGTCAGCCCTCGCATCCTTATATAAAAGCAGGCTCGCTCCCCGTTCATTGATCATTGCCACCCGGCACTCGATTTCATCCGCCCGCAAAAGCCGTATCATGGATTCCATTTCGTCCTCCTTTCACGCCACAATCAGGCGGCGGTACTGCTTCTTTGTCAGGTATTCCTCATAAAGCACATGGTTTTCCCTTTCCAGCCGCTTTTTATCAAAGGCCGTCGAAGTCACCTGTTTCCATGTCACCCGGTATTCTCCGATTACGCCGCTTTCATTGTTCTTCAGGAAATTTTTCAGCTGATTGGAAACCGCATCCTTTTTGTCCTGAAGCTCATTCAACTGGCCGGAAAGCTCCTCATACCTGCGGCACAGGTCCAGCGCTTCCTCCGGCAGAAGGATGGTATTTCCGTTGGAAGAGGCGTATTTTTCATTCAGGAAATCGGTGGTGGCTCCGGAGCCGTCTGGAACAGGCTCCCTTCCGGCAAGCACGTTTTCCTCCCAGAAAGCTTTTTCCAGCGCTATGATCTCCGCGATCTTCTGTTCATCCCTGCGGACTACCTTCCAGTAAAAGCGGTTTCCTCCCACCAGCGCCGCCAGATAGGTTTTCTCCGCGCCTGTTACCGCCATATATTCCTCGCTCTGCAGCAGTGCTCTCTTCGCCCGCACCTTCAGGCCCGTCCTTTTGGAAAACTCCCTTTTTACCACGGGTTCCAGTACATTTTCAAAGTGCGTATTGTCATTCTCCATTTCTTCCGGCACCACCTGCCCTGTCTTTTCCAGCCAGAGCTGAAAGACGGATCGGAAGGGATTTATCCCGGCGATCACGGAAACATCCGAGCCTCCGATCCCCTTCGTCCTCCAGCGCAGCCATTCTTCCCTGCTCATTCCCGCTGTTTTCACCAATATTCTCATATTCTTTCCTCCAAAAAGGCGCAAAACGGCGGCAGGCCTGTTTCGTAGCCTGCCGCCGTCGTTTTTCGTCCACTATGCCGCGCATATCATGTCATATGCCCTGTCGATCAGCGCATTCTCTTCCATCGTCCTTCCAAATAAATTCTCTCTGTAGTTTTTGGTCTCCCGAAGCGGCTTTGCATGGGTGGCAAAATCAGAAACCGCATTGATGAAACGGTATCCGTTTTTCTCCATGCCCTTCAGATCCGGC
>DWWH01000031.1 GCA_019119815.1 Candidatus Eisenbergiella intestinipullorum | reverse complement strand
CTCAGCCTTCGGCAGATCTGTAACGGCATCCGGCCATTCCAAGCGCTTCGCGCCAGGCCGGATGCTTCCAGCCGGTCTGTTTTCGTACGGTCTGCGCAGGGAATGCGCAGACCTGGCTGAGTAGTAACCTTCCTGCCGTTACGTTTTCATACGGTCTGAGCAGTAACCTGGACAGGTTACCGCCCCTTACTGTTCCGGCCGGTGCCGGTCACTTGCTGACCGGCACGTAAGAAAAAGAGCTTCGGCAGGAACCCGGCCGTCCATCACGCAAGGCAGGAAAGCAGTATCGCCTGCTGTACCTCAAACAGACCGCTTTTAAAGGAGTAACCTGCAAAAAAGGCGCTGTCGATCACATCCTCCGATACCTCTTCCCCGCGGGTAAAGGGCGGGCAGGTCATCCGCCAGGCGGAACACCTCGTAAATCCCTTTTTCCCCGAAATCCGAAAGCCGAATCAGATGTTTCACATTTACCACCTCCAAAATCCGGAAGAATGTCCCTTTGGGACATTCTTCGGCATGAAACTTAGAAACTCTTAGGCGACGTCTTCTGACGCCTTAGAGTTTCTTTTCATGCTTCCAGCTGCCCATAGTCCTTCTTTTCAAATTCCTGGATGGAGATGCTCTTCTTGTTAGGGTTAGCGAACACGAAGGTCTTGTCCACGTTCTCCAGGTAGTTCTGGATCTTGTCGTTGGTGGCGCTGATGATGGCCTGGAAGCCCAGCCCGCGGATCAGCTCGATGCAGCTCGCCACCTTTTCCGCATCCATCTTGGAAAAGGCCTCGTCCAGCACCACCAGACGGATGGTGGGACGGCGCGCGGCGCCGGAGGATGTGCTGATGTGGTAGGCCTGGGCAAAGCTGGCAAGCAGGGCCACATAGAGGGGGTTCTGGCCCTCGCCGCCGGAGTTTTTGCGGATCATTTTGCTTAAGTCGATCACCAGGCGGTCGTCCCCTTCCACGATCTGTTCCATTTCAAAGGAAAGATAGGTGCGGTAATCGGAATATTTTTCCATGTTCCGCTTCGCTTCCTCCTGCTGCTTCGCGTCCGCGGTCTGGGGCGGGAGGAACATGCGGATCAGGTCGTTCATCAGCGCGCCGTATTTCTTTTCATGATCCATGGAAAACAGGTCCATCTGCCGGTCCATGGAGCCGGAAAGGGCGGAAGGATCGATCTCCAGGGATTCGTCCATGAACATGTCATAGTACGCCCCGTCCGGCCCGCGGTTTCTGGAAATGCGGAACTGATAGCGGTCCTTTCCGAAGTTCAGGCTGCGCAGGATCCGGTTCAGCTCGTCGCGGCGCAGGAAGGCCTCCCTGATGGCGCTGCGGATCTTGTAAATGAAGTCCTCTCTAAAATGCTCCACGGCGTTCTTCGCCTGTTTTTCCGCGATCTTCTCATATTCCTGGATCTGCTCGCAGGAAAGGCGGGTCAGAAGCTCCTGATAGTCCGCATTGTCCGCCGCGCTGGCGGAAAAGTCCCTGCCCGGATGCTTTCTCAGATAATCGCTTCTTAAATCCACCAGCCTGTTTTTCTTCTCTTCCAGAAGCCGGACAGCGTTCTCCCGTTCCTCGCCGGTCCGGCACAGAAGGGCGTCGAAGGAAGGATTTTTCAGACCGGCAAACCAGCCGTCGAAGGCCTCTTCCCAGTTTCTGCTGGAAACCAGGGCCTTCCGGCCGGAAAGAAGGACTTCGTTTTTCTCCAGATGATCCTGCCGGTCCTTCTCCATTTTCCGGTTCTGGTCATGGATCTTCAGCTTAACGGCGTCGATTTCCCGCTCCAGTGCCCGCTGCTTCTCATCCACCGCCAAAAGCTGTGCCTTCAGCGCCTCCACCGCGCCCTCTCCCACTTCGGAGAGCTTTTGGTCCAGACGGGCGAGCTGTTCTTCCTTTCTGCGCTTTTCCTGCACGTCGGCAAAAAGCTCCAGATAGGTTTCCGCCGGATCGGAAAGGGCCTCCAGCTGCAGCAGACGGACGGCCTGCTGAGCCTCTTCTGCCCGCTCCCGCAGCGCTTCCTGCAGGCCGTCAAGCTGTTCTGAAAGCTCCTTCTGCCTTCTTCTCAGGCTCTTTTCTCCGATGAAGGCCCGCTTCGTATACTGCTCCGGGTTCAGGCGGCGCAGCTGAAAATTCTGATAAAGCAGGCAGTCCGCGGTCACGCTCACCCGGCATTTCCGGAGCTGTTCGATGGATCCACATTTGATCACATTTCCCAGCAGGAAATTCACATAGTTTTTCACATACTTTTCCCGGCACTCCACCTCTTCTGCGAGGGATCCGGGACGGGCGGAAAATTCCTGTTCGGAAATTTTACCCGTATCCGCAAGGGCCACATGGGAGAAGCGGGCGGCGTCCAGCTCTTCATAGGCCTCCATCGCCTGAGCCGCGAAAGAGGGCTCCACCATCAGGGTCAGCTTGTTCCAGCCCAGATACCCTTCCAGCGCGTTTCTCCATTTTTCATCCCGGATGTCCAGAAGGTCAGCCAGGACGCGCACCGGCACATTTTTTCCCGTGCGTTCGTACAGACTCTTCTGAATCTGGATTCTGGCCTCCTCCAGCGCTTTGGGATAGGCCTTCTTTCCCATCTGCAGCTCTTTCAGGTCACGTTCCAGAAGCGCGGCCTCCTTCTGCAGGCTCCGTTTTTCCGAAGCGGCCTCCTGGCGCTGGCGTTCCGCCTCATCCCGGAGCTCTCCCAGCTCTTTTTTCAGGCGGAGCAGGCCCTCTCCGGTGATCTCTCCCTTCCGGAAGGCGTCGATGTCCCAGAGGGCCTGATTGGAAATGCTCTCCTCCTCTTCCCAGGCGGCAAGGCTTTCACAGAGGGCGTTTTTTCTGCGTTCGCTGCGGTTCAGAAGCTCCAGACCTTCCGCCAGATTTCTTCGCCTTTCCTCCAGCTCGCCGTAACCGCTCTGCAGGATCTCCCGACTGATCTCCTCATGCTCCTGCAAAAGGCCTTCCTTCCGCCGGTTGAGGGACTCCAGCGTGTTCTCCATGGTCTGAAGATCCTGTTTTCCGGTCTCCATCCGCGCTTCCAGCAGGGAAATCTGTTCCTGCATCTGCATCAGGGTCAGCCGGTCCGCCCGGTAGCGGAGGCTTCCCAGCACGTCCTCCTGCGCGCGCACGGCATCGTAGCCCTCCTGAATTGCCTGCAGCTGTCCGATCTCCTCCGCCGTCTCCTCGATCCGCCGGCGCATACGCCCGTAAAGGATCACGCTCTCCTGCATGTCCTCGATGTGGATGTCCTGCTCCATGCAGATGTATTCCTTCACGAAATCCTCCAGGCGGATGTTCATGCGGAAGGGGATGGCGCGCTTGAACAGCCTGGGGAATTTTTCCATGTCCAGACCGCCCAGGTACACATCGTACAGGTTCCGGCGGAACCGTTCGTTATTGGAGGTGGCAAACCATTCGTCCTTCGCAAAGCTCCGGTTCATCCACGCCTTCAGCTCCGTGGTGGACATGGCGCGTACCTCACCGGTATTTTTTTTCACCGAAAGCGCGCGGCCTTCCGACGCGGCGGAAGCTAGCCCGTTCCGGCCCGCCGCATTTTCCACGGCTCCGGCCGCTCCCTCTTCCGGCGCGTCCAGGTCCAGGCTCATCTGTCCTCCCACCCGGTAAAAATGCTCCGGCAGTCCGCCCTTATGCCAGAAAAACAGGCGGCTGATGTCATTGGTCGCCGTTTCCACGTCAAAGACCACGCCGATGCATTCCTTTTCGCCGGAAGCGGTCTGGGTGAGTTCCATGGCGATGGTGGTGGAAAAATTCCGGTTTCTTTTGTACCTGGCCTGATTGTTTTCTCCGATATTGATCATGCCCCGCAGATACTCGATCAGGCTGCGGTCGGAATCGTCGGCGGCCGCCTTGTTGAAAAAGCCTCTTCCGTCCGTGTTCGCATAGAGCAGAATCTGCAGCGCGTCGATCACCGTGGATTTTCCGCTTCCGGAATGTCCGGTGAAAAAGTTGATGCTCCGGTTCAGCTCCAGCACCTTCGCGTCAATATAATGCCAGTTGTTCAGGACGATCCGGGTGACCGCCTTGAAGGCCTGATTTTCATTCTGCATCCTGAGTTTCTCCTTCTTCCTGTGCTTTTGGGCTTTCCGGTTCCATGCCGGAGGCGTCCTCTTCCGGAACGCCGTCAGCCGCAGCTTCTTCCTCTGCATCCATTTCGTCCGCGGCCGTCTCCTCCGCCGTATCCGTTCCTTCTGCTGCGTCTGTCCCTTCCGACGCGTCTGTCCCTTCCGACGCGCCCGTTCCTTCCGACGCATCTGTTCCTTCTGCTGCGGTATCGTTTCCTCCCGCCTCTTCGCCGAACACGGCGAGGAGCTTCCTGATATCCTCCCGCATCAGCAGCAGATTGATGCAAGGGTAGATGAGGATCCGGGTGTCCTCGTTCAGCTCCTCCAGCGCGTCGAGCGGCTCGATCATCTGATATTTTTTCAGGATGGCCAGCGCCCGCCTGATCTCCGAGACCGGGGACAGGCCTCTGGTGAGCCGGAATTCCCCGGCTCTCGCGGAAAGCGTGCCGAAGGTGGTGACGATGTTCACGCTGGAGGAAGCCGCCGCCATCTGTTCGTCATAGATCAGCTTCAGCAGAAGCAGGTAAATGGTCGCCAGCTTGGGAAGCCGTTCTCCCAACAGGGTCTGTCCCTGGATATAGATGGCTCCGAGCTCCGTATTCCGTTCGATGAGAATCCCCGCCGCATCCAGATAATCCTTCAGGAACTCCATGTGCTGCTCACAGAAATCATAGTCCTGATTGAGGACGAGCCGCCCCGCCCTCTTGTCATATTTTCTTTCCAGCAGAAAGGTCTGGCGGTAAAGCTGGCTGAGCACGCTCTGCATCCGCTCCTGATCCGCGTTGGAAAGCCGGCTGATATATTCAAGCATTTTTTTCCTCCATGTCGGAGCGCTCTTTGCTCCGACCGCGCTGCGATCCCAGCAGTTTTGTGCTTCGGCGCAAAACTGCCGATTGAACAATAAGCCATCGGGCTTATTGTTCAATCTTACCTCCATCTCGGAGCGCTCTTTGCTCCGGCTGTTTTCGTTCTCTTTCCACAAACATCATGGCCGGCCAGGTATAGGGGCCGCGTTTCACCTGATACCCCGCCTCGATGACCTCAAACCTTCCGTCTCTGCGGATGCTCAGGTCATAGGCCAGAATCAGCTTGTCAAAATCTTCGTCCGATTCCACCGAAAGCAGTCCGGTATCCAGACAGCCGTTCTCCATGTGTTCCTCGATGTATTCCTCCACCTGCGCGCGGATAAAGCGGTGGTGGATCCGGTTAAGCTTCAGGATCTCTTCCCGGGAAAGCTCCGGTTCCTTTTCCTCCGGCTCCAGCTCCTTCATGAAGTTTCTTCTGCGCCGTCCCCGGTAAATGGCGTTTTCTCCCAGCACATCCCAGGAGGCCAGGTTCATTTTGCCGGCGGTCAGGCGAAGCCTGCGTTCCATCTCCGCCTCTTCCTCCGGCTCTCCCAGCCGGTTTAAAAGCTGGATCAGCAGGCCGTGCCGGTCGCTCTCCCCGCTCAGCAGATAGTTCAGGCGGCTCAGGGTGGCCCGGATGTATTTGCTGTGCTCCTTATCCAGGCTGGCGATGCGCCGTTCGATCATCTCAAAGCCCCGTTCGATCTGATCGATCAGATCCAGCACATCCTCTTCCCCGCGGACAGAGCGGCGTGTCCAGAAGGACGCGTTTTCCGCTCCGCCGCTTTCCGTGCCTGAGCGGCGCATCTTTCCCTGTTTTTCTTCACAGGCCTGCTGTTTTGCGCGGACCCGCTCCACCCATGCGGTATCCTCCCGCATTTCCTGCAGCCATCTGCGGATGTCCGTCTTATAAATATAGAAGTTGTCGCTGGTTTTCAGGATGTGGTATTTGCGCTCCACCACCTCTTCCACGTAGCCCTTCAGATGCTCCCGCAGAAGCTCTCCATAATTCTGCTTTTCCAGAAGCCTGGCAAAAAAGCGGTCCATGTTGTGGAGCATGTCCTGCAGCGCCCGGTTCAGTTTTCTGGTGTTGACCAGGGCGGTCCGCAGCATGGACAGGTTCATGCGCGCGTCATTTTTAAAGGAAAAAAGGGTGGCGTACACGTTCTGGATATAAACCTGGGTGTCCTCCTCCGGTTCGCTGGCAAGGCGTTCAAAGGCTTCGATCATCACGGAGGCATAATCCGGAATGACGATGTTCGCCGTCATGGTGGAATAATCCTCCACCCGGCGCAGCCAGCCAAATCGCAGAAGGCGGTTCAGGATCCGTCCGGGCGCCGTCTCCTGCGCCTCCTCGTCCGTTTCCTCTTCTTCCCGCTTCAGCCCGTGCCCCGTCTGGGCGCACAGATCGGAGAGCACCTGCAGGCAGGCCTCCCGGCTCAGGAAATAATTATTATACTGATACTCGTCGTTCACGGCGAGCAGCGCTTCCATGTAAACATCCCGGTTCACGGACCGAAACAGGCTCCAGAAGGAAGCCGGGATTTCATAATAAAACTGCAAGTCTTTTGTCCTCTCATTCTGCCGCGCTATTTTTTCCGTGCCGCGCCGTCCGCCTCTCCGCCGGCCTCTGTTCGGCCGGCCATTTCCGCAAGCTGCCTTTTCTGCTCCTCCGACAGGGAATCCAGCAGATAGTTTTTCTGCGTCCTCTGGTTTTCCAGGTAGTCTCCCCGGAGGCGCTCCGAGGCAAGACGGATTTCTTCCTTCAGGTCCCTTGCCGACAGCAGGCGGCAGCCCTGCCCTCGGATGATGATCTGCTCCAGCCCGTCCGAGGTGGCTACGGTGATGTCATACTTCGCCCCGTTTTCATGGGTGAACTTCTCGATGTACTGATCCGCCGTCTCCGCTTCCTTCGTATAGACCACATGGATGTTATGGTAGTCCAGAGCTTCCGTTTCATGGCCCTGTACCCGGTAGGCATCGAATACCACGATCACCTGACAGCCCGCCGTGCCCTGGTAATTGCACAGGATGTCCTGCAGCAGGCCGCGGGCGCCGTCCACGTTTTTCTCCGCCAGCTCCCGCAGCTCCTCCCAGGCAAAAATAATGTTGTAGCCGTCCACCAGCAGATACCGGTCCCGGCGGCCGGAAGGCCTGGGAGCGGACGGTCCGTCGCTTCCGTACACCCTGCGGCCGGCATGATAACGGTTCCAGCCGTCTTTTCTCGGAACCGATTTATCCCGTCTGTTGGCTCCATAGGCGCGGGCGAGGATTTCGTCGATTTCCTCCGTTCCCACCCAGGCCTCTTCCCTTTTCCCGTCGTTTTTCCGGGAAACGATCTGACGGGAACGGCCGTTTTGACCGTCCGATCCGGCCGCCGGATTTTCTCCATTGGAAGCGCCCCACAGGCCGGCAGCAGAACGCGGGCCGTTTTCATCCGCAGCCTCCGTCTCCTCTCCCGTCCAGGAAAAAGGAAGATGCATGTAGTCCGGCATCCGGTCCCAGGGCACCACAAAGCCGGAGCCGTGGGAGCAGAACACGGAATCCGCCGGATTCTCCGTATCTCTGGCCGGTTCATAGCCGATTCGTTCCATCACCTCCGCCGTATTGTGGCAGGGCGCATACCCCTTCAGCGTGACGAAAAGCCTGCCGTTTCCCCGGCTGTAGGCGGCCACCTCTTTCTGATAGTCCTGTATTTCAGAAGCGGGCACCTCTCCCTCAAGGACTGCCATGCCCGTTCCGTTTCCCGGTCCCTGCCGGATCTCATGCGTCCGGATCGTGCCGTGCATCCGCTCCATATCCGTCATGGCCCGGCCGACCTGGCCGGACGGGATTTCCAGCCGGAAGTCATACCAGGGCTCCAATAGCACGCAGTCCGCCTGCATCAGCCCCTGGCGCACCGCCCGGTAGGTCGCCTGCCGGAAATCCCCTCCCTCCGTATGCTTCAGATGGGCGCGGCCGGAAAGCAGGGTGATCTTTAAGTCCGTGACCGCCGATCCCGTCAGCACGCCGGGATGCTCCCTTTCCCTCAGATGGGTCAGCACCAGCCGCTGCCAGTTCCTGTCCAGCACATCCTCGCTGCAGGCGGAAGCCACCGTCAGCCCGCTGCCCGGCTCTCCCGGCTCCAGCAGCAGGTGTACCTCCGCATAGTGACGGAGCGGTTCAAAATGCCCCACGCCCTCCACCGTATTTGCAATCGTTTCCTTGTATACAATATTTCCGGTTCCGAAGGCCACCTCCACGCCGAAGCGTTCCCGGATGAGATGCCTTAAAATCTCCGTCTGCACCTCGCCCATCACCTGCGCGTGGATCTCCTGCAGCGCTTCATTCCAGACGATGTGCAGCTGCGGCTCTTCCTCCTCCAGCTGACGCAGCTTCGGAAGAAGCACGGCCGCTTCGCAGTCCGGCGGAAGCTCGATCTGATAGGTCAGAACCGGCTGCAGAAGGGGCATATTCCCCTCCCGCTCCCGTCCGAGCCCTTCTCCCGGATACGTCCGGGTCAGCCCCGTAACGGTGCAGACCTCTCCCGCCTCCGCTTCCCCGGCCAGTTCAAACTTTTCTCCGGAGTACATGCGGATCTGGTTGACCTTTTCTTCCCATGCCTCTTCCCCCTGTCCGCCCGTCAGCGTGCTTTTCACCTTCAGGCTCCCTCCGGTAATCTTCATCCAGGTCAGCCGGTTTCCCTGCGCGTCCCTGGTGATCTTATAAACCCTCGCGCCGAATTCCTCCGGCCAGGCGCGCGCCGGCAGCCACCTTGCCAGACCGTCCATCAGCTCCGTAACGCCCTCCAGCTTCAGGGCGGAGCCAAAATAGCAGGGAAACAGGCTTCTTTTTTCAATCAGCTCCCGGATCGTTTCATCCTCCACCCGTCCGGTTTCCAGAAAGCGGTCCAGCGCTTCCTCCGAATCGATCGCGCATGTGACGATTTCCTCGTAAAATCCGGAATCCTCTCCGGCAGAAAAATCCACGCAGCCCTCGTCCAGCCCCTCCTTCAGTTCCGAAAGGAGCGCGGCCTTATCGCAGCCCGGCTGGTCCATCTTATTGATAAAAAGGAAGGTGGGAATCCCGTAACGCTTCAGCAGATACCAGAGCGTTCTGGTATGTCCCTGAATCCCGTCCGAGCCGCTCACCACCAGCACGGCCGCGTCCAGCACCTGCAGGGTGCGTTCCATCTCCGCCGAGAAATCCACATGTCCCGGCGTATCCACAAGGGTAACCGCCAGGTCTTTCCAGCGAAACCTTGCCTGCTTGGAAAAAATGGTGATCCCCCGTTCCCGTTCCAGCTCGTAACTGTCCAGAAAGGCGTCCCGGTTGTCTACCCGCCCCGCTTTCCGGATGCTCCCGCTCAGATAGAGGAGCGCTTCCGACAGGGTGGTTTTTCCCGCGTCTACATGGGCCAACAGACCCGCACAAATACGCTTGATAGGCTTCGCTTCATTGGCCTGTTGGCCCATAAAAATCCTCCTCTCGTAAAGGCATACTATTGTTTAGTATACCACAAGAGGAGGACAGCGTCGAGATATAGATTTGAAATTGCGTATGGCCTACCGCGTGTTCCCCATAGGGAGCTTTGGATAGATATGTAGGGTAAAATCTCCTTCTGGCAGTCAATTAGTCGCTGTTTCACATAGTCCTCCACCTCGGCATTGACCTGTCCGTTCACTTTGGAGAAATAGCGGATATATCCGGCGTAGTGGCGCAGGACGGCGTTCACGGCTTCCGGGTCGCCCTCAT
>DWWH01000030.1 GCA_019119815.1 Candidatus Eisenbergiella intestinipullorum | reverse complement strand
AGCAGAGGACTGAAAATCCTCGTGTCACTGGTTCGATTCCGGTTCTGGGCATTCCGGCAAAGGGCGTCAGCAGTAAGATCAGGATCTGATCTGTTCCTGCGGGTGTAGTTCAATGGTAGAACACCAGCCTTCCAAGCTGGATACGTGGGTTCGATTCCCATCACCCGCTCTGAATGCAGCAAATGCATTTATTCAATTTTATATGCGATAGTGGCGTAGTTGGTAACGCGCGACCTTGCCAAGGTCGAGACCGCGGGTTCGAGCCCCGTCTATCGCTCTCTGATTTAAGGAAGAAGTCCGGTAAATACGGGGCTTCTTCTTTTTTTGCTTTATCAGCGAGGGGAATACAGCGGGAATACAGGCGGCTTTTTTTATTTCCGCTCCGCTGTTCCCCAAACTTTTCATACGGATTGAAAAATGTGCGCATCTGCCGCGCAGCCTCTGCGTCCGTCTGTCATCGGATCATTCCCGCCGCCTTCTCCAGAATCCGGGCGATCCGCTGCTCCGGCACCTGATGCACCGTAAGAAGCTCACCGGGCGGAGCGTCCGGATCGCCGATCGGCCGCTCAAAACCGGATACGTCGATCCATTTTCCCAGCTTGTAGCCGGTCTTCCTGGAAACGCCGAACAGCCGGAATCCCATAGCGGCATGCAGCGCCTCGCTGGGCGGATTGGGGCTGGTGACGATACCATAGACATTCCGGACATTCTGTTCTTTCAGGATCTCCATCAGGGCAGTATAGAAGGCGCAGCCAATCCCCCTGCGCTCATAGCCCTCCTTCAGATAAACGGAAAGCTCCGCGTCCCACTGGTAGGCCGCCCGCTCCTTGTAGCGGTGAGCATAGGCATATCCCGCTGTCATCCCATCGATCTCGCAGATCAGGTAGGGATAGCTCTCCATGATTCCTTCCATCCGCTTCCGGAATTCGTCGACAGACGGAACCTCGTATTCAAAGGTGATATTGGTATTTCTGATATAGGGAGCATAAATCTCCAGGACAGCCCGGGCATCCTCCGGACGTGCCAGCCTCATTATTTTCGTTTCCATTTCCGCCTCCGTACTGAAGTGTTTCTGCGCCGGGGAATGCGTGCCGGATTTCCGATCCGGCGTCTGCAGTCATCAATTTTCGGGTTCCCGAAGAAAACGCGCCGCAGCCTGTGCTCCCCGCGGCACAAAAAGCCAGGTATCAAAATCTGTATGGCGCAGCTTTTCGATCCCCTCTCTGACAGCCCGGCTGACTTTGCTGATACGGATGGTTTTTTCCCCTTGCAGGAAAAGGGGATCGATCCAGCGCAGCTTGGAGGGTACACGGACGCTGTAGCAGTCCTCTGGCCGTTCCTTTGAAACGGCGATCCGGGAAAGGTTCCGGTATTCCTTCCAAAGCGCAGCGCTTCTTTCATCGGTCAGCAGACGGCTGATCACCTGCGTTTCCGTTCCATACAGCTCCTCCGGCTTCAGCACGCCCCATTCCAGACTCTTTTTCAGAAGGTCGGCCAGATACTGCATGCAGAAGCGGTCCTCATCCGCGATGTATACGCGGGCGTTTTCCAGCGCGCCGAGGGCAAATTCCTCTGCCGCTTCTGCAGAGAGGAAGGAAAGCTCCGGTTCTCCTTCTTCATTTTCAGCGCAGCACAGCTTCCGATAGAGCGCGCGGATTTCCTCCAGACTTTTCCTTCTGCCGCACAGGAAATTTCCCAGCGTGTATTCCAGCCGGTCCGAAGACAGCCCGGGTGATGGATTGTCCGCGATGGGATAGCGGTGGTAATCCTCCACGTCTTCCAGTGTCAGGCCACAGTTTTTCAGGACCGCCAGGATCTCCGGGGAGGACTCGATCATCTCCCGCGTGGCTTCTTCCGTAGCCTCCTGGTGAATATGATCTCCCTTCATGAAATCCACCACATGGGCGAACACGGGCGTTGCAATATCGTGCAGGAGTCCGGCTATGCTCTGTTTGAGGTCTCCCGTAAAGTGCAGG
Organism: Candidatus Eisenbergiella intestinipullorum; assembly: GCA_019119815.1. Classification (GTDB taxonomy): domain Bacteria; phylum Bacillota; class Clostridia; order Lachnospirales; family Lachnospiraceae; genus Eisenbergiella; species Eisenbergiella intestinipullorum. The sequence goes on along the minus strand of DWWH01000030.1, from coordinate 49,066 downwards.
ACGATCAGCGCGGCTCCCAGACTGTGCAGATCTCTGGTATAATTCTCCGCGTACTCCGACATGGGAAGAAAGCGAAACCGCAAAAAGGCGCTGTATTCGCATCCGCAGTGCATGCCCACATCCGCCAGCCTGCGCAGCGGATATGTTGCATACAGAGAAAGCAGCGGTTCCGGCAGCTCTTCATGATAGATCCGTATCAGAGGCGTAATCCTTTTCTCCATTCCCATCAGTCTTCCCTCTTTCCCTTTTCAATCTGGTCCCGGATCTGCTGCATGCGTTCATCCATGCTGCTGATGATGTCCGCGCATTCCCTCAGCTGCTCTGCAATCCGTTCCGGCTCCTGGACATCCTTTTTATACTTCAGCTTATGGTCAAGGCTGGCCCAGAAATCCATGGCTATGGTCCGGAACTGCACCTCCACCTTCATATACTGTTTGCTGTGAGAAAGAAAAATGGGCACCTCCAGGATCAAATGCAGGCTCCGGTATCCGTTCGGCTTAGGAGCGATGATATAGTCCTTTTTCTCCAGAAGCCGGATGTCATCCTGTCCCACCAGCATATCCGCCAGAGTATAAATGTCATCAAGGAAGGAGCAGATCACACGGATCCCCGCGATGTCGTTCAGCTGCTTTTCGATCTCCTCCACAGTCAGCGGACAGCCCTTGCGTTTCATTTTTTCTATGATGCTGACCGGCCTTTTCAGCCGACTCTTAATGGTTTCAAAGGGATTTCTGTCATAAGCAAGGGAAAATTCCTCATCCAGCACCCTCAGCTTGGTTTCTACCTCCATCATGGCACAGCGATAGCGGCTCATCAGCTCCATAAAGGGCTGGGCACCTTCCAGAAGCTTTTCCGGATTCTCCGACTCCAGGAAATGGCCCGTCAGGTTTTCCTGCCCATCTGTATTGCTCATTTCTACAGAAATCTTCTTGTCCTCATCCTTCATTTTCATCCAACCTTTCATCTGCCGCAAAGGGTCCCTCCTCTGGCCGCTTCCTGCGGCATCTGTTGTTTCATCATACCACAGCAGGAGCCGGAAAAAAAGTACCTTTCCGGGAGAATGCCTGTCCCGGCTTTTCCGGAAGGCCTACATGCAGATGCCGTCCGGCGGGTTCCGGCCCGAACAGCAGCGGACCGGATGCTGTAATCTTAAGATTTTCTTCCTTGTTTTTCCTTTTGGGATATTTCATAATACAGATAGAAAGGGATTTTTTCAAAAAAGGGAGGCGTTTATATGACGAACAGAAGCACTCAGCGTTTCATCATTTTCCTGCCGCTTCTGGCAGCTCTGACCGTGCTCGCCTTTTCTGCAGGCGGCATGCGTGCATTTGCAGCAGGTCCTTCCGGTTCCTTTCCGGCCGAAGAAAGCAGCGCGCCGGAAGCTTCCGAAACAGAGACTGCCTCTGCATCGGAAGATCCGTCTGCCTCTTCCGATGCGGCAGAGTCTCATCCGGATCCTTCTTCCGGGTCCCAGGACGCAGAAACGTCCTCTGTTTTCCGGTTTCAGGACGGCGTTCTTTCCGGTTTCACCAAGACCCGTCTGGAAAGCCTGAAGCAGTCCGGAACCCGCATACAGCTCACCATTCCTTCTCAAATTAATAATATTCCAGTGACCGAGATCGGTCCGGATGCTTTTGCCGGCTGCAGCTTTCTCACCGGTGTACTCACCCTGCCAGAAACCGTTACCAAAATCGGAGCAGGCGCTTTTTCCGGAACCGGCTTTTCGACTGTCTACCTTCCAAAATCGCTCTCCTTCTGCGGAGCTTCGGCCTTTGACTCCGATTCTGTCCTGGTATTTCCCGATCAGGCTCTGTTTGACCGGTTCTCATCAGAAAAAATCACGCCGGACTGGAAGAAGGCCGGTTATCCGCTCCGCATCACTCTTCAGAACGCAGACGGCAGCCGGACGCAGTGGGATGTGCTGTATCAGCTTCCTCTGAATTATTCCAGGGACAGCAGCGGCGTCTGGCAGAAGGATCCCGCCCGGAAGCTTCCCGAGATCCCGGCGGGAGAAGGCTATTCTTCCTGCCGCTGGGTCTTCGATCCTTCCGATCCGGATGCTGCCGGCGTTACTGTGGATTCTCCTGTGACCGGAAGCAGGCTTTATGCCGTCAGGACGGTCGCTCAGCCCGAGATCCGTTTTAGCCCGGATATTGATGCGGCCTGCGACGGAAAGCAGCATACCCTGTCCGTCACTGCAAAGCATCCGCTCAGTGTCAGCGGAGACTTTGCCGGAGAAGACAGCGTTCGTTTCCATTATACCTGGTCCTGGGAGGAAAACGGACAGCATAAGGAAAAAACGGGCTATGATCTGTCCTCTCTGTCCTTTACCAAAGCCTGCAGCCTGTCCGTCAGCGTCACGGTAGAGGCCCGGATGCAAAAAGCGGACGGAACGATTTCCGTTCTGGCAGAAAAATCTCATACCTGGAGCGTGCAGCTTACCGAGCCGGAATCTCCCGAAACGGAAACCTCCTCCGAAGCAGCAAAGCCTTCCGAAACGGACGCTTCCTCCGAAACAGAAAGGCCTTCCGAAACGGACGCTTCCTCCGAGGCAACTAAGCCTTCCGAAACGGGAACTTCCCCCGAAGCAACTAAGCCTTCCGAAACGGAGGCATCCTCCGAAGCAGCAAAACCTTCCGAAACGGAAACTTCCTCCGAAGCAACTAAGCCTTCTGAAACGGAAACTTCCTCCGAAGCAGAAAGGCCTTCCGAAACGGACGCTTCCTCCGAAACGCCGGAGGATGCCTCCGGCATGCCCGAACTTCCCGATCAGATTACCGGCGGCAATGTGGAAATGACGGAATCCGGTTCCGAAGACGGAGAACGCGAAATCTCTCTGCGCTTTTCTCCTGATCCCGGTTTTCTTCTGGATCAGGTGCTGCTGAACGGCAAAGATATTACCTCCCGGGTCAAAAATAACAGCTGTATTCTAAAATCTGAAGATCTCTCAGCTTCTGATCGCCTCTCCGTCTCTTTCCGCAGGATGACGCAAAAAGAGCTTCAGGCTCTGTTTGAAAATCTTCCTTCTCTGGACAAAGAAGGGGAGTGCAGCGAAGGAACCGAAAAAGCCTATCTGAATGCCTGGATCCACTATCAGGCGCTGTCGGAAAACGGCAAAAATCTGTTGAGCGGGAAAACACTTCAGACCTATTACAAAAATCTGGTCTATCTTCCCTGTATCAGGCTGAATGTGGACACGGATGAAACGCTCACGGATTTTGTGTCCGTCGCGGACTCATATGCTCTGCTTTCTCTGTTCACACAGGAAGACGCACAGAGACTTCTGGATGGAACGGACAGGCTGGTTTCCTTCTCTTTGAAGATCGCTCCGGAAAAGCTGCAGAAGAATGAAAAAGAAGCCCTGCTGGCCCTGCTTGAAAATTCCGGTCTGGCCGGCTGCTGCCGCATTGAAATAACCAAAACCGTTTCCGGAAATGATCCGCAAAAAACCCGCGCCTCAGCAGATGTACCGCTGACCCTTCAGTTTTCTCTCGATAAGGGTGGGAAGCCGGCTGAGGGTTACGTGCGCACTTTCCGCATTGGAGTCCTGAAGGATCGTTCTTCCGGAAAGCCTCAGACAGAGCTGCTGAAGACAGCAAAGGAAACAGAAACAGCGCTTACTGTGAAGGCTTCTTCTTATCCTGCCGTTTTTGCTTTATTATATGAAGATAAGCAAGCAGAAACAGAAACGCCTTCCGAAACGGAGACGGAGTCCATTTCCGGGACAGAACCTTCATCCGAAACGGAATCCATTCCGGCTTCCGAAACAGGTTCCTCCTCCGTTCCGGAAACAGAATCCTCTTCCGCTCCGGAATCCGGATCTTCTTCCGACTCCCAGCCGGCCGGCTCTTCCGGCGGCGGATCCTCTGATGATCATCACGAGGATGACGACGAGACCTATGTACCGGATTACGAAAAAGAATTCTGGGAAGAGGTGCGCGCACTGATCCAGAAGGCAAAGGCAGGAGAGACCGTCAATGTGAACGCAGTGACCTATGATCGGATGCCGGAAAATGTCATGGATGCGCTGAGGAAAAATCCCCATGCAGCTCTGATCGTGCGCTGGGACGGCGGTGATCCGGTTATCATTCCCGCGCTGACCGCTCTGGCCAGAGAAGAAGGCCGCGTCTACTATCCGCTTTCCTATCTGAGCAAGCTGTATCAGACGATCAACGCCGCCCTCACTCAGCCGCTGCCTTCCACGGATACAAAGCCGCAGATCACAGCACCGGTTCAGCCCTCGCCCGATTATACGCCGACACCGGAATCCATGGGAATCAAAACGGAAGGTTCCTCTCCGCAGAGCGGGCAGTCTGGAAGCCGGTCAGAAGGCGGGGCCAAAAACACGGGGGCTGAAGACGGAGAATCCGGCCCTTCGGAAACGGAAACCGCCGCGGAACCGGAAGGAAGCGTACCTCCCGCTTCTTCGGAAGCACAGTCCGGTCACACAGAGCCGCTCGATACCGTCCAAGTCACACAGGCACAGAAAAGTCCGACGACCAGGATCGTCCTTATCGCTTCTGCCGCTCTGCTGATCCTGGTACTCATCCTCATCGCCGTCCTTCTGACGATGAGAAACAGGTAGATTCCCGACAGGATCTTTTCTGTCAGGTCTGTTCTGCGGCTGGTACGGCATATCCGTCACTGTACCCTACATGTTTCTCCATTTTGTCCGCCTCCCGGAAACGGAAGGCGGACCGCTTCTATCATCTTGCGGGTGAAATGCACCTTTCAGCCCTTTCTACTCCCATGCAGAGCCAGCTCTGTTGCCGTTCCGATTCCGATATAAATCATCCAGAACAGCGCAAACCCCACGAATCCTGAAATGGGTCCGGTCAAAACGGGATAGGGCGCCGTTCTGAATCCGCCAAATAAATTGTTATAGATCATGGAAAGCGGAATAAAGGGAAGGATCCAGACGTTTACCGACCAGAAGGTTTTCTTCGCCCTTCCCTTTGCCCCGCCATCCGCCTTAAGCATTCCGATCCTGCAAACCACACAGCCTGCCACCATCAGGATCAGTCCCGCTGCCGTGGCAGCCGCGGTCTGTCTTTCGTACCAGATCATCACGGCCGCAATCAGGCCGGTGAAATTGACAGCGCTTCCCGCCATGACGAAAATCCGCACGTCCGGCACAGCCCGGGCCGAAGCGATTTGAGCCGGGGCAGTCTGATCCGGAGCATTCTGATCCTGTCCAGCCCGGGTCTGTTCTGCCCGGGTTGGCGCAGGCTGCCCCGGCGAAACTCCCTTGAGAAGATAATCTGTCGTCACTTCAAAACAGTCGCTCAAGAGAACGATCTTTTCCAGATCGGGCGAAGTCTGTCCGCTTTCCCATTTGGAAACGGCCTGCCGGGAAACCCCGATTCTGTCCGCCAGCTCCTCCTGGGAGATTCCCCTGCTTTTTCTTAACCGCTGAATTCCGTCCGCGAGATTCATCTGCAACCTTCCTTCCATATCGAAGCATTTTATGCCAGGGTGCGCTTCTTCCATTCTTTTTCCGGTTGTCATTCCGATTATATCAGACCGGACGCCGCAGAGCCACCAGCGTATGCTGGAAATCTGTCAACCCGCGTGTGCGGTTTGTCAACCGGAGGCGGTTTTTCGCATCAGACGGAGCGGTTTTAACAATTCTGTCAAAATGCTTTTTACAATTCATGCTTGACTGAAACAGGGTCTGACCATACAATAAAAATCACGGATTCATCTCTTAATCTCTTTTATCTTTGACTGCCTGGCAGTTCAATCCGAAAATTCATCTGCCGGGAAAATATTGAACAGGCTGAAAAATTCCGGAATCATCGAACTGGTCAGAGGATATGGAAAAGGTAAATACCGCTTTGCTCAAAAAATCCCGCTCCTGACGAAAAAAATCAATCATAAATTGAAAGAAAAATATTAAAAGGATTCAACCATGCCAAAAGGAATCATTCTGCTGGGCCCCTCCGGGTCCGGAAAAACCACGCTTGGAAAGCTCGTCGCAGAAAGGCTTGGAACCGCTTTTCTGGACATCGACGATTATATCTGGAAAAAGGATACGGAGATTCCGTACACCGTCATGTACACAAAAGCAGAGAAAATCAGCCGGCTCATGGAGGCAGCCGAAAAGGCGGGCGAATTTGTCATGGCCGGTTCCATGAACAGCTTTCATGAACACTTTGATCCCTTTTTTCTGCTTGCGGTTTATCTGACCGCTGAGGAAAAGCTCCGCGTCAGCCGGATTCATGACCGGGAACTGGCAGAATTCGGAAGCCGGATTCTTCCGGGCGGCGATATGTTTGAAGCGCATCAGGCATTTTTAAGGGATTCCGCGGATTATGACCATGGCGCGGCATCCTGCAGCAGTAAGCAGCATGAGCTTTGGCTCAGCCAGCTTACATGCCCGGTTCTCAGGCTGGATGGGGGAGAGAAGCTGGAGAAGAATGCGGGGATAATCATTGCGGCATATGAGAAAGAGCATGTACAGTAACAGAAAGGGCCGAAACCTCCCTACACGATTTCATCCCTTTCTTTATCTTTATCCTCTATTCCCTTTGTTCCGTATTCTGTTTCCCTCTTATTCTTCCAGAATCCCGGGGCCATAATCCGTCAGCGCCGTGGTGATATAGGTGTCCCCCAGCATATCCTGATTCTCATACGCGAATCTCCACAGCTTTTTATAATACGCTTTCTTAACCGAATCATATTCTTCTTTTCCTGCCAGATTATGACATTCGCCCGGATCGTCCGTTAAATCATACAGCTCGTCAAAGTCAAAGCCGTTATAGACGAATTTGTACCTGGTATCAAACACGGCCCTCTGTATCCCGTACAGCTCGTTTCCATTGGTCTGGGTAAAGAGCTCCGTTCTCCAGTTTTCCGGACATTCTCCCTTCAAAAACGGAACCAGCGACCGTCCGGCAAAGCTTCTGTCTGCGGAAATCCCGGCCAGTTCCAGCAGTGTGGGCGCATAGTCCGCCAGCGAAACCAGCGCTTCCACGGTTTCTCCCTTCGCCGGAATCCCGCCATAGCCCACCACCGAACAGATATGATACGCTTCCTCAAAGCAGGGCAGGCCCTTCGTCCAGAGGCCATGAGCGCCCGCGTAATCTCCATGATCCGACACATAGATCACAATCGTGTTTTCCAGCAGCTTTCTGTCCGCCAGTTCGTTCAGAATCTCCCCAAAAAGAGCGTCCTCATAGCTGCAGAAGGCGAGATAATGCTGCAGGCTCCGTTTCTGTTCCTCTTTTGTCAGCTGGCGGAACCGCTTCTGCGTCCTCCGGTACAGGTTGGGCCTGTCCGCAAGATCATCCTCAAAGCTTTCCGGAAGTTCGATTTCCTCCAGCGGATACAGCTCCAGATATTTTTCAGGCACGATATATGGATCATGCGGCCCCAGCGTTCCCACATACATGCAGAAGGGTTCCTTTTCAGGAAGTTCCCTGATTTTCTCTCTGGCCGCCCGAACCACATCCTCATCTCCGAAGGGATTCTCCGCCTCTCCATACTGATGGTATTTGGGGAAACCGGCACGGACAATTTCCCCGTCCCCTCTGGCCGCGCCTTCCTTAAGATAATCCTTTTTTTCAAACCAGCTCCAGTCCCGCATGTCCGGAGTCCGTTTCCTTCCTGCGGCCGCTCCTGCCTCCTGAAGATTTGCGGAAAGCGCCTCAAATCCTCTGTCCTGCGGGCCTTCCAGGGCGCTGACATGCCATTTTCCGCTGTAGTACAGATGGTATCCATTTTCCTTCAGGTCCTCGGAAAACAGCCTCACGTCATCGTACAGCCCCTTCGACAGGGCATCTGCCAGATCCACATTGTTCCACACCCCATGCTGAGACGGATACAGCCCGGAGAAAAAAGTCGCCCTGCTGGGACAGCAATGAGGAGACGGGCAGTATGCCTTTCGAAATACCACTCCGTTTTCCGCAAGCCTTTCCAGATTCGGCATTTTGGCTTTACCGAATGTGGGCTGCATGTCCCCCCTCTGCTGATCCGTCATGAAAATCAGAAAATTCGGTTTCATAGAATTGGATTCCCCCTTTGACGCTACTTTCCCACAAAATAACTTGCGTATTTTCTTCCTCTTTTCAATCGGTATCTTTCCCCCGTCTCAGTGCCGTCTCATCCTTCCCCCCTCCTGCCTCAGCCGTTCCTGCCGCGCATCCTCTCCGCAGGGTATCCGCGCTACCGCACATCCCCGCTGTCAAAGGGATCTCCGCACTGAGGACAGAATTTCGGCGGATGGGCGGGGTCCTCCGGCTCCCAGCCGCATTTGTCACAGCGGTAAAGAGGCGCTCCGGCGGGCCTTGGCTTTCCGCATTCCGTACAGAAGTTTCCCTGGTTCACAGTTCCGCAGGAACAGGTCCAGCCTGCCGCGGGACGCGGCTTCCCGCACTGCGGACAGAATTTTCCGGTGTTCACCGCTCCGCAGGAGCAGGTCCAGCTTCCGGCAGTCTGTTCCGCCTGGGACGCGCCGCCCGCCTGCGCATTCCCGTTTCCCGCGCTCCCGGCCCGGACATTTGCGCTCTGCATACTCTGCCCGCCGCCCATCTGATAGAGCTGCGCCGCGTTGAAGCCGCCCGCCTGCCCGGCCATGTTCATTCCGGCGAAAGCCATCATGGGGCCGGCCGCCGTGTTCGCGGCAGCCGCGCGCATGGCATCCGCCTGCGCTCCTGCCAGCGTAGCCGCTGCCATATTTGGATTTCGCAGGACGGCGGATTTCTGCATGTCACGGATCATCCTTTCGTCCTCTTCCGATGCGGTCACGCTGCTGACCCCAAAGGAGGCGACGGCAATTCCGCGCAGATGGAGCCATTTTTCACTCAGCACCTGATTGAGCGCGTCCGCGATTTCAGCCGTATGGCCTGGCAGGGCGCTGTAACGGATTCCCATTTCTGAAATCTTCGCGAAGGCGGGCTGCAGCGCGGTCATCAGCTCGCTTTTCAGCATGCCGTCCAGATTGTCTCTGGTATAGGCATGCTCCACGTTGCCGCACACATTTGCGTAAAAGCAGAGAGGGTCTGCGATCCGGTAGGAATATTCCCCGTGGCACCGGATCGAGATGTCTACATCCAGCCCGATATTTGTATCCACCACCCGGAAGGGCACCGGATTGGCCGTACCATATTTATTTCCCATGATTTCCTTCGTATTAAAATAATACACCCGCTGATCCTTCGGCGCTTCCCCGCCGAAAGCGAAACGGATGCCGAACAGTTCAAAGGACTTCTGAATATTGTCTCCCAGATCCCCATAAAAAATGGACGGCTCCGAGGACATGTCATACACATACTCTCCCGGTTCAGCGCACACCTCCACAACCTTTCCCTGATCCACGATCATCATGCACTGGCCTTCATTGACCGCGATGACGGAGCCGTTGGAAATGATATTCTCCGCTCCTTTCCGGTTGGAACCCCTTCTGGACATCCGCTTCTGGCCTTTTACCGCCAGAACCTCCTGCGACAGGCTGTCACAGTAAAAATATTCCTCCCACTGATCGCCGAGCACCGATGATGCCGCCCCAAGAGCCGCTTTGATCAATCCCATATTTTTCCTTCCTTTCTTCTCTTAAAAACCTTTGGATTTCCGGGTCTGTCCCATGCCGGAGCACAGACCGTTCTCCCGTCCGGATAAACCGGACAGAACCCGTTTTCTTCCCCTCCCGCAGTTACCCTCATTATAAGGGACGGCCCGGGGTTTTGCAAACATCCGCAGGCTTTTTCTGGACTGTCCGGCCGAAATATAGTAGACTGAGAAAAAAGAGAAGGAGCCGCCGCACTCCGGAAAGGGGGATTGCAATGCTGTTTTCACAAAAATGGGAAGAAATTTACGTTACATCAGATCAGGAAGCCTTTTTCCGGGCCAAATATCTCCTGGACGAACAGGGAATCCCTTTCAAAACGGATCAGATCAGCAATCAGCTGCGCCTTTCCTTCAACAATGCGGACGGCTCCCGCGCGGCGCTCGGCAGAGATGGTTCGGTCCGGGACTTTTATAAAATCCTTGTGAAAAAAGAGGATCGGGAAAAGGCCCGGCTGATTCTGGAAAAACAGCTGACAGGGAAATGACCGTTTCGGGCGCAGTAAAACGCCGCCAGACAGGTTCGGCCTGCTGTCTGTGCCGGAACGTCCCAAACGGCTTTGACAGAATGACCTGACTATGACACAACGAGGCGCTGCTCTGAAAGGGAGGTTTCTATGGGATGTCTCGGTAATCTTTTGTGGTTTCTTTTCGGCGGATGCATCAGCGGGCTGAGCTGGTGTCTGGCCGGCGTGCTCTGGTGCGTCACCATCATCGGCATTCCGGTGGGCCTGCAGTGCTTTAAATTCGCTTCGCTCTGCTTTTTTCCCTTCGGAAAGGAAATCCGCTATGGCGGCGGGGCGGGCTCTCTGCTTCTGAATATCGTATGGATTCTGATTTCCGGCCTGCCCCTTGCCATCGAATCGGCCGCTCTCGGCTGTCTGCTCTGTATTACCATCGTCGGCATTCCCTTCGGGCTTCAGCATTTTAAAATCGCGAAGCTGGCGCTCATGCCGTTTGGTTCGGAAGTGGTATAGAAGCCCGCCGCAGTTCAAAATTCCCTTTGTTCACACCTCCAGCTTCAGCTCTTTTCCCGGAATAAGAGGGAACGCTTTTTCCCCCAGGATCAGCTTGCCTCCAGGCATATCAGTAAAAATGCTCAGGCAGGGCTTCTTCCAGAAAATGCGGACGCTTCCGCTTCTCACCGGCAGAACAAAGGAAAATTCCTCCAGGATCCGGATTCCCTCCGGTCTGACGCCAAATTCCTGATAGCCGGGCTTTGTCGGATACAGCCCCGCGAAGTAGCGGCTGAGCAGATAGACCGGACTCGCCGCCCAGGCATGGCAGAGGCTCTTTCCATAGGGATCGCCGTACATCGCATATTTTTCCGTTCCGGTCTGGGAAGGGTCAAATTCCTCCCAGAACGTGACGGCTCCCATATCCAGCATGCCGCCCCAGTATTCCAGGATCCTGCGGTAGACCTCTTCCAGTTCTCCCATTTCTGCCAGAGCGTCCAGCTCGTAATATTTGAAATACGGCGTAGTGATCGGCGCAACCGCATCGTTTTGGATCACATTTCTGAGAATGGAGTCCTTCTGCTTTTCATCCGCGGCTCCAAACAGGACAGCCCACAGATTGCTCTGTCTGCTGATCTTTCTTTTTCCGGATTCATAGCTGTCAATAAAGCCTCCCTGTTCTTCATCCCAGAAATATCGTGTGATATTTCCGCTCAGCTTTTCCAGGTGCTTTCCGTAAACGGAAGCGTCCCGGCCCAGAGCCCGTGCACATTCCAGGACGCTTCTGAGAGAGTGCGCAAGGAGTGCCTGCTCCGCACACAGGCAGCCCTCCTTATCCAGGTCGGCCCAGTCCACGAAGATCCAGTCTCCCTCTCTTCCGTACAGAAATCCCAAATCATTGGTCTGCTCCAGACAGTATTCCAGCAGGCTGATCATTTTCGGATAAATAAATTCCAGAAATCCCAGGTTTCCCGACATTTCATAATAATTCCTTACAGATACAATCCAGAGCATGGAATAATCCACGATGGTATTCATGTGCTGTCTTACCGGGTCCTTCCCCCGCAGGGCGGTCAGCGTCCTCTGTACCAGTTCCTCCTCCCCAAACAGATACTGGCTGACAAAAAAGCTCTGGTAGGCGTCGCCGGACCAGATCCACTGGTCCCGCTTGATCCCGTCCAGGATGAACAGACCGCAGCAAAGACGAAAGGTTTCCTCTGCCGTCTCCCAAATCCGGTTCAGCCTTTCATCACTGCAACGGAAGGTTCCGCGCTTTGGAAAGGGAATAAACTGATGCACTGCTTCCAGCGTGATCTTTTCTCCTTCCTTTTCCGGAATATACAGATAGCGGAAGGCTCTCCTGCTAAATTCCGTATGTTCATCCGCATTGTCTTCCTTATAATAACAGCGCTCCACATCCAGTGCCTCCGTTTCCGATTCTCCGTAGCAGACTGTCACCTTCGTTCCGGCCGGAAACGACAGGAAATGAGGTTTTCCTGTTACGGCTCTTCCGAAATCATACAGAAAGCCGCCGTTCACCTCTCTTCTGCAGGCACAGGGGATCTGTTCTTCCTGATAGAAGATCCGGTTTGGATCCTGCTCCGGGCTCCGGTACAGGCAGGATGTTCCTGCAGCCCCGATATTTCCCGCAAGGTCGTCCGCGCTCCAGTCCGGACCGGTCCGTATCACAGGTCCATCCGCATATGCACAGGGCAGCCCCTCCGGATTTGCCACGAAAATTTCGATCAGGGTCTTTCCCGGCCCACAGACAATCGCTTCATTGCAACGATGCTTTTCATCGTTCACCCGCACATAGCCGATCCCACAGATTTTGACCCGAAAAGCAGTCTCTTCCATAAGGTCGTATTCCCGGAACAGCCTTACATTCCGCAGGCAGTCATCCATGTACCAGTAAGCCGGCCACCGCATGCCCCGCTCTTCTCTCACACAATTCTGAAGCATTCCCTGATGGATCTCAAAATCCCCGGGATACCAGATCCAGTCCGCCATTCTCATCCTCCCCTTTCCTTTGTATCCTGCGCAGCGTTCTTGTTGCACTGCGCCGCTCCTTCTTTTGTCCTCATACAGCATCCATGCTTTTCACGAGGCCAGTCGTTTCCTTTAGATAGATTATACAATATCCGTCGGATCCTGTGCAGGAAAAAGAAGCTCCAGCTTTACGATATTTTCAAATGGAATCCTCCGGTTTTCCACCTGCAGCCATCCTTCCTGACGGTTAGCCGAAGAAACCGTCCCTTTCACACAAATATCTTCCCCTTCCTGAAAATACTCCGCCTCAACTATATCCCTTTTTCGTATTGCAGAAAGCTTCCGGTTCAACTCTTCCTGCTCTTCCTCCGGAAGTATCCGTCTGGCTGCCGGTGTTCTCTCCTTTTCCCGGAGCGCTTCCTGAAATCCTTTCAGCGCATCGAAGGGCATGAACTGCTTTGCCCGGTCCGCCCGGTCCATTTTGGGTCTTATCCTTTTCCCTCTTGCCATATCCCGCTTCTCCGTTTTTTTCCTTCCTATTTTTTCGGTCTATCGTCTCTTCGCTTACCTCCCTTTCTTCCTCTCCGGCTTCCGCTCCGATCTCTTCCCCGAATTCCCCGCTCTTATGCCCTCCGATCTGCCGGTTGCGTTCTCTCGCAGTCCCCGCTTCCTGCAGGTCCATGCCGCGCAGGATGGCGTTTTTCCCGAATTTTCTCTTGATCTCCAGCGCAGCCTTCTGCGCCCTTTTGTCCCGTTCCATCTCCTCCCTGTCTGAAAACAGGCTGTACTGCACGTAAGTTTCCTGCGTCACATTGTTGGCCGTCAGGCTCAGGCGGCGGATGGGAAGCGCGGGATCCGCGATCCGCTCATATACCCCGCAGACATGGGGGACGATGGCCCGGTAGGTGTTCGCCGCCTCAGGAAGCGATGACGTCCCGTGCACATATCCCAGCTTCAGCGCGTTGGAAAAGCCCAGAGAAAGGGTCACGGACTCCGTGACCAGCCCCCGGTCCGCCAGCTCCAGGCAGAGTGCGTCCGTCATCTCCTTCACGATCAGCCTGCATTCCTCATGGGTATAATCCCTCGCCAGCACCTGGCCGCTGGAGATGGAGCTGCTTTCCGGACGGTAAGCCTTAATGTCCGCCATAGTCACGCTCTCTCGTCCCCAGGCGTGATCGATCAGAAGCTCCGCGTCCACGCCGAACATCTTATAAATCAGGTCCTCATCCGCCTGCGCCACATCCTTCATGGTAAAAAGCCCCATGGAGGAAAGGCGGTTCACCGTGCCGCGCCCGATCCGCCAGAAGTCCGTCAGCGGCCGGTGCTCCCACAGGGTCTTTCGATACAGCTCCTCATTCAGAAAACCGATATGGTCCTCCGCATGCTTAGCCATAATATCCAGCGCGACTTTGGCCAGATACAAATTCGTTCCGATCCCCGCCGTGGCCGTTATGCCGGTCTCCCGCCTCACATCCTCCATGATGGTTACGGCAAGCTGCCTTGCGGTCATCCCATACAGGCCCAGATATTCCGTCACATCCAGGAAGGCTTCGTCGATGGAATAGACATGAATATCCTCCTTCGCCACATATCTTAAATAAATGGCGTAGATATTGGCGGAATATTCAATATACAGCTTCATCCGCGGCGGCGCCATGATATAGGGAATCTGCTTCGGAATCTCAAAGACCCGGCAGCGGTTCTTCACCCCCAGCGCCTTCAGGGAAGGCGAGACTGCCAGACAGATGGTTCCCTCTCCTCGTTCCGGATCCGCCACCACCAGATTCGTAGTCAGGGCGTCCAGGCATCGCTCTACGCACTCCACCGATGCATAAAAGGATTTTAAATCGATGCAGAGATAGCTTCTGTTTTCCATTTTTCAATCTTTTCGTTCTTCCATCGGAATCCTTTTTCAGATACAGTATGCCGGTTTTCTGAGAGATTATGCCGGTTCCATTTTCTTCCTCTTCCATTCAGCACGGCGATTTTTATATTCATTCCGGTCCCCCCCCTGTCTGTCTTTTCACAAAGAACATATGTTCTGCTTCAAGAATAGCACAACCCCCTGGAAAATACAACAGCGGACGGAAAAAATTTATACTTTCAAAAATTTCCTCATTTTTTTACAGAACGCGTCGTGCTGTTTATTAAAAGGCCCTCTGATTATCCGCAGGAGATTTCACTGATTCTTCCATCAAAATAGACGAAATCCCCATCGGAACCATTCCAGACAGCCCGGAATTTTGAGGGATACCGGATTCCGTTTTCAGAAAGCCGGTATTCGCCGCAGACCGCGGACCAGGGGATATATTCCATGCTGCCGTCCTTTTTGGTTACGGCTCTGTCGTTTGTGGTGAAGGAAATCATCTCATACGCTTCATTAAAGGTAAAAATGCCTCCTGCCGTCTGCCCGCCATAGCGGATCACCGCCCTTACTTCATAATCACCCGTTTCCTCAAAGGAAATATAGTCCTGCAGCAGAATGGACGGAGCAAACAGGCTTTCCGCGAGAAAAGTGGCCAGACATGCCTGATCCATCTTCGGCCCTTTCTGGTCAAACAGCGTAATCGCTTTTGCGATGACGCCTTTCATGCCCCCTCTCCCGTTCTGATAATAATCATAGCCTTCAAACGGGATTCCGAACAGTCGGCTGTCGATCAGAGCCATTCTGCAGGGATTTTTCACAAAATTATACTGCAGATAATCAATACGAAGCGCCGAACCATTTCGTTCCTGCCAAAACGCCACGTCATGGTAACACATTTTCAGAAAGGACATTTTCGGCGTTCCGATATAGCCGCAGTGCTCCAGGTATCTGCAGATGGCAGCGGGCAGATGAGAAAAGTCCTCCTGCGTAAAAATTTCGTTCCCGGCCGTTCCCCGGCTCTCTTCCAGAAGCGCGGAAATGTCCTTCCGAAACCTCCTTTTGACCGGAGAAAACGGAATCCAAAACCAGAGCATGATCCCACCGGCAAGAACCACAACCGCTGCTGCCGCAGCTATCCAAAAATTTCCGTTTCCTCCCATCAGCCAAATTCCTCCGCGTAGTTTTCCGCCCGTTCCATTCCCCTGTACAGCCTGGCATACAGGCGGAACAGCTCATCCGTTTCTTTTTCGTCAAAATCCGAAAACAGCAGCTCCAGAAACTTTTGCTGCCGCTCCGCCATTTTTTCTTCATATCGTTTCGCTTTCTCTGTCAGAACCACCTGTATGGAACGTCCCTTTCCCGGAAGTAGACGGACAAAGCCCTTCTTCTCCACGGCTTCCGCCAGCTTTTTCACGTTCTGTCTCGAGCAGCCCATCAGCTCTCCGATATTGGTCAGAGTCCGAGGTTCAGGACAGCATTCCGCCATTGCCAGAAGCAACCACTGCTTCATGGAAATCTCCGTCTGCAGCTTTTCTCCGGCGGTCTGCAGGCGGTTCTGCAGAATAAAAATACTCGCAAAAACCGCCTGTTCTTTATGCCTCGTGTCACAGCCGTATTTCTCAAACAGCCCCTCCATTTTCATTCCTTTATCCTCTCTTCGTATTTCAAAAATATTTCCCGATTCTGTTTTAATTATAGTAACTTATTACTATATGTCAAGCTGCCAATCTTCCGGCTTCATCTGCCACCACGGGCTTCGGTTTTCTTTCCATGATGATTGCTTTTGCATTCTTCAAACAGGGCTTCTGTCAAAAACAATCTTACAGTAAAATATCCCTCAAATCTTGTGAACCCTCAGGAAATCCGCTATAATCGGAAGTGTTGAGTTTCAATAAGACCAAATGCCGCCCTGTGGCGGCAGAAAACATGGGAGGAGCGGGAAAAATCAGAGATTTTTCCCTGGAAATTGGACTCGCGTCCAATTTCTTTCCAAATGAAATGCCGCCCTTCGGCGGAAGAAAACAGAGGTAGTTATGAAAATCGAACTGCAGAATCTCACGAAAAAATTTCCGGCCCGGGGGAGAAAGGGCGGCGAGGTCACTGCCGTCAATGATTTTTCCTTTGAAATTCCGGACGGAGAGCTGATCGCCCTGCTCGGGCCGTCCGGATGCGGAAAGAGCACCACGCTGAACATGATCTGCGGGCTGGAAAAGCCCACCGGAGGCAGAATTTTTTTTGGAAAGGAAGATGTGACGGCGCTTCCGCCGGAGCTGCGGGGCGTTGGCATGGTATTTCAGAATTATGCCCTTTATCCGCACCTGACCGTGCGGCAGAATATCCTGTTCCCTCTGGAAAATCTGAAGGGTAAGGACCGCCCCTCCAAAGAGGAAATGAACCGGAAGGCGGAAGAGACGGCCCGCCTGGTACAGATCGAAGAGCTGATGGACCGAAAGCCCGGAGAGCTTTCCGGCGGCCAGCAGCAGCGCGTGGCAATCGCCAGAGCGCTTGTCAAGATGCCCAGAGTTCTTCTGCTGGACGAGCCCCTGTCCAATCTGGACGCGAGGCTCCGGCTGCAGACGAGGGAAGAAATCCGGAAAATCCAGAAGGAAACCGGGATCACCACGGTTTTTGTCACCCACGATCAGGAGGAGGCCATGAGCATCTCCGATCATATCGCGGTGATGAAGGACGGCGTCCTGATGCAGAGCGGCAGGCCGCAGGAGGTTTACGACGATCCGGCGAACCTGTTTGTGGCGCGTTTCCTGGGAACTCCGCCCATCAATGTGTTTGAGGGACGGGTGAAGAAAGAAAAGCTCCTGATCGGAGAGGAAGCCGTGCTTTCCGTATGCGGCGTGCCGGATCAGGACGTATGGGTCGGCATCCGCCCGGAGGGCTTCCTTCCCGGTCCGGACGGCGCGTTTGGCTGCGAGCTGTCCCGCGTGGAGGTCATGGGACGTGACATCAGCATCGTTTCCACCCATAAGGCCTGCGCGAATCCGGCCATCCGCTCCATCATCAACGCGGATACGCAGATCGATCCGTCCGCGCGTACCGTGCGTTTTTCCCTGAAGCCCGGAAAGGTCTTTCTGTTCCATAAGCAGAGCGAAGAGAGAATCCGCTTTGCTTCCAGATAATGGAGGATTTCAAATGAACGACCAAAATAAAAAGGCCTGGCTGTATCTGCTGCCTGCGCTCATTTTTCTGATTCTTTTTATGGTATACCCGCTGATCGACGTTTTCATCTACTCCACGGAGGAAGGCTTTAACTTTGCCTCCCAGACCTATTACGGCGTCGGGGCCTACAACTATTCCTACGTCCTGCATGATCCCTATTTCCTGCAGGCGGTGAAGAACACCTTTCTTCTGGTCATCATCACCGTTCCCGTTTCCACCGGGCTTGCCCTCCTGATTTCTCTGGGCTTAAGCTCCATCCGGCCTCTGCGGGAGCTTTATCAGACCATCTATTTTCTCCCGTATGTGACCAATACCCTGGCCGTCGGCCTGGTGTTCATGGTCCTGTTTCAGAAAACGGAATATACGGACGGCCTGGTGAATCTTCTGATCGAGGCTGTGGGCGGCTCCCCCGTGGATTTCATCGACGGCCCCTACTGGGCCAAGATGTTCGTCCTCTGCTTTTACACCATCTGGGTGGTCCTTCCCTTTAAGATCCTGGTCCTGACCAGCGCCCTGGCCTCTGTCAATCCCGACTATTACAAGGCGGCCCGGGTGGACGGCACACCGAAGCTTCGGGTCTTTACGAAAATCACCCTTCCGATGATCTCTCCCATGATTTTTTATCTGGTGATCACCGGCTTCATCGGTGCCTTTAAGGCGTACAGCGATGTGGTGGCCCTGTTCGGGACCAATCTGAACGCGGCGGGAATGAACACCATCGTGGGATACGTCTATGACATGCTCTACGGAGCCAGCGGCGGCTATCCGTCCTACGCTTCGGCGGCGGCCATCATCCTGTTTGCCATCGTGCTTACCATCACCTGCATCAACCTGCTGGTGAGCAGAAAGCATGTGCAGTATTAAGCACCGCAGTTCCGGCCCAGAGAGGCTGCCGGAATGCCGCCTGCGGGCGGCGGATTGGAGATAGACATGGAACAACAAATGGATTTTGAGAAAAAACAGAGGGCTGCCGTCCGGCGCGGACGAATCGGGAAAACGCTCACCTACTTTTTTCTGAGCGTCTGGGCCCTGATCGTTCTGTTTCCCTTTTACTGGATGCTTCTGACCTCGGTAAAAAGCTACGGCTCCTACAACGCGGAGCACGTTCCTTCCTTTTTTACCCTCTCACCCACGCTCCAGAATTATAAGGACGCGTTTACCACGGTGCCTCTTCTGGGCTATCTGATCAACACGGTGATCTTCACCCTGGCGACCACGGCGCTGATGGTGGCAGTCAGCACGCTTGCGGCCTACGCCTTCGCGCGGCTGCGCTTTAAGGGAAAAGAGCTTCTGTTCACCCTCTTTCTTTCCCTGATGATGATTCCCAACGAGCTGGTGGTCATCACCAATTTCGTCACCATCACCAACCTGGATCTGCGCAATACCTTCACGGGGCTGATCCTGCCGTCCGTCACCTCCATTTTCTACATTTACCTTCTGAAGGAAAATTTTGAACAGGTTCCGGACGAGCTGTACCGGGCGGCCAGGGTGGACGGCACCTCCGACCTGAAATATCTGCTGAAGGTGATGGTTCCCATCTGCCGTCCCACCATTGTCACAATTACCATCCTGAAGGTGATCGAATGCTGGAATTCCTACGTCTGGCCGCGGCTGATCACGGATGATCCGGCCTATTTCCTGGTATCCAACGGCATCCAGGAAATCCGGGAAAACGGCTTCGGACGGGAAAATATTCCGGCAATGATGGCGGCCGTGGTGGTCATTTCGGTTCCGCTCATCGTTCTGTTTCTGGTCTTCCGAAGAAAAATCATGGAAGGCGTGTCGAGAGGAGGCATGAAGGGATGAAAAAATATGGGAACCCGTTCCGGTCTTACCGGCATGATCTGAAAAAAAACATCCTGTCCGCGTTTCTTCTGACTGCGGCGCTTCTGGCCTGTACCCTTCTGTCCGGCTGCCATGGGCAAAGAGAGCAGGCCGCCTTTACGGTGCCGGAGGAATTCGACACCTCCCGAAACTACGAGATCACCTTCTGGGCCAAAAATGATACCAACGTCAATCAGACCGATATCTACAAAAAGGCGATTGAAGATTTTCAGGCGCTGTATCCCAACATCACCGTCAATCTGCGGCTGTATACGGACTACGGAAAAATATACAACGACGTGATCACCAACATTTCCACGGGGACCACGCCCAACGTCTGCATCACCTATCCGGACCACATCGCCACCTATCTGACCGGCGACAACGTGGTGGTTCCGCTGGATGATCTTTTTTCCAATGAAAAATACGGCCTGGGAGGAAGTTCTCTTCTTTTTTCCTCGCCGAAGCAGTCCGAGATCATTCCCCAGTTTCTGGAGGAATGCTCCATCGGCGGCCATTATTACGCGGTGCCCTACATGCGTTCCACGGAAGCCTGCTACATCAATAAGGACTATGTGGAAGCTCTGGGCTATACCCTTCCCGAGACGCTGACCTGGGATTTCATCTGGGAGGTTTCCGAAGCGGCCACGGCGAAAAACGCGGACGGCACCTTCGTTCTGAACGGGGAAGAGGTCCTGATCCCTTTCATCTACAAGTCCACGGACAACATGATGATCCAGATGCTGAAACAGAAGGGCGCCGGCTATTCCACGGACAGCGGAGAGATCCAGATTTTCAATGATACGACCACGGAGCTTCTTTACACGATTGCGCAGCACACGGAAACCGGAGCCTTTTCCACCTTCAAGATCTCCGGCTATCCCGCCAACTTCCTGAACGCGGGCCAGTGCGTTTTCGCCATCGACTCCACGGCGGGCGCCACCTGGATGGGCTCCGACGCGCCTTTAGTAGACATCGCGGAGGATTCCATCGTGGATTTTGAAACTGCGGTCATGCCCATCCCGCAGTTTGATCCGGAGAATCCGCAGATGATTTCCCAGGGGCCTTCCATCTGCATTTTCAATAAAGAGGACCCTCAGGAGGTTCTGGCCTCCTGGCTGTTCACCCAGTTCCTTCTGACCAACGAGGTGCAGATCGCCTACTCCCAGACGGAGGGCTATGTACCCGTCACCTCCGCCGCGCAGAACTCGGCGGAATACCAGGACTATCTCTCCCGTGCCGGGCAGGACAGCGAGACCTATTACGATGTGAAAATCGAAGCGGCGAAGCTCCTTTTAGACAATACGGATCATACCTTTGTCACGCCGGTCTTTAACGGCTCCACCTCCCTGCGCGACGCGGCGGGCGAGCTCATCGAAGAGGTGACCAAATCCGTCCGGCGTCATCAGACCGTGGACGACGCCTTTATCAAAGAGCTTTATGAGGAACAGACCAGCCTGCACCATCTGAATGAAACCAGCGCTTCCGGAAGCGGCAAAGTCGATCTGGGACCGCTTCCCGGTACCGCAAAAGTCCTTCTCGGCTGCCTGGCGGCTGCCTGGGTTCTGATTCTGGGCTGCCTGCTCGTAAACCAAATGAAAAAAGCATGTAAAAAAAGTTGATTTCCTGCGGTTTTAGGCTATAATAAGGTTGTTCGCGATAAACAATCTCATTGTGGAGAGAAGGAGAGAAATTATGAAAAAGATTTTGTCCATGGCCGTAGCCGTTTCCATGGCATTTGCCCTGGTTGGCTGCGCAGGAGGCGGAGCCACTGCTGAAACAACGGCAGAGAGCACCGCGGCAGTGGAAAGCACCGCGGCAGCTGAAGAGAGCACAGCTGCGGAGACAGCGGCAGAAAGCACGGAAGCGACGGAAACCGCTTCTGAGGCAGGAACCGAAGCCGCAGGCACGGTTCTCAGCTATGACGAGTACATGGCTGCAGATGTGGATACCGAAGTTACCGTAGAAGCCTATGTTCAGGCAAAGCAGTCCTGGTGGGAGGACAAGGCCACCGTTTACGCACAGGATGAGAACGGCGGATATTTCTTCTATGATATGGCCTGCTCCGAAGAGGATTATGAGAAGCTGGTTCCCGGAACCAAGATCCGCGTAACCGGATACAAGGCAGAGTGGTCCGGAGAAGTGGAAATCATGGACGGCTCCTTTGAGTTCGTGGAAGGCGCGGATTCCTTCATCGCAGAGCCTCTTGATGTAACCGAAATGCTTGGAACCGACGAGCTGATCAAGCATCAGAATGAGTTCGTTGAATTCAAGGGACTGACCGTAGAAGCGGCCGGACAGGATGAGAACGGAAACGATGTCGCTTTCCTGTACAACTGGGACGGCTCCGGCACGGACGGCGACGATCTGTATTTCAACGCTTCCTATAACGGCGAGACCTACACCTTCACCATCGAGTCCTATCTGTGCGACAACACCACGGATGTTTACGCCGCGGTCAAGAATCTCCAGATCGGCGATGTGATCGACATGCAGGGCTTCCTGTACTGGTACGAGGGCGTAAATCCCCACATCACTCTGGTAACTCCCGCAGCAGAGGACGCCGCTTCTGAGGGAACCACCGAAGCGGCTGAGACCACGGAAGCTGCTGAAACGGAGACCACCGAAACCGCTGAAAGCACCGAAGCGGCAGAATAAGCCGTTCGCAGCAGGAAATCTTCCCGGACGGGATGCGCCGGTTTTTCCGGCAGAGAGGGCAGGATGCAAATCCTGCCCTCTTCGATTCTTTTATTCTTCTGACCATCTTTTCAGAGGAAGCCGAAACCGTCCCGGGACCGCTTTCCTGCCTGTTCCGAAATCTGCGCTCATTCCGAAAGGGTCAGGAATTCTCCGCTTTCCATATCAGCCGCCAGATCGTTGCAGAGGATGGCGGTTCCTGAAAGCGTCTCAGGATCTGCAGTCGTTTCCGCCCCGGATACATTCTCATAGGCTCCGTTTTTCCAGGAAAGAAGCACGACCTCCGATTCCGCTCCGCCGCCGGAACGCATCAGGGCCAGTCTGTGGTAGCCCTCGTCCGTTTCGTCCGTCACCAGGACCGGAGGATTCACCAGGGTAAAGGTCTGCATCACTTCTCCGTTTTCCTTCAGAAGCAGCGCGGAGGATCCGCCGGAACCGCTCACGGACGGGCCGACGGCGAGCGCAAAAATTTCCTTTTCTCCGTCGTCATTCAGATCCACATAATTATAATAATACCGGGTCATTTCCCACTCATCCTCAGGGATCATGTATTCATCAACGATGGCGGCCCGGACCAGTTCGTTCGGTTCCTTCTCCGAAGCCATCTGCGTAGCCCCGGCCGGAAGCCACGCGCCGTCCGCGAAACCGCCTTCATCCGCCGCGGAATCCTCCGTTTCAGCCTCTGTCATCATCTCTCCTGCCTCCGTCCCTTCCGCAGGCTCACTCTCCCCTGCTTCCGGCTCTTCGGCCTGTTCCTCCATGGAATCCGTCTGTCCCTTTCCGCCTCCCATCAGTCCGCTCAGATCTCCCGAGCAGCCGGTCAGCAGCATGGATACGACTGCGGTCATGCAGAACAGCTCTGCCATTTTCTTTTTCAATTTACTCTCCTTCCTGCCGTTTCGCGCAGCCTGTCCGCAGGCCGTCCGGCGCTTCCGGCATTTCCTGTATTTTCCGCGCCGCGCGCATCTCGTCAAAGATAGCGTCTCCACTGGCTGCGTTGCTCTTATCCTAACCGGAAAATCTGAAGATTCTATGCAGAGAAAGCTAAAGATTTATTAAGCCTTAACCCGGCTGCAGGCGGCCAGATCCTCCAGCAGGTTCTTCAGAATATTTTCCTGATAAGCCGCAAGGCCTGTTTTTCTGACCTGTTCTGAGGTTTCCTTAAGGACCGGATTTTCCACATGGCCCAGTCTGGACATGCGCTTTTCCTCTATCCGCTCCTCAGAAAGTCCATTCCGGTAATCCTCCGGCGACATCCGCCAGATCTCCAGCACCTGGCCAAAACGTTTCCACAGCCGGTCTGCGATGTCAATTCCCTCCGGATCCATATCCCCGCTGTAACGGATCAGGTATTCGGCCTCCGCAAGCAGGGCCAGCACCTGAAGCGCCGCCGTCCGCGGCTGCCCCGAGGTGCACAGAAGCGTCAGCCCGCAGGCCTCCCCTCTTCCTGCCAGAAAGCCTGTAAGGAAACTGAAAACCATCTCATTTTCCACAACAAAAACGGTATTCCCTTCCGCTTCCGCTCCAACGATTTCCTTCAGATTTTCCAGCGTGACAACGCAGGCCTCCTTTCTGCGGCAGAATGCCGCATAGGCCGGATGCTCTCCCTCTGCCGTCCGCAGATGAAGTCCATACGCATGGACGCTGCTGGATATGGGATCCGGCGCAATGCCCGCCTGAAGCAGCAGTTCACGCCATTCATGTGCCCCTTTTGGCAGTTCTCTGCCCATGCAGCAGCAGACGGCGTTGACCAGAAGCTGTCCTGCCGCGGTTCCTCTGTCAAAGTAATGGGGACTGCCGGAAACGGCAGCGGCAAAAACCGCCAGAGCCGTTTCCGCCTTTTCCTCTTCATATTCTTCCAGTTTCAGCCGTGCCAGCGCTTCTCCCACATTTCCGATAAGCTGTGCCGCTTTCTCCCTGTCTCTGCCATATTCCCGGATCAGGAGCTGATAACCGAAGGCCTTTTCCTTTCTCATACGCCGGAACCAGACAGAGGCAGCTCCTTCCGGTCCATGTTTCCGTTCCAGCAGTTTTCCGGTCTCCTCCAGAAAATTCTCCCGATCCTGCCCAGCCTTTTGCTTCTTCTCCTTCCGCACGGTAATCATCTCTCCGAAATAGGCTTCCAGCACGCTCTTCAGATCAACAGGCGCGAATCTGGTTTTCTGAAGGCCTCGCTCAAATTCCGCGCAGGAGAACCGGATCTTTCCTTCTGAAAAGTTTTTCCCGAGAATTCCTCCCAGAAGGCGGCGCTCCGCTTCGGAAGCATCGGAAAGGGTGATATAGCCCGCTGCCCTTCCATAGGATTCCCATTTTGCGCGAAGCGCCTGTAGGCATCTGCGGGATTCCGGCCGGGAACGGAAATATGCCGCGCATTCTTCATTATTGTTCATCCAGTATCCTTTCATGTCCGTTCCAGGTGTAACGGATGATGGTCACGATCTGAGAGTTCATGGGCCGAAGCAGTTCTGCGATTCGAAGGCCCTTTACCGTATCAAAGCAGCCCCACAGGGACTGGGAATTCATGATATAGTCAAAATCCAGCTTTTCCACCAGCTCGAACATGCTGCTGATATTTTTATCATCCACGCCCGCAAAGGCCTCGTCCAGCGCGATGATACGGGGATGGTCCCTTCGGTCTGCCTTCTGGTACTGGGCGTTGACCGCTGCGAACAGGGGTACATACATGGCCATGGCCTTTTCACCGCCGCTGAAGCGGTTGAAGGCTGCGTTGGTCAGAGGCTTTCTCGGCTCCTCGCCGCGCCTGTAGAACATCTGAAACGTAAACCAGCCCCGGTAGTCCATGGCCTCCCGCACCAGCTCCATGTAATTGATCATGCCTCCGCTTTCCTCCAGCAGACGCTTTTGTGTTCTGATTTTGCTTCTGAAATGGGAGGCTGCCTTTTCAATATCCTCCATGGTCAGAAGGCTTCTGTCCCTCAGCAGAATCTGCTCCAGCTCCGTCACATCCAGCTCAGCCTCGTTTTCCGCCGACCTGGGCTTCCAGTCCAGAGAAAAGCTCAGGCCCATGGAGGTATCCATATCCCTCATCAGCTTCGACATGTCCGCCACCCATCTGCGGCTCTCCGCAATCCTGTCCGTAAGCTGCTGGCTGATAGTCTGGGAAAGGATATCCTCAAACAGCTCCCTGTCCTTCTCCTGAATCAGAAGCTGCGTTTCATCGATGGCATTTTTCAGGATCTGATAAAATTCCTCCAGATATACCTTTTTCCCATTCCAGACGGAGGCGACGCGCACCCGTTTCCGGAGCGCTCCCGGCACCTGCTCCGCTGTCCCGTCCATCCCGAAGCAGTCCTCCAGCGTCGTCCCGTAGGCAGCCAGGCTGCCGTTATATTTCTGGAATACCTGATACAGGGCCTGCAGCATATCCGCGGGCTCCCGGTTTTTATCGCTCTCTCTCAGAAAGCCCATCGCCTTCCGCGCGCATTCCGGAAGAGAAGCCGCTTCTCTGTCAAAGACCAGCTTCAGGGAAAGCTCCTCTTCAAAATATTTGCGGAGCCAGGTTTCCTCTCCGATCGCGCGCTGCAGTTCCGCCCTTTTGTCCGGTTCCGATTCCGTCAGAATGCGGAGGCGCTCCGCCAGCGTTGCAAGCCCCGTTTCAAGCTTCCGACAGTCTTTATCAATCTGATCCAGTTCCTCATTCAGGGCCTTCAGCCGCTCCGCCTTCTCCCGGATCTCCGGACGGTTCAGGTATTCCTCATACTGGCGGATGCGGATCTCACATTCCCGGACTCTGCCGCCGCAGCGCTGCTTTTCTGCCAGAGCGTCGTCCAGCGCCTGCCGATCCTCCTCCAGACGGTTCTGCTGCTCCCTGAGCCATTCCTGCGCCTGCTGAAGCCGCAGGAGGGTTTCCCGGCATTCCCTCCAGGTTCTTTCATACTCCCTCAGCGCATCCTGCGCTTCCTCATATTCCGCTTCTGTTCTCCCATAGGGCAGCGCTTTGCAGCATTGCAGCATCACCTGCCAGCACCGGTTCTTCCTCTGCTCCGCCTCCTGCGCTTTCCGCTCCCGCTCCGAAAACTGTCCATTCAGCCAGTCCAGCTGCAGCGCGCATTCCCGCAGCTCTTCCAGCGCGTCGTTGATTTCCGAAAAATCAGGAACCGCTCTGTACTCCTTCTCCAGCGTGTCCAGACGCCCGAACAGCGCAGACAGCTCTCCGAACAGCCCCTCCATAAGCGCTTCCAGCTCCGAAATCCGCTCCGTCAGCTGTCTGAGCTTCTGCTCCTTCTTCCTTTTCCGCGCAAGCTGGCCCACATATTCCGCTTCACCCTCCTGCCAGGCCTTTCCCAGCAGGGCTCCCTGGCGGAACATGCCGTTTTCTCCGATGGCAAGACGGCCTTCGGGAAAACCGTCCCGAACTCCTTCACGGGATCCTCCCCGCAGCCCTTTTCCGGACGCCCGGCCGTTTCGGATATGGCGCAGGATGCGGGCCGTTTCCTTCCGCAGTCCATCCTCCAGCTCCGTATTCACCGTCAGGCCCAAAAAGGAGGCAGCAGTATCTCCGGTGTCCTGCTCCCCGGCAGGCTCCGCCCCTTCCACACAGATCACGCTGTCCAGAAACTCCGGGCATTCCCTTTCAATCCGGAGAAGATCCTCCGGCTGCACCACCAGCGCGTCCAGCAGTCCCATGCCCTTTAACTGCGCTTCCATTACCGCGCAGGCGGCCGGATCCAGTCCATCCGCGAATTCCACAGCCTTATAAAAGGGTACTGCCCGGATTCCCGCCTCCTCCATCGCCTTTCTGGACCGATCAACCAGCTCTCCCCTCTCAGGCTCCAGCTCCGGCGCGCTCTGAACCGCATGCAGCTCCTCCCGCGCCTGTTTCAGGGCAAGCTCTCCGTCCTGACGGCTTCTCTCCTTTTCCTCCCGCAGGCTCAGAAGCTCCAGCCGCTGTTTCTCATAGTCGCGGCGCAGAAGCTCCTGAATCTCTCCCGCATCGGAAACGGATTCGTATGCCCTGGCCAGCTCTTCCGCTTCTCTGAGAATGCCCCTTTCCGGTTTCCACTCCACGGCTCTGTCAGCCTTCTCATACAGCAGGCTGATCCAGTCGTCCTGTCCCTCCTGCAGCCTTTTTTCTGCAAGCTGCTGCTTCTTTTCCTGCTCCGCCTTCTCCTTTTTCAGCTGCTCCAGCGCAAGAGCCGCCTCTTCATATTGTCCGGATGCTTCCTCGAAGGCATGGATTCTCTTTTTCCCCTCAGCAAGATTTTTTTCATACTCTCCAAGGCGCTTTGTGATTTCCGGCATATCGGACAGCCGCCCTTCCTCAAGCATGCTGACCGCATCCGGATGTCCTTCCCACTGCAGCACCTCCTGCTGCTCCTGAAGCTGCGCCCTTTCCTCCTGCTGCTCTTCCTGTCTTCCGGAAAGCTCATCCTGAAGCTCCTTTTCCTTCCGCTCCGCGGCAAAAATTTTCCCGTTGTAATCCTCTGCCTTTTTCTCCCACTGGCGCTCCCGTTCTTCGGCCTCCTGCCGCTCCCTTCTAGCCGTCTCCAGCCTGGCATCCATATCCTTCAGCTTATCATCCAGCAGGCTGTCCCGTTCCGCGCGGGCCATCCGTTCCCTCTCCCTGCGCGCATTCAGCTTCTCTCCGTTTTCCCGTTGCTGCTCCCGGATCTCCTGCGCTGCGGCAAGCTGTTCCTCCAGCTGAGCCTGCGCCTTTTCCACATCCGCTTTTCTGGAAAGGTAGGCCTGCGCTTTTTGGGCCAGCATGAACTGATTATAACGCGTGTACTCCGTCCGTATAATCCGCACATCCCCGAAGGCCCTTTTCAGTCTGTCCAGGCTTTCCTGAATCTCATCCATCTTTTCCATGGCGTCCACCATGGGGCGCAGATCCTCATCCGTCAGCGTCTGCAGGGAATCGTTCAGAATCTCATACACCTTCGTTGGTTTGAATTCCTTAGAAAGCTTCGGCGCGCGCACCTTCACCAGAAGCCGGATGAACTGCTCATACTGCTCCATCTTCCGAAAGCCGAAAATGTGCTGATTCACCAGCTTCTTGTATTCGCTCGGACTGTCCGTGAGTGGATTTTCCTCTCCGAGCACCTGCCTTAAATCCCGTCTGTCATAGGGGATCTTCACGCTACCTGTCTGCTTATACAGCCACAGATCCTGTCCGATCCTGCGCCCGTCCAGAATGAGAAAGCCCCAGAAATCCATCGGCCTTCCCCGTCTGGCGCGCTGTCCGATGCCGATCGTGCGGTACTGGACGCTTTTCCCTTCATCCGCTTCTTCCGTTTTCTGAAACTCCAGAAAAAGATAGCCGGTGGATTCGTCCTTTCCCTCTTCTCCCAGAAAATAGTACTCCATTCTCCGGTCGCTGGAGCCGAAGGGATCCAGCCGGCTCGGCGTCCGGTCGCCGTCCAGGATAAACGGAATGAAGCTCTGAGTGGTGATCGATTTGCCGGAGCCGTTCTGCCCGCGCAGGAGAAGCCTGCCATCCTCGAACTGAAAATCTTCCTCATCATAAAGCCAGAAATTAACGAACCCGATCCGGTTCATCTTCCATCGGTTGTTCATGCCTCTGTTCCTTTCTGAAAATCATCCGGATAATAGCCCTTCAGCTTTCCGACTGCCGGAAGAAGGATGCACCATTCCCCCTCTTCCCGAAGCAGCATCCAGTCCTTCATGTACCGTCTCACAATTTCCAGCAGCCTTCTGTCGTCCATCTCCCGGTATTCCTTGCTCCAGGCCGCCTTCCATCCGTCCCGCAGTTCGATCCAGAAGGCATCAAAGGTGTCACGTTCCAGGATGACCGTCTCATTCTCCTGCCGTTCCAGCCTTCCCGTCTCCAGAAGCTCCTGGATATACCCGCAGAACAGAAGAACCGCTTCAGGAAGCATGGCGTCCCGCGGATGAACCGCTCCGAACGCATCCTCCTCCAGCATCCAGAAAGCCGCGTTTTTATGGATGTCCAGCCTTCCGCCCAGATTTTCTCCCAGATATCTGGAGATCCACTGTCTCTGGTTTTTCAGATAAAGCGCGTCCGCATCGTCATTTTCTTCCCAGTAAAAGGCCGGACAGGCCACAAGCTGTCTGTAAACGCGATGCACCCGTCCCTGCCCCCGTTCTGTGGAAAGCTCCTCAAAGTCCGCCTTCTCAAAGTCCTTCCAGGATTCGTATCCGGAAATATCGCGCGGGAAGCTTGTGGCAAAATATTTGGAATAGCCCGTGTTTTCATACAGGACCTCCCGTCCCGCTTCCTGACCGAAAGCCTCGCTGCTTCCTTCATACACCCGCAGCGCATACAGCTTTTCCAGATACTGAAGCACCCTTACCAGCGATTTTCTCTGGGTAAAGGAGGTCCAGTCGATCTGCATGTAGCCCTTCAGCTGCGTCTCCACGTAATCGATCAGTTCCGACAAAAGGAACTGCTCCTCTTCCTCCCGGTCCTCCAGAAACATGAGGACCACGCACAGGATGCAGTAATCCCGGATCTCCGTAAATTCCTGGATTCCCATGAAGCTTTCCGCGTGGGCAGGAACCTTTTCCAGCTTAATCAGATTCTCCGTGTGAATCAGCTTCCAGCCCAACTGTTCTCTGACAAATTTCTGAAAATTCGGCACATCCCGTCTGACCCTGTAATATTCTTCCCTGTCTGCATCCCTGCAGATCCAGAATTCTTCCAGCAATGTTCTCAGCTCATTCATCCTTATTGAAACTCCATGATATAGGCCGGCATGGTAAGGTTTCCGTCCTCACATTTTAAAACACAGCTCCCCTCCTGCCGGATCAGTCTGTATTCCTGCCCGTATTCCGTTCTTCCTTTTCCTTCCGGGTTCATATTCGCAAGACTGATCCACTGCAGAAACATGTTCTTCGTCGCCTCGGAAACCGTTTCCTCAATCTCCGCAAAGGTAATGCGGTTATCCCTGATATAACGGAAAACAACCTCCCTCTGCCGCTCGGCAAGCTGCAGGTACTGCTGTCTCTGCATCAGCTTTTCCAGCGACTTGTCCGCAAAGCCATGTCGGTCCTTTTTCTCCCTGTATGCTCTGGTATGCGGCTTCAGCAGAAATTCCGCCGGCTCTTCCTCATAGACGCTTTTTCCCACCGCGTCCGATTCCCGCTGTTCATTCGTCCGGAAATGCTCCATCTGCTGAATTCCAAACACATGAGCGGACAACCGGTGCGCTTCCTCCAGATCCTCACATTTCAGAAAAAGCTCCAGAAATTTCCGGTAATCCTCCTTCCTGCTGATTCCCCAGTTCTGCATCTGCACAATAAGTGCCGCATTCTGGATGATGCTCCGGATCACATCATTTGTGATCTGCAGCACTTTTCCGGCCTCACACTCACGCTCCGGCGTATCCAGAAACCAGTTTTTCAGAGATTCCCATTTTCCTGTCACGTTTTCCCGGATGGACAGTTCGGCATTTCCGCGGTATTCGGAAACCGCATGCGGAATATCCAGCTCGCTCTGCACCACCCGTTCCAGAATCGTCCCTTCCATCCGCTCCACATGCTTCTCAAGCAGCTGGCTGATTCTTCTGGAATGCCGCTGCAGCTCCTGAATGAACTCATTCAGATATTTGATGAATTTATCCTTATGCAGCACAAATTCCACCGACTTCATCAGCCGGTCCGCCTTACCGGAATAAAAATCCCGCAGGTAGTCCTGATAATTCTGGTTCAGCCGCTTGAAATCCTCCTGCAGAAGATTCCACCACTCGTTCACCTCTTTCAGCGGAGCCTGTTCCATACCCTCCGCTTCTTCCAGGCTTCTTTCCAGCCGTATGAAGAAGTTGGTCGACAGGTTTCCGGATTCCAGAAACAGATTTTCCAGCCGCACCGTCATTCTCTCAATTTCCACCGCGTATTCTGACATGGTATAGCGATACTGCCTGTTCTTGTAATCCGCAATCGTATACACCCTCCCCGGATCCTGAATCGGCGTCAGATTCTTCCACTTTACCAGCGCATCCAGATCCTGCTCCAGCTGGGCCATGCCGTATGACTGGCCGGCAAATTCTTCTTCTCCCTTCACGAGCTCATAGACATCCTCCTTATAGAGCTGGAAGTGCATTTTCTCATATTCTCTGTAAAACACGCGCATGATTTTTCTGTAAATGGGAGCATTGGGAACGGAAAGATAGGACGTTTCATTGATGGCATCGAGTCGCTGCATGTTGAATTCCTTTTTGAAAATCAGAATATCCGATTTCCTGTTTCTTTTTCTTCACTGTTATCATGAAAAGCTTATCAATGTCATTATAAGACAGGCTGAAGGAATGTTCCATATCTATTTTCCGATTTACAGAATTGTTTAAAGGCGTTACAGTAAATTTTCTGATTTTTCTGAAAAATCCGAATTATCTGAAATTTTATCATAAGATTTACAATTCTTCAGATAGAGAAACGCGCGCCGAATTTTCGATTCGGCGCTGCGATCACAGGATTTGTGACGCTTCGGCACAAATCCTGATTAGAAAATGCGCTATCGAGCGCATTTTCTAATCTTATACCTTTGAAAACCGCTGCCGGGAAAATCTTTCCCTTTCTCTGGGAGATGAAAGCATAAAGATTTTTCTCAATACCAGGGGGACACTGGATGATGTGGACGCGGAGATGAAGGAATTGCTTTCTTATGTGGAGGACACCACGGACCGATTTGCCGCGCAGGCAAAAAGTCCGCTCATCCGGCAGATTCATCAGAAGGTAAACGAAGTGAAGCAGAATCCGAAAATGGAGGTGGAATACATGACATTGATGCAGAGAGACAGGGAAAATATTGAACTGGGAAGAGAAGAGGGGAGACAGGAAGGCGTCAAAATTGCACTTGAGATCATCCGGCTTCATCTGGATGGAAAGACAGAGCAGGAAATTGCTCTCCTGCTCCATCTGAGAACGGATGATGTCCGGCAGTTTCTGGTGGATTATGAGCATTCACGGGGATGAGTGCCCACCCTATTTTCCCGCCTGCCAGACTGTGCCGCAGCGGATGCGGCATGATGGCATACTTCCTCATCGATCTTCAAAAACCGGTTCCGTTCTTCCTCCCATCGGGAAATGAGATCCGTGCTTTCCAGAAGGATAAGCGTGTTTCCCCTCCTCCGGGCAATCAGATAGCTGCATACCACGGTTTTCCCAAAAGCAGCAGCCGCGCTGAGCACACCGGTATCTCCGGCCAGCAGGCTCTCCGCCGCCGGCTTTTGCTGCTCTCTCAGCTCTCCCTGGAAGGAAACGCGGATAGGCCTCCCCTTTTCTCTATGATCCTACACATCACAAGTCATTCCCGCTCCGTTCTCTTCATAGACTGTTAAAAAGCGCTTCAGGACATCGATCTCATTGAAAAAGAAATTCCCCTGCCTTTTTACCGCAGTCTTTTTTCTCGGCTTTGCCGCCGTATTTTTTTACCTTTTTCTGAACAGCGATGCCAGGCGTTTCCAACAGGTGACGGAGCATTTCTTCACATCCTCTCTGGCCGGAGACAGTCTGAGCCTGCACTATACGCTGGCCGACCCTTCCCCTTATCTGGAAGCGCCGGATCCTGCCATATTGCCTGTCTATTCCAGGGAAAGCAGACTGGCGGGCGCTGCCCTCATGGAAAATACGCTCACCGCGCTCTGGAAAATCGATCCGCAGGGGCTACGTGAACCGGATGCCTGGACCTGGCAGCTGATGATCCCCTGGCTGGAAAATGAGCTGGCAATGGCGCAGTGTGAGTATTTTGAGGAGCCCCTCTCTCCTACCTCCGGCATGCACATTGAACTTCCCGTCCTTCTGTCAGAATATACCCTCCGCAGCAGAGACGATCTGGAGGATTACCTGGAAATCCTGGACAGCATCCCAGCCTATCTGGAGGGCCTGGGACAGTATGAAAAAGAAAAAGCTGCCGCCGGGCTTTTCATGACGGAGGAGGACGCGGCTCTGGTGGTAGAGCAGTGCGACGCTATCCTGTCTGACGATCTGCTCCAGGAAGGAAAGCATTTTCTGCAGACCGGGTTTGAAGAACGTCTGGACCGGCTGATCGCAGAAGGAGAAGTGGACAGCAGGCAGAAGGAACGATACCTCTCTGAAAATGACCGTCTGCTGAAAACCGTTGCCGCCCCGGCTTATGAAGCCCTGGCAGACACCATCTTTCTGCTTTCCGGCAGCGGACAGTATGCGGGCGGGCTCGGGCAGATGCCCGGCGGACTTGTCTATTATACCTGCCTTCTGAAGCGCAATACGGGTTTTTCCGGAACGCCGGAAGAGATCGTGCAGCTCCTTTCCGGCCGGCTGCAGGAGGATATGCAGAGGCTTTCCGCTCTGTCCGGGGAGTACCGGCAGCTTACCGGGCAGACGCCGGATCAGGCTTCTGTTCTGTTTGCTTTTCCCTTTGAGGATGCACAGGATATTCTGGAAGATCTGCAGCGACGCATGCAGGAGGATTTTCCATCTCTTTCCGACCTTTCAGATACACCCGTTTCCTGTACTGCCAAAACGGTTTCCGAAAGCCTGCAGGCATATACTTCGCCCGCCTTCTATCTGACGCCGCCCATAGACGACGTGAGTGAAAATGTGATCTATGTGAACGCCTCCTCCACCAGACCCGGGCTGGAACTGTACACCACGCTGGCTCACGAGGGCTATCCCGGTCATCTGTACCAGACCGTCTACAGCCGGCTTTATGAGAATTCCAGGACCGACAATCCGGTACGCGCCGTTCTCTCCTTCAGCGGCTTTGTGGAGGGATGGGCCTATTATGTGGAAAATCTTTCCTACGACTATGCGGTTCAGGTACTTGCCGAAAGCGGCGCCTCCGAAGCGCAGCAGCTTCTGGTCCGCATTCTGGGACTGGAACGGAACCTGCAGATCAATCTTTACTGTCTGCTGGATCTGTCCATCCACTATTACGGCGCAGAGCGGGAAGAGGTCCATCAGACGCTCGCCGCTTTCGGCATTTCCGATCAAAATACGGCGGATGCCATCTTTGACTACATCCGCCGTGAACCAACCACTTATTTAAAATATTATCTCAGTTATCTTGCAATTCTCTCCCTGAAGGAAGAGGCGCAGACGCTGTGGCAGGAGCAGTATTCCGACCTTCGCTTCCATACCTTTCTGCTTCAGACCGGTCCTTCCGATTTTACGAATCTGAAAAACCGGCTGAAAGAACAGGGCTGAACAAAGGCCCGCCATTTTTTCCGGCTCCGGCAGATTCTTCTGCTCCCCGCATGCAGGAACACTATCCTTTTCTTTCTTCAAAAAAATTCATCAGATTCAGAAGGGCTCTGCGCAGAACCTCCTGTTCTTCCCCGTCCAGGCCCTTCAGGACCTCCCGGATCATGGCGTCATGAAACTGCTTGTGGTGGGCGAAGGCCCGTTTTCCCTTCTCCGTCAGAGATACCAGCACCACGCGCCGGTCCTCTTCGCTGCGCACCCGCTGGACATAACCTTTCTTTACCAGAGAGTTCATGGAAATGGTCAGCGTTCCGGTGGTGACGGATAAAAGCTTTGCCACAGTGGTCATATTTTTGGGCGCTCCCGTACCGATTGCCTCGATCACGTGCATGTCGTTGGCCGTCACATCCCGGTACTCTTCTGTGCGGATCGCCCTTTCCTCGATGGTATTAATATCGCGGAACAGTTTTACCAGCACCTCATTCAGCGTTTCATTAATATCCATTCCGCATCCTCCTTTTACTCAATGGATTTCATGGATTCCGCCATATTGATGGCGTCCAGCTTCCGGTTCATCACTCCGCAGACAAATACCGCAAACACAAAGGTCAGCACAATGCTGTAAAGAACGCTTAACGGCGCGATATGCACATCAAAGGTGATCATATCAATATCGATCTGGGCCATGACAAAGCTGTGCAGATATTTTCCCATGACCAGTCCAGCCAGAGCGCCCAGCCCTGTCAGGATCAGGTTCTCCCGGAACACGTAGCCGGCCGTCTCATTGCGGTAAAAGCCCAGCACCTTGATGGTGGCGATCTCCCGAAGCCGTTCTGTGATGTTGATGTTGGTCAGGTTATACAGAACGATAAAGGCCAGCGCTCCTGCACAGACAATGATCACCAGCACCACATAGTCCAGGCTCTCCATCATGCTGCCGAAACGGGTCCGCATATCCTCATAGGCAGTCACGCTGGCAACGCCGTCACAGTTCATGATGGCGGCGGAAGCCTCATGGATGTCCTGTCCCTCCTTCACGTTTACATAGGCGGTCTGATACTCCGGATCCTGTCCGGTCTGTTCTTTCCAGGTTTCCGGAGAAAGGTAGGCATAGTTATAAATATAATTTTCACTGATCCCGGAAACCGTAACCGTCAGACTGACCCCGTCTTCATCCCTGAGGACCGCTTCGTCTCCCGGCCTGAGGCCGCATTTCTCCGCCAGCTTGGCAGTAAGCACCGCCTCACCTCCGGACGGCCAGGCAACGGGCTCCCCTTCTTCCGTATGAAGATCCAGATAGGCTCCCATCTTCTCTGTTTTCTCCGGCACGACCAGAGTGACGGATTCGGACAGTCCGTTGCAGATCAGATCAGCGCTCTCCTCAAAGGAAACTGCATATTCTTCAGCGGTCTGCTCCATGATCTTCTCATACTCCGTCCGGTCCTTCTGTGCATAAGGATCGCTGAAGGTCACGCTCAGATCATTGAGCTGGATCTCTCCATACTGATCGTCGATGATGCTGCTGATGGAATCCTTGATCCCAAATCCCGTCAGCAGCAGAGCCGTACAGCCGCCGATCCCGAATACCATCATGAAAAACCGCTGCTTGTAGCGAAAAATGTTTCTCGCTGATACTTTGACCAGAAAAGAAAGATGGTTCCAGAGAAAAGGAAGCCGTTCCAGGAAAATGCGTTTTCCGCTCTTCGGAGCCTTCGGCCGCATGAGCTGGGCGGCTACCTCCGTCAGTTCATAGCGGCAGGTGGCAAAGGTGGTCCCCATGGAGCACAGAATGGATACCGCAAGGGAAACTGCACCGAGCCTCCAGTCCAGCAGGATCACAAAATCCCCCAGCTGATACATAATGCCGTAAGCGGACCAGATCACCGTAGGAAACAGCCAGGATCCCATAAAGAAGCCGATCAGACAGCCGATCAGAGCGGCGCTTCCGGAATAGAACAGGTATTTTCCCATGATCCGTCCTTTTCCATATCCCAGCGCCTTCAGCACGCCGATCTGCGTTCTCTGTTCCTCCACCATGCGTGCCATGGTAGTCATACAGACCAGAGCAGCCACCAGGAAAAAGAATACGGGAAAGACACCCGCTATTCCTTCGATGATGCTGGAATCACTTTCATAACAGGCATATCCTATATTTTCCTCTCTCGTGAGAACATAGGTATCCGGCTCCTCCAGATCAGCAAGTTCCTTCCTGGCATCCGCAAGCTCCTCTTCCGCCTCCGCCATCTGTTCCTCGAAATCCTGCCGGTTCTCTTCATATTCTTCCCAGCCGTCGGCAACTTCTTTTCTGGCGTCTTCAAGTTCCTCTTCTGCCTCTCTCAGCCGCTCCTCATTCCGGGCGATCTGCTCCTCTCCGTAATCGATCTGAGCCTGTCCCATATCGGCAAGGCCAATCCCCGCTTCTATCTGTGCCTCGTTTCCCTTCAGCTGGGCCTCCGCCAGGTTCAGGCCCGCCTCCAGATTTTTCCGTTCATCCTCATCGTCCAGATCCTCCGCCGCGGTCCTCTGATCAGCAAGCTCCGCCGTTCCGTCTGCGATCTGTGTCTGCCCGTCGGCAAGCTCTTCTTTGGAATCCGCCAGAGTGCCCCGGTTTTCCTCGATCTCCTGCCTGGCATCCGCAAGCTCTGACCAGCCGTCATCAATCTCCTGCTGGCCGTCTGCGATCTCTTCTTCCGCATCCAGAAGCTCCTGCCTGGCATCTGCAAATTCCTTCTCCGCTTCCGCCCGTTTTTCGGAAAGCTCCCTCTCTCCGTCCTCGATCTGCCACTCCGCATCCTCTTTCAGAGCGAGATAACGCTCCTGCGCCAGCTCCTCTCCCAGAGGCTCCGCCCAGTCCACGGCGGCATCCACCGCCTCATCGTATTCGTCGCTGTACAGTTCGTACCGATCCGCAAGCCGCACATAAATATCCGTATAATAATCGGTGTCAAAGCCATCCTTCGGAATATAGATAAATCCCTTCAGCCTGCCGCTTCCCAGGGATGTCGTTCCCCTTTCATAATTAATATAATAGGAGGAATTGCACAGTCCCACAACGGTATATTCCGTATACCGGAACAGCTCCGCCGTGTCTTCTTCATTGTTTTCCGATACCCGGATGACCGTTCCCAGCGCGTCCTTCCCATAGGCCTGCGCATCCACCATACATTCATTTCCTGCCGTCGGCTTCCTTCCGGCCGTTACCACAGCCTGATTCTGCTTCCACAGCATGGAGTGGGCGCGCAGCACACTTTCCTCCCCGGTTTCATCCACCGCCAGAAAATCCGTATAGACCTCCCCTTCGGCGATTTCCACTCCCTCCTGCGCATTGAGCCTCTCCACTGCCTCATCGTCATAGCCGATCGTGGAAATCAGCTGCAGATCATACAGCTTATTTTCCTCAAGATAGTTTTCTCCTGCCGCCAGCATATCCGGCTTCGTCACCGTCAGCCCCACATACAGTCCGACCCCCAGCGCCACAATGGCAAGGATCGCCATGTATCTCCCCAGACTCTCCCGAATCTCCCTCACTGTCGTTTTCATTATGGTAGATTTCATGCCGTCTCCATTCCGGAGCATGACAAAACGAAGCCTTGCAAAAGTTTCGCTTTGCCGCGACCGGGGCAAAGAAAAGTCACAAATGCGATCTCATCTGCTGTCCCGTATGCGCCCCTTACCACTCGATCTCTTCCACCGGGATGATATTTTCATTGATCTCCATGCTCTGCACCGTGCCGTTTTTGACCCGGATGATCCGGTCCGCC
This sequence comes from Candidatus Eisenbergiella intestinipullorum, assembly GCA_019119815.1. Taxonomy (GTDB): domain Bacteria; phylum Bacillota; class Clostridia; order Lachnospirales; family Lachnospiraceae; genus Eisenbergiella; species Eisenbergiella intestinipullorum. The sequence continues at coordinate 11,111 of DWWH01000030.1, read as the reverse complement.
ATGGCGGTAAGCGCCTGATTGTGCGTGATCACCACAACCGTCATCCCCGTACTCCTGCAGGTATCCTGCAAAAGCTTAAGGACCGCCTTTCCGGTATTGTAATCCAGCGCTCCCGTAGGCTCGTCGCACAGAAGCAGCTTGGGATTCTTGGCGAGCGCCCTGGCAATCGCCACCCGCTGCTGCTCCCCTCCGGAAAGCTGAGCCGGAAAATTCCCGATCCGGTCCCCCAGCCCCACCTTTTTCAGCGTCTCCGCCGCATCCAGCGGATTTTTTGAGATCTGGGAAGCCAGCTCCACATTTTCCAGCGCCGTCAGATTCTGGATCAGATTGTAAAACTGGAAGACAAAGCCGATGTCATACCGGCGGTATGTGGTAAGCTGCTTCTGACTGTAGGAAGAGATCTCCTTTCCGTCCAGAACCACGCTGCCCTCCGACAGAGTGTCCATCCCGCCAAGGATATTCAGGATCGTGGTCTTTCCCGCGCCGGACGCACCGACGATCACGCAGAATTCCCCTTCCTCAATCTCAAAATTCACGTCCCGCAGCGCTTCAATATCCACCTCTCCCATATGGTAGATTTTTTTTACGTTCTTAAATTCCACAAAGGCCATGCGCAGTCACTCCTTCTCTTCCATCATTGCCTCCACATATCCCCTGTCCCATAAAAGAATCTTCAGCTTTTCGGCCGCTCGCACGGCCGCAGATGTGAAATACTGGTTGGTCATGACCGCTCCCACCATCCTGTCATAATAGTCCCGGCCCGCATAGACCTCCTGCACGGCCCTGATGCCGACCGGATCCGTATGGCATTTGCACTGCACCGCATAGGTGACGCCGTCCCGCTCCGCCAGAATATCCACACCGTAATCTCCGCTCCCCCTCGTCACCTCCACATCCGTAAATCCATTATCCCGCAGCAGATCCGCGCAGAAATATTCAAACTCATGGCCTTCCATATCGTCCATTTCCGACCGCCTGCTGCGGCTTCTGAAAAATCTGACCGTAAAAAATGCCCCTGCAGCCAGAAGAAGCACGCCAACTGTGGTCAGAAGAACGGGCCATGCCGTCTCTAATCCTTCCATAAAAAAATAAATCTCCATTCCCGGACCATGCCCCTTTCCAGCCTGGCCGATAGTGCTTTTTCCCTCTGCCGGCGGGGCTTATCCTCATTTGATAATCTTAACACAAGGGGGGTGCTTTCTCAAGGGTTTCAAAATTCATTCCCCGTATTGACTTATCCCCGCAACTTCTATAAACTGAACACAGATGGGCGGCATATGCCGTCCGAAATTGTCAAAAGGGGGACTGATTCCAATGGAAAAAAGAGAAAGCTTTTCATCCCGGCTGGGCTTCATCCTGATTTCAGCCGGCTGCGCCATCGGACTCGGAAACGTGTGGCGCTTTCCCTATATTACGGGAAAATACGGAGGCGCGGCCTTCGTGGTCATCTATCTGATCTCGCTCGTCATTCTGGGCCTTCCCATCATGGTCATGGAGTTTTCCGTTGGCCGTGCCAGCCGCAGGTCCGCGGCAAGAAGCTTCCATGTGCTGGAGCCGAAAAATACAAAATGGCATCTGCTTTCCTATCCTGCCATGGCGGGCAACTATCTGCTCATGATGTTCTACACCACCGTCGGCGGCTGGATGCTCGCCTACATTATAAAGATGCTGCGTGGAGAATTCTCCGGACTGACGCCCGATGAGGTGGGCGGCGTCTTTAACAGCATGCTGGCCCAGCCCGGCCCCATGCTCTTCTGGATGGTCGTGGTGGTTGTGGTCTGCTTCGCCATCTGCGGCATGGGCCTGCAGAACGGTGTGGAACGCATCACCAAAGTCATGATGGCAGCCCTGTTTTTCATCCTCATCCTGCTGTGCATCCGCAGCGTCACGCTGCCCGGCGCAGGAGAAGGCATCCGCTTCTATCTGGTACCCGACTTCGGAAAGATTCAGGAATACGGCTGGTTTGAGGTGGTATACGCCGCCATGGGACAGTCCTTCTTCACGCTGAGTCTGGGCATCGGCGCCATGGCCATCTTCGGAAGCTACATTTCCAGAGACCATGCCCTGACCGGAGAATCCGTGCGCATCTGCTGTCTGGATACTACGGTAGCCCTGATGTCCGGACTGGTGATCTTCCCCGCCTGCTTTGCCTTTGATGTCAATCCCGGCGAAGGTCCCGGACTGGTGTTTGTCACCCTGCCCAACATCTTCAACCAGATGGCCGGAGGACGGATTTTCGGCGCGCTCTTCTTCCTGTTCATGAGCTTCGCCGCCCTGTCCACCGTCATCGCCGTATTTGAAAATATCATCAGCTTCGGCATCGACCTGTTCGGCTGGACGAGAAAAAAATCCACCCTCGTCAACCTGGCGGCGATTCTGATCCTTTCCCTTCCCTGTGTATTCGGCTTCAACGTGCTGAGCGGCTTTGCTCCGCTGGGAGCGGGAACCACGATCCAGGATCTGGAGGACTTTATCGTTTCCAACAACCTGCTGCCTCTGGGAAGCGTGGGATACCTGCTCTTCTGCACGAACCGCTACGGGTGGGGCTGGAAAAACTTCATCCAGGAGGCGGATGCGGGAAACGGCCTGAAATTCCCCAAATGGGCGCGCTGGTACGTCACCTGGATCCTGCCTCTGATCGTCCTGTTCATTCTGGTCATGAGTTATATTCAGAAGTTCGGTTCATAGGCGCACAGGCACACAGATCTGTTTTTTCAGAAAATAAATCTTTACGACGGCACAAAGGGTTCCCGCACGGATGGTCCAGTATCATCCGGCGCGGGAACCCTTTTCTGTTTTCAGACGCTGCCGGGAGGCGGCGGAACACGCATGGCTCACATAGCAGTTACGCATTTCACACGTTCACAATTTTTTCACAAAATAATTAGCACTCACCTATTGACAGTGCTAATAATAAGTGTTATATTACAGCTAGAACAAAGGAAAGGGGTACAGAAGAAAGGAAACCTGAAAGAGGTTCCTCAAAACCGTACCGGCACCGGAGTTCCGCAAAAAACAAACAACAACAGATTCATATAAAAAGGAGAGATGACTTATGTTACTGCCCAGCATTTTTGGAGAAGATTTATTTGACGATTGGATGATGGATTTTCCGTTCAGAGGAAACCGTTCCACAGGTCTGATGAAAACGGATGTGAAGGAAACCGATAACAGCTACGAGCTGGATATGGATATGCCTGGATTTGAAAAGGAAGATATCAAGGCAGAGCTGAAGAATGGATATCTTACCATCAGCGCTTCGTCTCATAAGAATAATGATGAGAAGGATAACGATGGCAAGTACATCAGACGGGAACGTTATTCCGGCTCCTGTAGCAGAAGCTTCTATGTGGGCGAGGATGTGAAACAGGAGGAGATCAAAGCCAAATTTGAAAACGGCATCCTGAAGGTATCCATCCCGAAGAAGGAAGAAAAACCCGCGGTGGAAGAAAATAAACACATTGCCATTGAAGGGTAAGGATTCGGGCGGCGGTTTCAGGCCGCCGCTCTCACAAAAACGGATACCGCCTGTCGGACCGGTATCCGCTCCAGCTGATTTTTTAGACAGAATGGAGGAATGACCTATGTTGTTTGATGATCTGTTTGATGATTTCTTTGATGACTGGTTTGAAACCCCTTATTATACATACTATGATCCGAAGTATGAAAAGAAGCTGAATAAGGCTTTGAAGAAGGAAATGAAAAACGATACCGCTGTTGCCAGAAGGGCGGCACGGATGATGAAAACCGATGTGAAGGAAAAGAAGGACTGTTACGAGGTTGAGATCGATCTGCCCGGCTACACAAAGGATGAAGTAAAGGTTGAACTTGAAAACGGTTATCTGACTGTAAGCGCGGAGAAGGGTGAAGATCCTGAGGAAAATACCAGGTTCCTCCGCAGGGAGCGTTATACGGGCTACTGCAGAAGAAGCTTTTATGTCGGCGACGGCATGGAACAGTCCGATATCAAAGCCAGCTTCCATCACGGTACGTTGAAACTGGTGGTTCCTAAAAAGAAAGCGGAGGAAACTCCTGAGATTGAGGAAAATAAGTACATCTCCATTGAATAACAGAAACATAAAAAAGGACGGTGTGGGCGCCGTCCTTTTTTATGTCCCTTTTACTGATGATAATAGCTGAAGAAATCGGCGATGCTCTCCGCCGCTTCCCGCAGGACCTCGATGCGGGGCAGATAAACCACCCGGAAATGATCCGGCTGCTTCCAGTTGAAGCCGCCTCCGTGAATCAGCAGGATCTTCTTATCCCGCAGCAGATCCAGCGCAAATTTTTCATCGTCCGTGATGTTGAACCGCTTCACATCGATCTTCGGGAAGAGATAAAAGGCCGCCTTCGGCTTCACGGCGCTGATGCCTGGAATATCCGTCAGCGCCTTATAAATGAACTCTCTCTGATCGTAGATCCTTCCGCCCGGAACCAGATAGCCCTTTACGCTCTGATGCCCTCCCAGCGCCGTCTGCACGATGGACTGCGCCGGCACATTGGAACACAGCCGCATGTTGGAAAGCATTTTGATGCCCTCCATATAATCCCTAGCGATCCGCTTGTTGCCGCTCAGGATCATCCATCCGATCCGGAAACCGGCGATCATATGGGATTTGGAAAGGCCGCTGAAGGTAACGCAGAACAGATCCGGCGCCAGAGAAGCGATGGATACATGCTCCAGCCCGTCCATGACCAGACGGTCATAGATCTCGTCGGAAAAGATCATGAGCTGATGCTCCCGTGCCAGCTCCACGATCTTAAGGAGGATTTCCTTCGGATACAGCGCTCCGGTGGGATTGTTGGGATTGATGATAACGATGGCCTTGGTCCGGTCCGTGATTTTCTTCCTCATATCCTCAATATCCGGATACCATTCCGACTGCTCGTCGCAGATATAATGCACCGCCTTTCCTCCCGCAAGGGTGGCGCAGGCCGTCCACAGCGGATAATCCGGCGAAGGGATCAGAATCTCATCCCCGTCGTCCAAAAGCGCCGACATGCTCAGATTGATCAGCTCGCTGACCCCGTTTCCCGTGTAAATATCATCGATGGAAACATTCGGAATCCCCTTGAGCTGCGCATACTGCATGATCGCCTTTCTCGCGGAAAACAGGCCGTTTGCCGTGGAATAGCCCTCGCACTCCGTCAGCTGCTGGCGCATGTCATGAATCACCTCATCCGGCGTGCGGAAGCCGAAGGGCGCAGGATTTCCGATGTTCAGCTTCAGGATCTGCATCCCGTCCTCTTCCATCCTGGCGGCCTCATCCACAACCGGCCCCCTCACGTCATATAATACATTATCCAGCTTCGTCGATTTCTTAAATTCCCGCATGTTTTCTCCTCCCGGCTCCTTTGCCGGCTTTCTTCCGCCCAGCCAGTCCCCGTCCGTTCCCAGCACCTGTGCGAGGACGCGCAGAACGTCTGCGCGCGGAACCGTTTTTCCGCTCACATACTGGCTGATCTGACTCTTTCCCAGCTTCACGCCCCGTTCTTCGGCCATCCGGATCAGGTCCACCTGCCTGGCGCCCGCTTTTCTCATGGCGTATTCCAGTCTGTCCGCAAAGGTCTCTTCTGCCATCCGTATTCCTCCAGAAGTTCAATTTTTGAATGCTTTTTTGAAAAAGTTCAATTCTTTAATGCAAAGTTCAATTTTTATGTGTCGATTATAACACTTTCCTTTCTTAAGTTCAATTCTTTTTTCTTCTGAACTTTTCCGTTTTTCCCGGTTACGGCTTTCTGACAGACCGGCGGCCGCAGCCGCCCCTATCCCTGCAGCATCAGCCCTGTCATCACCACGCTCATGACCACTCCCGCGGCCGTCGCCAGCAGCGCGCCGGCCAGCGTATGCCGGGTTCTGGTCACTCTGGCTGCCATATAATACACGCTCATGGTGTAAAAACAGGTTTCCGTGCAGCTCAGCAAAATGGACGTCATCAGCCCGATCCGGGAATCCGTCCCGTAATTTTTAAAAATATCCAGCACCAGCCCTGTGGCCGCCGAGGAAGAAAACAGCTTCACGATGATGACCGGCACCACCGGAGCCGGAAGGCCGAAGGGTTCCGTCAGCTTTCCCAGCAGCCCGCCGAAGAATTCCAGGAAGCCGGAGGAACGCAGAATTCCCACAGCCATCATCAGCCCGATCAGCGTCGGCATGATATTGACGACCGTATGGAAGCCGTCCTTCGCTCCCCGGATAAAGTCCTCATAAACATTGGTATGGTGAATGATTCCATAGCCTACCACATAGAAAATCAGCGCCGGAATGATGATGTTGGAAAAATTGGCAAGGGCGTTTCCCATTCCCGTTTCCTTTCAGGCCCGGTATGCGTATTTTACGCACATGGCTTTTTATTATCATCCTATGTCTCCTGTCCTCCCATCATTCCCGGTTCTTCCTTCTCAGGCGGACGCATAGGATGAAACAAAAAGAGGTTTTCCATGCTGAACTACATCTGGGCCGCCATGATCGCCATCGGCATCCTTTACGCGGCGCTCACGGGAAACATGGAAGCCGTCGCAAACGGCGCGCTGGATTCTGCCGGAGAGGCCGTTCAGCTCTGCATCACCATGACCGGCGTCATGGGCCTGTGGGTGGGACTGATGGAGATCGCCTCCAGTTCCGGACTGGTTCAGTCCCTCACCCGCGGCATCCAGCCCTTCATCACCTTTCTTTTTCCCCGTATCCCCAAAGACCATCCCGCCAGGCAGCACATATCCACAAATATCATCGCAAATATCCTCGGACTCGGCTGGGCCTGCACGCCCGCAGGGCTGAAAGCGATGGAAGAGCTGGAAAAGCTGGAGGAGGACAGACGGACCGGAAGGGCGGCCGGTCCGGCGCAGAAAAAAGGAACCGCAAGCAATGAAATGTGCACCTTTCTGATTCTCAACATTTCCTCCCTCCAGCTCATCCCCGTGAACGTGATCGCCTACCGGAGCCAGTACGGCAGCGCCGCCCCTGCCTCCATTGTGGGCGCGGGAATTCTGGCCACGGCCGTGAGCACTGCCGTGGCTGTGGTATTCTGTAAGGTCATGGACAGGAAACTATGAGAAACAATCCTGTTGAAACCTGCCGGTATTTCCGATATACTTCATCTGAAGAATCAAAAAACAGGATCAAGAACAGGAGATGATCTGGACATGAACTTTTCAGGCTTACTTTTTATGCTTCTGCTGATTGCGGCCGCAGTGCTGGTTCTGCTCGCGGCCCTTTATTTTCTGCTGCTCATTCCCCGTTTTCACAGCCCGGACTGCAGCGCGCTTCTGGGACGTTTTTATGCTCACAGAGGCCTTCATAATCTGAATGAAGGAATCCCGGAAAACTCCCTGAAGGCCTTCCGCCTCGCCATCGAGAAGGGATACGGAATCGAGCTGGACGTTCAGCTTTCCGCCGACGGCATTCCGGTCGTATTTCATGACGCCACCCTCACCCGCGTATGCGGAGTGGACAGACGGGTGAACGAGCTGACGCTGGCCGAGCTGAAAGCCCTTTCCCTTGGCGGCACGGAGGAAAGAATCCCCACCTTCCGGGAATTTCTGGAGCTGGTGGACGGCCGGGTTCCGCTCATTGTGGAAATCAAGATGGAAAAATGGGATCCCAGGATTCCGGAGGCCGCGAACGAACTGCTGAAGGATTACAGAGGCCCCTACTGCATCGAATCCTTCCATCCCGGCGCCCTGGTATGGTACAGAAAGCACCGTCCCGACGTATTCCGCGGACAGCTCTGCACCAATTTCAATAAGGAGCACATGAACCGCAGCCCCGCCTATTTCCTTCTGGGAAAAATGCTGACGAATATCGCGGCCAGGCCGGATTTCATCGCCTACAACTGGAAATACAGAAACGACCTCTCCCGGCGGATCTGCTGCGGCCTGTATCATGCCCTCCCCGTCGCCTGGACCATCCGCTCCCGGCAGGAGCTGGACGAATGCCGGAAGGATTTTCAGCTCTTCATTTTCGAGGGCTTTGAGCCGGATGCCGGAAAATAAAAAAGGCTCCGATGTACGGACAAACAGGGCCTTGCCCTAACAGGAAAAGCAGTCATACACCAAAATGTACGACTGCCATGTAAGAAAGGTATCTGCCTCATTTACAAAATATCTCCGTCATTTTACCGTAAAATGACGGAGATAAATATTTCATAACTTAGATTCTGACATAACCGGTAGCCGGTCCCGAACCGACTTTGGCGATGTAGCCGCTCTTTACCAACTCCGTCAAAGTGCGTTCTACCGTTGTTTTACTGATGTCAGGGCAGGCATCCAGAATTTCCTTTTTCGTGATTTTTCCAACCTTCTGGTCAATCATGGCCCGGATTCGTTCCGGCTTGGAAAGTGCGCGGTTTTTCAAATGTTCCACACGGCTTTCAAATTCACTGTATGCTTTCAGAGTAATACCAAGATAATATTTTACAAAAGGTTCATAGCTGTTCTCATTTTCATGCCAGCCGGTTGAACTTGCCTGCAATGCTTCATAATAGGTTTCTTTGGTTTTTTCAATCAGCATTTCCATACTGATGTACTTCCCGACAATATATCCGGCTTTATAGAAGAGAAGAAGAGTCAGCAGGCGGCTCATGCGTCCATTTCCGTCATTAAAAGGATGGATACAGAGAAAATCTAAAATAAATATGGGAATCAGAAGAAGTTTATCAATATGATCAGCTTCCCAGGCTTCCCAAAATTCTCTGCAAAGTTCCTCCATCGCTTCTGCGGTCTGAAATGCCGGAACCGGAATAAAACGTGCCTTTTGATGTCCTTCTGCATCTGTTTCAGCAATGACATTATCAGCGTTTTTATAACTTCCGCCAGCAGCATTCTGAGAATACGAATACAAATCCCGATGCAGCTGCAAAATCAGATTGGGGCGGGGAACAATGTATTCATAACTTTCGTGAATGACAGCAAGCACTTCGCGATAGCCTGCAATTTCCTGTTCAGAACGGTTTCGGGGTTCTGCTTTCTGGCTTACCAGTTCCTCCAAACGCTTATCCGTTGTATAAATACCTTCAATACGGTTGGAAGCTCCCGTACTTTGAATCAATGCAACTTCCAGAAGGGTTTTCAGTTCGTCAATATTGGCTTCCAGAAATAACTCCTGCTTCCCTTTGTGTTCATGGATACTGGAAACCATCTGCACAATCTCCGGTGTCAAAAGTTTTTCCGGTTCTTTTTTATAATCAAATAACCGCATGGTATCTGCCTCATTTCCAATTTATCTGCCTCATTTTACCGTAAAATGACGGAGTTTTCAATATAATGGCGGAGATAAGCTCTCCCTGTTCTTTATTGTGGGACAGTATCAGAGAAAATACTCTCATGCTGTACCTGCTCCGGCGCCTTCTTATCCATCACTTTCCTTCTTTTGGCTTAATAAAAAAGCCCGACGGTCTTTTGGGCCTGCCGGGCGGAAATCTGATGCGCAGGTATTTTCCTGCGTTCCTTCTTCATGATCTATAAAATAAAATCCTTTACGGATACTGGTCAGCCTTCGATCGGGATAATGGTCTTATCCTCCTCGATCTTCTTCGGCTGAGGCTTGTCAATGATTACCTTCAGAATACCATCCTTGAATGCGGCATGGATTTCGTTCTCCGTAATATCCTCGCCCACATAGAAGGTTCTCTTCATGGCTCCGGTATGTCTTTCCTTTCTGACATATCTGGTCCTCTCATCCGCCTTCTCTACAGGCTCCTTCTTCTCGGCCGTGATGGTCAGATAACCATCCTTCAGTTCTGCCTTCACATCCTCCCTGGTGTAACCGGGAACTTCAATCTCCAGCAGATACTGGCCGTCTCTTTCCCGGATATCCGTTTTCATGAGCTGATTCTGCGGAACATATCTTCTGTTAAAGAACGGGTCGTCAAACATATCTCCAAAAAAGTCATCAAACAAATTATTTCTGATCAACATCATCTTTTCCTCCTGCTTTCTATTCTGTCATCTGGATCCCGGTGCCTTCCGGTTCCTCTTTTTTGTTCTATAGCATTTATAACACTTATTGTTAGCACTGTCAAGAGGTGAGTGCTAATAAATTTATGAAAAAAATGTGAACACGTGAATGCATACGTGAAAAAAGTTTCCGATCCACGGCAGGGCGAACGCTAAATTCCCTCTTTCTTCTTTCTCTCTGTCTTTTCATAATCTCTCAGCGCTTCCAGTGCCTGAGGCGCCAGAGGAAACGGCGAACAGAGACGCCGCAATGGAACGTTTCCGCCCGCTTCCCTCTTTGATGAACATCCGATGCAGATAATAGGCCGGCCCGCCCCGGTATCCGCCGTACAGCGGATCCTTTTCCTTATACAGCTGCGCCAGCGTCGCCTCGATAAATGCCGTCGAAGAACCCAGAAGGGCGATCACCCACATCCAGAATACCGCGCCTGCTCCCCCTGCGGAAATGGCGGCGACCACGCCCACCAGATTTCCCATCCCCACGCGGCAGGCTGTGGATACTATCAGGGCCTGCAGCCCGGAGATTCCCGCTTTGTCCGTTTTTTTATTGCTTTCCAGCGTCACCCTGAGCATTTCCGGAAAGAGCCGGAACGGAAGGAAACGCGTACGAACCGTGAAATACAGTCCCGCCGGGATCAGAATGATCACCAGAAGAGACAGCCCGAGCGTGCTCCCTCCCGGAAGAGGGATGCGGACCATATCTCCCCATAACAGATTGTAGATTGCTGTAAAAATCTCTGCCATACCGATCGCTCCCTTCAATCATTGTTTTCATCCCGGCTTCGTGTATCAAATCTGGTCGCGATCATATGAACCAGATAGGGAATCAGAATCACGGGAATCGCCAGATAAGCGATCAGGCTGTACGCCTTCTGGATCAGCGTCAGCAGACCGAACTGGGCAATTCCGAAATCCACGATACAGCACAGCAGCGCCGCGGCGGCTTCTTTTCCTGTCACCCGCAAACGCCGTTTCTCCCTTTGGCCTGCTTGAAGCCGGCCCGTCCGGGACTCCTCCCCTTCTCTACAGATCCGCTTCACCATGGCCGCCACCATATTAACCGCCGTGGATACTGCGCCGAGAATGATAAGCAGAGAAATCAAAGGGGTCATAAAGGAAGCTCCAACACCGTTCTGCACCATGAACAGGGTAGGAAT